>NZ_JBNCLB010000007.1:154017-306566 GCF_049841815.1 Micromonospora sp. DT233 | reverse complement strand
TAAATCATAATTGGCACTGGCTTATCAAGCACCCTGTTGAGTTCTCAAAGAACAACCACACACCATCCGAAACCCCCACCTCAGCAGGAGCCCGTCCGGGGCTTTTCCGTACCCGCACCCGGCGCTTCCGCGCCGGGCACTTTTACTACGTTACCCGCTGGTTTCCGCCCTGTCAAACCGGTGTGAACCGATCCGACCGCTTCCACCCGAATTGCGGGCACCATTCACCGACCGGCTCGCGCCGGGCGCTTTCCTGGAGGCCGGCAGGCCGTCCGCCGCGGTGACCCGCTTGGCGCCCGTTTCCCTGCCGGCCGTGAACATTACTCCCCCGCCCGCAGCACGCCAAATCGGCCCCCCTCCGACGGAAAGTGGGCCCGGCCACCCGAACATTTTCCCTGGTCAGGGCACTCCCGGGGAGGAACGGACAGCTCGGGCCGCTCAGCTCGCCGCCCGGCCACCCGACCGGGACGGCGCCCGACGAGGGCCCTCGGACCGGTGGCGCGACACCGCAGGAACGGGCGGGGCCGGGCGGTCGTCCGCGGCGCGCATGAGCGGCGTCACTCGACCGGGAACCTCCCCTTCTCGCGCGGGTAGGTTCGCCCGGGCCCGCCGGTCGGCGGGGCGAAATCTGAGTGGAAATGGCCGTATGTCGTCTGCGCTCTTCCCGGCCCTGCGGCCGCGACTGTCCCGCCCGTCCTGGCTCGCGCCGAAGGTCTTCCGGACCGAGGTGCTCGCCGGCCTCGTCGTGGCCCTGGCGTTGATCCCCGAGGCGATCTCGTTCTCGATCCTCGCCGGGGTGGACCCCACCGTCGGGCTCTTCGCCTCCTTCACCATGGCCGTGACCATCGCCGTCTGCGGCGGCCGGCCGGCGATGATCTCGGCCGCGACCGGGGCGATCGCCCTGGTGGTGGCGCCGCTGGTACGGGAGCACGGCCTCGACCACCTGATCGCGGCGGTGCTCCTCGGCGGGCTCCTCCAGGTGATCCTGGCGGCGCTGGGAGTGGCCCGGTTGATGCGGTTCATCCCGCGCAGCGTCATGGTGGGGTTCGTCAACGCGCTGGCCATCCTGATCTTCGCGGCGCAGGTCCCGCATTTGCTCGGGGTCCCCTGGCTGGTCTACCCGCTGGTGGCCGTGGCCCTGGCGATCATGGTGGGGCTGCCCCGGCTCACCCGCGCGGTGCCCGCGCCGCTGGTCGCCATCGTGGTGCTGACGGTGGTCACGGTGGTGGCCCACGCCGGCGTGCCGACCGTCGGCGACGAGGGCGCCCTGCCCGACAGCCTGCCCATCCTCGGCCTGCCCCAGATCCCCTGGACGCTGGACACCCTCGCCGTGATCGCCCCCTACGCCCTCGGCATCGCGCTGGTCGGGCTGCTGGAGTCGCTGATGACGGCCAAGCTGGTCGACGACATCACCGACACCCCGTCGAACAAGACCAGGGAGTCCTGGGGGCAGGGGGTGGCGAACATCGTCACCGGGCTCTTCGGTGGGATGGGCGGCTGCGCGATGATCGGCCAGACGATGATCAACGTGAAGGCGTCCGGGGCGCGCACCCGGCTGTCGACGTTCCTCGCCGGGGTGTTCCTGCTGATCCTGGTCGTCGTGCTCGGCGACGTGGTGGCGGTGATCCCGATGGCCGCCCTGGTCGCCGTGATGATGGTGGTGGCGGTCTCGACCTTCGACTGGCACTCGGTCGCGCCGGCCACGCTGCGGCGGATGCCGTACGGGGAGACGATCGTCATGGTGGTCACCGTCGTGATGACGCTGGCCACCGGCAACCTGGCGGTCGGTGTGGTGGCCGGCGTGCTCGCCGCCATGGTGGTCTTCGCCCGGCGGGTGGCCCACCTGGTCACGGTCACCAGCGTCCTCGACGCCGACGGCACCACCCGGGTCTACTCGGTGCGCGGCGCGCTCTTCTTCGCCTCCAGCAACGACCTGGTGCATCAGTTCGACTACGTCAACGACCCCGACCGGGTGGTCATCGACATGACCCACGCCCATGTCTGGGACGCCTCCAGCGTCGCGGCGCTGGACGCCATCGGGCAGAAGTACGCGACCCGTGGCAAGACCGTGGAGATCGTCGAGCTGAACCAGCCCAGCGCCCGCCTCCACGGCACCCTCGCCGGCCGGCTGGGCGTCGGCGACTGACGACCGGCTCGACCGACAAAGGCATAGGCAAGCGCCGATTGACAAAGTTTAGATTGACAACTTAATCTGCGGGCGATCCGCCCGTCGCCCAGCCACGGTGACGGCCACCGCCCGAGCGCCACCACGTCCCCGGCGAGGAGCGTCATGACCGTCGTGCAGCAGAGTCCAAGACGTACCCGATGGCGGGTCGGCGCGTTCGCCACCGCCGTCACGATGCTGCTGGCCTCGCTCGGCCTGCTGCTGACCGGCACCGCGCAGGCGGCGGCCGGTTGCTCCGTGGCGTACCAGGTGGGCGGCCAGTGGGCGGGCGGGTTCAGCGCCAACGTCAGCGTGACCAACCTCGGCGACGCGCTCAACGGTTGGCGGCTGACCTGGACGTTCCCCTCCGGGCAGCGGGTGACGCAGGCGTGGAACGCCACGGTCACCTCCGCCGGTGCCGAGGTGACCGCCGCCGACGTCGGCTACAACGCCGCCCTCGCCACGAACGCGAGCGCGTCCTTCGGCTTCAACGGCTCGTGGTCCGGGGCGAACACGAACCCCACCGCGTTCGCGCTCAACGGGGTGGCCTGCACCGGCGGCACCCGCCCCACCACCACCCCACCGCCGACCACCACTCCCCCACCGCCCACCACGCCGCCGCCCACCACTCCCCCGCCGGCCGGTGACGCGATGGCGGCCGTGGCCGCCATGCAGCCCGGCTGGAACCTGGGCAACTCCCTCGACTCCGTCGGCGCCGACGAGACCGCCTGGGGCAACCCGCGCATCACCGAGGCGCTGCTGGACGGCGTGCGGGCGCAGGGCTTCAAGAGCATCCGCATCCCGGTCACCTGGAGCGCGCACCTGGGCGCCGCGCCCGGCTACCCCATCGAGGCGGCGTACCTGAACCGGGTCAAGGAGGTCGTCGACTGGGCGCTCGCCGACGGCTTCTACGTGATGATCAACATCCATCACGACTCGTGGCAGTGGATCAACACCATGCCCACCGACCGGACGAACGTGCTGGCCAAGTACAACGCGATCTGGACCCAGCTCTCGACGACCTTCCGCAGCTCGTCGGCGAAGCTGGTCTTCGAGAGCGTCAACGAGCCGCAGTTCACCGGCAGCTCCGGCGACGCCCAGAACGCCACCCTGCTCAACGAGCTCAACACGTCGTTCCGCACCGTCGTGCGGTCCTCCGGCGGCAACAACGCCACCCGGCTGCTGGTGCTGCCCACCCTGCACACCTCCGCCGACCAGGCCCGCGTCGACGAGCTGGCGGCCACCTTCACCGCGCTCAACGACCGCTACCTGATCGCGACCGTGCACTACTACGGGTACTGGCCGTTCAGCGTGAACGTCGCCGGCGGCACCCGGTTCGACGCGACCGCGCAGCAGGATCTCACCGACGCCTTCGACCGGGTGTACCACGCCTTCGTCGCCAAGGGCATCCCGGTGATCATCGGTGAGTACGGCCTGCTCGGCTTCGACCGGCACACCGGCACCATCGAGCAGGGCGAGAAGCTGAAGTTCTTCGAGTACTTCGGCTACTACGCCCGCACCCGCAAGCTCACCACCATGCTCTGGGACAACGGCCAGCACCTCGGCCGGACCTCGTTGCAGTGGAGCGATCCCGAGCTGGCCGCGCAACTCAAGTCGAGCTGGAGCACCCGCTCGGGCACCGCCTCGACCGACCTGGTCTTCAACGCCAGGTCCAGCGCCATCACCGCCAAGACGATCACGCTGAACCTCAACGGCACCACCTTCCAGGGCCTGCGCCAGGGCAGCACCGAGCTAGTCAGGGGCACCGACTACACCGTCAGCGGCAGCCAGCTCACGCTCACCGCTTCGGCGCTGACCCGGCTGACCGGCAACCGGGCGTACGGGGTCAACGCGACGCTGCACGCCCGGTTCTCCCAGGGCGTGCCGTGGCGGATCAACATCCTCACTTACGACCGGCCGACCCTGGCCAACGCCACCGGGACGACCAGCTCGTTCGCGATCCCCACCCAGTTCCGGGGCGACCAGCTCGCCACGATGGAGGCGAAGTACGCCGACGGCAGCAATGCCGGCCCGCAGAACTGGACCTCGTTCAAGGAGTTCGACCGCACGTTCGCACCGAACTACGGCACCAACGTGATCACCCTGACCGCCGACTTCTTCGCCGAGGTCAACGACAACGCCCCGGTGACCCTCACCTTCCACTTCTGGAGCGGCGAGCGGGTGACGTACCAGGTCACCAGGTCCGGCGGCGCCGTCACCGGCACCGTCGGCTGAGCGCCCGGCGGTGCGGCCCGGTCGTCCCCACGCGACGGGCGTGGGGGCCGGCCGGGCCACGGGCGGCGACGTCGAGCCGGCCTGCCGGCCGACGACGCGGGCTCGGCCACCCCGGCCGGGCGTCAGGAGAAGCGCTCGACGGTGACCGGGATGAGCCCCTGCATCCGCAGCTGCGTGGTCAGCTCGCGCAGCAGCGGACCGATCGCCGCGTCGCCGGTGCTCAGGTCCGCGCTCAGGTCGAGGCACCAGGGGCCACCGCCCCCGACGCGGCGCAGGTACCAGGTGAAGGTGTCGGGGCCGATCCGGCGTTCGGCCACCCCGACGGCCCGCGCCCCGGGGTCACCGACGCTGACCATCCGCCACGCCTCGGACACGTTCGCCAGCCCGTCGGGGCGCAGGTCGGCGGCGAAGAGGACCCGGTGGACGCGGGTGTGGCGGGGCCCGGCGTCCGGGCCGGGGACGAGCCGCAGCGGGGCCGCAGTGCCCAGTGGCTGCCCGTCGTGGAAGTGCCCGCGCAGCGTCTCCTCGTCGGGCAGCTCTCCCCCGCCGAGCTGCCGGTAGGCCCCCGCCGCCCGCTGCCGGGGCACCCCGACCACCCGGGCGCGCAGGCCGGCGTCGACCCGGATGCTGCGGCTGAAGGCCGCCGCGTCCCACCAGTGGCCGTCGGCCGGCGTCCAGGCGGCCGAGTCGAGTCGTACCGCCGAGTGGTCCGCGTCGAGGACGAACTCCTCGACCACGAGCCCCTCCGGCGCGGCGGCGCGCCCGCCGGGGCCGTCGGGGTGCACGAGGTAGTAGTCCAGTGCCGGCGCGGCGGGCGGGGCCGGTCGCCCCGCCACGTCGGTCCCCAGCCGCTGCGGCCGCGCGTGCCAAGACGTCACCGTCGCATTGTCCCGGCGGGCGAGCCCGGTGGGCGGCCGACACGCCCGCCCATCGAGCTCGCCGCGCCGAGTCACCGATGGCGAGGGCGCTCGGCCGACGGCGCTCAGCAGAACCAGCCGTCCTGGACCCAGCCGCGCCGGTTGATGTGCCCGTAGGCGAAGCCGTAGACGTAGCCGCCGCTGCGGGGCCCCTCCACCAGGAAGGTCTGCCCCTGTTCGAGGGTGCCCATCCACGCCCCGTTGGGGGTGGTGCGGACGAACAGGTCGCTGGCGCAGACGGTCTCGCGCTGCCCGATGGTGCCGTTCGCGGCCTGCGCCGGGGCCGGCGCGCCGACCGCGACCGCGACCGCCACCACGCCCGCGACCAGCGCCGCGAACCGGCGTCGCCCGCCCACGCTCACCATGAGTCGTACCCTCCGATGCATTCGATGCGCAGGTAGCCCCAGTCGTTGGGGCCGAAGTCGAAGGCGGCGGCCCAGCCGTTGTAGACCGGGTGCGCGCCAGGGGTGTGCCCGACCTTGTTGCCGTTGGTCAGGGTCCGCTTGAGCCCGTGCGGGCCGTTGGCCGAGTCGTAGTTGGCGTAGAAGCTGGCGCTCTGGCAGACGACGACGGCGTGCCGGGGCACCACCGGGTCGGCCTGCGCGGCGAGGCCGCCCAGCGGGGCCAGCAGGATTCCGGTGGCCGCGGCGGCCGCCAGGCGCGGAGCTGGTCGGCGCATGTGTCCTCCATCGAGTTCCGGGTGGACGACTTCCGGGTGTACGACGACGCTACCAATGGTTTTGACCGTCATCTATCTTATGGCCCGCCGGCGGTCGGGGCAGGGTCAGCTCGGTGGCCTCGCCGGCGACCAGGTCGACGGTCGCCTCCCCGTGCGGGCTGCGCACCTCGACCCGCTGCCCGGTCGGCGCGACCAACCGCACCCGCAGGGCGCCCTCGTCCCAGCTCAGCTCCTGCACGCGCACCCCACCCCGGCAGGCCACCCCGCGCAGGGTGCCCCGGCTCAGCGCGGCCGGCGCGGCGGGCAGCAGCCACACCAGGCCGGGCCGGGAGTGCACCAGTGCCTCGATCAGCACCCCGGGCAGGGTGTGCGCCGCGTCGGCGTTGTAGATCTCCAGGTCCGGGTTGTGCGAGCTCATCAGCGACCGGAAGAACATCCGGTTGCCGACGATCTTGCCCAGGTTCCGCTCGACCAGGTCGGGGTCGCGCAGCCGGGCGGCGACCAGCGCCCGGTGCAGGCTGCCGTGGGCGGAGAGGTTCTCGTCGCCGCGCAGCGCCAGCGCACGGTGCGCGGCGGCGGCCAGCTCGGGGGTGTCGTCGGGGTTGATCTCGTCCAGCGGCCAGACCGGGTAGAGGTGGCTGACGTGCCGGTGGTCCTCGTCGCCGGGGCGGCCGGGCCAGGCCCACTCGGCGAGCGCCCCACGCTCGTCGACCCGGTACGCCGGCAGCCGCCCGCGCAGCCCGGCCCACCGGTCGACGCCGGTCGCCTCGGCGGCGGTGGCCAGGGCGTGCCGGGCGGCGGCGATGTCCATCGTGGCGTTGATCGCCACGTACACCGGCCGGCCGTGGGCGTCCGGTGGCCCGGTCTCCGGCGAGAACGACGGCACCACGACCACCGCGCCGGAGTCGTCGGTGACGGTGAGGAAGTCCGCGAAGAAGTCCGCCGCCTCCGCCAGCCAGCCGGCCAGTTCCCCCGGCGGCTCGCCGGTCACCTGGTGGTGTTCCCAGAGGGGATGCAGCAGCCAGTCCGCCCCGGCCAGCCAGGCCGCCCACGGCCAGTCGGCCCGGAAGTGGAACAGGTGCCCGTGCTCGCCGTCGGTGCGGCCCGGCGCGAGCAGCCCCCGGACCCCGTAGACGGCCCGCGCGTTGCGCCGCCAGTCGTCGACCTGGCCGGCCACCAGCGCGGCGTGCGCCACCGTCACCTCGGGCAGCGCGCCGATGTTGGCCCCGGCCAGCTGGAGGTTGAGGTTGGCGTCGGTGGTGAAGTCGCCCGCCCAGGCCGCGCCCCACCCGCCCAGCCACAGGCCGGTCAGCCGGGGCGGCAGCACCCCGCTGGCGCTGATCAGCAGGTACCGGCCGCTGTGGAACAGCCGCTCCAGCAGGGCCGGCGAGAGCGCGCCGGGGGCGGCGTCCTGCCGGGCCAGCAGCTCCCCCACCGGCAGGTCGCGCTCGGCGTCCGGCACGCCCAGGTCCAGGCTGACCCGCCGGTACATCGGCGCATGCACGGCGACGTGCCGGGCCAGCAGCTCGGCGTACCCGTCGCCGGCGTGGGCCAGCAGGGCCCGCTCCAGCTCCGCGGTCCGCCACGGCGCGGCGTCGTAGCGGTCCAGCACGGTGGTCAGCAGGGCCGGGCCGCGCACGGCCACCCGGTCGCCCACGAGCCGCGCGTCGCCGCGCACCAGGGTCACCCCCTCGAAGCCGTACGCGCCGTCGCCGTCGGCCGGGTAGCGGCCCCGGATGCGCAGGAAGACGTGCCCGCCCCGGCGGTACGCCGTGGTGGTGTAGCGCACGTCGGGCGGGCAGCCCGGCAGGTCGCCGGTGAGGCCGACGAGGCAGCCGGCCGTCTCGACGTGCAGCACCACCAGCGCGTCGGCGCGGGAGACGAAGGCGCGCCGCCGACCGGCGTCCCGCTCGACCACGACCTCCCCGGTGGCGAAGTCGGTGCCCCGGCGGTAGCCCGCCGGCAGTGGGTCGTCGGTCGGCCGGGGCGACGCCGCGTCGACGGTCAGCGCGTACCCGGGGTGGAAGGGCTGGGTCCAGCGCAGCTCGCGCCCGTCGGCCAGCAGCGCGCCGGCCTCCGCGCGCCGGTCGGCGAGGACGAGCTCGCGCACCCGGGGCAGGTGCTCGGCGAGCTGCGGTGGCCGGGCGTGGCGGGTGCCGTTGGGCAGCACGAAGCGGTGGTGGTTGAGCACGATCCGCTCGGCGTGCGGGGCGCCGGCCACCATGATCCCGTACTCGCCGTTGCCGGAGAGGAAGGCGTCCTCCCAGCGGGCGGCCGGGGCGGTGTCGACGATCCGATGGGCGGACGCGGGCGGGGTCTGCGTCATCGACGGCGGCTCCTTGTCGGTCGTGGCCTCCATCGTCGACCCGGGCGCCTGCGTGGTGCGTACCGTCTCGGTGGGGCGGACGACGGCGGCCGTGGCGGGCGCTTCGCGCGCCCGGTGCCACGGCCGCCGTCCTCGCGGGTGCGGTCAGTATCGGGACCACTTCTGGTTGGGGGTGCCCCCGCAGTCCCACAGTTGCAGCTTGCCGCCGTTGCCCGCGTTGTTGTCGCGCACGTCGACGCAGCGGTTGGCGCTGAGGTTGACCAGGTCACCGGCGGCGTTCAGGGTGAACCGCTGGACCGGGTTGTTGTTGCAGGTGACGAGGTTGACCTCGGTGCCGTTGGTGGTCGCGCCCCAGGCCGGGTCCATGCACTTGCCCATCGCCCGCACCGTGCCGTCGGCGGCGAAGGTCCACGCCTGCGCGGCGGTGGCGTTGCAGTCCCAGATCTGCAGCTTGGCGCCGTCGATCGGGTTCGCGCCCGGGATGTCGACGCACCGGCCGCTCTGCTGACCCCGGATCCGGGTGGTGCCGGGCGGCGGGTTGTCGCCGCCGGAGGTGTAGCCGTTGACCCGGACGTAGTCGACCAGCATCTGCTGCGGGAACTGGGTGCTGCCGTCCGGGTAGCCCGGCCAGTTCCCGCCGACCGCCACGTTGAGGATCATGAAGAACGGGTGGTCGAAGACCCACCGGTTGCCGCCCAGCCGGCTCGGGTCGACGCGGTGGAACTCGACGCCGTCGAGGTACCACACGATCGAGTTGGGCTCCCAGTCCACCCGGTAGGTGTGGAAGCCGTCGGCCAGCGGCGAGCCGACGGTGCGGCTGCCGGTGATGCCCCCGCCGCCGGAGTAGCCCGGGCCGTGGATGGTGCCGTAGACGGTGTTGGGCTCCTTGCCGACGTTCTCCATGATGTCGATCTCGCCGGCGTTGGGCCAGCCCACGCTGCCCATGTCGTTGCCGAGCATCCAGAACGCCGGCCAGATGCCCTGCCCCCGGGGGATCTTGATGCGGGCCTCGAAGCGGCCGTACGCCTGGGTGAAGGTCGCCGAGGTCAGCAGCCGGGCCGAGGTGTACTCGCAGCGGCCGTAGTGGCACTGGTAGTTGGCCGGATTCTCCTTGCGGGCGGTGATGACCAGGTTGCCCTGGCCGTCGTGCACGGCGTTGCTGGTGCTGTTGGTGTAGTACTGCCGCTCGTTGTTGCCCCAGCCGCTGCCGCCGATGTCGAAGCGCCACTTGTTCTGGTCGACGGCGGTGCCGGCGCCGGCGTTGAACTCGTCGGCCCAGGTGAGGCCGCCGATCCCCGCCTGGGCGGGCACCGCCGGGCCGGGCAGGACGAGCGACGCCGCGACGACGGCGAGGGTGAGTGCGGCGCGGGCGAGCGCCCGGGGAACGCGTCGGAATCGGGTCATGGGAGCCTCCTCGGCTCTCGGTCCGGTCGGGGGTGACGGGCGGCACTGAGAGCGCTCTCTAAACGAAGTTTGTCGATGTTACCAACTTCTGTCAAGAGTGTTAATTGTTGGGTGCCCTGGTCCGGGCCGGGTCATCCGACCTGGTCGGGCCCGCCCTCGCCCCGGCCCGCCCGACGCGTCGGTGCCCCCGGGGGCGCCGCGCGCGGCAGGATCGGCGCGAGGCCGACCAGAGCCGCCGGGTCGCCGCCCGTGCGCAGCACCGTCCGATCGGGACGCACCAGCGCCGCGCGGGCCCCACCCCGACGCAGCCACCGCCCGAGGGTCGAGGACGGAGCCACGCGGACCAGCACCACCCGCCGCCGACCCGCCTCGGCGACCGCCCACCGGTCCACCGGCCCGACGGTGAGCACGGCGAAACAGGAGCCGAGCACGTCGTCGAGGCTGCGGCCGTCGGCCAGGACCGGGTTCGGGCAGAGTCGGCCGGCGCGCCCCCACGGCCACCGACGCCGCCGGCGCAGCGCCGAGGGGCGCAGGGGCGGGGTCGTGCTGTCGAGGACCCTGGCCCGCAGGCCGGGAACGTGGGCGAGCCGGGGCACCACGACCCGCCGCGCCGCGTCGCCGACCCGACCGCCCTGGGTCATCGCCCGACCGACGCCCACGGCGAGCCGGATCAGCGCGGTGACGTGCGGCCCGCGCTCGGCCTGGTAGCTGCCCAGCGCGGCCTCGGGCAGCCCACCGGTCAGCACGGCGGCGAGCTTCCAGCTCAGGTTGGCCGCGTCGCGCAGGCCGGAGCCCAGCCCCTGACCGATGAACGGCGGGGTGAGGTGGGCGGCGTCACCGAGCAGGAACACCGGCCCGACCCGCCACCGGTCGGCGACCTGGGCGCGGAAGGTGTACTCCGCGCAGCGCAGCACCGTCAGCGCCGCGAACGGCAGGTCGGCCGTCCAGGGCCGCAGCAGCGCGTGCAGGGTCGCGGGGGCGGACATCACGGCGGCCGTCTCGCCGGGCAGCAGCCGGAACTCCCACCGGTGGCGTCGGGCGCCGACCCGCAGGTAGGTGGCGGCCCGGCGGGGATCGCAGACCTGGTGCACGCCGGCCCACGCGTCGATCTCGGCGTCGGTGTCGACGTCGACCACGAGCCAACGCTGGGCGAAACCGAGCTCGCGCATTCCCGCGCCGATCCCGGCCCGGACGGTGCTGTTCGCACCGTCGCAGCCCAGGACGTACCGCGCGCGCAGCGCCCGCCGCCGCCCCGACCCCCGGTCGGTGAGCGCCACCGTCACCAGCCCGTCGTCACCGGTCGACACGGCGGTCACCTCGACACCGCCGCACAGGGTGACCAGCGGCTCACGGTCGGCGGCGCGGCGCAGGATGGCCTCCAGCGTCGGCTGGTCGAACATGTTCGCCTGCGGGTGACCGTGGGCACCGGCCGCCGTACGCCGGCTGAACTGCGCCAGGACGCGGTGGTCGGGGCCGAGCAGCCGCAGCCCCTCGGCCGGCCGGGAGACGGCGGCGAACTCCTCGTGCACCCCCACCCGGTGCAGGATCCGGCACACCTCGTCGTCGAGGTGGACCGCGCGGGGTCGCGGGTAGGGGGCCGGCCACCGGTCGAGCACCACCGACGGCACCTGGTACGCGGCCAGCAGGAGGGCCGCCGTCACCCCGGTCGGCCCGGCACCCACGACGACCACGGGCAGCGGATCGGCCACCGTTCCCCCTCCCCGCCCCGCGCCGGGCCGGCGGCCCCGACTGCGCGCCGGCCGGTGCCGGGCGCGCCGAGCCAGCCGACCCGGCTCGGGTGGCTTCGACGGTACCGATCATCCCGTCGGCCCGGGGTCAGCAGGTCCGGGCGGCCCGGCGTGGCGACGCGGGGACGGCCAGCGGCGGCGCTCGGGCCGGCCTAGGCGACCTCGATGAAGTCCAGCTCGGCCCAGCGGTCCCGGTGGGTGAGCCGCAGGGTGTTGACGCCCGCGTTCAGGGTGACCGGGACGGCCACCTGCCGCCAGGTCTCCCACCCGGTGTTGGGATAGCTGACGACTTGGGCGGCCGCGCCGTTGACGGTCAGCGTCTGGGTGGCGTCGCCGTACCCGGCGGAGTAGGCGACGTGGGCGGTGTAGGCGCCGGCGCGCGGGGCGAAGACGGCGACGTCGACCCAGCTGTCGGCGTAGTCGAGGTAGGCCACCGCCTGCCCCTGCGAGGCGGTGGCGGTGCTGCGGGGCGCGCAGTTGTGCAGCGCGCCGCGCTCCGCCTCGTAGCGCACCCGGCTGCCACGCACCACGGGATACCCGCCGGACCAGCCGAGCGCGGCCACGTACATCCCCCGGGCGCTGTAGTTGTTGATCCAGCCGTGGAAGACGATGTGGTCGCCGCCGGCCTCGCGGACCACGTCGGCGCCGCCCGGGCCCCGCACCGACCCGTCGACGCTCGCGGTGGTCAGCAGCGAGCGGTACGCCTTGGTGTAGGGGCCGGTGAGCGCGGTCGAGGTCGCGTAGCTGCTCTGGTAGCCGTCGCCGCCGTAGCCGCCGAGGGAGTAGAAGAGCACGTAGCGCTCCCCCACCTTCGTCAGCACGGGCGCCTCGATGATGCCGCCCTCCTCCGCGCGGTCGTTGCGCAGCAGCTCCACCCGGGCGCCCTGCAGCGTCACGCCGTCGGCGGCGACCCGCTGCAACCACAGGTTCGTCGGCTGCCCGATGGCGTTGCCGTCGTCCTTGTAGAGCAGGTACCGCAGGCCGGTGCCGTCGACGAAGCTGGACGCGTCGATGTCGCCGCCCTCGCCGCCGTTGCAGACCAGCGGGCCGGTGCCGACGGGGGCGAACGGGCCCAGCGGCGAGGTGGCCAGGGCCGCGCCGATGCACTGCCGGCCGACGGCGCGGCTGAGGGCGGTGTAGTAGAGGACGTACCTGCCGTCGGCGCGCTGGGTCACGTCGGGGGCCCAGGTGCGGCCGCCGGTGGCCCACGCGCCGAGGGTCGGCAGCGCGTCCGCGCGCCGGGTCCACGGCCCGGTCAGCGAGGTCGCCGTGGCGACGGGCACGTTGCCGTTGCCGTTGTTGGTCGAGTACGCGTGGTAGGTGGCGCCGACCTTGAGCACGTCCGGGTCGGGGAAGTCGCTGCCGATGACGAGGGCCGCGGGTGTGGTCGCCGCGGCGGCGGCCGGCGCGCTGGCGAACAGGGGGGCGGCCACGAGCGCGGCTGCCAACAGGGCGAGGACTCGACGCATGCCCGAGTATAACCATACTCATCGATGTCTTGTCGGCTTGGGCCAGGACCGGCCACCTCGACGCGGCGCGAGGTGGCCGCCGTCGCTTCCGGCCGGCGCGAGGCGGCGGGCTTCCTCGCGCGGGCATCGATCGGGTGGCATTGACAGTCGCGGACGGCAGCGCCGAGAGTGGACGGGCCGGGAGCGCGTCGCCCGTCGCAGCCCGGCCCTCGCGCCGGTCCCCCACCGCCCCACAGGAAGTGTCGATGCCTCGCAGCCTTGCCCCGTCGTCGATCCGCGCCGGCCGCGACCGGCGGCCCGTCGGCCGCCCGGTCCCCGACGGGGGCCCCGTGACGGCCGCTCCCCCTCGTCTGCCCCGCACGTCGGCGGCGAGGGTCGCGGTCCCGCTCGTCGGTGCGCTGCTCGCCGTCGTGGCCTCGGTGACCGGCTGCCGCGCGCAGCCGCCCGACCGGCCGTCGCCCGCACCGCCCGCCCAGGCCGGCGCCGACGCCGCCCCGCTCGGCGGCACCGACGCGGCGTGGATCCAGCTCATGATCCCGATGAACGAGCAGGTCCTCAAGGCGCTCGACCTGGCCCCCGGGCGCAGCGCCGACACCGGCGTCGGGGACACGGCCGCGCTGATCGCGGCGGCGCGACGCGCGGAGCTCGACGACCTGCGGCGGCTGCGCGACGGCGCCGGGCTCCCCACCGCCAACGCGCACGAGGGGCACGACCTGCCCGGGATGGTGGTCCCCGCCGACCTCGACGCGCTGCGCGCCCTGCGCGGCCCGGCGTTCGACCGCGCCCTGCGGCAGACCCTGCGCGAGCACGTGGAGCAGGGCGCGCGGCTGGCCGACTCCGAGCGGGCCAACGGCTCCGACGCCCGCACCCGGCAGCTCGCGGAACGGGTGGGGCGCAGCCGCGCCAGCGAACTCGACCGGCTCACCGGGAAGACCGGCCGACCCGGCCCGTCCGGCGCAGTGGCGGGCGGCGGTCATGCTTGAGGGGTGATTCGTTTCCTGCTCAACGTGTTGTGGCTGGTCTTCGGCGGCGGCTTCGTCCTCGCCCTCGGATACGGTCTGGCCGCGCTGATCTGCTTCCTGCTCGTCGTCACGATCCCGTTCGGGGTCGCGTCGCTGCGCCTGGCCAGCTACTCACTCTGGCCCTTCGGCCGCACCCTCGTGCCCCGGCCCGGCGCCGGTGCCCCCTCCGGCGTGGCCAACGTCCTCTGGGTGGTGCTGGCCGGCTGGTGGCTGGCGCTGTCCCACGTCCTCGCCGGCATCGCGCTCTGCGTCACGATCGTCGGCATCCCCTTCGGCATCGCGAACTTCAAGCTCGTGCCCGCGGCGTTCTGGCCGCTCGGGCGCGAGGTCGTCGACGCGCCGTAGGGCCGCTGCGCCGCCCGCCCGCCACCGCCGGTCCACGCGGGTGCGCGCTCGTCCCCCGTTGGTGGCTTTCCGCCCGCGCGAGCGCGACACCGGCCGAGAATGGGCAGGTGGGCGACGGGGCCGCCGAACGCGGCGAGGGGGCGGTGAAGATGGCCACGTACGAGTACCGGTGCCAACGCGACGGCAGCTTCGACACCGCGCTGCCGATCGGCACCGCCGGGGCCGCCGCGCCCTGCCCACGGTGCGGCCGCCCGGCCGCCCGGGTCTTCACCGCACCCCGGCTCACCCGCACGCCGGCCGCGCTGCGCCACGCGATCGACCGGACCGAGCGCAGCGCGGAGACCCCGGAGGTGGTGACGCGCGTGCCGGGCGGCGCCCCGGTGCGGTGGTCGACGAATCCGGCCCACGCCCGCCTGCCCCGCCCGTGAGCGGCCCACACCGCCGGTGACCGGCCCCTGCCGGCCGATGCCGCCGGCCCGAGCGAAAGATGCGACGACATGCCCGAACTACTGTTCCCGCTCGACTCCGCCAGAAGGTTCACCGACCAGGAGAAGATCGGCCACAACCGGTGGCACCCGGACATCCCACCCGTGGTCACCGTCCGGCCCGGCCAGTCGTTCCGGCTGCACTGCCGGGAGTGGTTCGACGGGGCGATCCGCAACGACGACTCGGCCGAGGACATCCGCGACGCCCCGCTGACCCGGGTGCACGCGCTCAGCGGCCCCATCGCCGTGCAGGGCGCGGAGCCGGGCGACCTGCTCGTCGTCGACATCCTCGACCTCGGGCCGATCCCGCAGGAGGACTCCGGGCCGCTGGCCGGCCAGGGCTGGGGCTACACCGGGGTCTTCCCCAAGACCAACGGGGGCGGCTTCCTCACCGACCAGTTCCCCGACGCGTACAAGGCCATCTGGGACTTCAGCGGCCGGCAGACCAGCTCCCGGCACATCCCCGGCGTCGAGTTCACCGGCATCACCCACCCCGGGTTGATGGGCACCGCCCCGTCTGCGGGGCTGCTGGCCACCTGGAACCGGCGCGAGGGCGCGCTGCGCGCCACCGACCCGGACCGGGTGCCGCCGCTGGCCCTGGCCCCGGAGCCCCAGGACGCGATCCTCGGCACCCTCACCGGCGCGGAGTTCGACCGGGTGGCGGCGGAGGCCGCCCGCACCGCCCCGCCCCGGGAGAACGGCGGTAACCAGGACATCAAGAACTTCACCGCCGGCACCCGGGTCTTCTACCCGGTCTACGTGCCCGGCGCGCACCTCTCCGTGGGCGACCTGCACTTCTCCCAGGGCGACGGGGAGATCACCTTCTGCGGGGCGATCGAGATGGGCGGCTTCATCGACCTGCACGTCGACCTGATCAAGAACGGCATGCAGACGTACGGCGTCGCCGAGAACGCCATCTTCCTGCCGGGGAACACCCCGCCGCAGTACAGCCAGTGGCTGGCCTTCTCCGGGCTGTCGGTCACCCTCGACGGCCAGCAGCGCTACCTCGACTCGCAGTTGGCCTACCAGCGCGCCTGCCTGCACGCCATCGACTACCTGACCCGCTTCGGCTACCAGCCCGAGCAGGCGTACCTGCTGCTCGGCGCGGCACCGATCGAGGGCCGGTTCTCCGGGGTGGTGGACATCCCCAACTCCTGCGCGACGGTCTACCTGCCCACCGAGATCTTCACCTTCGACGTACGCCCGTCGGCCGCCGGCCCGACCAGGATCGACCCGGGCCCGGGCGCGCCGAGGGCCAGCATGTCCTGACCGCACGGCCGCGGGCCCGGCCGATGACGCTGCCGGGCCCGCGGGCTGCGGGGGTTACGGGTACGTGGTCAGGTAGACCACCTGGTTGGCGGCGTTCGCGGTGCCGCCGACGTTGTTGACCACCCGGTTGATGGTGCCGACGCCGCCGAGCGACACGGTCACCATGTTGGTGAACCGGACGTTCGGGTTGGTGGGCGCCTCGATGGCCCGGTCGGCGACCACCGCCGGGTTGGCGTTGAAGTAGCAGTAGCTGCCCAGCCCGTACGCCTGGTGGCTGGTGACCCCGGCGGCCACCTTGTACGCGGCGTACCCCCGGGTCGTGCCGTTGGCCCAGGCGGCCTGGTTCGGCGGGTCGTAGGGCATCTCGTTCTGGTAGAAGTACGTCCGCCCGCCGTTGCCGTTCCAGACGGTCTGGTACTTCTGGTAGTGCTCGACGAAGAGCCCGTACATGGTGACGCCGTCGCCGTTGACGGTCAGGCCGGTGTCGGCGGTGTTCGTCGCCCACCCCACCCCGTCGCCGTGGTCGGCCCGCCACAGCCACATGTGGTCGCCGATGACGTCGTCACTGTTGACGGTCAGCGTGGTGGTGGCCCGGCCGACGCCCGGCCCGCCGATGCGGAAGAAGACGTCGTGCAGCGAGGTCGGGTTGGCGGCGTGGCTGGTCGCCGAGCCGGCCGGGCCGACCTCCATCAGCACCGGCGAGTTGACCGCGCCGGCCTCGACCATGATGCCGGCGACCTTCACCCCGTCCACGTCGGCGATGCGCATGGCGGCGGTGCCGTTGTCGGGCTGGATGGTGGCCAGGCCCAGGCCGAGCACGACGGTGTTGGCCCGGTCGACGTTGATCGGCTCGCTGACGTGGTGCACGCCCGGGGTGAAGAGCAGGTGCTTGCCCTGGGCGAGGGCCGCGTTGATGGTCGCCGCGCCGACGCCGGGCTGCACGACGTAGAAGTCGGCCAGCGACAGCGACGTGCCGGCCGGGGTCTTGCCGTACCAGCTGGTGCCGGTGGAGTTGGTGCGCAGCGCGGGGACGAAGACCCGGTACTCGCCGGTGCCGTCGACGTAGAGGAACGGCTTCTCCCGCACCTGCGGGGTCTGCGCGATGACGGTGTGGGAGGGGTTGGGGAAGCTGGGCGGCGGCGCGCCGGTGACGCCCTGGAAGACCATGTTCCACACCGAGCCGGTCCAGGAGCCGAACTCGCTGTTGCGCGAGTACCACTGCTGCTGGGAGCCGGAGACTACCTGCCCGTCGATCTTGGTGTCGGCCATCAGGCCGCCGCTGGACCAGCCGTCGCCGCCGTTCCAGAGCTGGATCTGGTTCTGCGCGCCGCGCAGGTGCATCCGCCGGTAGGGGGCCGCCTGCGACACCGCCCACCGCTCCACGCTCGTCCCGGCCGGCAGGGTCACCGACAGGTTCTCCGCCGCGCGCCAGAAGTTCTGGGTGGCGTTGCCGCCCATCCAGAACGCCTCGACCCGGACGTGGCCGTTGAGGTTGACGTCGTCCGGGCTCATCCCGAGGCCGGCGACCTGGGTGAAGAAGCCGAGGTTGACGTCGGCGGTGTAGCTGCCCGGCTTGAACAGCACGGCGTAGCGCTGCGGGCCGAACTGGTTGGTCTCCTGCTGGGTGAACAGGGTGTTCAACCGGCTCTGGATGGTGGCGGTCGGGGTGGACGGGTCGAACACGAAGGTGTTCGGGCCCAGGTTCGGGTTGCGCGGGTCGGTCGGCTCGACCGGCGGGACGTCGGACCCGGTCACGTGCACCCTCATCTCGTAGAGCGAGTAGCCGAACTCGGTGCCCCGCGCGGTGCCGTACATCCGCAGGTAGCGGCCGGTCGCGGTGAGGTCCACCGACTGGGTGCCCCCCGCGCCGGTGGTGGTGGACCAGACGGTGGTCCAGGCGCTGCCGTCGGCCGAGGTCTGGAGCTGGAAGGCCCGGGCGTACGCGGCCTCCCAGCTCAGTTGGACCCGGCAGATCGATCGGCTGGAGCCGAGGTCGACCCGGAGCCACTGCGGGTCGGCGGCGGCGCTCGACCAGCGGGTGCCGGCGTCGCCGTCGACGGCCGCGGCGGCGGGCGTGCCGGCGTTCTCCACCGAGGAGGCGGTCGCCGGGCGGCCCTGGGCGGCGTTGGCGGTGTCGCAGGTGGGCGTGCCGCCACCGGTCTCGCCGTAGACCCGCAACTCCCACAGCGAGTAGCCGTACTGGGTGGCCCGCGCGGTGCCGTACATCCGCACGTACCGGCCGGCCCCCGTGACGGGGATGGTCTGCGTGCCGCCGGTGCCGGCAGCGGTGCTGTGGACGGTGGTCCAGGTGGTGCCGTTGTCGGAGGTCTGGAGCTGGAAGGCGCGGGCGTAGGCGTCCTCCCAGACCAGGGTCACCTGGGTGACGGTGGCGCGGGCGCCCAGGTCGACCTGGAGCCACTGGGGGTCCGCGGCGGCGCTCGACCAGCGGGTGCCGGTGTTGCCGTCGACGGCCGCGGCGGCGGGCGTGCCGCCGTTCTCCACCGACGAGGCGGTCGCCGGCTTGCCCTGGGAGAGCAGCACCGGCGCGGCCTGCGCCGGCGCGGCCAGGCCGGTCGGCGCCAGCGCCGCGACCAGCGCGACCACCAGGCCGACGAGGCCACGCCGCCGGCCGGAGCGACGCCTCGGCGCCAGGGGGACGGGTGGGACGGGAGATGTCATGGCTTCGCCTGTCGATAGAGGACTGCGGCCGCCGGGACGACGAGCGGATCGCGGGTGCCCCTCGGCCCGGTGCCAACGGGGCGCATCGGACCGGAGAGCGCTCTCGGACTGAGAGTGTCGCGGCCGGTCGGAGCCCCGTCAATACATCGACAGAAGACACTTCGAATCGGCGCGACTTCTGCCCGCCAGGGAGGCCTCACCCTTGACGAAACCGCCGGTGGGGGACTTTAATGACGTCATTTATTAAGCACTGGCCGATCACGGGACACACCCCATCGACGATCCACTCGGCCGCCGCCGCACGACCTTCTCGGGCGACCTCGAGGACGGGGTCGCCGGCCGCCCGGCGCGCCCGTCGAGCCGCACCCGGTCGGCCGGCGGCGAAAGCCGGCGGACATCGTTGCCCGTCGCATTGATCTCCATTAGTCTGCCGGTACTCGGGTAACGCCCCCGCCCGCGCGGTCGGCACCGGGGCGGCACGCCAGGGCGCGGCCCCCGCGCCGGTGGTGGAAAGGGCTGGGCAGATGAGTGGGAGCACCTCGTTGACCATCGGCATCGCCGCCTCGGCGGCGCAGCGCCGCCGGCTCGCGGAGCTCTTCGGCGGCACCCAGGCGTTCCTGGTCGTCTCCAGCGTCGAGCAGGCCCGGCGGTTCCTCGGCGTGGTCCGCGCCCCCGCCGCCGGGCCGGCCGAGCCCGCCGCCGCGCCGGCCGTCGCGGTGGCGGTGCGGGGCGACGGCGGTCCCGCCGGAGAGCTCAGCGTCGACTCCGACCGACGGGTGCTGCGCTGGCGCGACTACGAGATCGCGCTGACCCCGCTGGAACACGACCTGATGCGGTGCCTGGCCGCCACGCCGGGGCACGTCTGGACCTACCGGCGGCTGCACCGCGAGGTGTGGGGCACCCAACACCTGGGGCGCGGCTCCGACATGCACTCGCTGGTGCGCCGCGCGCGGCGCAAGCTCGCCCGGTTGGGCACCTCGGCGACGATCCACGCGGTGCGCGGCGTCGGCTTCCGGCTCACGCCCCGCTGACCCCCGGCCGCGCCGGGATTACCCCGACCCCCACCCGGGTACGGGTGCCGCATGGCGGAACTGGCAACGCTGTGGATCGTGCGCCACGGCGAGAGCACGGCGAACGTGGCGGCGACGGAGGCGGAGGCCACCGGCGCCGAGCTGATCGGGCTGACCCACCGCGACGCGGACGTGCCCCTGTCGGCCACCGGCGAGGAGCAGGCCCGCGCCACCGGGCGCTGGCTGGCCGAGCTGCCGCAGCGGCGGCGGCCGGACGTGGCGGTGGTCTCGCCGTACCTGCGGGCGGTGCAGACCGCCGAGCTGGCCCTCGCCGGCACCGGCATCCCGGTCAGTCGGGACGAGCGGCTGCGCGACCGGGAGCTGGGCATCCTCGACGGGCTGACCGCGCACGGGGTCACCCGGCGCTTCCCCGACGAGGCGGCGCGGCGGACCCGGTTGGGCAAGTTCTACTACCGGCCCCCCGGCGGCGAGTCGTGGACGGACGTGGCGCTGCGGCTGCGCACCCTCCTCGGCGACCTGCGCCGCGACCACGCCGACCAACGGGTGCTGCTGTTCGGCCACGACGCGCTGGTGTTCCTGCTTCGCTATCTGGTGGAGGGCCTCACCGAGGCGGAGCTGATGGGGCTGACCCGCCAGCACGTGATCGCCAACTGCTCGGTCACCGGCTGGTCGGCCGACGCCGACGGCCGCCTCGTCGCCGACACCTTCAACGACGTCCGCCACCTGCACCGGCAGGGCGCCCGACCCACCAGGGAGGACGAGGTCCATGCCGAACCGGTCTGAGGTGATCACGCCGGCGCTGCTGCGCCGGTGGACGCTGCCCGTGCCCACCGGAGGCAAGGAGGCGCGCGGCACGGTGCTGGTCGTCGGCGGTTCCCGGTTCACCCCGGGCGCGGTGCTGCTGGCCGGGGTCGCCGCGCTGCGGGCCGGCGCGGGGGTGCTGCAACTCGCCGCCGCCGAGTCCACCGCCGCCGCGCTGAGCATCCAGGTGCCGGAGGCGCTGGTGGTCGGCCTGCCCGAGACCGCCGACGGGGCCGTCGGGGGTAACCCCGGTGAGCTGCTGGGCGCCCTGGTGGCCGACGCCGACGTGGTCGCCGTCGGCCCCGGCCTCAAGGACATCGACGCGACCGGGGAGCTGCTGCGCGCGGTCCTCGACGCCGCGCCGGTGCGGACCTCGCTGGTGCTCGACGCGTACGCCCTCGGGGCGCTGAGCCACGCCCCCGACCTGCTGGTCGGCTCGGGCCGGCCGGTGGTGCTGACCCCCAACCTCACCGAGGCGGCGCACCTGCTGGGCCGCGAGCCCGGCGACGACCTGGACGCCGAGGCGCTCGCCCTGGCCGACCGGTACGAGGCGGTGGTCTCCCTCTACGGCCACATCGCCACCCCCGACGGGCGGTGCTGGCGGGAGGAGAGCGGCGACGCCGGGCTGGGCACCTCCGGCAGCGGTGACGTGCGCGCCGGGCTGCTGGCCGGGCTGCTGTCGCGGGGCACCGAGCCGGCCCAGGCGGCCTGCTGGGCGGCCTTCGCGCATGCGGTCAGCGGGCAGCGGCTGGTCCCCCAGTACGGCCGGATCGGCTTCCTCGCCCGCGAGCTGCTCGACGAGATCCCGCACACCCTGGCCACCGTCTGACCGCCGCTTCTGTCCGAACGGCGGTATGGGCCGGGACGGGCTTTTCCTAGGCTGAGGCCTCGGAGGCGGGCGTCCCGTCCGCCTCCCGCCGGGCCGCGCCCCCTTTCGGGCCCGGCCCGGCCGGAGCAGCCCCCTGGGAGAGTGTGTGAAGAACCTCCGTCGCAAGACCCTGGCCACCGCGTCCGCCGTCACGCTCGGCGCGGGTCTCGCCCTCGTCGGCGGACTGACCCCGGCGGCGGCCGCCGGTCCGGGCAGCACCTACCTGGTCATCGCCCCGCTGGGCGGCAAGACCGACCGGGCGGCCGCCCGAGTGGCCGCCGCCAGCGGCACGGTGGTGGCCCGCTACGACCAGATCGGGGTGCTCGTCGCCCGGTCCGGCAACCCGAACTTCGTCGCCGACGTCAAGGGCGCCGGCGTCGAGGCGGCCGCCTCCACCGCCGGCCTCGGCTCCGCCCTCGAGGAGGGCACCACCGTGGAGGTCCCCGCCGCCGCCGTGGTCAACGGCACGGGCGACCCGACCGGGGAGCCGATGTACGGCCAGCAGTGGGACATGCCGATGATCGGCCTCCCGCAGGCCCACGCGATCAACGACGGCCGCTCCAGCGTGGTCGTCGGCGTGCTGGACAGCGGCATCTCCAGCAGCCACCCCGACCTGGCCAGCCAGATCGCCAAGGACAAGAGCGCGTCCTGCGTCGGCGGCGTGCCCGACACCAGCGAGGCCGCCTGGAACCCGACCACCTCCGACCACGGCACCCACGTGGCCGGGACCATCGCCGCCGCCGTCAACGGCGTCGGCGTCGCCGGCATCGCCCCGGGCGTCAAGGTCGCCTCCGTCAAGGTGGTCAACGACGACGGCTTCATCTTCCCCGAGGCGGCGGTCTGCGGGTTCATCTGGGCCGCCGAGCACGGCATGAAGGTGACCAACAGCAGCTACTTCGTCGACCCGTGGGAGCTCAACTGCGTCAACGATCCCCGGCAGCGGCCGGCGTGGAAGGCGATCCACCGGGCCGTGCTCTACTCCCAGACCCGGGGCGTGCTGAACGTGGCGTCGGCCGGTAACTCCAACTGGGATCTCTCCGGCAAGATCACCGACGAGGGCAGCCCGAACAACGGCACCCCCGAGACCCGCCCGAACCTGGGCAGCGAGTGCCGCGTGCTGCCGGCCGAGGTGCCGGGCGTGGTGACGGTGTCGGCGGTCGGCCCGACCGGGGAGAAGAGCTACTACTCCTCGTACGGCAAGGGCGTCGTGGAGGTGACCGCCCCCGGCGGTGACACCCGCTTCCGCACCCAGGGTGTGCAGTCGACCGCGACCGACGGCATCCTCTCCACCACCTACAACCCGGCGACCGGGGCGAACGGCTGGGGCTTCAAGCAGGGCACCTCGATGTCGTCGCCGCACGCGGCGGGCGTCGCCGCCCTGGCGGCCTCGGCCCACCCGTGGATGGGGCCGGTGGTGCTGACGCTGTTCCTGCAGCAGACCGCGGTGGAGCGGGCCTGCCCCGCCGGGGTGTACAACCCGGTGCCGCTGATCCCGGCCGGCCCGAACGCGTACGACGCGAAGTGCTCCGGCTCGAAGAACTACAACGGGTTCTACGGCTCGGGCATCGTCAACGCGTACCACGCGGTGCGGTGACCGCCTGACCGCAGCACCGATGATCGACGGCGAGGGCCCGGCGCGTGCGCGCCGGGCCCTCGCCCGTCGCCGGGTCGACCCGACGGGTTCGGGACACCCATCGGGTGCGGGCTGTTTTCGCCACCGGGCTCGGGGTACCGAGGGGCCACCAGTCGAATCGAGGAGGTCAGCCGGTGTCCACCGATGCCATCGTCCTGTTGAAGGAGGACCACCAGGAGATGCGCCGCCTGTTCAAGGCGTTCTCCGCGGCCGAGGACGGCCCCGCGAGCCAGCGGCGCAAGCTGGTCGGGCAGATCCTGGAGGCCCTCACCGTGCACACCTACCTGGAGAACGAGGTGATGTATCCGGAGGTCCGCAAGCTGGTGCCGGAGCTGGAGGACGACATCCTCGAATCCTACGAGGAGCACCACGTCGCCGACCTGCTCTGCGCCGAGCTGGCCACCATGGACGCCGACGACGAGCACTTCAACGCCAAGACGACGGTGCTGATCGAGAACGTGGAGCACCACGTCGAGGAGGAGGAGCAGGAGTGGTTCCCGAAGGTGCGGGAGGCGCTCGGCCGCAAGCAGTTGCAGGAGATCGGCGAGCGGATGATCGCGCTGCGCCCGGACGCGCCGCGCAGCCCGACCTCCCCGAAGGCGATCAAGAAGGCCGTCGACGCGGTCACCGCCTGAGCCGATCGACCCCGACGGCGGGGGCCGGCCCGGCGGCCGGGCCCTCGCCGCTCAGCGCGGCGGCGGCGGGAGGATCTGGCGCAGTTGGCCCGGTGGGGTGGCGCGGGGGCGCCATTCCCGGGGGTAGCCCACGGAGACCTCCTCGAAGCGCACCCCGTCGTACCAGGTGGTGCGGGGGATGTGCAGGTGGCCGTAGACGGCGGCGACGGCCCCGTAGCGCACGTGCCAGTCGGCGGTGGCGTCGGTGCCGCACCACTGGGCGAAGATCGGGTAGCGCAGCACCCGGGTCGGCTCCCGGACCAGCGGCCAGTGGCTGACCAGCACCGTCGGCAGCGCCGGGTCGCGGTCGTCGAGCCGCCGGGCGGTCGCGCTCACCCGGGCCTCGCACCACGCCTGCCGGCTGGGGTACGGGTCGGGGTGCAGCATGAACTCGTCGGTGCAGACGATTCCCGTCCGGTACGCCTCGGCGAGCGCCGCCTCGCGGGTGGCCAGCCCCTCGGGGCGCCAGCTGTAGTCGTAGAGCAGGAACAGCGGCACCACCAGCGCCGGCCCGCCGGCGCCCCGCCACACCGGGTACGGGTCCTCGGGCGTGACCACGCCCAGGCCCCGGCAGAACTCGACCAGGTGCCGGTAGCGGGCCTCTCCGCGCAGGGTGACCGGGTCGGCCCGGGGCGTCCACAGCTCGTGGTTGCCGGGTGCCCAGACCACCTTCGCGAAGCGCCGGCTGAGCAGGTCGAGCGCCCACTCGACGTCGGCCATGGTGTCGCCCACGTCGCCCGCGACCAGCAGCCAGTCGGCCGGCGATCGGGGGCGCAGCCCCTCGACGACCGCGCGGTTCTCCGCGTACGCCACGTGCAGGTCGCTGATGGCGAGCAGCGCGCCCTGTTCCTCCCCCATCAGCCGATCCTATGGGACCGGCGGGCGGACCACGACATGCCGGCGGCCGATCGCGCGGATGCGACCCGGTGCGCGGGCCGCATCCGCTCATCGGGCCGAGGCGTACTCGCCCCGACCGCTCACTCGCCCGAACCGGGCTCGGCCATCCTGCGGTGCTGCGCGGCCTTGAGCCGGTCCGGCACCACCTTCCCGACGGCGGTCTGCACCTTGTTCGTGAAGGAGCCGGCGGTGATCGTCTGATCGCCCCGCATCAGCGCCTTGAAGCCCTGCTCGGCGACCTCGCGCGGGTCGTCCTTGCGGCCCTGGCCGATCCGCGTGTCGGTCAGCTCGGCGCGCTCGAAGAACTCGGTGTCGGTGGGGCCCGGCAGCAGGGCGGTGACGGTGACACCGGTGTCCTTCAGCTCGTTGCGCAGCGCCTCGGCGAAGGACTGCACGAACGACTTCGACGCGTTGTAGACGGCCTGGAACGGGCCGGGCATGGTCGACGCGATCGACGAGGTGAACAGCACCCGTCCCCGTCCCCGCTCCACCATGCCGGGCAGCAGCCGCTTGGCCAGGTGCACCGTCGAGCGGACGTTGAGGTCCACGATCTCCAGCTCGTCGCGCAGGTCGGTGCCGCCGACGAACGCGCCGCCCGCGCCCCGGCCGGCGTTGAGCACCAGCGCCTCGACCGGGCGCTGCGTCGTGGCGACCGTCGCCGCCAACTCCTCCACCCCCTCGTGGGTGGCCAGGTCCACCCGTACCGGGCGGACCTGGGCCGCGCCGTCGCGGCCCAGGGTCTGCGCCGCCGTGCCGATGCCGGCGTCCTCGGCGGCGACGACCAGGTCGTAGCCGTGCGCGGCGAACTGCACGGCCAACTCGTAGCCGATTCCGCTGGATGCCCCGGTCACCACGGCCAACGGCCGCTCGCTGGTCGGTGTGCTCATGGTGGCTCTCCTCTCCCCGCCGGCCGGCTCCCAGCCGGCCTCTGCTGACCCTGTGCCCCGTGCGGCACGACCCAATCCCCGGCCCGCCCGGCGGGGGCGGGTAGGATCGGCACGGGCCGTGACTGGCGCGTGGGGATGGACAACCATCGGGAAGCGGTCCCGTCATCAGGACGTCTGCCGAGCGCCTGGGCCTTCCGCACGTCACCAGGAGGTCGCATGTCGTCGACGAATGCCGAGTCCACCGCATACCGCAGCGCGCTCGAGGTGATCCGCGCCGTGGAGCCCCGGGTCGCCGACGCGATCGCCGCGGAGCTGACCGACCAGCGCGAGTCGCTCAAGCTGATCGCCAGCGAGAACTACGCCTCACCCGCCACCCTGCTGGCGATGGGCAACTGGTTCAGCGACAAGTACGCCGAGGGCACCGTCGGCCGCCGCTTCTACGCCGGCTGCCAGAACGTCGACACCGTCGAGGCGCTCGCCGCCGAGCACGCCCGGGAGCTCTTCGGCGCCACGCACGCGTACGTGCAGCCGCACTCCGGCATCGACGCCAACCTGGTGGCGTTCTGGGCGGTGCTGGCCGACCGGGTCGAGGCGCCGGCGCTGCGCAAGGCGCAGGTGCGGCAGGTCAACGAGCTGACCGAGGCCGACTGGTTCGCGCTGCGCCGGGAGCTGGGCGACCAGCGGATGCTCGGGATGTCCCTGGACGCGGGTGGTCACCTCACCCACGGCTTCCGGCCGAACATCTCCGGCAAGATGTTCGACCAGCGCAGCTATGGCACCGACCCGGTCACCGGCCTGGTGGACTACGACAAGGTCGCCGAGGCCGCCCGCGACTTCAAGCCGATGATCCTGGTCGCCGGCTACTCGGCGTACCCCCGGAAGGTGAACTTCCGGATCATGCGGGAGATCGCCGACTCGGTCGGCGCGACGTTCATGGTCGACATGGCGCACTTCGCCGGCCTGGTGGCCGGCAAGGTCTTCACCGGCGACTTCGACCCGGTGCCGCACGCGCACATCGTCACCACCACCACCCACAAGTCGCTGCGCGGCCCGCGCGGCGGCATGGTGCTCTCCGGCCCGGAGCTGGCCGACCAGGTGGACCGGGGCTGCCCGATGGTGCTCGGCGGCCCGCTGCCGCACGTGATGGCCGCCAAGGCGGTGGCGCTGGCCGAGGCCCGCCGCCCCGACTTCGCCGACTACGCCCAGCGCGTCGTGGACAACGCCCAGGCCCTCGCGGAGGGGCTGCTGAGCCGGGGCGCGACGCTGGTCACCGGCGGCACCGACAACCACCTGGTGCTCATCGACGTCTCCGGGTACGGGCTGACCGGGCGGCAGGCCGAGCAGGCGCTACTCGACTCGGGCATCGTCACCAACCGCAACTCGGTCCCGCAGGACCGCAACGGTGCCTGGTACACCTCGGGCATCCGGATCGGCACCCCGGCGCTGACCACCCGGGGCCTCGGTGTCGCCGAGATGGACGCCACGGCGGAGCTGATCCACACCGTGCTGACCCAGACCACCGCCGGCTCGAACGCCGACGGCACCCCGTCGAAGGCCAAGTACGCCCTGGATCCGGCCCTCGCCGACAAGATCAGCCACCAGGCCACCGACCTGCTGGCCCCGTTCCCCCTCTACCCCGCGATCACCCTGCCCTGACCCCGCCCCCACCCCACCCCACCCCACCCCCGCCCCGCCCCGCCCCGCCGCATCGCGTCGCGTCGATCATGGAGTGGTGGTGCCGGGAAGGACCGGTTTACGCCGGCTCGTCCCCCACCACAACTCCATGATCGACGGGTGGGGGGGCGGGGGGTGGGGTGGGGGTGGGGGTGGGGGTGGGGGGGTCAGGGTAGGGGGCGCTTGAGGTGGTAGCGGTGGACCTCGGTGCTGCCCTGGATGTTGTTGACGTCCTCGGCGGCGGAGACCAGCTCCCAGCCCTCCCGGCCGGCCCGGTTCAGGTGCGCGATGGCCGTGTCGCCGTAGGCGCTGATGTCGGTGCGGGACCCGTCCGGGCCGTACCACACGAACGAGACGGTGAAATTGCGCCCCTGCCCCTGGTAGCGGCGGACCAACAGAGCGTACTCCCATGCGACCATGCGCTCCATTATGGCCGGATCCTCTCGGCCGTGGGCGCACGGGGGGTGGCGCGCCGGCGACAGGGCGCGGTCAGGCCGGCACCGTGGGGGTCGACGCCGTGCGGGCCGACTCGTCGGCGATCAGCGCGGCCAGCCGGTCCAGGCCGACGTCGATCTGCTCGCAGGTGACGGCGCTGATCGACAGGCGCAGGGCGGTCACCGGCGCGGTGTCGTCGTAGAAGTGCGCCATCGGCGTGAAGAGCACCCCGTACCGCTCGGCCGAGCGGCGCAGCACCGCGTCGTCGACGGGGAACGGGACGCGCAGCACCGCGAAGAAGCCGCCGGCCGGGACCGTCCAGCGCACCGGCGACGGGGCCGGGAACCGGTGTCGCAGGCCGGTGACCAGGTGGCGCAGGTTGCGGGCGTACACGGCCCGTTGCCGGGTGTTCGCGGCCACGAGGCTGCCGCCGTGGGCGAGCAGCGCGCCGCCGACGACGGCCTGGGAGATCGCCGAGGTGTTCACCGTGACCATGCTCTTGATCTTGGCGAGCTGGTCGGCGAGGAGCCCCACCGTCCCGTCGGAGTCGCGCACCCGCTGGTCGGCCACCACGTAGCCGACCCGGGCCCCGGGCAGCACCGTCTTGGCGAACGAGCCGAGGTAGACCACCCGGCGGCGGGTGTCCAGCGCCTTGAGCGTCGGCACCCGACGCGCGTCGTCGGCGTGGAAGAGCCCGTACGGATTGTCCTCGATCAGCAGCAGGTCCTCGGCGGCGGCGAGGTCGAGCAGACGCCGCCGGTCGGCCAGGTCGATGCTGGTGCCCGACGGGTTGGCGAAGTCGGGCATCACGTAGCAGGCGCGCGGGCGCAGCCCCTCGGAGCGGGCCCGGCGCAGCTCGGCGCGCAGCACCGCCAGGTCGATCCCGGCCGGGCCGCCGGCGACCGGCCGCACCGGCAGGTCCACCAGCCGGGCCGCGCCGGTCAACCCCACGTAGGTCGGGGCGAGGGCCAGCAGCACGTCGCGGGGGCCGGCCCGCAGCGCCCGCAGCACCAGCAGCATCGCCTCCTGGCAGCCCACGGTCACCACGATCGACTCCGGGTCGACGGTGAGCTGCTCGTCGACGGCCAGGTTGCGGGCGACGAGGTGGTGGATGATCCCCTTGGTCCGGCCGTACTGCAACAGGGTGCGGCGCACCTGCTCCGGGTCGTACCCGAGGTCGTCGGCCAGGTGCGCCCGGAAGGTCTCCAGGTGCCGGTGCAGGTCGGCGACGTCGAAGAACTCCTCGTAGGGCCGGCCGGCGGCCAGCGACACCGCCGCCGGGTAACGCTGGGCCACCTCGTTGAGGAAGTTCATCGAGTGCAGCACCGGGTCGTCCACCGCCGGGTGCAGGTCAGCGACGTCCAGGTCCACGTCGGTGGCCTCGTCCACGTCACCGCGAAGTTCAGCGTCCACAGTCAGCCTCCCGTGATCGTCCGCAGGTCGCGGGCCTCGGCCGGATCGGCGCAGCCGGCGAGGGTGAGGGCGTCGCGCAGTTCGGCGGCCAGCAGCGCGAACGCGGCGTCCGCGCCGGCCCGCCCGCCGACGGCCAGCGCCCAGAGCAGCGGCCGGCCGATCAGCACCCCGGTCGCGCCGAGCGCCAGGGCGCGCAGCACGTCGACGCCGCCGCTGATCCCGCCGTCGACCAGCACCTCGCAGCGGTCGGCGACGGCGGCCAGCACCTGCGGCAGCACGGTGACACCGGCCGGGGCGGCGTCGAGTTGCCGCCCGCCGTGGTTGGAGACCACCACCGCGTCCGCGCCCGCGTCGACCGCCAGCGCCGCGTCCCGGGGATCCAGGACGCCCTTGACCACCAGCGGCAGGTCGGTGCGCCCGCGCAGCCACTCGATGTCCGACCAGGTCAGCGCGGAGGCGAAGGCGGCGCTGGTGTGCCGGGCGACGGCGGAGGTGCCGGGGATGCCGGCGTGCGCGAGGTCGTCGCGGCTGCCCGGCAGGTTCACCGCGGCCACCTGCGGCGGCAGGGCGAAGCCGTTGCGCACGTCGCGCAGCCGGGGGCCGAGGATCGGCACGTCGACGGTGACCATCAGGGCGGTGCAACCGGCCGCCTGCGCCCGGTCCACCAGGTCCCGCACCATCGCCCGGTCGCGCAGCCAGTAGAGCTGGAACCACACCGGCCCGCCGGCCGCCGCGATCTCCTCCACCGTGGCGCTGCTCAGGGTGCTGGCCACGTAGGGCACCCCGGCCGCGCCGGCCGCCGCCGCCAGCGCCGGCTCACCGTCGGGATGCACCAGCCGCTGGTACGCCATCGGCGCGACCGCCACCGGCAGGGCGTGCCGCCGGCCCAGCAGCGACCCGTCGGTGCGGGGCTGGTCGACGCCGCGCAGCATCCGGGGCAGCACGGCGATGCGGTCCAGGGCCGCCCGGTTCGCCGCGAGGGCCGCCTCGGCGCCGCTGCCGCCGGCGACGAAGTCGTACACGTCGGGTGGGAGGGCGGCGCGGGCCAGCTCGGCGTAGTCGGCGAGGCTCGCCGCGAACGGCACCACCGGCGGGCCGGTCCCCGCACCGGCGGCTGCGGGGACGTCGGACGCCGGGTCCGGCGGGGTCGGGTCAGCCATCGACGGCGTCCACGCCGGCGGGGACGCACCGGGCGACCCCGAGCCGGTCGCGCAGGAACGCGGCGGCCCGGTCCTGGGCGTGCCGCCCGGCGTCGAACGCCCCCGGCATGGCGAAGAACCCGTGGATCATGCCCGGGTACCGGGCCAGCTCCACGGGAACTCCGGCGTCGCGCAGCCGCTGTGCGTAGCGCTCCCCCTCCTCGCGCAGTGGGTCGTACTCGGCGGTGATGACCAGGGCCGGCGGCAGGCCGGTGAGGTCCTCGGCCAGCAGCGGCGAGGCCAGCGGGTTCGCCGCGTCGGCCGGGTCGGGCAGGTAGTGCCCCCGGTACCAGGCCACCGAGTGCCGGTTGAACAGCAGCGGGTCCTGCCCCTCGGCCGGCTCGACGCGCTCCCGCTGGTCGGTGTTCGGGTAGACCAGCAGCTGCGCCGCCACGCTCGGCCCGCCCGCGTCCCGGCACAGCAGGGTGACGGCGGCGGCGAGGTTGCCGCCGGCGCTGTCCCCGCCGACGGCCAGCCGGGCCGGGTCCACCCCGAACTCGTCGGCGTGCTCGGCCAGCCGGCGCACCGCGGCGTGACAGTCCCGCACGGCCGCCGGGAAGGGGTGCTCCGGGGCGAGCCGGTAGCCGACGGTCACCACCTGCGCGCCGGTGGCGTTGGCCAGCCGCCGGCAGATGCCGTCGGCGGTGTCGACGCCGCCGAGGGTCCAGCCGCCGCCGAAGAAGTAGACGAGGGTGGGCAGGGGGCCGTCGGCGGCCGGGCGGTAGCGGCGCAGCGGCAGGTCACCGGCGGGGCCGGGGAGGCTTTCGTCGCGTACGTCGGGCACCGGCTCGACGTCGCCGCCGCCGGCCCGGATCGCCGCCAGGTCGGCGGCGCGGGCCTCGGCGAGGGTCTGGGTGTACAGCGGGGCGACGCCGGCCGCCGCGCGGGCGGCCCGGTAGGCGATCACCTGCGGGTCCAGGGGCATGCCGTTCTCCTAAGCGCCGGTGGTGACGAAGAGCTTGTCGATGCCGCGCAGGAAGAGGCTGCCGCTGTATTCCGGGGTGCGGCTGACGCGCAGGTCGGGGAAGCGGGCGAAGAGCCGGGGCAGGGCGAGGCGGCCCTCCAGCCGGGACACCCCCGCGCCGAGGCAGAAGTGCAGGCCGACGCCGAAGGCCAGCGACGGCGGGCCGCTGCGGCGCGGGTCGAAGCGGTCCGGGTCGGCAAAGCGCGCCGGGTCCCGGTTGGCGGCGGCGATCAGCAGCATCACGTTCTCGCCCTCGGCCACCGGCACGCCCTGCAGGACGGTGTCGCGGGGGGCGGCGCGGGCCAGGAAGTGCACCGGGCTCTGCATCCGCAGCACCTCGTCGACGGCCCCTCGGGTCAGCTCGTCGTCGCCGGGCAGCGCGGCGGTCACCTGCGGGTGCTCCAGCAGCAGCGGCAGGCCGTTGCTGAACATGTAGACGGTGGTGACGAAGCTGGCGTTGAAGAGCACGATCAGGTTGCTGATCAGCTCGTCCTCGGTGAGGTCCACCGTGCCGGAGTCCAGCGCCTCGATCAGGCCGGTGATCAGGTCCTCGCCGGGGACGCGGCGGCGGGTGGCGATCAGCTCGCGGTAGTAGCCGCGCAGCTCCTCGGCGGCGGTGTTGGCCTGGGCCAGCCGCTGCGGCGTCGCCCCGCCCAGGTCCAGGAACTCGTCGATCCACTCGACCCGCTCCCGGTACCAGGCCAGGTCGGCCTCGGGCAGGCCGATGAAGTCGGCCATCACCAGCGCCGGGATGGGGTACGCGAAGTCGGCCACGAAGTCGACCTCGGCGCCGTCCGCGCCGGCTTCGGCCATCCGGTCGAGTTGCCGTTCGGTGACCCGTTCGATCACCGGCTCCAGCGCGCCCAGCCGGCGCGGGGTGAAGGTCTTGGCGAACACCGCCCGCATCCGGGTGTGGTCGGGCGGGTTGATGAACATCATCGAGGACTCGAAGGTCCGCAGGATCTCGTGCTGCTCCCAGCCGGGCGGGGACTGCTTGGTCCACTCGGGGTCGCGCAGGATGGCGTCGACCAGGTCGTAGCCGCCGGCGACGGCGGTGACGGTGCTGCCCGGGGCGCGCTTCGGGAACACGTGCACGGGCCCCAGCTCGTGCAGGGCGGCGTACAAGGGGTACGGGTCCTGGCGGCCCTGATCGCTGTAGAGGTTGGTGATCAGCTCTGTGATGTCCATGGTGGTGCTTCCTCCCCAGGAATTTTGGTGACGGGGCGGCGGGAGGTGCCCCGCCGCCCCGCCGGTGTCACAGCCCCAGCAGGCGCAGCGGCACCGCGTCGGCGATCGCCTGGTTGCCCAGGTCGTTCGGGTGGATGTGGTCCCCCGAGTCGTACGCCGGGAGCAGCCGGCTCGGCTGCGCCGGGTCGCGCAGCACCCGGTCGAAGTCGAGGACCCCGTCGAACTCCCGGCTGCCGCGCAGGTACGTGTTGACCGCCTGCCGGGTGGCCTCCTTCTCCGGCGTCCACACCCCCGGGTTGCCGTGCCCCTCGTACGGGGTCAGCGTAGCCACCAGGCTGGTCAGGCCGCGCGCCTTGACCTGCTGGTTGATCTGCCGCAGGGAGGCGATGATCCGCTCGGCGGAGTCGCCCGACATCCAGATGTCGTTGATGCCCAGGTGCGTGACGACGGTCTGCACGCCGGTCTGCGGGAAGACGTCCTCGTTGAGCCGGGCCAGGCCGTTGGGGCCCAGCTCGTAGTAGCCGGGGAAGCCCCCCGTGCCGGGCTCGGTGCCCTCGTGGTTGAGCCGGTTGCCGGCCAGGCTGAGGTTGAGCACGCCCGGGGTGCGCACCTCGGGGCGGCCGTCGATCAGCCGGTCGGCCAGCAGGTCCGGCCAGCGCTTGTTGGCGTTGACCGAGCTGCCGTTGCCGTCGCCGATCGAGTCGCCGAGCACCACCACCGCACCGGGGCTGTGCCGCCGCTGCACGTCCACCCCGGAGAGGAACATCCAGCAGCAGTCGGGGCGGGTGGTGAAGCCGGTGCCCGCCGCCGCGCCGGTGAGGTCGGTCGCGCCGATGAAGGTGGTCTGCCGGGACTGGCCGTGGAAGGTGACCGGCCCGGTCAGCACCGGGAAGTACAGCGTGACGACCAGGTCCTGCTGGTCGCCGATCGGGAAGTCGATCGGGTCGCTGAGCAGCTCCGCGCCCCGGTTCATGATCACCGACGGGGAGCCGTTGAACTTCAGCTCCCGCACGCTGGGGGCGGTGACGTCCGACAGGTCCGTCGGGGTCGAGGCGTCCGGGCGGGCGACGGTGGCCCGGCCGACGGTGACGGCCTGCTCGCCGTAGATGTTGCTCAGTCGCACGCGCACGCGGTTACCGCCCACGGTGGTGTGCACGATCATCCGGATGCTGTGGTTGTTCAGCCCCGTGTTGGTCAGGCCGGACGTGTTGCCCCGGGTCACTGCGGCGGCCCAGCTGCCCGCCCAGACGGGGGCGCCGGCGCGCTGCCCGTTGTCCGGCCCGGCGGTCGCGACGAGGGCCGGCGCCCCCACGACCAGTGCCGTGGCGGCCGCGGCGACCAGCTGCCATCTCTTCGGGGCGGTTATCACGTGCCATTTCTTCGGGGTCGTCATCGAACCTCCATATTGGCAGCCCAGGGTCGTCCACTGACGACAGTCGCCTGAACGGTGGTCCAGAAACTAACCGCACCCCTGAAGAGCGTCAATCAACCTGATCGACAAGATCAATTGCCGTCGGGACGCGCCCGGGCCGCCGATCGCCGCGCGCCGGGCCACCGATCGCCGTACTCCGGGACACCGATCGCCGTACTCCGGGACACCGATCGGCCCCTGTCCCCCGCGCGGTGACGCGACCTAGGCTCGACCTCGGCGGCGGCGCGATCGCCGAATCCGCCCGCCGCCCTCGCGTCCGGGCCCCTCAGTCGCCCGGACGCCGCTCGCGGCCGGTCATCGCGGGCGTCCCGTCGGGGCGCCGCGCACCGCCGCCGGAACGCTGATGGGGGCTGGCGATGACGGACGGGTCCTACCGACCGACCACCTACGTGCACGAGGTGCTGGAGCTCTTCGCCGGCTTCGGCGACCGGGAGGCGCTGGTGGGCGGCGGACGCCGCTTCACCTACCGCGACGCCGCCGACGAGGTGCGCGGCATGGCCGGCGCGCTCGTGCGCGGCGGGGTCGCGCCGGGCGCCGCCGTGCTGGTGATGCTCGGCAACGCGGTGGAGGGGCCGCTGCTGCAGCTCGCCCTGCACCTGCTGGGCTGCCGGACTATGTGGGTCGCCCCGATCACCTCCCGCGCGGAGGTCGACGACTTCGTCCGCCTCTCCCGCCCGGAGGCGTTCGTCTACGACACCCGCACCGGCGACGACCTGGGCGCGCGGATCGCCGCCGGGCTGCCCGGCGTGCCGCTGTTCTGCCTCGGCCCGGACGGCGCGGGCCCCGACCTCACCGCGACCGCCCGGCAGGCCCCGGCCGCCCTGCCCGCCGAGGTGCCGGCGCCGGAGTCGTTCCTGCAGACCAGCGGCACCACCGGCACCCCGAAGCTGGTGCACCACCGGGAGAGCTTCTACCGGCAGATCCTCACCCTGGCCGAGGGCTTCCGCTCCGGGGCGATCCCACTGCTGCGGCACCTGTCGCACTCCTCGATGTGGCTGGCCAGCGGCCAGATCACCACGCTGATCAACCTGTTCAGCGGCGGCGTGCTCTTCCTGCGCGAGCAGTGGGACCCGGCGGTCTTCATCGCCACCGTCGAGCGGGAGCGGATCAACTCGACGTACGTCACCCCGCCGATGCTCTACGAGGTGCTCGACCACCCGGCGCTCGACGGCGCCGACTTCTCCACCATGAACATGTTCAACGTGGGCGCCGGGCCCGCCGCGCCGGCCCGGCTGCGGCAGGCCATCGCGCGCTTCGGCCCGTGCCTGCGCATCGTGTACGGCCTCAGCGAGGCCGTGGTGATCACCGCCCAGCCGGGGCTGACCGAGGACCCGGAGCACCCCGAGCGGCTGCGCTCCTGCGGCCGGGCGTACGGGGACGTGGCCGTCGAGATCCGCGACGAGCACGGCGCGGTGCTGCCGGCCGGCGTGGACGGCGAGGTGTGGGTCCGCACGAAGCTCAGCTTCGCCGGCTATTACGGCCAGCCGGAGCTGACGGCCGCCACCCTGGTCGACGGCTGGGTGCGCACCCTCGACATCGGTCACCTCGACGCCGACGGCTACCTCTACCTCGTCGACCGGCTCGCCGACCGCATCGTCACCCGCAAGCGGGGCTGGCTGATCTACTCCCGGCCGATCGAGGACGCGCTCGCGGGTCACCCGCAGGTGCGCGCCGCCGCCGTGATCGGGGTCCCCGACGAGGCGGTCGGCGAGGTGCCGTACGCGTACGTGGTGGCGGCGCCGGGGGCGACGGTGACCGGGGCGGAGCTGATCGACCTGGTCGTGGCCGAGCTGAGCGAGACGTGGGCGCCGAGCGCGGTGGAGTTCGTCGACGCGCTGCCGCTGAACCGCTCGGCCAAGGTGGACAAGCGGGCGCTGCGCGACCGGTACGCCGCCGGCCGTAGCGCCGATTCGGTCGGCAGCCCGACGTGAGCGCCGACGCCGGCACCGAACCCGTGGCGAAGGGGGCCCGGCCGCCCGAGGTGGCCGCCGCCCGGCGGGAGCTGGTCATCCTCGTCGCCGCCGACCTGATCTCCAACCTGGGCAGCCGCATCTCGGTCATCGCCATCCCCTGGCTGGTGCTGACCACCACCGGCAGCCCGGCGAAGATGGGCCTGGTGGCGGCGGCGGAGTTCCTGCCGTACATGCTCTCCAGCTCGCTGGCCACGCCGTGGGCCGACCGGTTCGGGGTGCGGCGTACCTCCGTCGTGGTGGACGCCGCGAGCGCGATCGCCATGGCCGTGGTGGCGCTGACCCCGTGGCTCGGCTTCGGGCCGCTGCTCGTGCTCGTCGCCTTCGCCGGCGGGCTGCGCGGCATCGGCGACCGGGTCAAGCACGTGCTGTTCCGGCCGGCCGCGCAGCGGGCCGGGGTGGAGCTGATCCGGCTCACCTCCGCCTACGACGGGCTGGCGCGGGCGGTCGTCCTCTTCGGGGCGGTCATCGGCGGCCTGCTCATCGACTGGGTGGGGGTGACCCACGCGATCTGGATCGACGCGGGCACCTTCGCGCTCTGCGCGCTGCTGGTGGGGGCGCTGGTCCGCCCGCCGGCCGACACCGCGCCGGCCGCGCCCCGGGAGCCCTACTTCCAGGCGCTGCGCACCGGCTTCGCCTACCTGCGCACCGACCGGGTGCTGCTGGCCATGCTGCTGGTGGTCTCCGCGCTGAACATGATGGCCGCCGCCAACACCGCCGTGTGGGTGCCGCTGTGGATCAGCGACGTGCTGGGTGACCCGGCCGGCTTCGGCCTGGTGCTGGCCGTCTTCGGCGCCGGGGCGCTGCTGGGCAACGTGGTCTTCACGGCGCTCGGCCCCCGGCTGCCCCGCACCCTCGTCTTCGCCGTCGGCGCGGCGCTGAGCGGCGCCCCCCGGCTGCTGATCATGGCGCTCACCGATCACCTGGTGGTGGTGCTGGTGGTGACGTTCCTCTCCGGCATCGGGATCGCTGCGGTCAACCCGCTGCTCGGCGCGGCGCTCTACGAACGGGTGCCCGACGCGTTGCAGACCCGGGTACTCGGCATCGCCGGCTCGCTGGCCTTCGTCGGGCTGCCCCTGGGCGGCCTGGTCGGCGGCTGGTCGGTGGCGGCGCTGGGGCTGCAACCGGCGCTGCTGGTGATGGCGGTGGTCTGCACGGTGCTGACCGTGGGGCCGCTGCTGGTCGGGCCGCTGCGGGCGGGTCAGCCGCGGCCCCGGGCGGCTGCGGCGAGCTGAGTCTGGAGCGCGGCGCGCAGCCGGCCGATGCCGGGGGTGAGGCCGAACAGGGGCACCCGGATCTCGTACGGCCGCTCGGCTCGGGACTGGTTCCACAGGTGGTGGCGACTCCACTCCTCCCATCGCCCCAGGGCCGGCCGGGTCCGGCCCGGGTCGATCGGCTCCAGCACCAGCACCGCGGTGATCCGGCCCCGGACCTCGGCGACCACCAGGTTGTCCCAGTCGATGGCGAACGATCCGGTGGTGGGATGGGTGAGCACGATCTGGTCGTCGGTCAGCAGCAGCGGGAGACCCACCTGCCGCTGCGCCTGGACGTACCCGCCGACCGCCCCGAGCAACGCCACCCCCAGTTGCGGCCAGGGGTCGGCCTTGTCCGCGCCGAAGAGGAGAAGACCCGCCAGCCAGGCGGTCGCCGTGAAGGCCAGAACCGCTCCGGCCAGGTACGGCAGCATTTTGCGGCGGGACCGCCGGAACCGCACGGCCCCCGGTGCACTCGACCAATCCATGACCGCTAGTTGCCGACGCCGCCCGAAGGCAAACCCTGCCCGACCGAAAGCAAACCCTGCCCGGCCGACAGGCAACGCCGACGACGACCCAACCGGCGGACGACCAACGCGCGGCCTGACTACCGGCGGGCCGGCGACGGCGGGCCGGCGACGGGCGCGTCCGCAACCGGCAGACGGTCTGATCGCCGGGACGGTCCCAACGGCGGACGGCCACCGGCAGACGGCAGTGGTGAGCAAGGTCGGCGATGGCGGGCAGCGATCCGCAGGCAACCCACCGGGGCGGGGCCCCCTCCTCTGGACGCTATGGAGCTGATTCGTTTGCGTCATCGCCCTCGGCGATTCGTTTACGACATCAGCTCCAAAGGACTCGCAGGAGACGTCCCCCGCGCAGGAGGGCGACCGCGTGGGGCGGTGTGGCGGCGGCGGCAGAGCAACGGCTCGGCAAGGCAGCGGCAGTCCGTCAGCGGGTCAGCCGGCAAGCGGTCGCAGCAGGGCCCACCCGGCAAGCAACCGAGCAGGGCCAACCCGGCAGGGCCAACCCGGCAGGGCCTACCCGGCAGGGCACACCCGGCAGGCGGCCGGAGCGGGGCTCAGGCGAGCAGGTTGCCGAGCCAGAGGCCGAGCGCGGCCAGCGCCAGGCTCGCCCCGAGGCTGCCGAGCACGTTGACGGCCTCGACGGCGGCGTTGCGGCGCAGCAGCCCCAGGGTGTGCCACTGCTCGGTGGAGAAGGTCGTGTAGGCGCCGAGGAAGCCGACCCCGGCGATGGTGGCGAAGTCCTGCGCCGCGCCGGCGAGGTTCTTCGCGGCGTAGCCGGTGACGATGCCGAGCACGAAGGCGCCGGAGACGTTGATCAGGAAGGTGCTCGCCGGGAAGGCCCGGCTGGGCCCGCTGGCCCGCCGCTTCCACCAGGGCTTGACCAGTGCGTCAACCCCGGCGCGGCTGAGCGCGCCGAGCCCACCGGCGAGGAACACCCCGAGGCCCAGCCACATCACGCGCCCCCGCCCGCCGGGCGACCCACCCAGGACTCCGCGAGCCGGGCGCCGAGGGCGGCGGCGGCCACCCCGACGACGATGCTGGCGACGAGGTAGCCGACGGCCACCCCGCCGCGTCGCGCCCCGAAGAGTTGATCGGCCTCGACGATGAAGTGCGACCAGGTGGTGAAGCCGCCGATCAGGCCGGTCGACAGGAACGCCTTGCCCCAGGGCCCCGGCAGCCGGTGCGCCGCCAGCAACGTCATCACCGCGCCGAGGGCGAACGCACCCACCATGTTGATGGCGAAGGTGACCCAGGGGAAGTGCGGCGGGGTGGCCGGGGCGAGGCCGAGGCCCAGCAGGTACCGCAGTGTGGCACCGAGGCCACCGCCGAGGAGGATCGCCACGACCTTCACGTCCCCATTAGCCCACCGGCGGCCTCGGTCTCCGCCCGGATCGGGCGAGCCTCACCCGCAGGGTGCGGGCTTTTCGGGTGTCGACGCCGGCCCGCCGGGTCGGCTAGCGTGCCGATCATGGCAGCGACCCTGACCGAGGCGACCGATCCGCACTGCCTGCGCGCCGGGGAGAGCGCGCGGCTGCTCGCCGGGCACCCGTGGCGGCGGTTCGTGGTGCTGGGCGACAGCGTCGCCGAGGGGCTCTGCGAGCCGGTCGACGGGTACCCGCAGGTGCAGTGGGCCGACCGGATCGCCGCCGAGCTGGACGCGGCCCGCCCCGGGCTGGCGTACCTGAATCTGGGGTTGCGCGGGCTGCGGGCGCACGAGGTGCGCGCGGCGCAGCTCGGCCCGGCGGTGGCGTTCGGGCCGGAGCTGGCGCTGGTGGTCTGCGGCGGCAACGACGCGTTCAGCCGGGGGTACGACGCCGAGGCCGTCGACGCCGAGCTGGCCGCGATGGTCACCGGGCTGCAGGCGGTCGGGGCGGACGTGATCACGGTCGGCATGTTCGACGTGTCGCGCAGCCCGGCGGTGCCCGAGCGGGTGCGGGAGTCCCTGGGCGAGCGGATGCGCCGGCTGGCGGCGCACACCCGGGCGCTGGGCGAGCGGCTGGGCACCCTGCACGTGCACCTCACCGACCATCCGGCGGTGGCCGAGCCGGGCCTGTACAGCGGCGACGGCCGGCACGGCAGCGCCCGCAGCGACGCCATCGCCGCCGCCGAGACGATCCGCCGGCTGGGCGCCCACCTGGCCGCTCGGGGGCGGGCGGGCACCCCCTGACCGACCCGACCGCTCATTCCCAGCGGAACCAGCGGGCCGCCAGTGCGCCCAGCACCACGGTGAACGCCACCATCACGGCCAGGTGCAGCGGCGAGGGCCAGGAGCCCGCCCAGGCGTCCTGCACGGCCAGGGACGCGGCACCCAGCGGGGTGAAGTCGGCGATGTCGCGCACCACGTCGGGCATCAGCGGCCCCGGCGTCCAGACCCCGGCGAAGAACATCATCGGGAAGTAGATCAGCTGGCCGATCCCCGACGAGGCCCGCGCGCTCGGCGCGACCGCCGCCACGAGCAGCGCGAGGGCGCACATCGCCGCCGACCCGAGGGTGAACGCCAGCACGAAGCCGACCGCGTTGCCGGGCGGCGGGACGTCGAAGACGGTCGCCGACACCAGCCAGGCCAGGGCGCAGCCCACGAGGAGTGCGCCCACGTTCACGGCCACCTGCGCCACGAGCAGCGACGCCGGGGAGACCGGGGTGGTCGAGAGCCGGCGCAGGACGCCCCGCTCGCGGTAGTTGGCCACCACGGTCAACAGCGTCACCATCGTCACGGTCGCGATGGCCAGCGCCATGGTGATCGGCACGTAGATCTCCATGGGCACCAGGCCGTCCAGTTCGTCCACCGGTTCCCGGAACCCGGGCATGGCCAGGCCGAGCACCAGGATCAGCAGGGCCGGGAACGCGATGGCGAAGAAGGCCCCGGTGGGGTCGCGGAGGAACAGCTTCGCCTCGACACGGATGATCTTGGAGAGGGCGGTCATCGGTCGCTCCCGGCGTCGGTGAGGGAGAGGATCGCGTCCTCGAGGGTGGGCCGTGCGACGCCGGGCAGCACCGCGCCGGCGATCAGGTTCTCAGGAGTGTCGACGGCGACGACCTGGCCGGCCACGACGACCGCCAACCGGTCACAGAGGCGCTCCGCCTCGTCCATGAAGTGGGTCACCAGCACGACCGTGACGCCCCGGTCCCGGACCTGCCGGATCAACTCCCAGGTGTCGCGCCGCGCCTGCGGGTCCAGCCCCGTGGTCAGCTCGTCCAGGATCGCCACCTCCGGGTTGCCGACCAGCGCCAGCGCGATCGACAGCCGCTGCTTCTGCCCCCCGGAGAGCTTCGCGAAGACCGTGTTGCGTTTGGGGGTCAGGCCCAGCTCGTCCAGCAGCGCCCGCCAGTCGGCCGGGTGCGGATAGAACGAGCTGTACAGGTCGAGCGCCTCCCACACCTTGATCCGGTCCGGCAGCTGGCTCTCCTGCAGCTGGATGCCCAGCTTCTGCCGCACCGCCGCCCGGTCCCGGCGCGGGTCCAGCCCCAGCACCCGTACCGTTCCGGAGTCCGGGATCCGGAGGCCCTCGACGCACTCCACGGTGGTGGTCTTGCCGGCACCGTTCGGGCCCACGATCCCAAAGATCTCGCCCGGGTCCACGCTGAACGACACGTCGGCGACGGCCACCTGTTCGGCGTACCGCTTGTGGAGGTTGCGCACCTCGATGACTGACATGCCGACAACGCTAGGAATTCCACCGGCGGCGGATAATGGGTCCAGCTGCACAGTGGGGTGCACCCAGCCCCACCCCTGGTCGGTACCCTGCCCCAGTACGGCGGCGGCCGGTAGAGCGGAGACTTCACCCGTGACTCGCTTCGCCCTCGCCGTGCCACGCTGCGCCGCCCTGGTGGTGCTGGGCGCGGCCGGGTTCGCCTACGGGTACGTTCTCGTCGTCGCCGCCATCCTGGTGGTCACCTACCCGCTCGCCGTCGCCGGCCAGTTCCCGCTGACCGCGCTGGGGCGACGACTCGCCCGCGCCTGGGCCGGGGCCGACGTCGGCGACCCCGTCCGGTCGCCGCCGCCGGCACCGCACCGCCGCGAGGACGGCTGGTACGCCCACGACGGCGCGCTGTTCAAGTCGTCCCGGGTGCCGGCGTTCCTGATGAAACTGGACCACCACGCGAAGGATCCGACGCTCAGCCGCGAGTGGCTGTGGCTGATCCTCACCCCGGTCACCGGCGGGCTGCCGGTCCTGGTGCCGCCCGCGCTGGTGGCGGCCGGGGTGTTCCTGCTCGTCTCGCCGCCCGGAGACCCCGCGTGGTCGGTGCCGGCGGGCGTCGGTGCGATCGTGGCCGCGGTCCTGCTGGCGCCGTGGGCGCTGCGGGCGTACGGGCTGTGGGCCGGCCTGCTGCTGGGGGCCGTGCGGGGGCCGCGGACGGCGATCGGCCGGTGGGTCGCCCGGCGGTCGGCCGCGACCTGGCGGGGGGCCGGCCTGGCCGGGCTGTCGCTGACCACGTTCGGCGGCCTGCTGCTCAACGTGCTGGCCGGCGCCCTGTCGTGGGGCGGGCTGCTGCCGCACACCCTGCCGGTCACGCGGTCGCTGGTGCAGCTCTACCGACGTCACGTCGGCCGGGCGACGGGCGTGGACCTGCCCGCGCCGTACCGGCCGTACCCGCCGTCGCCCCGCCCCGGCGAGGACGGCACCTACCGGGTCGGACGGGTCCTGTACACCGGTCTCCCGGCGGCGATCCAGGGCCAACGGCGGGGGTGGCTGCTCGGCGACCCGGCCACCTGGCGCGACCAACTCTGGTCGCTGGGCTCGGTCGTGCTGGCCCCGCTCTCGTTCGTCCCGGCGGTCCTGGTCGGCTTCGGGTTCTTCGGCCTGTTCTGCCAGCCCCTGACGTGGGTGGGCTGGGCGGTGCCCTTCGGCATCGTCACCGGCTACTGGATCACCCCGTTCTACCTCTGGTTCGGCGTCGCGCACGTGCAGCCCGCCGCGGCGGAGGTGCCCGGTTGGGCGAGCCTGCCCGTCGGGCTGGGCCTGGCGCTGCTCGGGCTCGCCCTGGCCGGGCCGCTGATGCGGCTGCGGCTGTGGTGGGACCGGCTCCTGCTCGCCCCCACGGCGGCCACCGTGCTCGCCTCGCGGGTCGCGCACCTCGCCACCACCCGGGCCGACGCCGTCGACGTGCAGGCCGCCGAGCTGCGCCGCATCGAACGCGACCTGCACGACGGCGCCCAGGCCCGACTCATCGCCGTCGGGCTCAGCCTGGCCGCCGTCGAGCGGCTCATGGAGACCGACCCGGCGCGGGCGCGGCGGCTGCTGGAGCAGGCGCGGGAGACCTCCGCCGCCGCGCTGAGCGAGCTACGCGACCTGGTACGCGGCATCCACCCGCCGGTGCTCGCCGAACGCGGGCTCGGCGACGCGATCCGGGCGCTGGCGCTGGACACCCCCCTGTCGGTGGACGTGCGCGTCGACCTGTCCGGGCGGCTCGACGCGCCGGTCGAGTCGGCCGCCTACTTCGTCGTCTGCGAGGCGCTGACCAACGCGGCCCGCTGCGCGTCGCACATCTCGGTCTCGCTGGCGCACCGCGACGGGGTGCTGCGGATGGTGGTGACCGACGACGGCCCGGGTGGGGCCGACCCGGCGGTGGGGACCGGGCTGCGGGGCATCCGGCGGCGGCTCGCTACATTCGACGGGACCCTGACCCTGCACAGTCCGCCCGGCGGACCCACCGTCGTCACCATGGAGATCCCGTGCGCGTCGTCCTCGCCGAGGACCTCCACATCCTGAGGGATGGGTTGGTAATGCTCCTGGAAAGCCACGGCTTCACCATCGCCGAGGCGGTCGGCGACGGGCCGGCGCTGCGCGCCGCCCTGGCCCGGCACCGCCCCGACGTGGCCGTCGTCGACGTGCGGCTGCCGCCGACGTTCACCGACGAGGGCCTGCAGGCCGCGTTGGCCGCCCGGCGGGAGGTGCCCGGCCTGCCGGTGCTGGTGCTCTCCCAGCACGTCGAGCAGCTCTACGCCCGGGAACTGCTGGCCGACGGGGCCGGCGCGGTCGGCTACCTGCTCAAGGACCGGGTCCTCAACGCCGACCAGTTCATCGACGCCGTCCGCCGGGTCGCGGCGGGTGGCACCGCGATGGACCCCGAGGTGATCGCGAAGCTCCTGGCGGCCGGCGGCACCGCCTCGCCGCTGGCCCGCCTCACGCCGCGCGAGCGCGACGTGCTGGAGCTCATGGCCCAGGGGCGGTCCAACGCCGCCATCTCGCAGCGGCTGTACCTCAGCGAGAGCGCCGTGGGCAAGCACACCGCGAGCATCTTCGACAAGCTGCGGTTGCCCCCGTCGGCGGACGACAACCGCCGCGTCCTGGCCGTGCTCGCCTACCTCAACGACACCTGAGTGCCGTCGACCGCGTACCCACGTTGCCTGGCGCGTGATCGACGGCGGGTGCGGTGCGGTTCAGTCGGTGAGCAGGATGCCGGTGAGCAGGACCCCTCGGGCGAGGTTGAGCACGCTCTCGCAGCCGGGGAAGCCCACCCGGGCCAGGGCGCCGGAGCCCTGCCGGCCGAACAGGTACGGGGCGAGGCTGTACGGGACGTCGTCGGTGACGGTCTCCCCCGTCTCCATCCGCACGAAGTCCATCGGCACCCGGTCGGCCTCCATGTACTCCTGGAGGATGTAGCCGCCCTCGTCGAGGGCGGCGCGCAGCCCGGCCTCCCACGCCTGCGCGGAGGTCTCCGGGCCCAGCAGCACCCCGATGCCGGCGGAGCCGCCGGCGGGCTTGGCGACCAGGTCGCGCTGGTCGGCCAGGGCCCGGGGCAGTTCGGCGGCGGTCAGCGCGACCGTACGCGGGACGTAGCGGCGGATCAGCGCCCGGTCGGCCTCGGGCAGGACGTCGAGGTCCTCCCAGAGCCAGGCAAAGTTGATCTTGTTGCCGAGCAGCCAGGCGGCGGAGCTGACGAACATCGGCAGGGTGCCGGCGGCCAGCGCCCCCGCGACGGCGTCCAGGCCGGCGCTGGGGTGCACCCGGTTGGGCACGAAGAGCCGGAACAGCCCGTCGACCGGGGCGCCGTCGACCACGAGCCGGCGCTGCTCGTCCAGCGTGGCCAGCTCGAGCTGGGCGATGACCAGGTCGATGCCGAAGTGCCGGGCCCGGTCCGCCAGCGGGGAGAGGAGCTTGATGAAGAAGGCCGGGGTCTCCAGGCCGGGGTAGTCGGCGTCGAAGTCCAGCAGCAGCGCCACCCGCGCGCCCTCGGCCAGCCCCAGCTCGTCGCGGATCGCCACGAACCGCTGGTCCAGCAGGGACGGGGCGGGTCGCACCGGCAGCCCGTCGAGGATCCCCTGCTCTTCGTAGATCTTGGTGTAGCGGTAGACCACCGTGTCGGCGTCGAAGCCGCCTCCGAGGCTGCTGTCGATGTTGTACTCGACGAACTTCGGCACCCCGCCGGAGATCAGCACGTCCGGCCGGTACGCGGCCAGCAGCGCCTCCGAGAGCTCCTCGTCCTCATCGAGCAGCTTGGTCTCCTCCACCGGCACCCCGAGCAGCCGGGTCAGCTCCCCGGCGGTGCGGGCCCGCCGCCGGCAGGACTCCAGGATGAGCTGGGCGATCCGGTCGCAGACCTCGTTGAGCTCGCGGAACGCGTCCGCCGGCATGACCGGTGGGCGGGCCAGCCGCCACGTCTGGTTGTACGTGGCGCAGCCGTAGAAGACGTTCTCCCAGTTGGCGGCCCCGGCCGCCACCATCGCCGCGCGGGTCGGCGCCGGCAGGGCCTGCCAGGCCTGGTCTGCCCCGGGCCAGGGGTAGTTCGGATCGATCATCATTCGTCCTTGAGGGTGAGTTGGATGGCGGCGGCGAGCTGCTCGCGGCCGGGCTGGACGGCCCGGTCCAGCGCCGGGGCGAAGGGCAGCACCGCGCCGTCGGGGCGGGTGACCCGCCGGGGCGGCGCGAGCAGCCGCACCCGTTCCACCACCGTCGCGATGATCTCCCCGGCGATGCCGCAGGACCGGTTGGAGTCGTCGACCACCACCAGCCGACCGGTGCGGGCCACGGAGGCGACCAGCCCGTCCCAGTCGAACGGGTAGAGCGTGCGGGGGTCGAAGACCTCCACCGACGCCTGACCGGCCAGCTCCTCGGCCACGGCCAGGGCGTCGTGCACCAGGTGCCCGACGGCGACCACGGTGACGTCGTCGCCGGCGCGGTGCACCCGCCCCCGGCCGATCGGCACCGGGGCCAGGGTGGCGAAGTCCACGTCCTCGCGCACGTCCATCGCCCCGGCCGGGGCGAAGAGCACCACCGGGTCGACGTGCCGGATCGCCGAGACCAGCAACCCGTACGCGTCGGCCGGGGTGGCCGGGACCAGGGTGGTCACCCCGACGTGGGCGAAGAGGCTGTACGGGTGGTCGGAGTGCTGCCCGGCCCACCCGGTGCGCGAGCCGGAGCCCGGCACCAGGTAGGTCACCGGCACCGCGCACTGCCCCCCGGTCATCAGCGGGAACTTGTGCGCGTGGTTGACGATCTGCTCGAAGACCAGGAAGAGCAGCGACGGGATCTGGAACTCCACCACCGGGCGCAGCCCGGCCAGGGCCGCGCCGGTGGCGAAGCTGGTGAACGCCTGCTCCGACAGCGGGGTGTCCAGCACCCGCTGCGGCCCGAACCTCTTCAGCAGCCCGGCGGTGACGTTCGAGGCGGCCACCCGGATGTCCTCCCCGAGCAGGAAGACCGACTCGTCGCGGGTCATCTCGTCGGCCAGCGCCCGGGTGAGCGCCTTGCGGTACGACAGCCGTGGCATCAGCCACCTCCCGTCCGGGCGACCAGCCCGCTGGCGTACAGGTGGTCCAGCGCGCCGGCCGGGTCGGGCTCGGGGCTGGCCAGGGCGAACTCCACCGCCGCGGCGAGGGTCGCCTCGACCTCGGCGTCCACGGCGGCCCGGTCGGCCTCGGTCAGCCGCGCGCCGGCGATCCGCACCGGGTCGCGGGACCGGCCGGCGGCCACCTCGACGGGGTCGCGGTAGTCGAGGCGTACCGCGTGTTCGAAGGTGTGGTGGGCGTCGAAGCGGTAGGTGCGGGCCTCGATCAGCTCCGGCCCACCACCGGCGCGCATCCGCGCCACGGCGGCGGCCGTGGCCGCGCGTACCGTCTCGGGGTCCTGGCCGTCGACCACGGCCGCCGGCATGCCGAACGCCTCGGCCCGGCCGGGGATGGTGCCGGCCACCGCGCCGTCGACCGGCATCGTGGTGGCGTAGCCGTTGTTCTCGCAGACGAAGAGCACCGGCACCCGCCAGAGCGCGGCCAGGTTGAACGCCTCCAGCAGCATCCCCTCGTTGACCGCGCCGTCGCCGAAGAACGTCGCGCCCACGATGTCGGCGCCGCCGCGCCGGCGGGCCCACACCGCCCCGGTGAGGATCGCCCCGCCGGCGCCGACGATCGCGTTGGCGCCGAGCACCCCGACGCCGAGGTCGGCGGCGTGCATCGACCCGCCCCGGCCCCGGTTGAGGCCGGTGACCCGGCCCAGCAGCTCGGCGAGCATGCGGGCCGGGTCGGCGCCCTTGGCGAGCACGTGGCCGTGCCCCCGGTGGGTGCCGGTGACCAGGTCGTCGGCGCGCAGCGCCGCGCAGACCCCGGCGGCGATCCCCTCCTGACCGAGGTACGGGTGGATGCCGCCGACGATCGCCCCGGCGCGGACCAGTTCCAGGGCCCGCTCCTCGAAGCGGCGGATCAGCCGCACCGTCCGGTACAGCCGGACGGGATCGCCTCCGGTCACGCCGGCTGCCCCTCCTTGATCGCGGTGAGGATGTCGTCCCAGAGCCGGGCGCGGGCGGTCAGCGCCAGGTTCACCGTGTCGGCGCACTCCTGCCACTTGACGTCGTCGTCGCCGCAGAGGTCGGCGAGCATCTGCATGGCCATCGGGGTGTGCTGCTCCCCGTCGACCTCGATGTGACGCTCCAGGTAGTCGACGAACTTGTTCAGCCGCTGGCTGCGCTCGTTGACGGCGACGACCTGGGTGAACATGTCGGGGATCAGGTCTTCGCGGCCGAAGGCGAACGCCGCCGCCTGGCAGTGCACCGGGGTGGACTCGATGATCTTCCAGGTGGTGGCGGCGAACGCCGCGGACGGGGCGGGCACCCCGGCGGCGGTCAGCGCCTCGGTCACCGGCGTGCCGGCGCGCAGCAGGTCGATCAGCGCGGTCACGGCGGTCGTGTCGGCGCCCGCCTCGACCATGCCCTGCACGTAGAGCTCGAAGTGGCTGATGTAGCCCTCGCCGAGCTCGTCGCTCTCCTCCACCATCACGATGTCGTTGATCAGCCGGCGGCTGCCGGTCGGGCCGGTGGGGATCCACGGCACCGTCACGCAGGTGAGCTGCCGCTGCAACGACTTCAGCAGGGACATGAAGTCCCACACCGCGAAGACGTGGTGCTCCATGAACGTCACCAGCGCCTGGTGGGTGTCCAGGTTGGCGTAGAGCGGGTGGGCGACCACCACCTCGCGGCGGTCGTTGACGGCCTGCTCGAGCCGCTCGATGCCCGGGTGCGTCTTGCCCCAGTCGTACCGTGACATTGGTGTCAGCCTTCCTGCTGGGCGCGCTCGCGCCAGATGACGGGGCAGTAATCGGGGTCGGCGTAGTCCGGCCGACCGTCGTCGGTGCGGCGGACCAGCACGTCGTGGTTGTACGCGGCGACGGTGCCGTCGGAGAGGGGGAACTCCCGCCAGGCGTTCGCGCCGTCCTGCAGGTGCAGCGAGATCGCCCGGCGCGGGCGGTCGCTGACGTTGGCGCCGCTGCCGTGGTAGGTGCGGCAGTGGTGGAAGCTCACGTGTCCCTTGGGGATCACCATGGGGACCTTGCGGATCTCCGCGCCGTTGTGCGCCGCGTTCTCGGCCAGCATCTCCTCGAGCTGGTCGCGGTCGCGCTCGGCGAAGTGCCGCACCACGGTGTCGTCCGCGCCGATCTCCGACCAGCGGTGCGAGCCGTCGACCATGGTGATGGTCCCCATCTCCTCGCCGCAGTCGTGGAAGGGGATGAACGCGGTGAGCATGTTCTCCGACGTCGACGACGACCAGTAGTGCTTGTCGAAGTGCCAGGGCACGATGTTCGACGGCTCGCCGGAGATCGGCGGCTTGTAGATCAGCGTCGACTGGAACACCCGGATCTCCCGCGCGCGGGCCAGCCGGGCGGCGACCGCGCCGAGCAGCGGCTTGCGCAGGATCGCGGCGATGCCGTCGTGCTCGTAGTGGACGTAGTCGTTGTGCCGCTGCACCGGGCCCTTCGACGGGTCCCAGTAGGCCAGCTTCGGCGGCCGCGCCGGCAGGGTGCGGTCGCGCTCGCCGTCGTAGTAGCGGTCGGTGGCCGCCGCCAGGGCGTCCACCTCCTCGTCGGTGAAGATCTTCTTCGACAGGTACCAGCCGTGCTCGGCGTAGAAGCGCACGTCGTCGTCGGAGGGCAGCAGCGCCTCCTCCTGCGCGGTCAGTGCCGGGTGGATCTGCGTGGTGGTCATGCCCCAACCCCCTGTGCCGTGCCGACCACGACGGCGGCGGTGGCCCCCGCCGCGGCCAGCTCCCGCTCCTTGGCCTCGTATAGGGCCTTGATGTTGCCGCTGCCGAACGTCAGCGCCCCGCGTCGCTCGATCAGCTCGAGGAAGAGGGTGCGGCGCACGTGCATCGACTCGGTGAAGATCTGCAGCAGCTGCCCGCCGTGGTCGCGGTCGACCAGGATGCTCAGCTCCCGCAGCCGCTCCAGCGGCGCGTCGACCGGGCCGACCCGCCGCTCCAGCTCGTCGTAGTACGCCCCGGGGGTGCCGCCGGCGAAGCGGACCCCGCGCTGGCGCAGCGCGCCGACGGCGGTGACGATGTCGTCGGTGCGCAGCCCCAGGTGCTGCACCCCGGCGCCGGCGTGTTCGGTGAGGAACGCGTCGATCTGCCCCGGCCGGAGGCTGGTGTCGGGCTCCAGCAGCACCAGGGTGACCCGCCCGGAGACGCTCTGCACCACGGTGGAGTTCATCGCCTGCCCGGCGACCTCCACGTGCTCGGTGAAGATCGCCGCGAAGCCGAAGACCCGCTCGTAGTGGGCCACCGTCCCGGCGAGCTGCCCCGGCGGCACGCAGATGGCCAGGTGGTCGATCTCGGCGAGCAGACCGTCGTCGGCGCCGATCGACGGCTCCATCTCGATCGCCCCGGGCAGGAACTCGCGCCGGTCGCCCCGGCGCTGCACCAACCGGTGCAGCACGTCGCCGAAGCCGCCCACCTCGGCGATCACCACCTCGGCGTCCACGCCGGTGAAGGTCGTCGGCGGTCGCACCGGCGCCGCCCCGCGCGCCACCAGCTCCGCGTACGCCTCGGCGGCGTCGTCGACCTCGAGGGCGACCACGGCGATGCCGTCGCCGTGGCGCTGCACGTACGTCGACGCGGGGTGCTGCGCGCTCAGCCCCGAGGTGAGCACCATCCGGATGTCGGCCTGGCCCAGCAGCAGCGACCGCTGCCCCGCCAGCCCGGTCTCCGGCCCACCCTGGCCGCGCAGCCGGAACCCGACGGCGGTGCCGAAGTAGAAGGCGGCCTGCCGGGCGTCACCCACGTAGAGTTCGATGTGATCAATAGATCGGATGTCCATACCAGCCCTTCCCCATGTCCCCCGTGACTGCGACCCGGGCGCACCGCCCGGGGTGGAACGAGCCTTCATGTCCCCGGCCGGGCGGCCCGCGCGGCCGAGCCGGCGGTGCGCCGCAGCAGCAGGCTGACGTTCTGCCCGCCGAAGCCGAACGAGTTCGTCAACGCGTGCTCCACGGCGGCGGCCCTCGGCTCCTTGCGCACGTGGTCGGCGGGGCAGGCCGGGTCCGGATCGTCGAGGTTCCCCGTCGGCGGCAGCAGCCCCGAGCCCAGCGTCAGCGCGGTGGCCGCCGCCTCCAGCACCCCGGACGCGCCGAGCAGGTGCCCGGTGAGCGCCTTGGTGGAGCTGACCGGCACCCCGCCGACGCCGAAGACCGCCCCCAGGGCGGTGGTCTCGGCGATGTCGCCCAGCTTGGTGGCGGTGCCGTGGGCGTTGACGTAGCCGACGTCGCCGGCGGTCACCCCCGCGTCGGCCAGGGCCCGGCGCATGCACGCCGCCGCCACGGTCCCGTCCGGTCGCGGCGCGGTCGGGTGGTACGCGTCGGTGTTCGCCCCGTACCCGGCGACCTCCGCGTACGCGGCGACGCCCCGGGCGGCGGCGTGCGCGGCGCGTTCCAGCACCAGCAGCGCCGCGCCCTCGGCGAGGACGAAGCCGTTGCGCCGGGCGTCGAAGGGCCGGCTCGCCTCGGTCGGGTCCGCCCAGCCTCGGGCGAGGGCGCGGGCGTTGCCGAAGGTGGCGGCGAAGGTGGGGAAGAGCGGGGCCTCGCTGGCCCCGCAGAGCACCACGTCGGCCTCGCCGGCCCGGATCAGCCGGACCGCGTCGGCGACCGACTGCGCGCCGGAGGCGCAGGCGGTGCCGACCGAGGAGCTGTAGCCGCGGATGTCATGGGCGATGGCGATGCGCGCCGCCGGCATGTTCGGCAGGATGCCGGTGAGCAGGTACGGGCTGACCGCCGCCCGGCCCCGCGCGGCGCGGGCCACCGCCTGCGCCTCCAGGGTGGCCAGGCCGCCGACCCCGCCGACGATCACGCCGATGCGCTCGGGGTCCACGTCGCGGCCGACCTCGATGCCGGCGTCGGTCAGCGCGTCGGCGGCGGCCAGCAGCGCCAGCACCACGGTCCGGTCCAGCACCCGGGCCTGCGGGCCGGAGGCCACGGTGCGCGGGTCGATCTCCGGCAGCAGCCCGGCGGCGTCCAGGGACTCCCGCGCGGGGTGGTCGTCGGCCGGGCGGGTCAGCCCGGAGCGGCCGTGCAGCAGCGCGTCGAGGGTCTCGCCGACGCCCCGCCCGACCGGGGTGAACAGGCCCATCCCGGTGATCACGACGGTCATGACGACGCCTGGGTCAGGTAGCGCTCGCGCAGCGCCACCTTGCGTACCTTGCCGGTGACGGTGACCGGGATGTCCGCCGAGCGCACCGGGACCACCCGGCGCAGGGTCGCCCCGAGGTCCGCGCCGAGCGCCGCGCGCACCGCCTCGGTGCGGTCGGCGGCCGGGTCCGCCCCGGCGGCCAGCTCCAGCAGCACGTCGGTGCCGACGGCGTCGTCCTCGGCGACGATCACCACGGTGCAGTCGGTGACGTCGGGGCAGGCGGCGAGGATCCGCTCCTCCGACAGCGCGGTGAAGTACCGCCTGCCGTCGCCGGTGGTGACGGAGTCGACGGCCCGGTCCAGGTGGTAGTAGCGGCCCTCGTCGTCGGCGTGGACCAGGTCGCCGGTGAGGTACCAGCCCCGCAGCCGGAACCGGTAGGTCGTCACCGAGTCGTTCCAGTAGCCCTTGAACAGCGACGGCGAGTCGATGCCGAGGAAGCCGACCTGCCCCGGGGGCAGCTCGTTGCCCTCGGCGTCGAGCACCGCGACCCGGGCGAAGCGGTAGGGGCGGCCCACGCAGCGGCCGTACCGGTCGGTCTCGGTGGTGTGGGTGATGTGGAACATCGAGTGGCCCATCTCGCTGGAGCCCAGCCCGTCGATGAAGACGGAGCCGGGCACCCGGACCCTCCCCTGCCGGGTGACGGTGTCGCGGCTGCCGACCGCGACGAGCCGGCGTACGTGCGGCTCGTGGGAGCAGTCGCCGGTGTTGAACCACAGCCGCACCGAGTCCAGGTCGTAGCCGGACAGGTCGAACCGGGCCAGCTCCGCCCAGGTCACGGAGAAGCCGAAGACCCCGTCGGGCCGCCAGCGTTGGATGGCGTCGAGCACCCGCTCGCCGCCCTGGTCGGAGAGGAGGAACATCTCCGCGCGGTTGCCCAGCGCCTGGTTGACCATGAGCACGGTCGCGGTGTGCGGGGCGGGCAGGGCGCTGAGGATCCGGCCGGTGCCCTGGGCCTGCGGCATGGTCAGCAGGTGCCGGGTGGCGGCGAAGAGGCTGCCGTGCGAGTGCAGCACCGCCTTCGGCACGCCGGTGGTGCCGGAGGTGTGGGTGATGACGATCGGGTCGTCGGGGTGGTGGCGGTAGTGGGCCGGCGCGGCGGCCGGGTCGCCGGCGCCGGCCTCGGCGGGGGTGCCGATCAGCGGCACGCCGAGGTCGTGCCCGGCGAGCAGCTCGGCGTGTTCGGCGTCGGCGAGCACCCCGACGCCGCGCAGCCGGCGGATGTACTCGGCGGCGATCTCGGGGCGCAGCCGGCCGTTCATCAGCGCGGGGATCGCGCCGAGGCGGGTCAGCGCCAGGAAGCTGAGCACCATGTCGGCGGCGGCGGTGGCCCAGACGGCGACCGGGTCGCGGGGCTTGACACCCCGGGCGTGCAGCCAGGCCGCGCGGGCGGCCACCCGCTCGTCGAGCTGCCCGAGCGTCAGCGGCTGCTCGCCCGGGTGCCCGTCGACGGGGGTGTCGAAGGTCAGCCCCGGGCCGTCCGGGTCGGCGCCGTGTGCCAGCACCCGGGCCAGCACGTTGCCGGCGCCCAGCTCGGTGTCGGCGGCCAGCGCCCCGCGCAGTCCCCTGGTCCTCATCGTTCGTCCTCTCCGGCGAGCAGCACCGCCACGGCCCGGGTCGCGGGCGCGTCGTCGGGGGCCTGCTCAATCATGATCAACAAGGTCTCGTCGGCGTCGCCGTCGTGGCACAGCAGCTCCGCCTCGGCCGTCCCCTCGACCAGCGGCTCCCCGGTCGGGGCGAGGCAGACCACCGGCCCGCCCAGCCCCCAGCGCGCGGCGACGTGCCCGGCGACGCTGTTGGGCACCGACTGGAAGAAGAACAGCGGGCCGGGCCGGCCGCCGTCGGCGACCGTGGCGTGCACGTGCGCCGCGCTGGCCCGGTCCCCGGCGGCGCTGACCAGCACCACCGCGGTGCGCAGGCCGGTCGGGGCCGGGGCCGGGCGGTCGCCGTGGCGGCGGGTCAGGCAGCGGTCGGCCACGGCCGCCACCACCGGGCTGAACGTCGAGTGCACGAAGCCGGGCAGGGTCGGCGGGGCGGCGTCGCCCGGCTCGGGCCAGCGCGCCTCGGCCAGCACCCGCAGGCCGGTCGCGCCGGTCCGCCCGGTCACGCCGCACCCACCAGCAGCGCGGTGTTCGCCCCGCCGAAGGCGGAGTTCAGGCTCAGCGCGTACGGCGTGGCGGCCGGGCGGGGCGCGTCGCGGATGACGTCCAGCGGGCACGCCTCGTCCGGGCCGAGCCAGCCGGCGTTGACCGGCAGCTTCCCGTGCCGCACCGCGAGCACCGTGATCACCAGTTCCAGCAGCCCGGAGGCCTCCAGCGCGTGCCCGTGCAGCGCCTTGGTGGAGCTGACCGGCACCCGGCCGGCGTGTTCCCCCCAGGCCAGCCGCAGGGCCGCCGCCTCGGCGGCGTCGCTGAAGCCGGTGCCGGTGGCGTTGGCGTTGACGTACCCGATCTGCTCGGCGGTGAGCCCGGCCCGGCGCAGGGCCGCGCCGAGGGCGCGGGCCAGTCCCCGGCCCTGCGGGTCGGGTTGGCAGGGGTGGTGGCCGTCGCCGGCCCGGCCCCAGCCGAGCACCGAGGCCAGGGTCGGCGCGTCGCGCCGCCGGGCCGCCGCGGCGGACTCCAGCACCACGGCGGCCACCCCGTCGCCGAGCAGCAGCCCCCGCCGGCCGGCGCTGAACGGGCGCACCGCCCCGTCGGCGGCCAGCGCCCGGCCCGCGTCGAAGAGCGCGTACTGGTCGGGTTCGACCAGGTAGCCGGCGGCGACCACGATCCGCTCGGCGTCGCCCCGGCCGATCAGCGCGGCGGCGTCGGCCACCGCGCTGGAGGCCGAGACGCAGGCGCTGGTGTAGACCCGCCGCGCCCCGGCCAGCCCGCAACGGCGGGCCAGCCCGGTGGCCAGCGCCGGCACGTCGACGCCGCCGTGCGCGGCCAGCAGCAGCGGCGCGTCGGCCCGGTCGGCCGCGTCGAGGCGGGCCGCCGCGCAGGCGGCGTCCACGGCCTCGGCCAGCTCGTCGGCCAGGCCGCCGACCTGCGCCAGGGTGGCCGCCACGGCGACCCGGCGGGCGCCGGTGTCGAAGCGGTCGACCGGCCGGAAGGCCGGCGCGCCGGCGAGCACCCCGGCCAGCTGCGCCTCGGCCCCCCGGCCGAGGGCGCTGAGCGCGTGCACGCCGGTGATCCGCACCGTGGGTCGCTCAGCCATCGGCGGGAGCGGCCAGGCAGGCGTGGAACACCGCGAGGGCGTCGTCGACGGTGCGAATGCCGGCGAGCTGGTCGTCGGTGAGGTCGAGCCGGGCGTCGTAGCGCTGCTCGACCAGGTGCACCAGCCAGGCCAGCTCCATCGAGCCCACCCGGTCGGTCACCTGCTCGACCGGCTTCCCGGTCATCTCGGCGAGCATGGTCAGCAGGTCAGCTCGCCCCAGGTCGGGCCGACCGGCCATCAGGAGTTGCCGTCGGCGCTCGCCGCGACGCGGTCGGCCACCATGGTGGTGAACTCGCCGACCGTCATCAGGGCCAGCTTCTCGGACTCGTCGTCGGCGAACTTCAGGCCGTAGTGGTCCTCGACCCGCACGGAGAGGTCGGCCAGGGCCAGCGACTCCAGGTCGACGCCGGCCGGGCCGAGCGTGGTGTCGTCGTCGATGTCGTCGACGTCGTAGTTCATGTCGGCGAGCTGGGCGATGACGAAGGCACGTACCTCGTCGCGCATGGTTAACCTCTTTCCGTGAGCCTGTCAGCGGTGCCCGGTCGGGACACCGTGTACGTCTTCTTCGGCCGTAGCACCGGCGGTCGGCCGGCGGCGGCCCGGCGGCTGCTGCGGCGCGCGGGTGGCGCGCTGCTCGGCCGGCCGGAGGCGGAGATCGGGGTGGGTCGCGACGCGGCCGGACGGCCGTTCGTGCGTGCCGGCGACGCGGCCGGGCCGGCGGTCAGCGTGAGCCACGCCGGCGACATCGTCGTGGTCGCGGCCCGCCGCGCCGGGGGCGTCGGGGTCGACGTGGAGACCCGCCGGGAGCTGCCCGCCGTGGCGTTGGCCCGCCGCTGGTACGCCCCGCAGGAGGCCGACTGGGTGGCCGAGCGCCCCGCCGAGCGGCGCGCCGAGGCGTTCCTGGCGCTCTGGACCGCCAAGGAGGCGGTCGGCAAGGTTCTCGGCCGGGGCCTGCGCGACGGCGGCCTGGCCCGGCGGATGCCGGTGCCCGACGGGCCGCTGCTGCCGGTGCCCGACGGGCCGGACGGCCTGCGGGTCGGGCATCCCCTGCTCGGCGGCGACGGGTTGGTGCTGGCGGTGGCGGTCTGCGGGACGGTCGACGGGGTCGAGCTGATCGTCGACTGATCGATCAGGCAGGGCGGCGGGCGCCGCGACGCGCGCCCGGAGCGGGCCGGTCACGGCGCGGCCGCCCGCAGCGCCTCGGTGGAGCGGACCAGCTTGCCGGTGGTGGTGCGGGGCAGCCGGTCGAGCAGGCGCAGGGTGCGGGGCCGCTTGTAGCCGGCCAGCCGCTCGGCCAGCAACCGCTCCAGCGTCTCCGCCGACAGCTCGGCCTCCGGCTGCACGTACGCGGTGATGCCGTCGTCGAAGATGACCACGGCCGCGCCGACCCCGGGCAGCCCGGCGAGGGTCGCCTCCACCTCGGTGAGGTCGACCTTCATCCCGCCCACCGACACCTGGGAGTCGAGCCGGCCGCGCACGGTGACCAGGCCGGTGTCCGGGTCCACGGTGCCCGCGTCGCGGGTGTGCAGCCACCCGTCGGCCCAGCGGTCCGGGTCGGAGAACCCGACGTAGGGCGACTCGGAGCAGCTCACCCAGAGCTCCCCGGCGGCGGACTGGCGCACCTCGATGCCGGGGGCGGGGGCGATCGACGGGCGGTGCCGCCCGTGCAGGTCGGTGCCGATGACGCCGACCTCGGTCATCCCGTACATGTTGCCCAGCGGCACGCCGAAGCGGTCGGTGAAGGCGGCCACGACGGCCGCCGGGACCAGCTCGCCGCCGGTGGTCATCCGCTTGAGCTGCGGCAGCGGGCCGGCCGCGCGGGTGCTGGCCAGCAGCCCGATGTGGAACGGCACCCCCAGCACGGTGGCGGGGCTGTCGTCGGCGGCGATCGACGCGAGCACCGCGTCGCCGCTGAGCCGGGCCGGCGGCACCAGCGTCACCCCCGCGTGCAGGCCGTAGAGCAGGCCGCCGACGAGGCCGAGCACGTGCACCATCGACGGCAGCAGGATGATCCGCTCGCCGGGCAGCGCCACCCCGTCGATGCGGGTGTAGCGGCGCACCTCGGCCACGAGCGAGGCGGCGCTGCGCCCGATCACCTTGGCCGGCCCGGTGGAGCCGGAGCTGAGCTGGATCACCGCATGCGGGCTGCCCGCCGGCCGGTCCGAGTAGGCGGTGACGCCCTCGGTCACGTCCACGAAGATCTTCAGCGCGCCGGTGCCGCGCCGCTGCGGGGCCACCACGACCTGTGGGGTGAGCCGTTCGAGCGCGCCGGCCACCTCGTGGTCGGTGAGCCGGTGGTCGAGCAGGATCGCCTGGGCACCGCTGCGCCAGGCGGCCAGCAGGTTCACCACGTACGCCACCGACGGCGGCAGGCGCAGCGCGACCGCGCCGCCGGGACGCAGCCCGGCGGCGGCGAGCCGGGCCTGGGCCTCGCCGACCAGCCGGCGCAGGGTGCCCCGGTCGAGCGGGTCGGGCAGCCGGAAACAGACGTCGGTCGCCGGGCCCGCCAGGAGGATCTCGTCGACCCAATCCAAATCGTCCGTTAAGGAGTATTGTGCCGCGAAGTCCATCGTCACTGTGGCCATTCCGTCCAACATCGACAAAGCGCGCACCGACTATTTGCGGTGCGTCTTTCTGCGTGCTGAGCGAACAGTACGACAGGCCGTTCGGCCCTCAACAGGTGCGAATGGCTAGATCAAAAAGGTCGGCCGGCCCAATTTCCGATGGGCCGATCCGCGAGGCGGGATCAGGACAACCCGCCTTCGCCTGCCCGGTTTTGTCGATCATGGACATTTGGCGAAAATAAGATCCACTGTGTTCATTGCGCGGAAAACGCCATCACTTCTAGATCGACGGGAATCGATTCGGCCAGGCAGGCGGGCGGTCAGGTCAGGGCGGGGGTCTGGGCGTAGATCAAAAAACGGAGGGAGAGCTCCTCGGCGCTGAAGCACTCGCGCAGGGGTTGGACCAGGTCGCGGTGCTGAGGGCTGCGTTCCCAGGCCTCGAACGCGGCCAGGTCGGACCACTCGCTGGTGATCAACCACTGCTCCGGGTCGGCGGCCGAGCGGCACACCTGGTCCACCAGGTGCCCCGGCGTCCCCTCGGCGACCAGGTGCCGGATCGCCTGGTACGCGCGCAGGAAGTCCCCCGTGCGCTGCTCGGGCACCCGCACCAGGAAGACCACCCGGGCCCGCTGTGACATCATCCGTCCGCTCCTTCCGTCGCGCCGGGCTCGGCCGCCCGGCGGGGCTGCTGCGGCACCGGGCGGGCCGCCGCGCCGCGCAGCACCAACGCGCTGTTGAAGCCGTCGAAGCCCCGGGCGCAGACCAGCGCCACCCGCGAGTCGGGCCGGCGCGGCGCGCGCAGGAAGTCCAGCTCGCAGCCGTCGGCGGGGCGCTGCGGGCCGGCCGAGGCGGGCAGGCTGTCGTGGGCGAACGCCAGCAACGCGGTGGCCACGTCCAGCGCCGCCCCGCCCTGGTGGGCCCGGCCGGTCAGCGGCTTCTGGGTGCTCACCGGCACCGGATGGGCCCCGAAGACCGCGCGCAGCGCGTCGGCCTCGGCCCGGTCGTGGCGTCGGGTGCCCAGCGCGTCGGGCAGCACCACGTCGACGTCGGCCGCGCCGACCCCGGCCCGCTGCAGGGCCAGCCGCATCGCGCGGGCGTACTGCACGGGGTCGCCGGCCGAGTCGGGGCCGGTGTGCGCGGCGTCGTGGGTGGCCCCCCACCCGGTGACCTCACCGTAGATGCGGGCCCCCCGGGCCAGGGCGTGCCCGAACTCCTCCACCACGAAGACCGCCCCACCCTCCGCCGGGACGTAGCCGCCCGCGTCGGCGTCGAAGGGCCGGTACGCCCGCAGCGGGTCGGTCTCCGTGCTGAGCAGCCCGGAGGCGAGCTGACACGCCAGCGCGTACGGGCTCAGTGGGCACTCGGTGGCCCCGGCGATCACCACCGGGGTGCCCCGCCGCACGGTACGCACCGCGTGCGCAAGGCTGTCCAGCCCACCGGCGGCCTCGCTGACCAACACCCCGCTGGGGCCCTTGAACTGGTGGTGGATGGAGAGCTGCCCGACGCTGGCCGCGTAGAACCAGGCGATCGACTGGTACGCCCCGACGGTGCGCGACGGGCCACCCCAGAGCCGTTGCAGCTCCCGCTGGCCGAACAGGTTGCCCCCCGACGAGCTGGCCAGGGTCACCGCGTACTCGTAGGGGTCGGTGGCCTGCTCGGGCAGGCCGGCGTCGGCCAGCGCCAGCGCGGTGGCCGCGAAGCCCAGGTGGGTCCAGCGGTCGGTCTGCACCAGCCGCCGGTTGTCCGCCCACGCCGAGGCGGCGAAGTCGGGCACCTGCCCGGCCAGGCGGGTCGGGTAGGAGGCCGGGTCGAAGAGCGTGATCGGGCCGATGCGCCGCACGCCGCCGGCCACCGTGGCCCAGTGCGCGTCGACGCCCGTGCCGCTGGGGGCGACCACCCCGATGCCGGTGACCACCGCCCGGGTGCTCGCCCGGCCACCGCCGGGGCGGCTCGCCCGGCCACCGTCGGGGCGGCTCGCCCGGCCACCGTCGGGGCGGCTCACGCGGCGCCCGCCGGGGCGAGCCGGCGGAACAGCATCGCCGACTGGAAGCCACCGAAGCCGCTGCCCACCGAGAGCGCCACGTCCACCGGCAGCTCGCGGGCCTCGTTCGGCACGTAGTCCAGGTCGCACTCCGGGTCGCGGGTGACCCAGTTGGCCGTGGGCGGCACCACGCCGAACTCCACGGCCAGGGCGCAGGCCGCCATCTCGATGGAGCCGATCGCGCCGAGCGAGTGCCCCACCATCGACTTGATGGAGCTGATCGGCACCCGTCGGGCGGCCTCGCCGAGGGCCCGCTTGAACGCCGCCGTCTCGTGCCGGTCGTTCTGCCGGGTGCCGGAGCCGTGCGCGCTGACGTAGGAGACCTGCGCGGGGTTCAGCCGGGCCTGGTGCAGGCCGGCCGTGATCGCCAGGGCCATCTCCAGCCCGTCCGGGCGCAGCCCGGTCATGTGGTAGCCGTTGCTGCGGCTGGCGTACCCGGCCACCTCGCAGTAGACGTGCGCGCCCCGGCGGCGGGCGTGCTCGTACTCCTCCAGCACCAGCACCGCCGCGCCCTCGGCGAGGACGAACCCGCGCCGGTCGGCGTCGAACGGGCGGGAGGCGTGCGCCGGGTCGTCGTTGTCCGGGCTGGTCGCCTGGATCGCGTCGAAGGAGGCGACGGTGACCGGCGAGATCGGCGAGTCCGCCGCCCCGGCCAGGACGATGTCGGCCTCGTCGTCGGCGATGAGCTGGTGGGCGTAGCCGATGGCGTCGATGCCGGAGGTGCAGCCGGTGGAGACCACCTGCGCCGGGCCGTGCAGCCCGTGCCGGCAGGCCACGTCGGCGGCCAGGCTGCTGGGGATCAGCGCCTGGTACAGGTACGGCCCACCGCGTGCGTGGTCGACCAGCCAGCGGGTGCCGGCGTCGCTGACGGTGACGTACTCCTGCTCCAGGGCCATGGTGCCGCCCACGGCGGTGCCGAGGACCACCCCGGCGCGGTCGCGCTCGGCGTCGGTCAGCGCCAGCCCGCTGTCGGCGACCGCCTCGATCGAGCAGGCCAGCGCGAACTGCACGTACCGGTCGGCGCGGCGCCGTTCGGCGTCGGTGAGCCCGGCGGCGACCGGGTCGAAGTCGCACTCGGCGGCGATGCGGGAACGAAACGGCGACGGGTCGAAGAAGGTGATCCGCCGGGTCGCCGTGCGCCCCTCGGTGATCGTCTTCCAGAACCGGTCCCGGGTCGCGCCGCCCGGGGCGACCACCCCGATGCCGGTCACCACCGTGCGGCGCGCGGTCACGACGCGCCCCGCTGCCCGGCCGCCGGTTCGGTGTCGACGTGGCCGAGTTCCGGCCGGGGCGCGAGCGGTCCCAGGTGGAAGACCACCTCGGCCGGCTCGACGCCGGTGTTGCGCAGCCGGTGCCGCACGCCGACGGGCACGAAGAGGGCCGCCCCGGCGGCCAGCGGCACCGGGTCGTCGTCCAGGTCGACGGTGATCGCCCCGCGCGCGACGTACAGGAACTCCTCGCTGTAGGGGTGGTAGTGCTCGGCGATGCGCTCCCCCGGCGCCAGGGCCGCCACCCCCAGGAACCCCGAGGTGCTGCCGACGGTCTTCGGGCCGAGCAGCACCCGCAGCTCGCCGCCGCGTCGGCGGTCGGGCGGCACGTCCCGGGCCGCGACGGTGCGCGGGCCCGCGCCGGCCGCCGGCCGCCGATCGGTCGTCTCACTCATCGTCGCCTCCGGCGGCAGCGCGGGTACGGGCGACCCGCTCGACGCGTTCCTTGATCACCGCGAGCTGGACGCGGCTGTTGGCGTTGATCCGCGCGGTCATCCCCGCGTTGTCCAGCGGCGCCTGCGGGCGCATCGCGAAGTCCTGCGTCCAGGTCATCCGGGTGCCCTCGGGCTCGGTGCCGTAACGCCAGTGGATCTTCATGTACTCGAACGGTCCGGTCTCCACCCGGTGCGCCCGCACCTGCCGGTTCTCCCAGTCGGTGGTGCGTTCACTCACCCAGCTCCACACCGTCCCGGTCTCGTCGGGGTGCATGGTCAGCCGGAACCGCACGGTGCGCCCGTCGCGTTCGAGGATCTGCACCGCCGCGTACTCGGTGAACAGCTCCGGCCAGTTCGCCACGTCGTTGGTCAGCTCCCAGACCAACCGCAGCGGCGCGGCGATGACGATGCTGTTCTCGGTGTGCCCCGGCGGGTCGCCCTGGCCGGCGACCAGGTCGGCGACGGCGGCGATGCTGAGCTGGCCCGCGTCGGAGGGGATGCGCACCCGGTAGCGGTCGGCGAGCACGGCGGAGAGTTCGAGCAGGGCCAGCGAGTCCATGCCGAGCTGCTCCAGGGACGCGTCGGGTTCTCGGGCGGCGGCCTCGGCGTCCAGGCCGCAGTGCGCCACCAGGATGTCGGTGATCTCGGCGGTCAACGGTCGGCCGTGGGTGACGGTCATCAGTTCCTCCTCTGGTCGGGGCGCGACGGCGCCGCGCCGACGGCGGTGCCGGGCCCGGGTGGGGGTGTCGTGCCGCCCACGCTCGCGCCGGGGTCACCGGCGGTGCGGGCCGCGCCGTAGCGGCGAAACCGCGCCCGGCGACGACGGACCAGGGTCGCCGGCGGCACGTCCAGCAGCGGGGTCAGGTTCGCCAGCACCGCCGCGCGCAGCAGCTCGGCGGCGGCCGGTGGGTCGGCGTGGGCCCCCGGGCTCGGCTCCGCGACGACGTCGTCGGCGATGCCGAGCGCGCAGAGGTCCACGGCGGTCAGCCGCAGCGCCCGCGCCGCCTGCGGCGCCGCGGCGCGGCCCGACCAGAGGATCGCGGCGCACCCCTCCGGGCTGATCACCGAGTAGACGGCGTGCTGGAGCATCAGCACCCGGTCGGCCACCGCCAGGGCCAACGCCCCACCACCGCCGCCCTCGCCGGTCACCACCGCCACCACCGGGACCGGCAGGCAGCTCAGAGTGAGGATGTTCTCGGCGATGGCCGCCGCCTGTCCCTGCTCCTCGGCGCGCATCCCGGGGTCGGCCCCGGGGGTGTCGACGAGCGTGACGACCGGCAGGCCCAGCCGGGCGGCGAGGCGCAGCAGCCGCAGCGCCTTGCGGTGCCCGGCCGGGCTGGCCATGCCGAAGTTGCGGGCGGCGAGCTCGGCGGCGTGGTGCCCCTTCTGGTGACCGACGACCAGCACCTGCCGGTCACCCAGGCGGGCCAGCCCACCGACCACGGCCGGGCAGTCCGCGCCGAGGCGGTCGCCGTGCAGCTCGGTGAAGCCGTCGAACGCGCTGTCGAGGTAGTCCAGGGTGGTCGGCCGGCCCGGGTGGCGGGCCAGCCGCACCGTCTCCCACGGGTCGACCGCGCCCGCCCGGCCCGCGGCGTCGCGGCCGACCGGGGTGGCGGTCGCCGCGGGGCCGGGCGGGGCCGCTGCGGCGGCGCTGCCGACCGGCGCTACGGCGGCGGGGCGGGACGGCGGCGGCCCGGTCTCCGGCCGGTGCACCCCCGGTCGGCCGGTCCATCGGTCGGCCGACCGGTCCGTCGCCCGCCGGCCCGTCGCGCGGTCCGTCGCCGGCCGGCCCGTCGCCCGGTCCCTCGCCTGCCGGCCCGAGCGGGCCGCTTCCAGCAGCGTGGTCAACCGGTCCCGCAGGTCCCGTCGCCGCACCACCAGGTCGACCAGGCCGTGTCGCAGCAGGAACTCGGCGCTGTGGAACCCGTCGGACAGGGGCCGCCCGGCGACCTGCCGGAGCACCCGGGGGCCGGCGACACCCGACCGGGCACCGCTCTCGGCCAGCAGCACGTCGGTGTCGGGGGCGAACGACGCGGCCCCTGCCCCGTACGCCGGGTCGGTCAGCACGCTCACCGTCAGCAGCCCCGCCTCGCGCAGCGCCCCGATCGCCTGGCTCACCGTGGCCAGCTGCATCAGCGCCAGGGTGCCCTCCTGGATGCGCGCCCCACCCGAGGCGGTGACCAGCACCAGCGCGACGCGGTCGGCCAGCGCCCGCTCGGCGGTGCGGGTGACCAGCTCACCGGCCACGCAGCCGAGGCTGCCGCCGAGGAACCGGAAGTCCACCACCGCCAGCGCCACCGGGTGCCCGCCGATGGTGGCCGTGCCGCAGAGCACCGCCTCCGCCAGGCCGGTGCCGGCGCGGGCGGCGACCAGCCGAAGCGGATACGGCAGCACGTCGACGAAGCCGATCGGGTCCACGTCGTCCGGGCGCTCCGGCAGGGCCACGAAGGAGGACGGGTCCACCAGCTGACGCACTCGCTCCGACGCGGCCAGCCGGGCGTGCGCCCCACACCCCGGGCAGACGTCCAGGTTGCGACGCAGCCGCCGCCGGTAGAGCAGGGCGGCGCACCCGTCGCAGCGCGACCAGAGCTGCTCGTCGCGGCCCACCGTGGCGGTCACGATCGCCGCCCGGTCGCCGGATTGCGGTGGCGGCAGGAGAACGGGTCCCGCCGGGACCGCCCGGTCGGCCTGCGGGCGGGCCCGGCGTACGGCCGGCGCCGCGACCGGTGTCGGGACGGCACCGGCGTCGCACCCGACCCGGCACCGGCGACGGCCCGCTCCCCGCCGCCGAGCACCGGGGCGGCGAGCACCGGGGCGGCGACGCTGGCTGAACGATCCATGGACGGGCCTCCCCAGGGTGCGTGGCGGTCGTGGTGCGCCCCCTCGTCAGGCGGGACGACTGCCGACACGGTGCGCGGGCGGCCGTCACGGCGGCGTCACCACCGGTCGCCCACCGGACACCACATCCGGTGACGCTGCGTTGATGCAACCTGTGAACGATCCATGCCGCGCCTGTGAATCGGGCGGCCGGACCGACAAGTTCTCGCAGATCAACCCCGGTCGCATTGGAGACAGCACGCTTGACGCGTCGAAAAACCATATTGACTCAGAGTAACCATTGTGGTTAGTCTTCGGATGGGTCAGCCCGGCGTCGCGGCGCTCGGTGCGGTGCCGCTCGGCACCACCGACGACAGTGGCGTCCCGGGTACGCCCGCGCGCCGGGACAGACGACAGTCCGGACCCCGGTCCGGTGCAGGGAGTGCCGCCGTGACCGCTGACAGGCCCACGCCGACCAGGAAGGACGGCGCGACACCGAAGGTCTCGCTGCACCTGCTCGGGGGCTTCCGCCTGCTGCACGACGACACCTCGGTGGTCGTACCCCGGGGCCTGCAACGCGTCCTCGCGGTGATCGGGCTGCGCCCCGGCGTCACCCGCAGCCACCTCGCCGGCCTGCTCTGGCCCGAGGCCCCCGAGGAACGCGCCCTGTCCTCCCTGCGGACCGCCCTGTGGCGGCTGCGCCAGGACCCGTGCTGCCCCCTGGTCACCACCGGCGACACCGCACGCCTGCACCCCAGCGTCCGGCTCGACGTCGACGAGCTGACCGCCACCGCCGGGCGGGTCCGCGACGGCGACGACCCGGGCACCACCAGCGCCGCCCTCGGCGCCGGCCGGCACGACCTGCTCCCCGGCTGGTACGACGACTGGGTGCTGCTGGACCGGGAGCGGCTGCGCCAACTGCGGCTGCACATGCTCGAACAGGTGGCCCGCAACCACATCGCGGCGGGCCGCCACGGCGAGGCGCTGGAGGCCGCGCTGGAGGCGATGGCGGCGGAGCCGCTGCGCGAGACGCCGCACCGGCTGGTGGTGCGCATCCACCTCGCCGAGGGCAACGTCTTCGAGGCCGTGCACGCCTTCTACGCCTACCGCGACATGCTCCTGCGGGAGCTGCGCCTGGAGCCCTCCCCGGCGATGTCCGCGCTGCTCCAGGACACCCTGGCACCGATCCGGCGGGCCACCCGGGCGGCCACGCCGCAACCGCGCCGCGAGCCGATCCGCCGTACCGGCCCCCGCCCGCGCTGACCCCGCCCGCGCTGACCCCGCCCGCGCCGATCCCCGCGCGCTCGGCCCGCGCCCCACGGCGATCCGGCCGCAGGGCCACCCGTGGCCGCCACCGGGCCACGTCGTGAGCCCGGCCGAACCCGTCACCAGCACCCCACGTTCGGTGACGGCGACGTGACAGAACGTCGGAGAGGGTGGGCCACAACGGTGCCCGTGGTCCTCCTCGACCACCATCCGGGGCACCACCGGCGGGAGGGGTCCCATGAGTCGTCTACTGATCGTCAGCCGGATCATCCCCGGCGCCGAGGGCCGGGTGGCACAGATCTTCGCCGAGTCCGACGCGACGGAACTGCCGGCCCTCACCGGGGTCCGGCACCGCTCCCTGTACTGCCTGCACGACCTGTGCGTACACCTGATGGAGACCGACGACGTCGATCCGGACACCTTCGCCGCAGCCCGCAGGCACCCGCTGTTCCTGCAGGTCGACGAGCGGCTCGCCGCGCACACCTCGCCCTACCTGCCGACGTGGCGCTCCCCCCGCGACGCCATGGCCGGTTGCTTCTACAGCTGGGACGTCGCGCCCTCGGTCAGCGCCACCGGCGCGGCCGGCTGAACCGGCGATCCCATGTCCGCCAAGGCCCCGCACATCCTGATCATCGGCGCCGGCACCGGCGGCCTCTGCCTGGCCCAGGGGCTACGCCGGGCCGGCCTGGACGTCTCGGTCCACGAACGCGCCACCGACCGCGCCGACGGGCTGCTCGGCTACCGGGTCGGCATCAGCCCCACCGGCAGCCGGGCGCTGCGGGAGTGCCTGCCGCCGGAGCTGTTCGACATCTTCGTCGTCACCTGCGCCCGCTCCCCCCGGTACTTCAACGTTCTCACCGAAGGGCTGCGCCAGACCGCGTCGTTCGCCCTGCGACCCGATGCCGACCCGGTCGACACCGAGCGCTCCGTCGCCCGGATGACCCTGCGCCAGGTGCTGCTGACCGGCCTGGAGGACGTCGTCCACTTCGGCCGGACCTTCATCCGGTACGACCAGCACGACGACGGCACCGTCACCGCCCACTTCGCCGACGGCAGCAGCGCCACCGGTGACCTGCTGGTCGCCGCCGACGGCACGCACTCGGCGGTGCGCCGCCAGTACCTGCCGCACGCCACCAACCGGGCGGCGGGCACCATCAACATCGCCACCCGGATCCCACTGACCGCGCACACCCGCGCGCTGCTGCCCCAGCGGCTGCAACAGGGCATCTCACTGATCTTCGGCGCCGGCGGCACGATGGGCGTGCTGCACGTGATGGAGTTCAAGTGGGACCGCCACGGCGACGTCAAACCCTGGGTCGACGACGCCGACGCCGAACTGTTGCGCCGCTGGCCGGGCCTGCGCCACGACCCCACCCGCGACAACATCAACCTCATCGTGTGGAGCACCGCCCGGCGCTTCCCCGCCGACATCATGGACCGCCGGGGCGCCGACCTGATCCGGATCGCCCTGGACCTGACCCACAACTGGCATCCCCGGCTGCGCGAGCTGCTGGCCCGCTGCGACCCCGGCAGCGCCCTGCCGGTCAAGGTCTCCACCTCCGAGCCGGTCGCGCCGTGGAAGAGCAGCACCGTCACCCTGCTCGGCGACGCGATCCACAGCATGACCCCGGGTCGCGGCGTCGGCGCGAACACCGCGTTGCGCGACGCCGCGCTGCTGTGTCGCCAGATCAGGCTCGCCGCCGCCGGCGACAAGACCCTGGTGCAGGCCGTCGCCGACTACGAGGCGGAGATGATCCCGTACGGCTTCGCCCGCGTCGCCGACTCGTTGCGCAGCAGCGGCACCAGCGGCGGGGACGCCCTGTACCGGCCGGTGCTCGGCCGGCTGGCGCTGCTCGGCGCGCGGACGCACTTCGGCGTCACCAGCCGGGTCCCCGCGCTGCGCCGCAGGTTCGTCGAGGACTTCTACCGCTATCGCGGCGAATCCGACTGAACCGTCCACGCGGGCCCGGCACCTCGAACCGGTGCCGGGCCGGGTGCTGTCCACTGCGCCGACCACCGCGCTGTCGGCACGATCGGTCATCTCACCACCACGAGGAGTGCGAAGCGTCCCACCCGCACCGAGAGCCCCCGGACCTGCCTGTCGTCGACCTGGCGTGTGTGCGAAGCTGCGACGGATTTTTCTCGCGACTATTCACCAACACGCTGACAAGAGGGAGGTTTGCCGTGCCGTCGACTTTCGGGCAATGGCTGATCGTGATCCTGGCTCTACTGCTGGGTGCGGCGGCCGGATGGGCGCTGCGTGGCCGGCAGGACGCGTCGGCCGCCGCCGCGCCCATCGTGGAGGGCGACCCCGTCGCCGGGGTGGCCGTGGCCTCCGGCCAGGACGCATCGGCGACCGTCGACCCGGCCCGCCCGGAGGCCACCGTCGACCCGGCGGTCGTCCCGGCCGCCGTCGTCGACCGCCCCGCCCCGGAGACCGCCGAGGCGACCCCGCCGGGCGCGGTCCTGGGCGACAGCGACCCGCAGGTCTTTCCCAGCACCGACCCCGTCACCCTCGCTGCCCCGACCGGCGAGCCCTCCGCCACCGTCTCGACCTCGGCCGAGGCCACCACGCCCGGCGGCGCGGCGCGCGATGCCGGCGGGTCGATCCCCGAGGGCGACACCGCCGACGCCGGCCCGACCCGGGCGGCGGACCGGGAGCTGACCGACCCCACCGACGACGCACCGCCGGTCGTGCACCTGCCGCAGCAGCCGGCGGCCGACGCGCCCGAATCCGCCCCCGTGCACCTCCCCGCCGACGGGCCGACGACCGCGTCCCAGCCCGAGGCCGCGTCCCAGCCCGAGGCCGCGTCCCAGCCCGAGGCCGCGTCCCAGCCCGAGGCCGCGTCCCAGCCCGAGGCCGTTCCCGCCCAGGCCGGCCCGGCGCGGGACGTTCCCGTCGACGATGGCGCCGACGCGACCGCTGCGGGCGGGGACACTCCTGTCCCGGCCCCGGCAGTCCCCGCACCCGTCGTCCCCGCTCCCCGTGCCGCCGCCGACGACGCCGAGCCCAGCGCAGCCGACGCGCCGGCCACCGACGCCGAGCCGGCCGGCCTGGGCGAGCCTGCCACCGAGGCCGAGCCGGCCGCCCCCGCCGAGCCGGCCACCGAGGCCGCGTCGATCGTCGGCGTTGGAACCGAGGCCGGGGCTGGGACCGAGGCCGGGGCAGAGACCGGGGCAACGGTCACCGACGACTTCCGGCGAATTCAGGGCATCGGGCCGAAGATGGCCACCGCACTTCAGGAGTCCGGGATCCGCACCTACCGGCAGCTGGCCGACATGGCCGTGGCCGACCTGCGCGACGCCATCCGCGCCGCCGGCCTCCGGGCCACGCCGAGCCTGCCCACCTGGCCCCAGCAGGCGAGCGTGCTCGCCGGGGCTCCGGCCGAGGCCGACCGCGCCCTTCCGGCCCCGGCCGGCGACGACCGGTCCTGACCGGTCGACACGGCGTCGCGCGGTTGCGCCGCCCGGCCGGTTGCCCCAGTCTGGGGTCGCCGGCCGGGCGCGGCCTCCCCGAGGGGTGGACGACGCGCCGACCAGCAACAAGATCGACACGAGATCAGTGACGATGCGCCCTCCACGTCCACGACCACCGCATCGTCAGTGACACTGCGATCCAGCAGGCGCTCCAGCAGGGCGCTCCAGCAGGCCCCTAACCGAGCCCGGCGGGCGCCGGACGCTTCCCCGGTCCGGTCGGCCGGCGGCCCGGAGTCGCGTACGTCGAGGGCGCAGGCCATGATCCAGCTCGGACGACGGGCCGCAGCTCGCCGCCGGCGCAGCTCGGCAGGCCAGTCTCCCGGATCACCGCACTGACCGAACTCGGACAACCCGCGTGCCGACTCGCCCGCCGGCGCCGTTTAACCCATCGGCGCGTCTGGGTACAACGGGCTCAGCTCAACCCACCACAACCTCGGAGGAAGCCATGCGGCGCGGCCCGTCGATTTTGGGAATCATCCTTGTCATCTGGCTGGTCATCGGCGCCATCGCCGCAGGCCAGCGCGGCTACTACAAAGGCGAGGACGCCAACTGCGCCGAGGCGGGCACGATCCTGGTGACCATCGTGGCCGGGCCCCTGAACTACATCGGCGCCAACCCGAAGATCGACTGCGAGCTTCCCGAGCCGTCCAAGTAGGTCTGTCCGGCCTGCGGCCCGCGTCCCCGTGTGGGGGACGCGGGCCGCTGCATGTGCGCCGCCTACGGCAACGGTGCCGCACCTCGGCGTTCGATGGGGGTGGCGAGTTCCGGAGGGCCGTCGCCGTGGGGGTCGTCACCGCCCGCAGGGCATCCTAGGAGCCTGGGTGGCCGGCTTGTCGTCGATCGGTGATCGGCGATCAGAGCTGGTTCAGGGGCAACGCCAGGTCCACGACCGTGCGGCCGGAGAAGGTGCCCTGAGCGCCCACCGCGCCGGTCAGCACGTCGACCGCGTAGACGGTGCTGCCGCCACCGACCTGTAGGACGGCGAAGCCCTTCACCTGCGTCGTACGGCCGTCCCGGACCACGCTGTAGATGTCGAAGCCGGCCTGGCTCGCGGCGTCGACGCCGAGCTTGCCGGTGGCGGCCAACTGTCCGCTGTTGGCCGGCGACTGCACCGCGACCTGGTCCAGCGTGGTGTCGATGTCGAACAGGGTCGTCGCGGTCTCGGCGGAGAGATCGTTGTTGGTGTAGGCCGCGCCGGTGACGCCCAGGGCCACGGCGGTCGCCGGCGGGTAGGTGAGGTTGCCGTCCGCGACCGTGGCACCGTCGTTGAGGTTGTGGCGCAGGTTCTGCCCCCGGTCGCTGACGACGCGCAGCCGGTCCGCGGCGGGGTTGAAGTCGACGCCGAAGGACTGGCCGTTGAGGGCGACGCTGAGCTGGCTCACCTTGGAGGCGGAGGCATTGGTCGTGGAGAGAACGTAGACCCCTCCCGCAGCGCCGACTCCGTAGAGCTTGCCGTCCTGCACCCGGTAGTCGATGCCCACCAGCTTCTCGGCGCCGCCGAGCGCGACGGTGCCGATCGTGCAGGCGTCGGTCGGCTTGGTCACGTCGAACTTGACCAGCTTTTGGTCGTCGGTGAGGCCGATGGCGACGAGCTCCCGGTTCCGCCCACCCGGCTGCTGATCGGAGGTGTACTGGCACGGCCGCCCCGTGGGCTGCGGTGGGGCCGACGAGGGGCCGCTCGTCGTGCCACTACGGCCTGGGCTGTGGCGGCGGCCCGTCGTCGGCCGTCGCCGTGTGGGTGACCACGCCGATCATGCCGGCCCCGAGAACGACGGACAGACCAGCGAACAGCAGGCCCTTGTTGAGTGGTTTCTTCATCGTGTGCGCCTTTCGACCGGGGCGGCCCCGCTGGGCAGCCAAGAACAGAAAAGCACCTAATTTCGCGGCAATGGCGTGAATTGCACCATCTACCCGATAACCGCCTGATCGAGGGATCCGGGAGGCTGCCGCCCGGCCGGGCGGCACACAGCCTGGACAGGGGATGTCCCCGCGCTCCCCCCGGTAGCGCGGGGACCCCCCGTTCCGGCTACTGCAGGAACGCCCCGAGGGGCGACAGCAGCAGCCGGCCGAGCGCGGCGGCGTTGTCGTCCAACCGCTCACGCTCACACTCGCGGGCCTCCGGATCGTGCCGGCAGCGCCAGATCTTCTGCGCGTTGCGCCAGGCCACGTTCCGGGTGTACTCCACCAACTCGCCCTGGTACCAGTCGTCGATGTCGCCGTTGAGCATGTCGATCATGAGCTGCCAGTTGTCCAGGTAACCCCGGCGCAGTTCCGGGATCCGCTCGGCGAAGATCTGGTTGATCTCCAGATAGTCGTGGTGCTGATCGCTGCCGTCGACCGGCTCGGACTCCAGGCTCTCCAGCGTCGTCACCAGCGCGAACGGCAGGTCGTAGTTGATGTGCGCGTTCACCCCCGCCGCGGCCGACGGCAGCGGCCGGGCGTCCGGGCCGCGCATCCGCTTGAACAGGCACTTCCAGGCCTGCGGCGTGCTCGGGCTCGACTCGGTCCAGTACCGCAGCGCGTCGAAGTAGCGGGCGGCGAACTCCACGTCGAGCCGGGCCAGGAAGACCGGATCGGCGAAGCGGTCACCGTAGAGGCCGTCGAGCACGGTGCTGGTGATGATCAGGTACAGCTCGTTGAAGTCGGCCAGGGGACAGCTGCGCTCCAGCGGCGGCAGCCGGACCAGCAGGTCCTGGAGCTTGGTGAGATGGTCCACCACCGCCGGCACGTCCGCCGGGTGGTCGGCCAGCAACCCGACGATGTCCTGGTGCACCGGGCCCCAGACCGGCTCGCCCATGTTTCCTCCACTGTGCTCTGCGAGGCACCCCCGTGCCATCGACGTCGGAGCACAGCCTGTCAGCCGCGTCCGGTGCGACGGATCAGTAGAACGACGTATAAACAGTCGACCGACGTACGTCGTGACTACTCAGGACGGTTGCGGAGGAAGATCGCGCTGGCCTGCACCCGGGTGCGGACCTGGAGCTTGTCGAAGATGTGTGACACGTGCACGCCGATGGTCCGCTCGCTGATGAACAGCCGCTGGCCGATCTCCTTGTTGGTCAACCCCTCGGCCACCGCGACGAGCACCTCACGCTCCCGGGCGGTGAGCATCGCCAGCTCGTCACTGGTCGGCTCGGCCCCGGCCACGGAGCTCCCCCGCGACGACGTGCCGGGCTCCTCCAGCCGCACCCGGGCCCGGCCGGCGAGGGTGCGGATCTCGGTGCTCAGCGGCACCGCGCCGAGGCTCTGCGCCACCTGGTACGCCTGGCGCAGCAGCTTGCCGGCGGTCGCGGTGCGACGGCGCCGGGCCAGCAGCGCCTCGGCCTGCCGCAGCCGGGAGTACGCCGCCGGGTAGGGGTGGTGCCGCCGGTCCCACTGCGCCACCGAGCGCGCCCAGAGCGCCGGGTCGCTGCCGTCGAGGCGGCTGACCTCGGCCTCGCAGAGCGCCAGGAAGCCGTCGACGCCGTCACGCACGGGGCGGGCGGCGTGCTCGCTCTTGCGGGCCACCCGTTCGGCCACCTCGCGCAGCCGGCGTACGGCCGTGGCGTCGACCGGCACCGCGCGGGAGGCGTGGGCCTCGGCCTCGGCGCGCAACCCGTGCCAGACCAGGGCGGCGAGGATGCCCATGTCGTCGGAGCGACTCTCGGTCAGGCCGCGCTGCACCGCCTGCCGGGCCAGGTCGTGGCGCCCCTGCCACATCGCCAGCCCGGCGCGCAGGGTAAGCAGCGGGATGACGTGCCGGGCGCCGCCGCCGGCCAGCACCGTGGCGACCGCCTCCAGGTCCCGGTCGGCGGCCTCGATGTCGCCGTAGCCGACGGAGAGTCGACAGCGGGCCAGCAGCAGCTCCACGGCGTCCGCCCCCGACGGCCGGTGCCGCAGCGCCGCCGCGACCACCTTCTCCGCCTCGGCCCACTGCCCCACCCGGAACAGGCCGTTCGTGGCGATCGCCAACAACCGGGTCTCGTACGTGCGCCCCAGCCCCAGCTCGGCGACCCGCTCGGCGCCCCGGCGGGCGACCACCACGCCCTCCTCGAGGATGTTCAGCGGCCCGGTGAGCAGCTCCGCCAGGTGCAGGTACGCGCAGGCCACGTCCTCGGGGCGGCCGGAGCGCTCGGCGGTGTCCAGGGCGTCGCGCAGCACCGCCAGCCCGGCGTCCGGGTCCTCCAGGTACGCCTCGCTGAAGCCCAGCGCCATGCTGGCCAGCACCACCTCGGTGACCGACCCGGGCACCTGCGCGGCCAGCGCCAGGGCCTCCCGGGCCCGGTCCCCGGCGTCGGCGTAGCGGCCCATGTGCAGCAGCAGCTCGGCCAGGTGCGCGGCGGCGCTCGCCCGCTCCGCGGACGTGCAGTCGGCCAGGGCGAGGGCCCGCCGGTACTCCGCCTCCGCCGGGGCGGAGCGGCCGGCGGCGGCCAGGTACCGGGCCCGCCGAATGTGCAGCGCGCAGGCGGCGGTGGTGCCCGTGTCGGCCAGCTCCTCCAGCAGGGCCAGGGCGCGGGCGTGCTCGCCGCAGTGGTGGGCCGCCTCGGCGGCGCGGCCGAGCAGCTCCGCGCGGTCGGCGTCGACCTGCTCGCCGGCCGACGCCGCCCCGGTCACCGGGGCGTCGGCGAGTTGCAGGGCCACCGACCAGTGCCGGTGTGCCTCGGCGTAGCCGTGCAGCCGCTCGGCTTCCCGAGCGGCGGCCACCGCCGCCGGCAGGGCGCGGGCCGGCTCGCCGGCCAACCGCCAGTGGTGCGCCAGCCGGGCCTGGTGCAGCTCCGCCGGGGCAGCCGTCAGCGCCTCGGCGTACCGGCGGTGCAGCACCGACCGCTCGGCGGGCAGCAACTCCCGGGCCACGACCTCCGCGACCAGCCTGTGCCGCAGCCGGTAGCCGTCTTCGTCGCCGACGAGCAGCCGGTGCGCCACGGCCGCACGGACCGCGTCGATCAGCGCTTCCTCCGGCAACCGGGTCGCCTCGGCCAGCAGCCAGTGCGCCACCGGCTCCACCCCGACCGCCACCGCGTGCACGACCGCGTGCGCGGGCTCCGGCAGCGCGTCCACCCGGGCCAGGAACACCTCCCGCAGCGTGTCCGACAGCCCCTCCCGGCCGTCGCGCAGGGCCCGCGCCAGCTCCTCCACCACGAACGGGTTGCCCCCGCTGCGCTGCCAGACCGACTCCGCCGCCTCCGCGCCCAACGGCCGGCCCACGATCTCCGCCGCCAACCGCTCGGTCTCCGCCCGGCCCAGCGGCGCCAGGTCCACCACCCGCACCGACCGCAGCCGCCGCAACTCCGTCAGCACCCGGCGCAACGGGTGCGCGCCCTGCAACGACTCCGCCCGGACCGCCGCCAGCACCGACAGCTGCAGATCACCCAGGCCGGCCAGCAGGTAGAGCAGCAGCTGCCGGGTGCTGCGGTCCACCCACTGCAGATCGTCGAGCACCAGCACCAGCGGGCGCCCCTGCGCCACCAGGTGCAGGCCCCGGGAGACCCGTTCCAGCAGGGTGCCCGCGCCGCCCGGGTCGCCGGCCTCCTCGGTGAACGCCTTGAGCAGCCCGCGCACCGCCGACGAGGTGCCGGCCTGCGAGGCCGTCAGGCCGGTGTCGAGGCGACGCAGCGCCTGCAACAGGGGGTGCAGCGGGGAGGCGTCGCCGATGTCGAGGCAGGCACCGGTGAGCACCAACGCGCCCGCCGTGCGCAGCCGGTTGCCCACCTCGCGCAGCAGCCGGGTCTTACCCACCCCGCTCTCGCCGGTGAGGAAGACCGCTGCGGTCTGCCCCGGCCCGACGTCGTCGAGCAGCGCGGCCCGTAGCGTCGCCACCTGGTCGGCACGGCCGACGAGCGGTGCGGTGTCCACATCGCTGGCCATGGTTCGCAGCCTAGTCACAGGGTCCGGCCCCGTTCTACGGGTTCACGCCGCCATTGGTACCCCTCGCGTCAACAATGCGACTAAATGGTTGCAGTGGGTAGACATACGTCGTTCTGCCGATCCCCCGACCTGCCCCCGGTGGGAGTCTCCTGGAGTCCTCAGGGATCAACCGGGGGGAAGGGCGGTGCGATGCCAATGTCCACGATCGTCAACGAAGCGCTGGGCCGGGCATCGGCGCAATGGCCGGTGCCGGAGGAGCGACGGACCGTCTCCGTGCTCTTCGCCGACATCGTCGGCTCGACCGCACTGGTCGACCGGCTCGACCCGGAGGAGGTGCGGGCCCTGCAACGCGCCTACTTCGACACCGTCGCCGGGGTGCTCGGCCGGTGGGGCGGCATCGTCGAGAAGTACGTCGGCGACGCCGTGATGGCCCTGTTCGGGGCCCGGGACTCCGACGGCTTCGACGCGTACCGGGCGGTGCGGGCCGGGTTGGAGATCCAGCGCGTGCTGGACGGACGGGCGCTGCCCGGGGTCGCGGCCCTGCGTACCCGCGTCGGCGTCGCCACCGGTGAGGCGCTGGTGGACGTCGCCGCGATGCGCGACGGCGCGCACGGCACCGCCAGCGGCGCGATCATCACCGCCGCCGCCCGCCTGCAGGAGCACGCCCCGCCCGGCGCCGTCGTGCTCTGCGCGGCCACCCGCCGGGCCACCGCCGGCCTGATCGACCACCGCGCGCTGGCCCCACTGACCGTCGCGGGCAAGCCGCGGCCGGTGGACGTCTCGGTCGCCGTCGGCGTGGCCCGCCGCGAGCCGGCCGCACACCACGGCCGGCTGGTCGGCCGCCGCCGCCAGTTGGCCTGCGCGCGCGAGCAGGTGCTGCGCGCGGTACGCGAGCGCAGCCCCCGCTGGGTGGCACTGGTCGGGCCCACCGGCAGCGGGCGCAGCCGGATGCTGCACGAGCTGCGCCGCGCCGTCGACGCCGCCACCGACACCCCGACGCCCTGGTACGTGGCGGCCTGCCCGCCCTACCCGGAGCGGCCACTCGGGCCGGTGGCCGACCTGCTGCGCGCCTTCGCCGGGGTGCGCGCCGAGGACCCCCCGGCCGTCGTGCGACGGCGGCTGCTGGCGGAGTTGGGTGCGCTGGTGGCACCGGTACGGGCGCTGTCGGAGGCGGTGGCCCTGGAGGGACTGCTCGACGGTTCGTTCCCGGGCGGGGCGGCGGTCTGGCAGCGGGTGCTGCTGCGCCGGGCCGCCGCGCAGCCCGTGGTGGTGGCGGTGGACGATCTGGACCGGGCCGCCCCCGCGGTGCACCGGTTCCTGCGGACGCTCTTCTCGGCGGCCGTCAGCCGGGGGCTGCCCCTGGCCGTGGTGAGCACCCACGGCACCGGTCGGGCCGACGCCGGCCCCGTCGACCGGCGCACCGAGGTGCCGCTGCCGCCGCTGTCCGCGGTGGAGACCGGGCGGCTGCTGCGCCGGCTGCTGGCCCGCACCGGCCGCCCGGCGGCGTCGGCCGCCCGGCTGCTGCCCCTCGTGGGTGGCCTGCCCGGACATGCCGAGGCGTACGTGCGGCGCGGCGCCGACGGCGCGGACCCGGCGGCCGAGCTGCCGGAGCGGGTGCGCGCGGACGCCGGTGCCCGGCTGGACACCTGCGACGGCCCGGAGCGGGCGGTGACGATGGTGGTCGCCACGCTGGGGCCGGCGGTCGGCGCGGCGCGGGTGGAGCGGGCGCTGGGCTGGGCGCCGGGTCGGGCCGGGCCGCTCCTGCACCGGCTGGCCGATCGCGGCCTGCTGCGTCGCGCCGCCTCGGGCGGGTACGCCGTCGAGGACCCGGCGCTGCGCCGGGTCGCCCACGACCGGCTGCCGCGGTCGGTACGGGCCGACGTCACCCGCCTGGCCGGGCCGGCGACCGTCACCGGGCTGCGCGCCGCCGCCCGAGCGCGCCCGCCGGCCCGGAACAACGTGGACGTCGGCTCGACCGTCGAATCGGCCAGCGCAGCGACCGCCGAGTGGCCCGTCACCTCGACCGCTGCGCGGGCCGTCACCCCGGCCGCCGGCCCGCGCTTCGGCGCGACGCGCGAGACGGCCGCCGGCCCGCGCTTCGGCGCGACCCGCGAGGCGGCCGCCGGGCCACCCGTCGGTGCGACCCGCGAGGCTGCCGTCAGCGCGACCGCCGGCCTGGCCGTCGCGCCCCACCCGGCCATGGATCCGGATGCCGCGCCCAGGTCTGCGCTGCGGCCACGGTCTGCGGGCGACGCGCCGGGCGGGCCGGCCCGGCGGCTCCGTCTCGTGGACGCCGGCTCGGGCGCCACCTCGACGGCCCCACCGCCCCGGGCCGGCTCGTCCGTGTCCTTCCGCCGGGCGACGCCGACCGGCCGGCCGGCGTGGCGTGACCGCGAAGCGGCTGCCCCTGGCCCGGCGTGGCGTGACCGCCCCGGCGGCGACTCGCCCCGGTTTCGGCGCGGCCAGTTGCGGCTCGACGCCCCGCCGCCGCTGGCACTCGTCGACCCCGGTCACGCCCGCGTCGGGATCGAGGCCGGGCCGGGTGACCGGGGGGATCCCGTCCCGCGCGGCGGCGGCGCGCCCCCGGGCGCACGCGGCGGCGGCGCGCCCCCGGGCGCACGCGGCGGCGGACCGGTGGGTGGCACCGGGCCGGTGACCGGCTCCCTGCCCAGGGCGGCCTGAGGGGCACCGGGAACCGCCCGTCACCCCGCCCCGGGCAGAGCATGGGCGAAACCTTGGACGCCTGCTGTCGCCGGGCGACACCAGGCGTCCAAGGTCTGCCGGCCCCCTCCCCGCCACCACCCGCGCCGACGAACGAGGATGCCGACCAGCGAGACGGACCCTAGCGGCCGTCGAGGAAGGCGAGCACGCGCTGCCAGGTCAGCTCGGCGGCGGTCGCGTCGTAGTCGGGCAGGCCCGCGTCGGTGAAGAGGTGGCCGGGGCCGGGATAGCGGTGCACCGACAGGTCGGCCCCGGCGGCGGTCATCGCCCGCTGCCACGCCTCGACCTCGTCCTGCGGCTCGTACTCGTCGGGGTCGGCGAGGTGCACCTGCACCGGCAGGCCCGGCCGGACCACCTCCGGCGCACCGGCGATGCCGTGCAGCAGGAGCAGCGCCGCGGCGTGCGGCCGCTCGGCCAGCAACTCGGCGGCCACCCCCGCGCCGTAGGAGAGACCGGCCAGCACCGTCTCGGGCGGCAGGTCGGCCACGGCGACCCGGGCCCGCTCCAGCGCGGTCTGCCGGCCGACCTTGTCGAGCAGGGCGAACCCCTCGTCGACGGCGTCGACGGCGGGCTCCCCGTACAGGTCGGGGGTGACGACCTGGTGCCCGGCGGCGCGCAGCCGGTCGGTGGCGGCCCGCACGGCCGGGCGTAGCCCGTAGACGGAGTGGAACAGTGCGACATGACTCATTCCGGCAAGCTAGCCCACGGGTCCGACACCGAGGCGCGGCGCGACCGGACGACCACTGCGCTCGCCGTACCCCTTACCGGATTTCGGGCGGGCGGACGCCGCTGAAATCCCTGCCCGGCGGCTCCTGGCCTCCCCCCAACCGGGCACGGGTTGTTGCACAATGACGCTCAGTCACCAGCCGAGGAGAGGCGCCGATGACGAACAGCGCAGTCCGCCCCGCAGCGCCCCCGTCCGGCCCCCGGGTGCCCCCGGCGAGCCGCCGGGAAGACCTGGTCACCGTCCTTCTCGGCGCGTGCCTGGTGGCCGGGGGGATGTCCGACGGTTGGGCGCACAACACCATCGCCGACACGATCGAGGGCTTCTTCACCCCGTGGCACGGCCTGCTCTATGCCGGCTTCGCCGGCACCCTGGCGTGGACCTTCTGGCTGGCCTACCGGCGGCGCGGGGTGGCCCCCCGGTGGTGGCGCGACGGCTGGCCGGCCGGCTACCGGGTCGGGGCGATCGCCTCGCTGGGTTTCCTGGTGGCGGGCCTGGCCGACATGTCCTGGCACGAGATCCTGGGCGTGGAGGTCGGCCTGGACGCGGAGTTCAGCCCGAGTCACCTGCTGCTGGACGTCTCGGCGGTGCTGCTGTTGACCAGCCCGCTGCGCTCCTGGTGGGCCAGCGGGGAGGGCGGCGCGCGGGCGGCGACGGGAGTCGCGTCGCTGGCGCTGGGGGTGATGGCGCCGGCGCTCCTGCTCACCTACGCGTCGTCGTTCCTCACCCTCTCGCCGACCCGCGCCGTCGGCGTGCCGGGGATGCAGCAGTCGGCGGTCGTCGGTGTGGACGCGTACCTGATCAGCACCGTGGTGCTGGTCGCCCCGTTCCTGCTCGTGCACCGGCGACGCGCCGTCGCCGGGACGGCCACCGCCCTGGTCGGCGGGGTGGCGCTGTTCGACATGGTGATGTACGAGTTCCCGACCCCGCTGGTGTGGGGCGCCCTCGGGGCGCTCTGCGCCGCCGGCCTCGCCGACGCGCTGCTGCTGCGGCTGGACGCGACCCGGGGCCGGGACGCCGCGCTGCGGCTGCCGGTGGCCGGCGCGCTGCTGGCCGGCCTGATCGTGGCCGGGCACCTGACGGGCCTCGCCCTGGGCCACGGGCTCCGCTGGTCCCCGGAGGTGACCAGCGGCATCGTGGTCCTCGCGGCGCTCCTCGGCGCCCTGCTCGGCGCGCTGGCCGCCCGCCCCGCCGGGGCACCGGACCCGGCCGTCGCGACCCGGGCCTCGACCCCGGCCGCCCCGACCCAGGCCTCGGCACCGGCCGGCACCGCCCCGGTGGTCGCCGGCTCCGCCCCGTCGACCCCGGCCGGCCCGGTCGGCTGACCGCCGGCCCCGGCCGCCGACCGGGGCCGGCTGGGGACGGGGCCCGGGGCAGAACCGGTCCGGGCCGACGCGGGGTCGGTTCAGACGGCCAGGAGGGTCTTGCCGACCGCCGCCCGCTCCTCGATGGCCCGGTGCGCGTCGGCGGCGCGGGCCAGCGGGAACGTCTGCCCCACCAGCGGGGTCACCCGGCCGGCCGCGACGGCGTCCAGCGCCGTCAGCAGCCGCCGCTGTCCGGCCCGCGCCGTGTCGGCCCGCAGCTCTCCGATGCCGCTCACCGCCACACCCCGGTCCCGGGCCGAGGCCGGGTCCGGGGCGGCGAAGCCGCCGGCCGGCGCGCCGTACGCGCACACCCGTCCGCCGGGTACGACCAGGTCGAACGCGGCCCGGCCGTACGCGCCGCCGGCACCGTCGAGCAGCACGTCGACGCCGCCGAGGACGGCGCGTACCCGCTCGGTCCAGTCCGGGGTCGAGTAGTCCACGGTCTCCTCGATACCGAGCCGGCGCAGGGCGTCCCGCTTGGCCGCGCCGCGCGCCGCCCCGACCACGGTGGCCCCGGCGGCGCGGGCCGCCTGCGCCAGGATCGCGCCCGTGCCCCCGGCGGCTGCGGTGACCAGCACCCGGTCGCCGGGGCGGACGCCGTCGACCAGGTCGAGCACGGTGAACGCGGTGCGCCCGTCGGTGACCAGGGCGGCGGCGTCGCGCATCGGCACCGTCGGAGGCACGGCGACGAGGTCGTCGACGGGCAGCCGGGCCCGGTCCAGGTAGCCGCCGTCCGGCCCGGTCCGGCCGACCACCCGCCGGCCGACCCACCCGGGGTCGAGGCCGTCGCCCACCGAGGTGATCGTCCCGGCCACCCCCGAACCGGGCCGGTACGGGAGCCGCTGCGGGAACCACTGCCCGGCCTGGCCCGCCCGGATCGCCGTGTCGATCCAGAGCACGTTCGCGTACGCCACGTCGATGATCGCCTCACCCGGGCCCGGCGTCGGGTCCGGGGCCTCGGTCAGCGTCAGCACCTCCGGTCCACCGAACCGGGTCACCTCTATCGCCTGCATGCCTACCTCCGTGTCACTCGCCGTCGTCGTTCAGGCTCGGACATGAAGCGGCGTTGAAGTCAATCGGTCGCGGGCACGATCCGGGTCACGGGTTCTCCGGGTCGAGCCCGCGCTCGCGCAGCAGCGCGTCGAGCTTGGCCTCGATCCGCTGGTCGGACTCCCGGGACTGGGACGAGCCCCAGTAGTAGAACAGGGCCAGCCCGGCGGTCTGCCAGACGAGTTGGAGGAACTCCGACTGCCAGTTCTCCATGGTGCTGGCGAGGAACTGCGCCAGGAAGTCGGCCCAGGCGAACGACTGGCCGTGCTGGCTCGCCTCGTTGCGTTGCACCATCAGTTGGAAGAGGAACTGGCCGGCCCAGGAGACAAGGAAGAGCGCGCCGGTGACCAGGGCGAAGGCGTACGCCTTGGGCCAGCGGGGCTTGCGGAACGGCGGGCCGGGCGCGCGGAGACTACGGGGGTCGGAGTCCGCGGCGCCGGGCGCCGCCCCCGACGAGCCGATGTCGGTCGACGACGTGGTGGTGTCCGCCATCTCGATCCTCTTTCGGGAAGAATCCTGGCTCGGGTGGTGCCGGAACGCAGGTTAACAGTAACCAGTCGAAACCCCGACGAAACAGGCCGGCGGCGGGCGGTCTCGGCCGACGCCGACCGGGTGGGAGGAGGGCGAGGTGACAGGTCCGCACCCGCGCCGGGTCGATCCCGACGTCGACGTGGGCGTGCCCGCGGACCGGGGCGAGTTGCGGGCGCGCCCCGCGACGGTGCTCGGGGTGATCGCGGTCGGGGGTGCGCTCGGGGCGCTGGCCCGCGCCGGCCTGCAGGCCGCGTTCCCGCACTCGCCGACCGGGTTCCCGTGGGCGACGTTCGCCGTCAACGTGACCGGCTGCCTGCTGATCGGGGCGCTGATGGCGGTGGTCACCGCCGGCCGGGCCCGGCCGCTGACCCGGCCGTTCCTGGGCGTCGGCGTCCTCGGCGGGTTCACCACCTTCTCCACGTACACGGTCGACGTGCGCCTGGCGCTGGACAGTGGGGCGTTCGGGACGGCGCTGTCGTACCTGTTCGGCACCCTGGTGGGGGCGCTGGTGGCGGTGTGGCTCGGCGACGCCGCCGCCGGCCGGCTCCTGGCCCGCGCCCCGCGCGCGGTGCCGGTGGCCGACGCCCACCCGGGGCCGGCGGCCCCGACCGACCGCGACGTCGGGGAGGCCCGGTGACGGTCCTGCTGATCGTCCTCGGCGCGGCCGTCGGCGCGCCGCTGCGCTACCTCACCGACCGGGCGGTGCAGGCCCGACACGCCTCGCCCCTGCCCTGGGGCACGCTGACCGTCAACGTGTCCGGGTCGCTGTTGCTCGGCGCGCTGGTCGCCGCGCCGGTCGGGCCGACGCTCGGCGCGCTGCTCGGCACCGGATTCTGCGGCGCGCTCACCACCTACTCGACCTTCGGGTACGAGACGCTGCGGCTGGCCCGCGACGGCACCCGGTGGTACGCCCTGGCCAACGCGCTGGTCAGCGTGGCCGCCGGGCTGGCCGCGGCGGCGCTGGGCTACGCGGCGGTCCACGCCGTGTCGGGCTGAGCCGCCGGAGGACGCGCCCCGGCGGGTGGTGGCCGTACGCTCAACCGGTGACAGCGTGGCGGGAGGCGGCGGCGCGGGACAACGCCGCCTGGTGTGATTTGCTGTGCCGGACCCACGGTCTGCCGGGGACGGTCGACGCCGACGCCTGGTCGGTGCCGCGTCGGTCCCCGCCGTGGTACCCGGACGCGGTCACGCTCCGGCCCGGGGTGGACGCCGAGGCGCTGCTGGCCCGAATCGACGCCGGCCCCGGGGCGTCGGTGAAGGACAGCTTCGCCGATCTCGACCTCGCCCCGTACGGCTTCCGGGTTCTCTTCGCCGCCGCCTGGATCCTCCGCCCTGCCGTCCCCGGCAGCCCTCCGCCGCCGCCCGCCCCAGCGGATGCGACCGGGGCGGGGCCGCCGGCCGACGGCCCGGTGTCGACCCCGGTCACGCCGGCCGACGACCCGCTGTTGATCCCGGTCACGGCGGCCGAGGGGTTGGCCGCCTGGGCCGCCGCGCACGGCGGCGGTGACCTGTTCCGCCCCGCGCTGCTCGACGATTCCCGGATCACCGTCCTGGCCCGGCTCGACGCGGCCGGGGCGGTGGTCGGGGGCGCGGTGCTCAGCCGCACGGGGGCGGCGGTCGGGGTGTCCAACGTCTTCGCCCGACCCGCAGCCGTCGCCCAGGTGTGGCACGGCGTCGCCGCCGCCCGCCCCGACCTGCCCCTGGTCGGCTACGAGTCGGGTGACGACCTGCCGCCGGCCGAACGGGCCGGCTTCCGGCGCATCGGGCCGCTGCGGGTCTGGCTACGTTGAACCGCCACCGGACGGGACCGGGGCGTGCCGGGCCCGGCGGCGTTCACCCGGTCGGGCGGGTGCCGGCCGGCGGGCGGGTCACCCCGATCAGGGCGAGCGCGGGCAGCAGCAGCAGCGGCACGACGATCAGGGCGCGCAGCGTGCCGACGTGGTCGCCGAGCAGGCCGAGCAGCGGCGGGCCGCCGAGGAACGCGGTGTAGCCGATCACCCCCACGACGCTGACCCGCGAGGGCGCGTGCTCCTCGTCGTCGGCGGCGGCGCTCATCCCCACCGGGAAGCCGAGCGACGCGCCGATGCCCCAGAGGGCGACGCCGACGACCGCGACCGGCCCGGAGCCGGCGAAGATCGCGAGGGTCGCGCCCACCCCGGCGAGCACGATGGTGGCGAACAGCACCGGCACCCGACCCCAGCGGTCGAGCGCCAGCGTCCCGGCGGTCCGGCCGAGGGTCATGCCGACGACGAAGACGCCGAAGACCGCCGCGCCGGCGGCCTCGCTGAGCCCGTACCCGTCGATGAACGCCACCGCCACCCAGTCGTTGGCGGTCCCCTCGGTGAACGCCATGATCAGCACCAGCAGGCCGATGAGCAGGGTGCGCGGCTCCCGCCAGGCGGCCAGCAGCGACCCGCGCCGGGCGGCCGCGCCATCGCTTGCGGAGACTCCGTCGGCGGCGCGGCCGGCCGGCAGGAAGGACCGGACCGCCACCAGCGTGCCGACACCCACCACCACCGCCAGCACGATCAGGTGTACGGAGGCCGGCACACCGAACCGCGCGGCCCCCGCGCCGAGCCCCGCGCCCGCCACCGAGCCGAGGCTCCAGGCGGCGTGGAACCGGGGCAGGATGGTCCGCCCGAGGCGCCGCTCGACCGTCGTACCCTCGATGTTCATCGCCACGTCGCAGGTGCCGGAGCCGTAGCCGAGGGCGACCAGCCCCACGGCGACGCCGGGCAGGAAGCCGGCCAGCCCGGCCGAGAGCCCGATCACCGTCATCCCGACCGCGACCAGCACCGCGGAGCCGCCGACCGTGCGGGCCGTGCCGAAGCGCTGGGCGACCAGCCCGGCGGTCGGCATCGCCAGCACCGCGCCGAGGGACATGGCCAGCAGCAGCAGCCCGAGCCGCCCGGCGCTGAGGTCCAGCGCCTCGCGGACCGCCGGCACCCGGGAGAACCAGGACGCCACGGCGAGGCCGTTGAGGGTGAACACGACCGCGACGCCGTTGCGGGCGGCCAGCACGGCGCGTGGTACGCCGGCCGGGGCGGCGCCCCGATCGATGGTCGGGGTGTCAGCGGTCCTGCGCACAGGTTGTTTCCTTTCCGGTCGGGCGAGGTGGTTCCCCCATTGGACACCGGAGGCGACAGCACCGCTCGCCGGCCCCGCCCCTTACCCAGGGCGGGGCCAACGGTACGCGGGCCGGTGGGCCCACCGGCCGGTCAGGGGTGGCCCCGGTCGAGCTTGACCCGCACGATCAGGACGGCACCGCGCGGGCGCTGACCCGCACGATCAGGACGGCACGGTGGCCGCCCGGCGCGCCTCGACGTACTCGTCGGCGGCGAGGAAGCGGGCCAGCACCTCGGCGGTGCCCGGGGTGTACGGCCGGCCGTCGAAGACCTCGTCGGGCGGGACGAAGACCATCGCGGCCCCCTCGCCGAGCACCACGTCCTCCTGGGTGGCGCGGGTGCCGCCCCAGTAGTAGTGCAGGATCCGCTCGATCTCCGGCACCGGCTGGGTGAGGAAGTGCCGCAGGTCTTCGTCGGGCGTCAGCCCGGTCTCCTCCCGCAGCTCCCGCAGGGCGGTCTGGTAGATCGTCTCCCCCGGCTCCCGGTGCCCGCCCGGCACCCCCCAGACGTTCGGGTGGTACGGCGCGTGCGGGTCGCGCAGTTGCAGCAGGATCCGGCCGGTCCGGTCGACGAAGAGCACGCAGGCGATCTCCAGCACCCGGCCATCCTAGTCAGGCGACGTGCGTGAGGTAGGCGGTGACGGTGTCGGCGAGGACGGCCGCGCCGGGCCGCGACCAGAGCTCGGCGTCGAAGACCTCCACCTCGATCGGCCCCCGGTAGCCGGCGGCGTCAACCGCGTCGCGCAACCTGCGCAGGTCGACGCAGCCCCGCCCCGGCAGGGCCCGCCCGAGCAGCACGCCCGCCGGCAGCGGGGTGACCCAGTCGGCCACCTGGAAGGCGGCGATCCGGTCGCCCGCGCGGGCGATCTGCCGGTACACGGTGTCGTCCCACCAGAGGTGGTAGGTGTCGACGACCACCCCGACGGTGGCCGGGTCGAAGCGCTCGGCGAGGTCGAGGGCCTGGCCCAGGGTGGAGATGACGCACCGGTCGGAGCAGAACATGGGGTGCAGCGGCTCGACGGCCAGCCGCACCCCGGCCGCCGCCGCGTGCGGGGCCAGCTCGGCGAGGGCGTCGGCGACCCGCTCGCGGGCCCCGTCGAGGTCGCGGCTGCCGGCCGGGAGCCCGCCGGAGACCAGCACCAGCTCGCCGGTGGCGAGGGTGGCGGCCTCCTCGATGGCGCGCAGGTTGGCCTCGCGCCAGCCGTTCGTGGTGAAGAAGCCGCCCCGGCAGAGCGAGGTGACGGTGAGCCCGGCGTCGCGGACCAGTCGGGCCGCCCGGTCCAGGCCGTACTCCTGCACCGGCTCGCGCCACAGCCCGACGCCGGGGACCCCGGCGGCGACGCAGGCGGCGACCAGCTCCTCCAGCGGCCAGCCGGTGGCGGTGGCCTGGTTGAAGGAGAACCGGGCGAGCCGGCCGGCGGCCGGGGACCGCGCGGCGGTCACTGGGCCACCCCGGCGACGGTGAGGTACGCGCGGGCCCGCGCGGCGGCCAGCTCGGCGTCGGGCAGCAGCCCGGCGGCGTCGGCGAGGGTGAGCAGCCGGGCCAGGTGCGTCGGGGAGCGGCCGGCCTGCTGGCCGGCGACCATGGTGAAGTGCTCCTGGTGGCCGGTCAGCCAGGCGAGGAAGACGATGCCGGTCTTGTAGTGCCAGGTCGGAGCCGCGAAGAGGTGCCGGGCCAGCGGCACCGTGGGGGCCAGGATCTCGTCGTACGTGCCGAGGTCGCCGGCGTCGAGGGCGCTCAGCGCGGCGGCGGCGGCCGGGGCGATGGCGGCGAAGACCCCGAGCAGGGCGTCGGAGTGCCCGGCGGCGTCGCCCCGGATCAGCTGCGGGTAGTGGAAGTCGTCGCCGGTGTAGAGGCGCACCCCGGCGGGGAGCCGGCGGCGCAGGGCGACCTCCCGGTCGGCGTCGAGCAGCGACACCTTGATCCCGTCGACCTTGTCGGCGTGATCGGTGATCAGGTCCAGCACCGCGTCGGCGGCGAGGTCCAGGTCGGCCGATCCCCAGTAGCCGCGCAGCGCCGGGTCGAACATGTCGCCGAGCCAGTGCAGCACCACCGGCTCGTCGGTGGCGGCCAGCAGGTGCGCGTACACCCGCTGGTAGTCCTCGGGGCCGCGGGCGGCGGCGGCGAGGTGCCGGCTGCACATCAGCACCGGCCGGGCCCCGGCGGCGCGGACCTCGGCGAGCTGCTCGGCGTACGCGTCGCGGATGCGGGTGAGGTCGGCGGGCCCGGCGGGGAGCTGGTCGGTGCCGACCCCGGCGACGATCCGCCCGCCGATCGCCCGGGCCTCGGCGGCGCTGCGTCGGATCAGCTCGCGGGTGGCCGCATGGTCCAGGCCCATGCCGCGCTGCGCGGTGTCCATCGCCTCGGCGACCCCCAGCCCGTACGACCAGAGGTGGTGCCGGAAGGCCAGCGTGCGCTCCCAGTCCACGGCGGCCGGCGCGCCGGGGACGTTCTCGGCGCCCGGGTCGGCCACGACGTGCGCGGCGGCGTACGCCACCCGGGAGGTGGCCGGGCCGGCGGGGCGGGCGAAGCCGCCGACGCCGCAGAGCCGGTGGCGGGTGCCGTCGGGGAGGGTGACCAGCGTGCTCACCGGCCCAGCTCCGGGACCTCGACGCGGCGGTGCTCGCGGGCGGAGCGCAGCCCCAGCTCGGCGAGCTGCACGCCCCGGGCGCCGGCCAGGAAGTCCCACGGGAAGGCATCCCCGGCCACCACGTGCCGCAGGAACGCCTCCCACTGGACCTTGAAGCCGTTGTCGAACTCGTCATTGTCCGGCACCTCGGCCCACTGGGCGCGGAAGCTCTCGGTGGCGGGCAGGTCCGGGTTCCAGACCGGCTTCGGGGTGACCGACCGGTGCTGGACGCGGCAGCCGCGCAGCCCGGCGACCGCGCTGCCCTCGGTGCCGTCGACCTGGAACTCCACCAGCTCGTCGCGGTTGACCCGCACCGCCCAGGAGGAGTTGAGCTGGGCGACGATGCCCCCGTCGAGCTCGAAGATGCCGTACGCGGCGTCGTCGGCGGTGGCCGGGTAGGGGCGGCCGGCCTCGTCGACGCGGCGCGGGATGTGCGTGGCGGCGACGCAGGTAACCGCGCGGACCGGGGCGAAGATCTCCGCCAGCACGTAGTGCCAGTGCGGGAACATGTCCATCACGATGCCGCCGCCGTCGGAGGCGCGGTAGTTCCAGGACGGGCGCTGGGCGGGCTGCCAGTCGCCCTCGAAGACCCAGTAGCCGAACTCGCCGCGCACCGAGAGGATCCGGCCGAAGAAGCCGCCGTCGACGAGCCGCTTGAGCTTGCGCAGGCCGGGCAGGAAGAGCTTGTCCTGCACCACCCCGCTGCGGACGCCGGCGGCGTCGGCGGCGCGGGCCAGCTCCAGCGCGGCGGCGCTGGACTCGGCCAGCGGCTTCTCGGTGTAGATGTGCTTGCCGGCGTCGATGGCCTGCCGGACGGCCTTCTCCCGCTGCTGGGTCAGCTGCGCGTCGAAGTAGACCTCGACGTCGTCGCGGGTCAGGGCGGCGGAGAGGTCGGTGGTCCAGTCGGTCAGCCCGTGCCGCTCGGCGATGTCGCGCAGCCGCTGCTCGTTGCGCCCGACCAGGGTCAGCTCCGGCCAGATCCGGGTGCCGTCGGCGAGCGGCACCCCGCCCTGCTCGCGGATGGCCAGCAGCGAGCGGACCAGGTGCTGACGGTAGCCCATCCGGCCGGTGACGCCGTTGACGATGATGCCGATCGGCCTGCGGGTCATGTGCTGCTCCTCCCTCTCCTCGGCGCCGGGCGTCGTCCGTCCGCCCGGTGGGCAGGGACGATCGAGCGCGAGGCAAGCGCTTTCCTGGGAGCCTAAGGGGCACCCGCCGCGCGGGGCAAGGGCTTTCCGCGACGACTGCGGTAACGTGTGCCCGACCGCGCGGTGCCGGCCGCGCGGGCGGAGCACCGGGGGGCGGCGGATGGCGACGCTGGCCGATGTCGCACGGCGGGCGGGCGTCTCCCCCGCCACCGCGTCGCGCGTGATCAACGGCAGCAGCAAACCCGTCGCCGAGGAGCTGCGCGAGCGGGTGCTGCGCGCCGTCGCCGACCTGCGGTACGTCCCCAACGCCCACGCCCAGCTGCTGGCCCGCCCGCAGCGCAGCGTGGTCGGCGTGGTGGTGCACGACGTCTCCGACCCGTACTTCGCCGAGGTCACCCGAGGGCTGCAACGGGTCGCCACCGAGCGGGGCCGGCTGCTGATCATCTGCAACAGCTACCGCGACCCGGTCCGGGAGCTGGAGTACGTGGAGCTGCTGCGCGCCCAGCAGGTCGCCGCGATCGTGCTGGCCGGCTCCGGCTACCACGACGCCGAGTTCACCGCCCGGCTCAACGAGAAGCTCGCCGCGTACGAGGCGACCGGCGGGCGGGTCGCGGTCATCGGCCGGCACGACCACTTCGGCGACGCGGTGATGCCCGCCAACGCCACCGGCGGCGAGCTGATCGGCCGGGAGCTGCTGCGCCTGGGCCACCGCGAGATCGGGGTGGTGGCCGGGCCGCGCGTGCTCACCACCATCACCGACCGGCTGACCGGGCTGCGCCGGGCGCTGGCCGGGGGCGGCCTGACGCTGCCCGAGGAGCGGATCCGCTACGCCGACTTCGACCGCGACGGCGGCGCGCGGGCCACGGCCGACCTGCTGACCGCCGTCCCCGGCCTCACCGCGATCGTGGCGCTGAACGACTCGATGGCCGTCGGCGCGCTGGCCCTGCTGCGCTCGCGCGGCGTCCGGGTGCCCGGGGAGGTGTCGGTCGTCGGCTTCGACGACATGCCGATCGCCGCCGACGTCACCCCGGCGCTGACCACGGTGCGCCTGCCCCTGGTCGAGCTGGGGGTCCGGGCGATGAGCCTGGCCCTCGACCCGGCCGGCGGGCGTCCCCGCGTCGAGACGCTGCCGGCGGAGCTGGTCCGCCGGGGCAGCACCGGCCCGGCCCCCTGCTGACCCCCGCGCCCCTGTTCCCGCCCACTCGGCCCACTCGGCCACGCACGGCCCGCACGGCCCGCACGGCTGAAGATCAACTCAATGTGCGGCATGTCGGCCGTTCATCAAATCCGAAACCAGCAATGTGCCGCACACGAAGTTGACCGAGAGGCCAACCAGCCCTGAACACCTCGCTTCAGCCGGGCCGAGTCAGGCCAGGACGGGCGGGTCGGGCCAGGACGGGCGGGTCGGGACGGGTCGGAGTCGTGCGGCGTCACCGGCCCTTGCCTCTCGCGCTCAGGGCAGGTCGCGCCGGCTCACGGATTCCAGCAGGCCCGCCGCGACCGGGTCGAGTGTCGCCCAGCGGTCGTCCGGCAGCGCAAGCACTTCGTCGAGGTCGCGCCGCCGGGGTGGCGGTGCACAGTCGCCGGGCACCGCGAGGGCCCGTACCGCGACGAGGTGCCCGCAGCGCAGCGCGGCGGCGGCGTCGAGGCCGCGCAGCACGGCGCTCAGGTAGCCGGCGGCGAACGCGTCGCCCGCGCCCACCGGGTCGAGCACGGCCGCCCGCAGCGCGGGCACGAAGACCGCCGACCCGGTACGCCCCAGCGCGGTCGCCCCGACCGCGCCCTCCTTGACCACCACCGTCGCCGGGTGGGGCAGCAGACGGCGCACGGTCTGCGCATCGACGGTCCCCCAGAGCCGCTGCGCCTCGTCCAGCCCGACGAGGACCACATCGGCGCGGTCGGCGACGTGGCGCAGCACCTCGGCGGCGTCGCCGGCCGGCCACAGCCGGGGCCGGTGGTTGACGTCGAAGCTGACCAGCGCGTCGGAAAGCGGCCGGTCGGTGACGGCGTGCTCGACCAGCGCCCGGCAGGACGCCGAGAGCGCCGGGGTGATCCCGGACAGGTGCAGCAGCCGCGCCCCGGCCAGGCGCGGGTCGTCCAGCGCCGGCGGGCCGAGCAGGGACGCGGCGGAGCCGGCCCGGTAGTAGTGCACCCCGGCCGCCTCCGGGTGGGGGTCCTTGAAGTACACGCCGGTGGGGGCGTGCGGGTCGACGGCGACACCGGCGACATCGACCCCGGCCGAGGCGACCTCGGCTGTCACCCGCCGGCCGAACGGGTCGTCGCCGACCCGACTCACCCAGGCGACCCGGTGCCCGAGCCCGGCCATGCCGATCGCCACGTTGGACTCCGCCCCGCCGACGCCGAGCCGGGCCGAGTCGGCGCGTTCCAGCGGCGCGCCGTCGCCCGGCGAGAGCACCACCATCGTCTCGCCGACGGTGACCACCTCCGGCCCACCCGAGACGCTCACGGCACCCCGCCCGGACCGCCCGCGCCCGCCGGACCGCCCTCGCCTGCCAGACCGCCCAGGCCCGCCGGGAAACCGGGGCCCGCCGGAGAACCGGGGTCCGCCGGGAAACCGGGGTCCGCCGGAGAACCGGGGTCCGCCGGAGAACCGGGGTCCGCCGGGAGACCGGGGTCCCGCTCGGCGGCGGCGTCCGCCTCCGCGGCCAGGGCAGCGGCGGCGGCGCGGTCGAGGATCCCGTCGGCGACCGTGACGGTGTGCCGGCCGTGCCGGCTGCCGCCGGCCGGGACCACGGCCGGGGTGTCGAAGGCGAAGGCCACGCAGACCCCCGGGTACATCGCCGTCCGGACGAACCACCGGTCGCCCGGCCCGAGCCCGGTGAAGACCAGGGTGTACGCCCCACCGCCCGGCCCGGTGCCGGTCAGCGCCACCCACGGCGCGTCCGAGCCGTTCACGGACTCCTCGCCGTCGGCGTACGCGGTGAAGACCTGCGGCGGGTCGGCCGCGACGGCCCGCCAGAAGAACCCGCCGTACCCGGCGCCGCCGGGGCGGCCGTTGGTGGCCGGGCTGCCGAGGGGAACGTCCCGGTCGACGGGGGCGGTCAGCGCGTACCGCAGCTCCAGCCGCCACGCCCCGGGCGCGACGGGAAGGGGCGCAGCGGAAACGGGGGCGACGGGAACGGGCGCGGCGGTGATCCGGCGGTGCTCGGTGAGCAGCACCCCGCCGGCCGGGTCGCGCCACTGGAGCCGGTGCGCCAGCACGTCGTCGGCGCGCTCGGTCCAGCCGGTGTGGACGATGCGGCCGTGGTCGTCGCGCCAGGTGTAGCCGGCGTCGCGGACGTAGGTGCGTCCGCCCCACAGGTTGCTGCCGGCGACGTCCTGCACGGCCAGCGACGCGCCGAGGTGCCACACGTGGTCCTCGGGCAGCGCGTCGGTGACGACCGTGCCGGCTAGGGTACGCACCGGGTGCAGGTAGGGGCGGGGGCCGTGCCGGGGGGCGAGCTCCGGGGCCAGCACGTAGCGGGCCACCTCGGCCCCGTCGACCAGCAGCCGGGCGTCGTCGGAGCCCGCCGGGCGGGGGACGGCGGACGCAGGTGCGCCCGCCCGGCGGGGGGCGTCGGCGGTCACGACGGCTCCACCGCGACGGCCCGGCGGCGGGCGACCGCGTGCAGGGCGGCGAGGGTGTAGCCGGCGAGGATCGGCAGCGCGACCGGGATGACCAGCGCGGTCAGCACGGCGGCCACGCCGCAGATCCCGCTGGCCGCCGCCCAGCCGCCCGGCCGGGCGGCGCAGGCGCGGGCGGCGCTGCGGGCGGCGACCCGCCAGCCCCGCCCGCCGGCCCGGCCGATCTCGACGACGACCAGCGCGGCGTACCCGACCAGGGCCGCCGTGACCCCGGCCGTGACCAGCAGGGCTGGTGCCCCGCCGGGGACCCGGCCGGTGGCCAGCGCGGCCAGGTCGGCACCGAGCAGGAGCGCGCCGGCCAGCGCGATCAGGGTGACCGGCACGCCGGCCGGCAGCCCCCGGACGTAGCGCCGGCCGGTGGTCCGGGCCGGTGGCCAGCCGCCGTCGGTGATCCGGTCGTGCACGGCGGCGCTGGCGGCGGCGAGCGCGGCGCCGGCGGTCAGCACCGGCAGCGCGCCCACCACCAGGGCGAATCCGACCAGCGCCAGGTCGGTGGCGTCGGCGACCACGTCGCGCCAGTCGCGGCGGGGTGGCTGCTGCGGCGTCACGGCGTCACCCCTTCAGTCCGCTGGTGTTGATGCCCTCGACGAGCATCCGCTGGAAGGCGAGGAAGAACAAGAACACCGGCAGCAGCGACAGCACCGACATGGCGAACATCGGGCCGACCGCGCTCTGGCTGGTCGAGTCGATGAAGAGGGTCAGCGCCACCGGCACGGTGTAGTCCTCCAGGCTGGAGAGGAAGACCAGTTGCCGGAAGAAGTCGTTCCAGGTCCAGATGAACGAGAAGATCGCGGTGGTGACCAGCGCGGGACGGCTCAGCGGCAGGATCACGTACCGGAAGATGCCGAAGGCGCTGGCCCCGTCGATCTTCGCCGCCTCGTCCAGCTCGCGGGGGATGCCCCGCATGAACTGCACCATCAGGAAGACGAAGAACGCCTCGGTGGCCAGGAACTGCGGGATCAGCAGCGGCAGGTAGGGCCACTCGCCGCCGACCAGGCCGAGGGTGCGGAACAGGATGTACTGCGGCACGATCAGCACGTGCCCCGGCAGCAGCAGGGTGCCGATCATGACGGCGAACCACACCCCCCGCAGCCGGAACTTCAGCCGGGCGAAGGCGTACGCGGCCAGCAGGCAGGAGAGTCCGTTGCCGAGCACGGTCAGCAGGCTGACCATGGCGCTGTTGAGGAAGAACCGGCCGAAGGCGATGTCGAAGTTGGCCCACCCGTCGGCGTAGTTGCCGGGGGTGAACTGCCTGGGCAGCAGGCCGATGTTGTTGACGATCTCCTGCTGGCTCTTGACCGAGGTGCCGATCATCCAGAGCAGCGGGTAGAGCACGACCGCCACGAGGACGATCAGCACGAGCAGGCGTACGGCCTGCCCGCCGCCGACGCGGGGGCGTCGGGTGCCGCGCGCGTGCGGTCCTGCGGTCGCCGTCACCGGTCCTCCCCGTCGGAGTAGTGCACCCAGAAGCGCCCGGTGCTGAAGAAGATCGCCGTGATGATGCCGATGGCCAGCAGGAAGACCCAGGCCATCGCCGAGGCGTAGCCCATCTCCAGGTCGGTGAAGCCCTTGATGTAGAGGTTCAGCGTGTACATCAGGGTGGAGTCGACCGGGCCGCCGGTGCCGTTGCTGAGCACGAAGGCGGCGGTGAAGCCCTGGAAGCCGTTGATGGTCTCCAGCACCAGGTTGAAGAAGATGACCGGGGAGAGCATCGGCAGGGTGATGGCGCGGAACTGCCGCCACGGGCCGGCCCCGTCGACCGAGGCGGCCTCGTAGAGCTCCGTGGGCACCTGCTTGAGCCCGGCCAGGAAGATCACCATGGGGGCGCCGAATTGCCAGATGGCCAGCACCATCAGGGTCTGTAGCGCCCAGTCCGGGTCGTTGACCCAGGGCTTGCCCTCGATGCCGAAGACGGCCAGCAGCGAGTTGAACGCGCCGCCGCGGTTGAACATGTTCACCCAGACGATCGCCAGGGCGACGCTGCCGCCGAGCAGCGACGGCAGGTAGAAGAGGCTGCGGAACAGCCCGACCCCCCGCCAGGCCCGGTTGAGCAGCAGCGCCACCCCGAGCGCGGCGGCGAGCTTCAGCGGCACGGCCACCAGGGCGAAGGTGAGGGTCACCCGCACCGAGTGCCAGTACGAGGCGTCGGCGGTGAACATCCGCTCGTAGTTGGCCAGGCCCACCCACTGCACCTCGGACAGGGGGGTGAGGATGTCGTAGTCGGTGAAGCTGAGGTAGAGCGACAGGAGCATGGGAATCGCCGTGACGGCCATCAGTCCGATGAGCCAGGGCGAGAGGAAGACGTACCCCGCCAGACCTTCGCTGTTCCGGAGCCGCCCGACCACGCCGGTGGGGGCGTGGTCGGGGGCGGGTCCGGTGCCGCGTCGGGTCGGGTCGGGCGCCGTGGTCAGGGCCACGAGCCGGCTCCTTTCCGATCGTGTGCGGCGGCTCAGGCGATGGCGGACGTGCAGGCGGCCAGGAACTGCGCCGCGGCCTCGGCCGGGGTGACCCGGCCGTACTGGGCGTTCTCCCCCGCCTTGATCATTTCGGCACGGATCTTGTTGTGGCCCTTGATCGGCACCTGCGGAGCCTCGCCGAACGTCTTGGCCAGCTCGTTCTCCACCTCGATGGACTGCTTCATCGCCGGGTCGGTGATGTCGTCGCTGACCACCCGGCGCAGGTCCAGGTTGGACGGCAGGCCCCGGTCGGTGCCGAGGATCTTGGTCGCCTCCGGGTCGTTGACCAGGAAGTTGAGCACGTCGACGGCGGCGTCGCGGCGCTTGCTGCCCTTGAACACCGACCAGTACATCGAGGCGCGGGCCCACTGGGCGCTCGGGTCGCCCGGGTACGCCACGACGCCGAGGTCGTCCTTGGTGTTCTTCTTCAGCTCCGGCATCTGGTTGACCCAGACCCAGGAGGTGGCGGCCTTGCCGGTGACCACCAACTGCTTGGTGATGTCGGTGGCGTTGCCCTCGTGGATCACATCCGGGGTGGGGGTCGCGCCCCGGTCCCGGGCGCCCTTCCACAGCTCGAACCAGCGGGTGACGTCCTCGACGGTGAAGCCGAGCTCCTTGCCCCGGTAGAGGTCCTTGCCCTGCTGGCGCAGCCAGACCCAGAACGCCTTGTAGTCGGCGCTGGGGTCCATCGTGCCGGGGAGCTTGGTCTTCCTGCTGACCTGCTCGGCCCAGGCGATGTGCTCCTCCCAGGTCATGCCGGTCCTCGGCTCCGGCAGGCCGTTCTTCGTCAACAAGGTCTTGTTGTAGACCAGGCCCTGGGTGTTCTCCCCGGCGGCCAGCCCGACGAGCTTGCCGTCGACCACGCCGTACTGCCACAGGCTCTTGGGGAACTTCGACACGTCGAGCTTGCCCGAGTCGGTGTACGAGGTCAGGTCCAGGGTGGTGTTACGGGCGGCGTACTCGGCGAGGGCGTTGTCGTCGATCTGGAAGATGTCGGGCGGGTTGCCCCCGGCGGTGAGGGTGGCCAGCTTGTCGAAGTAGCCCTGGTTGGCCTGCCAGGTCGTCTCGAAGGTGACGTTGGGGTGCTTGCGGGTGTAGGCGGCGAGGGCGGCCTCGGTCAGGTCGCCCCGGGCGTCGCCGCCCCACCAGAAGACGGTGAGCTTGATCGGGCCGTTCGGGTCGCTGGCGTCGTCGCCGCCGCAGGCCGCGGCGCCCAGGGCCAGCGGGGCCGCGACGGCGAGGGCGACGAGCCCGCGCAGCAGCGAACGGCGGGGGGTACGGGGTCGGCGCCCGGCGGGTGTGCCGGTGGTGGGGGACGTTGCGGGGTGCATGTGCGCTCACTCCTTGGCGTTAGGGAGCGACGACGCCGCCGGTGGCCGCGGCCGGGCAGCCGGGGTCCGCAAGGCGATGCGGGCCCGGGCCGACCCGGGCGGCACCGGGGCTGCCGGACGAGGGAACTCCTCCGGTGGAGTCGCGGATGACCAACTCGGTCTGGAGCATTACCTGTGCGGTGGCGCGACGGACGCCGGCTGCCGCGTCCCGACCGGCGCCCCGCGGTCCCCGCGGCACGTCGGTCTCCTGTTGCAGCAGCATGTCGACGGCCGTCCGGCCGGCGGCCGCGGTAGGCGTGGCCACCGTCGTCAACTTGGGCCGGGTGAGGCGGCTCAGGGCGATGTCGTCGATGCCGACGACGCTGACGTCCTGCGGCACCCGGATGCCGAGGGCGTCGAGCCCCTCGATCAGCCCGATCGCCATCAGGTCGTTGTAGGCGAGCACGGCGGTGACGCCGACGCGCTGGACCTGCTCGGCCAGCGCCCGGCCGCCGTGCTCGGTGGGCGGGTTGGGGCCGAGCACGGTGAGCCCGGCTGCGGTCGTACGGGCCGCCGAGGCGGCGGCGCGGCGGATCTCCCGGCTGGTCCAGGAGCCGCGCGGCCCGCCGAGCAGGGCGATCCTGGTGTGGCCGAGGCCGGCCAGGTGCTCGATCGCGGCGCGCGCGCCCTGCCCGACGTCCATCGTCACGCAGGGCAGCCCGGTCACCTGACGGTTGATCACCACCAGCGGGACCTCGCGGCTGAGCTGCTCGATGAGGCCGTTGCCCATCCGGGGGCTGCACAGCAGCACCCCGTCGACCTGCTTGGCCAGCGCGTGGACCAGCTCCTCCTCCGCCAACGGATCCTCGTTGGTGTCGGCGACGAAGACGTGGTAGTCGCGCTGCCGGGCCTGCCCCTCCGCCGCCTTGATCAGCGGCGGGAAGAACGGGTTGGCGATGTCGGCGATGATCAGCCCGATGTTGTGGGTGCGCCCGGTGATCAGGGCGCGGGCGGCGCGGTTGGGGCGGTAGCCCAGCTCCTCGGCGCAGGCCAGCACCCGCCCCCGGGTCTCGGGGTTGACCAGGTGCGGCGCGGAGAAGGTGCGGGAGACCGTGGAGATGTGCACACCGCAGGCCCGTGCGACGTCCCTGATGGTGACTGGCACGGCGGCCCTCTCGTCGTCGTCGGTGTGGCATCGGTCACGGTGGGTGTCGACAATTAATGCAAGCGGTTGCTCCGATGTCAACGCTCATGGATGGATTTCGAGGACAGGAAAACGCTTCCCTGGTGCCCGTACGCCCACCAATGGGGGCAAAGCGCGCGGCTTTGGTCGACACCGTTGACTCATCGACGCCGGTCATGGTTTGTTCACTGCAAACCTTTGCAGGGGCAGCCCGGGGAGGGCGAACGCGATGTCTTCGAGAACCGGCGGACGGACCCGCTACGCCCTGGTCGGCACCGGCGCGCGGGCCGAGATGTTCGTCCGGGCCCTGGTCACCGACCACCCCGACACCGCCGAGCTGGTCGCGTTCGCCGACCTCAACCAGGCCCGAATGGACGCGCACAACCGCTGGCTGGCCGAGCTGGGCCACCGGCCGGTGCCGACGTACCGGGCCGAGGAGTTCGCCGCCATGCTCGACCGGGAGCGCGTCGACACCGTGCTGGTCACCACCGTCGACGCCACCCACGACCAGTACATCGTGGCCGCGCTGCGGGCCGGCTGCGACGTGGTCTCGGAGAAGCCGATGACCGTCGACGCGCCGCGCTGCCGGCGGATCCTCGACGCCGTCGCCGAGACCGGCCGCAGCGTCACCGTCGCCTTCAACTACCGCTACAACCCGCTGCACGAGCGGCTGCGCCGGCTGCTGGCCGGCGGGGCGGTGGGCGAGATCGGGTCGGTGCACTTCGAGTGGCTGCTCGACGTGCGCCACGGCGCGGACTACTTCCGCCGCTGGCACCGGGAGAAGGCCCACTCCGGCGGGCTGATGGTGCACAAGGCCAGCCACCACTTCGACCTGGTCAACTGGTGGCTCGACGCCACCCCCGTCGAGGTCTACGCCGCCGGGCGGCTCTTCTTCTACGGCGACGCCGGCCGCCGGCACGGCTACGCCCGCGACTACGACCGGGCCCACGGCGCCCCGGCAGCCGCCGACGACCCGTTCGCGCTGCGGATGGCCGAGCACCCCCGGCTGCGCGAGCTCTACCTCGACGCCGAGTCCGTCGACGGCTACCACCGCGACCGCAACGTCTTCGCCCCCGGCGTCACCATCGAGGACGACATGGCGGTGCTGGCCCGCTACTCCACGGGCGCGACGATGACGTACCACCTCACCGCGTACGCCCCCTGGGAGGGCTACCGGGTGATGGTCAACGGCAGCAAGGGCCGCCTCGAACTGGAGGTGGTGGAGAGCGACTTCGTCAGCCCGCAGGCGGCCGGGGCGCTCAAGGGCGCGGCGCTGCACGGCGACGAGGCCGCCGCCGAGGGCGGCTGGACCACCCTCACCCTGCGCCCGTTCTGGTCCCCGCCCCGGCGCATCGAGGTCGAGGGTTACACCCGCCACGGCCACGGCGGCGCGGACGCCCGGATGACCAACGTGCTCTTCGGCGGCGCGGCGGACCCGCTGCACCGGGCGGCCACCGCCCACGACGGGGCGCTGGCCCTGCTCACCGGCCTGGCCGCCAACCGGTCCTTCACCACCGGCCAGGCCGTCCGGGTCGCCGACCTGCTCGCCCTGCCCTGACCGGCCCGCCGCCGACGCACCGCCGCCCCGACCGGCCCAGCCCCCGCTCGACGCGACCGCACCCCGAGGAGCCCGCCGACGTGCCGACCACCTCCCGACCCGACCTGCTGTTCCCCGCCGACCCGGGCCTGCGCGCGCTGGCCCGGCAGCTCTACGCGCTCGCGGCCGGGCAGCCGATCATCTCCCCGCACGGGCACGTCGACCCGGTGCTGCTGGCCGAGGACCAGCCCTTCGGCGACCCGGCCCGGCTGCTCGTCGTCCCCGACCACTACCTGACCCGGATGCTGCTCAGCCAGGGCGTGCCCCCGGCCCAACTGGGCGTGCCCACCGTGGACGGCAGCCCGACCGAGACCGACGGGCGGACGATCTGGCGGCGCTTCGTCGACGGCTGGCACCTGTTCCGGGGCACCCCGTCGCGGCTGTGGCTGGAGCAGACCCTCACCGGGGTCTTCGGGGTCGACGCCCCGCTCTCCCCCGCCACCGCCGACGCCGTCTACGACCAGCTCGCCGCCCGGCTCGCCGAGCCCGCGTACCGGCCCCGGGCGCTCTTCGAACGCTTCCACATCGAGGTGCTGGCCACCACCGAGTCGCCCCTGGACGACCTGGCCCGGCACGCCAAGCTCGCCGCCGACGGCTGGGGCGGCCCCGGCGGGCGGGTGATCACCACCTTCCGCCCGGACAACGTGGTCGACATGGAGTTCGACGGCTGGGCCGAGAACGTCGCCCGCCTCGGCGAGGTCGCCGGGGAGGACACCGGCACGTACGCCGGGTTCCTGGCCGCCCTGCGGCGGCGGCGGGAGGCGTTCATCGCCGCCGGCGCCACCAGCTCCGACCACGGCCACCCGACCGCCCGCACCCTGCACCTGTCCGAGTCGGAGGCGGCGGCGCTCTACGAGCGGGGCCGCTGCGGCACCGCCGACGCCGCCGACGCGGAGGCGTTCCGGGCCCACATGCTGCTGGAGTTCGCCCGGATGTCGCTCGACGACGGCCTGGTCATGCAGCTGCACCCCGGCGCGGTGCGCAACCACAACCGCCGGTTGTACGCCCGGCACGGCCGCGACGTGGGCGGGGACGTCCCGCAGGCCACCGAGTACCTGCACGCGCTGACCCCGCTGCTGGACGCGTACGGCAACGACCCCCGGCTGCGGGTGGTCGTCTACACCCTCGACGAGTACACCTTCACCCGGGAGCTGGCCCCCCTGGCCGGCGGCTACCCGGCCCTCTACCTCGGCGCGCCCTGGTGGTTCCTGGACTCCCCCGAGGTGCTGCGCCGGTTCCGGGAGTCGGTCACCGAGACCGCCGGGTTCTACAACACCGCCGGGTTCGTCGACGACACCCGGGCGTTCTGCTCCATCCCGGTACGCCACGACGTGGCCCGCCGGGTCGACGCCGGCTTCCTCGCCCGGCTGGTCGCCGAGCACCGGCTGACCGAGGACGAGGCCGCCGAGACCATCGTCGACCTCGCCTACCACCTGCCCAGGAAGGTCTTCAGGATCGGGGAACAGCGGTGAGTCGGTGTCCCGCAGGCGCGAACGAAAGGCTGGCCCCGTGACGGTCACCATCACCTCCGTTGACGTGCACGACGTGCGCTTCCCGACCGCGGCGGCCGGCGACGGCTCCGACGCGATCAACCGGGGCGACTACTCGGCGACCTACGTCGAGCTGGGCACCGACGCCGGCGCCGTGGGCGCCGGGTTCACCTTCACCAACGGCCGGGGCAACGAGATCACCTGCGCGGCCGTGCGCGCCCTGGCCCACCACGTGCGGGGCCGCACGGTCGAGGAGATCGTCGCCGAGCCGGTGACGTTCTGGCGCTCGCTCAGCGCCGACGTGCAGCTGCGCTGGCTGGGCCCGGAGAAGGGCGTCATCCACATGGCCACCGGCGCGCTGGTCAACGCCGTGTGGGACCTGCGGGCCAAGCTCGCCGACCGGCCGATGTGGCGGTTCCTGGCCGAACTGCCCACCGAGGAGCTCGTCGCCAGCATCGACTTCCACCACATCACCGACGCGCTCACCCCGGACGAGGCCGCCGCCGTGCTGGACCAGGGCCGCGACGGCATGGCCGACCGGCTCGCCGGGCTGGCACGCGACGGTTTCCCCTCGTACACCACCTCGGTGGGGTGGCTGGGCTACCCCGACGAGAAGGTCCGGGCGCTGACCCGCGCCGCGTACGCGCAGGGGTGGCGGGCGATGAAGATGAAGGTCGGCGGCCCGCCCGCCGACGACCTGCGTCGGGCCCGGATCATCCGCGCCGAGATCGGCCCCGACGCGCTGCTGATGATGGACGCCAACCAGGTCTGGGACGTCGACGAGGCGATCGGCAACATGACCGCGCTGGCGGAGGTCGACCCGTACTGGATCGAGGAGCCGACGCACGCCGACGACATCCTCGGCCACGCCCGGATCGCCCGGGCGGTGACCGAGCTGACCGGCGGGCGGTGCCGGGTCGCCACCGGCGAGGTCGCCGCCAACCGGGTGATCTTCAAGCAGTTGTTGCAGGCCGAGGCGATCGGCGTGATGCAGATCGACGCCTGCCGGGTCGGCGGGGTCAACGAGGTGCTGGCCGAGATGGTGATGGCGGCGAAGTTCGGGGTGCCGGTCTGCCCGCACGCCGGCGGCGTCGGCCTCTGCGAGTACGTGCAACACCTGGCGATCTTCGACTACCTGCGGGTGGGCACCAGCCTCGACGGCCGGATGATCGAGTACGTCGACCACCTGCACGAACACTTCGTCGACCCGGTGCGCACCCGCGACGGACGGTACCTGCTGCCCACCGCGCCCGGCTACAGCGCCACCATGCGCCCCGAGTCGATCACCGAGTTCCGCTTCCCGGACGGCCCGGCATGGCGCTGACGTCGACGCCGCCCCGGCTCGGGCTGGCCGCCCTGGGCCGGCTCCCCGCGGCCAGCCGGCCGCTGCTGCGCCCCGGCGACGTGCCGGCCGGGATCGTGCACCTGGGCCTCGGCGCGTTCCACCGCGCCCACCAGGCCGTCTTCACCGAGGCCGCGATCGACGCGGCGGGCGGCGACTGGGGCATCGTCGGGGTCGCCCCGCGCAGCACCGAGCTGGTCGGGGCGCTGGCCGCGCAGGACAACCTGTTCAGCGTGACCACCCGCGCCGCCACCGGCGCGCAGACCCGGGTGATCGGGTCGCTGGCCGGGGTGCGACACGCCGCGAGCGACCCGGGCGCGATCGTGGCGCTGCTGGCCGACCCGGCGATCCGGGTGGTCACGCTGACCGTGACGGAGAAGGCGTACCAGCTCGACCCGGTCACCGGCGTGCTGCGCCCGGACGCGGCGCTCGCCGCCGACCTGGCCGGCGACGGCCCGCCGGGCACCGTGCCCGGCCTGCTGGTCCGCGGGCTGGCCGCCCGCGCGACGGCCGACGCCGGGCCGATCGCGCTGGTCAGCTGCGACAACCTGCCGTCGAACGGTCGTCGGCTGCGCGGCCTGGTCGAGCAGGCGCTGGTCCGCTCCGGGGCGACGGAGCGGGTGCGCGGCTGGGTGGCCGCGCACGTCACCTTCCCCGGCACCATGGTGGACCGGATCGTGCCCGCCAGCACCGCCGACACCCTCGCCGTGGCCCGCCGCGCCCTAAGCTGCGCCGACCTGGCGGCGGTGGACGCCGAGCCGTACGCCCAGTGGGTGATCGAGGACGCCTTCCCCGGCGGGCGGCCGGCGTGGGAGCGGGCCGGCGCGGTGCTCACCGACGACGCCGGGCCGTGGGAGCGGCTGAAGCTGCGCGGCCTCAACGGGCTGCACTCGGCCACCGCCTACCTCGGGGCGCTCGCCGGCCGGGAGACCGTCGCCGACGCGCTGGCCATCCCCGGCCTGACCGGGGTGCTGCGCCGGCTGGTCGCCGACGAGGTGGCGGTCAGCTTCACCCCGCCGGCCGGGGTGTCGGTGGTCGACTACGGCGAGGAGGTGCTGGGCCGCTTCGCCAACCCGGCGATCCGGTACCGCACCCTGCAGGTCGCCACGGACGGCTCGCAGAAGCTGCCCCAGCGGATCCTGCACACCGTCGCCGACCTGCGCGCGGCCGGCCGGTCGGCGCGCTGGTCGGCGCTGGTGGTGGCCGCCTGGGCGCGGTTCGCCTGCGGGCACGCCGACGACGGGAGCGCGCTGCCGCTGGCCGACCCCCTCGCCGGGCGGATCCGGGGCGCGCTGGCCACCGCCGGCGGCGCCCCGGCCGGGATCGTCGACGCGCTGCTCGGGCTGCGCGAGGTCTTCCCCGCCGAGGTGGCCGACGACGACGCCGTCCGCGCCGACGTCACCGACTGGCTGACCGCCCTGCACCGGCACGGGGTGGCCGCGACGCTAGCCGGTGCGGCGTGAGCGGGCACCGGGCGGACGCCCCGCCCCGGGTGGCGGTGATCGGCGCGAACGGGCACGGCCGCTGGCACCGCCGGGCCATCGCGCCGCTGCACGCCGCCGGCCGGCTGCGGCTGGTCGCCCTGGTCGACGTACGGCCGATCGAGGAGGAGCCGGACGCGCCGCTGCCGGCGGGCGCGGCGGTCTTCACCGACCACGCCGCGATGCTGGCGCGGGCACGGCCGGACGTGGTGGTGGTCTGCACCCCGCCGCACACCCACCTGCCGATCGCGCTGGACGTGCTGGCCGCCGGGGCGGACCTGCTGCTGGAGAAGCCCCCGGTGCTCTGCACCGCCGAGCACCGCACGCTCGCCGCCGCGCTGGCCGAGACGGGCCGGGCCGCCCAGGTCGGCTTCCAGGCGCTCGGCTCGGCGGCGCTGGCCGAGCTGACGGCGGCGGTGACCGGCGGGCGGCTCGGCACGGTCACCGGCATCGCCACGGTCGCGTCCTGGCAGCGCTCGGACGGCTACTACGCCCGGTCGCCGTGGGCCGGGCGGCGCACCCTGCACGGCCGGCCGGTGCTCGACGGGGCGCTGGCCAACCCGCTGGCCCACGCGGTGATGCAGTGCCTGGCCGTCGCGGAGGCGGTCGCTGGCACCCCGGTGCGGCCGGCGGCGATCGAGCTGGAGCGCTACCGGGTCCGCCCGATCGAGGTCGACGACACCGCCGCCCTGCGGATCGTCACGCCCGGCGGACCGCCCATCGTCGCCGCCGTGACCCTGGCCGGCGAGGACTTCGTCGCCGGCGAGGTGATCGTGACCGGCACCGCCGGCCGGGCGGTGCTGGAGTACCCCACCGACCGGCTGCTGCTGCCCGGCGACGACGCGCCCCGCCCGGTGCCGGGGCGACACGGGCTGCTGGAGAACCTGCTGGATCACCGCGCCGACCCGACCGGCACCCCGCTGATCGCCCCGCTGGCCCGCACCGCACCGTTCACGGCCGTGCTGGAGGCGGTCCACGCCGCCCCGGAGCCGACGCTGCTCGGCGGCGACCTGGTGGCCGTGACGGGGGTTGGGGCGGATCGGGTGCTGACCGTCCGGGGGGTCAACGGGGTGCTGCGGCGCTGCGCCGAGTCGGGGTCGCTGCCGGCGGAGTCGGCGGTGCCGTGGGCGGTGCCACCGGCGCGGGTGGCACTGACCGGCGCGCGGGACGCACGCCCCCGACCGGCCTGACCTGCGCCGGTGCGCGCGGGCTCACGTCCCCCGCGTGCGCGCCGCGGTCGAGGAGACCGCGACCAGGTCGGGCCGCGCGGGCAGGAACACCGTGGGTACGCCCAGCGACTGATTCATCGCGGCGAGCCGGCACTCGGCCTGGAGGTCGGTGGTGTTACGCACCCCGCGCACGATCACCTTCGCGCCGTGGCGATGGCAGTAGGCGGCGGTCAACCCCCGCCAGGCCGCGACGGTGACGGAGCTCCACTCGAGCGGCAGGACGGCCCGGACGGCGGCCGCCCGTTGCTCTTCGTCGACGCCCGGCTGCTTGCCGCCGTTGACCGCGACGAGCACGACCACCTCGTCGAAGAGGTCGCGGGCCCGGCTCAGCACATTCAGGTGCCCGAGGGTGAAGGGATCGAAGCTGCCGGGGTAGACGGCTCGCACGCCTGCGCGGGTGCTCATGGCCCGACTGTAGGTATCGGCCGCCGGATCCGTGGCCCCTGGGGCGTGGACGACGTGGCCACCAACGGGCAATGGCGGGCCCGAGTCCGCCGGTCATGCGCGACGCCACCCTTGCAGGGCCTCCCCGAATTAGTTTAGCCTTTGACTATATACATCGATCAACGTCGAGGTCGCAAGGCGGCGCTCGGCGACCGACGAAGGAGCCCCATGACCATCCGCAAGATCATCTCTACCCTGACGGCGTCCGCAGCGCTCGCCCTGAGCCTGCTCGGCGCGGCACAGCCGGCGCAGGCCGCCGCGGCCGGCGGGGAACTGCGCAACAAGGACACCGGGCTCTGCGTCGACCGCCGGGAAGTCGCCGACCTGCCGGTGATCGCCTTCACCACGACGTGCAACGGCTCGGCCAAGCAGCGCTGGGTCTACTCCCCGTCGGACCACACCATCCGCACCACGGACGGCCGCTGCCTGAGCACCGCCAGCAGCACCGGGGTCTTCGTCGACCCCTGCGACAGCGGCCTGCTGGTGCGCTGGGGGCCCACCGCTGACGGCCGCATCCACCAGCTCGACTGGGGCATCGGCTGCCTGGAGGACTACCGCACGGAGTGGCTCACCTGGGGCGCCTGCGACAACCACACCAACGAGATCTGGACCTCACTGCCGACCGCCTGACCCGGAAAGATCGCGGTTCTTGGACAGTCGACGTCCGCGCCGGACGTCGGCTGTCCAAGATTCGAGGCGGGGGGTGCGGGTTTTCGGCATCGCGGCGATCAGGGGCCTCGGCGAAGCACGATGGTCAGCTATAAGTAAGGCATGAGTTTCCCGCCGTATCTGGCCTCCATGCCGATGCACGCGATCACCGAGATCCACGGCGAGCCCGGCCTGCGGGAACGGTTCCGGTTGGAGATCGCCGCGTTCGACCCCGCCGCGCGGGCCCGGCTCACCGCCGCCCTCGACCTCGCCGCCGAGCTGCACCGCGACGACCGGCGGGTGCGCGAGCCGTACCTGAACCATCTGCTGCGGGTCGCGATCCGGTTGATGCACCACTACCGGGTGCGCGACGTGGACGTGATCGTCGCCGGCGTGCTGCACGACGCGGTGGAGGACCACCCGGCGGAGCTGGCGGGCCCGACCGGGGCGGCGACCGGCGGCGACCTGACGGCGGCGGCGCTGGCGACGCTCGCCGCCCGGTTCGGCCCGCGCGTCGCGCACCTGGTCGCCGCCGTCACCAACCCGGCGTACGACCCGGACCGCGACCGCAACACGCAGTACCGCGAGCACGTGGCGGCCAGCCTGGAGCGGGAGCCGTGGGCGCGGGTCGTGAAGGTCTCCGACTTCACCGACAACGGCGTCGGGGTGATCCACACCGTCGGCCCGAAGGTCTACTCGTCGGCCACGAAGTACCGCCCGCTGGTGCCGGTCCTGCGCGAGCTGGTCGCCCGGCCGGACACCCCGCTCGCGCCGGAGGTGAAGGAGCACATCTTCGGCCAGCTCGACCTGGCCGAGGAACGCTTCAGCGCGATCCTCGACCAGCCGGCGAACGCCACCTGAGCACGCACCCCGGCTCCCGCTCCCCCGCTTGCCCCGCCGCCCCGGCGGCGCCAGCTCAACGGCGGGGCAGCGCGGCGGTGGTGCGGCGGCGCAGGGCCGCCACCCGGTCGGGGGCCGCCCGGAGCACGACCCGCAGCGGGTGCGGGGCGTCCCGCGCCGCGTCGCCGAGCAGCGTCAGCAGCAGCCCGAGGTGGCCGACGGGCTCGTCGGCCAGCAACTGCGTGGCATCGTCGACCACCAGAATCAGTGGGCCCGCGTCGAGCCGGTCACGCAGGCTCTCGGCGAGCGCGTCCCAGTTGCGCCCGACGTACCCGGGCAGGTCGAGCAGGCGCACCAGCGCCCCGAACAGCGTGACCCGGGTGCGGGCCGCGCCCGCCGCGAGCACCACCGCGCGCGCACCTTCGAGCCGGGCTGCGCCCGGCCGCGCGACCGTGACGGTCGGCGGCACGGCGGTGGTGGTCGGCGGCGCTGCGGTGGTGGTCGGCGGCGCGGCCGTGACGGTCAGCCACGGCGGCAACTGCAACGGGTGCCCGTGATCCATCATGCCCCTCCCCACTGCGCCGGGCCGGATCGCCCGGCCCGGCGGGACCGACTGCGCGAGGCGTCGCGTCAGAGGCGATAGAAGTCAGCGTAGTGATTCGGCGAGAACCAGGTCACGCCCGTGCTCTTGTTCACCACGATCCGATACGCGTCGCGGGCCGCGCCGGAGGCGCGCGGGTAGACGTCGTACTCGTGGTAGGTGGCGCCGGCGGGAAGCTGGCCCTCGTAGTTGTAGAACCGGCCGCCGGCGAAGTTGGCCAGCCCGCCGCTCCAGGAGTACCAACCCCGGCTGGTCGGGAAGCCCTTGGCGGACCAGCCGGACCGGGCGGTGCGCGCGTCCGCGCAGCGGCTCACGGTGCAGGAGCCGTGCACGGCGGCCTGGGCGGGCTCCGCCAGCCGGGGCGTCGCCACGGACGGCCCGACCAGGGCCGCGGCCACCATGGCGGTGAGCAGGGCGAGCGCGCCGAGCGCGCGGCGTGCCGCAGCACCGCTCCGAGCGCCCGGCCTCGTCGTGTCGGTCACGGGTCCTCCCCATCGCGACGGCATCGACGCATCGATGCACATGGAAGTGCGCTAGGGACAGTGTCGGCGCGACGGCCCGTTCTGGCCAGGGGTGGCGGCGGATTTGCTCGCTGGGTCCCGGTGGAGCTCCCGCCGGCGCGGGCCGGGCACCCCCGTCCAGGGGGAACCCGGCCCGCGTCGTCAGCGGCCGCGCGGTCTTCGCCGCGTCGTCAGCAGCCGATTCGGCTCGACCCGACCGCGACGTCGTCGAACCAGAGGGTGTCCGAGCCGCTGCCGTAGCTCTCCCAGCCCAGGCGCAGGTCGGTCAGGCGCGGACGCCAGGTGCGGTTGAGCCACTGCCCGTCCACGTCGTGGGTCGGCGTCCCGTCCACGGTCAGGCCGGTCACCGCCGTGCCGTCGACCCACGTTTGGAGCAGGCCCTGCGCCCCGTCGACCATGAACTCCAGGCAGGACCAGCGCCCGGTGGCCAGCGGCACGCTCAGTGCCACCCCGGCCGGGCTCTGCTCCGGCAGGGTCGCGTCGTCGGAGGCCCGGTTCCATTGCAGGGCCCCGTTCTGCCCGCCCATCCGCAGGTCCCGGTTGCCGTCTGCGCTGTCCGACATGGCCAGGAACGTGACGTGCGCGGCGGGCAGGGCGGTGGTGTGCCGCACCCAGAGCCGGCCGTACCGGACCGTCCCGGCGGCGCTGAGGTCCCGGTTGGCGCGGACGAAGACGTGGTTGCAGTAGCCGGCCGTGCCGTCGATGCGGATCGACCGGCTGCCGCCGTGCGCCACGGCGGTGTCGACCGCGGCCGCGCCGGTGCCGGAGCAGTCCGGGTGCACCACGCTCCAGTCCCCCGACGGCACCGAGCCGGTCTGGCCCTCGAAGCCGTCGCAGAGCACCGCCGTCCCACAGCCACCACCCGGCGGCGGCGTGGTCGGCGGGGGCGTCGTGGGCGGCGGCGTGGTCGGCGGGGGCGTCGTCGGCGGCGGGGTCGTGGGGGGCGGGGTGGTCGGCGGGGGCGTCGTCGGCGGCGGGGTGGTCGGGGGCGGGGTCGCGCCGTTGCACGGCATGCCGTTGAGCGCGAAGCCGGTGGGCGCGGCGGTGTTCGCCCCGACGGTGCCCTGGATGCCGAACTCGGTCGAGCCGCCGGCCGGCACGGAGCCGTTCCAGGCGACGTTGCGGGCGGTCACCGCCGTCCCGGACTGGCTGACCTCGGCGCTCCAGCCGTTGGTGATCCGCTGGTCGCCACCCCAGGTCCAGGTGACGGTCCAGGCGGTGACGGCGGTGTCACCGGGGCTGACCCGGACGGTGGCGGTGAAGCCGCCGGGCCACTGGTTGGGCACGTAGTCGATGCGGCAGCCGGCGGCGGCAGCGGCCGGTTCGGTGGGCAGGCCGAGGCCGGCCAGGGCGGTGGCCAGGACCGCCGCCGCGGCGGCGATCGGGGTGAGACGGGCGCGGGACATCCTCATCCGGGTTCCTTCGAGAAGGGCGCCGCCGGCGCCGGCGCCGGGGCGCGGGCGACGGCAGGGCACGCTAGGGAAACGCTCGCGTGGCGACGACGCGTACGCGTCTCGGGCCCGGCTCGGGCGGACGATCAGCCGCCGGGTCGACCCAGGGATCGACGCGCGGCGGCACCCGCACCCAATCTAGTGACGCCCGCCTATGCCTGGCAAGGGTTGCTTGCTGTCGGGGCGAGCACCCGCGAGGATGCCCGGATGGCGCTGTGTCTGGAACATCCGGTGGTGGTGGCCCCGATGGCCGGCGGGCCGTCCACGGTCGGGCTGGTGGCTGCGGCGGGCGCGGCGGGCGCCGTCGGGTTCCTCGCCGCCGGCTACCGGCCGCCGTCGACCGTCGCCGGCGAGGTCGCCGAGGTCCGGGCCCTGGGCCGGCCGTACGGGCTGAACATCTTCGTCCCGTCGTCGACCCGTCCCGACGTCGCCGAGCTGGCCCGCTACCGCAGCGCCCTGGCACCGGAGGCGCGCCGGTACGGCGTGGACCTGCCGCCGCTGCGGCTCGACGACACCGACCACTTCGCCGAGAAGGTCGAGTTGGCGGCGGCGGCAGCGGTGCCCCTGGTCAGCTTCACGTTCGGCGTGCCCGACGCGGCGACGATCGCCACGCTGCGCGGCGCGGGCTGCACGGTCATCGTCACGGTCACCGACGTCGCCGAGGCCCGGCGGGCGGCGGCTGCGGGGGCCGACGCGCTGATCGCCCAGGCCGGCACGGCGGGAGGGCACTCGGCGACGACCACGCCGGCCGGATACGACCCGTCGTCCACGGCACCCGAGCTGGTCGCCGCGATCGTCGCGGCGGTGCGGCCGCCGGTGATCGCCGCCGGGGGAACCGGGACCGCGCAGCACGTGCGGCGGGCCCTCGCCGCCGGCGCGGTCGCGGTGCAGGCGGGAACGGCGTTCCTGCTGGCGGACGAGGCGGGGACGCGACCCGTGCACCGGGCGGCGGTGTCGGACGCACGGTCGGGCCCCACCGTGGTGACCCGGGCGTTCACCGGGCAGCCGGCGCGGGCGTTGCCGAACAGGTTCACCAGGACCTACTCCGCCGCCGCCCCCGTCGGCTATCCCGCGATCCACCACCTGACCGCGCCGATCCGGGCGCAGGCCGCGGCGCGCGGCGACCGGGAAGCGGTGAACCTTTGGGCGGGAACCGCGTACGCCGACGCCGTCGCCGAGCCGGCGGCCGCGATCCTGGCCCGTCTCGGCGGGCGCCGCTGACGACGCAGCTGACGACGCCGGGGGTGGCGCAGCGCCCACAGCAGCTTTCCCGCCGAGCTGACCGACCCGACGCCCCGGACGGTGCTCATCCGTCGCCTCTCACCAGGCCGGCGATCCGGGCCCGGGCGGCTTGATCCAGCGGGTGCAACGACGTCGACGCGACCGCGCCGCTGAAGAATCCCTGCACGTAGTGGATTCCCAGCTCGTAGAGCTGCTTGAGGGTCACCGGGGCGTCGTCGTCGAAGCCCTCGACGATGACGGTGCGCGGGGTGGGGGCGTGCCCCAGGTCGCTGGCGTGCCGCGACACCCGCGCCACCAACGCGAGCTCCTCCAACGCCATCGGGTGGTGCAGCACCGCCCGGTCGACCTTGATCTGGGTCAGCGGCAGCTCCGCCATCCGGGCCAGCGAGGCGTACCCGACACCGAAGTCGTCGACGGCGAAGCTGATCCGGAGCTTTCGGGACAGCTCGGTGAGCCGCCGGTGGAAGTAGAGCAGCGGTTCCTGCGGCCACCGCTCCCCCGGGCCGGGCTGGATCGCGTCCTGTTCGGAGATCTCCAGCATGAGCGTGCGTGGATGCATGGCGGCCTCGGTCAGCGCCCTGCTCACCTGCTGCAGGTACGAGTCGCTGAGCAGCGAGCGGACCGCGACGTTCACCGACAGCGGCTTGGTGCCGTGCCAGGGGGCCTCCGCGTCCGCACCCGCGTACGAGTGGATCGACTTGGCGACCAGCAGCGAGTCACGCTCGACGATGAAGCGGTCGCCCCAGACGTACGCCATCTGCAGCGCGGCGATCGGCGCGCGCAGCTCCTGGTCGCTGCGGCGGGCCAGCGCCTCGAAGCTGTGGATGCTCACCCCGGCCGCCCGCTGGTCCAGCTCCACGACGGGCTGGAACACCATGATCATGGAGTCGACGAGCTTCTGGTAGAGGCTGAAGGCGTACTCGTAGAGGTTGAGCGGCAGCCGACCGAACGCGACGCGCAGCGCCGTCATCACCTGCATCTCGGCCTGCAGCGGGTCGCCGAGCAGATCGGAGTCCCACAGGGCACGGAGCATGACGGCGAGCGGCTCGCCCATGTCGAGCAGCGCGACGGCGGGGTCGACGACGGTCAACGTGAGGATGCGCTCGTCCTCGTGGGAGATCGGGACGCAGAGCATCCGGGTGCCGGCGTCGTTGGAGACGATGTGCCCGGGCATCGACGTGCGGTACCGGATCGCGTCGGCGGAGCTCAGCTCCAGCAGGGGCCGCAGTTCCTCCTTGTCGAACCGGGCCGTGCAGTCGACCACCCGGACGGGGGTCGCCGAGTCGGAGAACTCCACCACGGCCACCGAACTGGCGGCCAACGCGTGCTGGACGATCTCCACCCGCTCGGCGCGCCTACGCTGCGGGGAATCCCGCACGGGGTGGCTCGCGGAGCGGAAGATGCGGCCGAGCAACTGCACGATGGAGCTCGACTGCTCCTCCAGGGGGCTCTTGCAGGGTCGGGTGGTGCCGGGGTTGGCGGGGGCACCCTGCAGCCGACGCTCGTGCCGTGAGGTGGGTGGCTGGACCAGCACGGTGGTCGGGCCCCATCGGTGGACGAGCTGCACCGGTGCCGGTTCGAGCCCCTGCTCGGCCACGAAGGCGGCCATCTGGCCGAACGACACCCGGCCCCGGCCGTCGGCGGCGCCACCGCGAAGGGCGGTGAGCAGGTGGTGGGTCAGCACGCCGTGCCCGTACCACTCGTCCTCCCGCGCCGCCACGCCGTTGCGGCAGGCCAGCAGCGCGCTGTGCCGGTCGACCCGGGTGCGGTAGGTCTGCATCGTCTCGGTGTGACGCAGGTCGGCGTCCAGGTAGTCGCCGGTGTGGCAGCAGTCGAGCACGAGGAAGGAGGTGCCGGCGAAGGCCTCGAAGACGTCGCGCTTGAGGAAGCTCATCCGTAGGCCGTTGTCCGGCTCCCGGCGCAGGCCGTCCTGGTCGAGGTCGGCCGTGACGAGGTACGCGTCGAGCTGGGTGCTCCACTCGGGCACCAGCGCGTGGCCGGCGAAGTAGACCAGCAGCACGTCGGAGGGGCCGGAGTCCAACACCATGTCGCGCAGCTCGGCCTTGATCTCCCGCCAGGTCGCCTGCGCGCCGACGTACGTCCTGATGTCGGCGTCGTCGAAGGTGCCGATCTCCTCGTCGAGCAGCACCCCCCGCACCGCCTCGACATCGTCTTCGGCGTACCGCAGGGCGGGCACGCGCACGTCGCGGCCCCCCTGGTTGACTCCGATCAGAACCGCCCGCCGTCGGCTCGGCGCCATCGACAACCCCCATACGACGATCCGCCCGACCACCCCACGAGATCAGAGCAGCGCTCGGGCCAGGCTATCGACTCCCCGCCCGTCCCCGGTCCGACGACCGGGTCAGATACCCGTCATTGGTGGCCTCGGCCCGACCGGCGCTCGGCTCGGCCGACGCTCCCGGCCGACGCTCAGGCGGCCAGGGCGGCGTAGCGGCCGGCGTGGTCGAGCAGGCTCGCGTGGGTGCCGTGCTCGACGACGCGGCCGTGGTCGAGCACGGCGATCTGGTCGGCGTCGCGCACCGTGGAGAGCCGGTGGGCGATGGTGATGGTGGTACGCCCCCGGGCCAGCTCGTCGAACGCCCGCTGCACCGCCCGCTCGGTCTCGGTGTCCAGTGCGCTGGTGGCCTCGTCGAGCACGAGCACCCGGGGGTCGCGCAGCAGGGTGCGGGCGATGGCGAGGCGCTGCTTCTCCCCGCCGGAGAAGCGGTGCCCCCGCGAGCCGACCACCGTGTCGTACCCGTCGGGCAGGGCGGCGATGTGGTCGTGGATCTGGGCGGCGCGGGTCGCGCCCTCGATCTCGGCGTCGGTGGCGTCCGGCCGGGCGTGGCGCAGGTTCTCCCGGACGGTGGTGTGCAGCAGGTAGGTCTCCTGGCTGACCACGCCGACGACGGCGGCCAGGTCGGTCAGGCGCAGGTCGCGCAGGTCGACGCCGTCGATGGTGACCCGCCCGGCGATCGGGTCGTGCAGGCGGCTGATCAGGCCGGCGAGGGTGCTCTTGCCGGAGCCGGTGGGCCCGACGACGGCCAGGGCGGTGCCGGCGGGCACGTCCAGGGTGATCCCGGCCAGGGCGGCGGTGTCGCTGCCCGGGTAGGTGAAGGTGACTCCCTCGACGCGGACGTGGCCCCGGACCCGGCGCGGGTCGAACTCGACCGGGTGTTGCGGGTCGTCGATCTCGACGGGGAGGTCGAGGTATTCGAAGATCCGGGCGAAGAGCGCCAGCGAGGCGGTGACCGAGACGCCCACGTCGAGCAGGCCCATCAGCGGCCGGAACAGCCCGCCCTGCAGGGCGGTGAAGGCGACCAGGGTGCCGATGCTCAGCGTGCCGGCGGCCCCGGGCAGGCCGGCACCGAGGTAGATGAGCGCGGGGATGGCGGCGAAGATGACGCTCATCGAGGCCATCCGCCAGCGGCCGGCCAGGTCGGAGCGGAGCTCCAGGTCGACCAGGCGGGCCGACGAGGCGGCGAAGCGGCCGATCAGCGCGTCGCCCACGCCGAGGGTCTTGCTCAGCTGCACGCCGCTGATCGACAGCCCCTCCTCGATGGTGACGTTGAGGTCGGCCAGTTCGCGCTGCCGCTGCGCGGTGATCTCCCGCCGCATCCGGGCCACCCGGCGGGTGAGCCAGATCGCCGGGGGCAGCACGATCAGGGAGATCAGCGACAGCCGCCACGACAGCGCCACCATGGCCACGACGGTGGCGACGACGGTGGTGAGGTTCGCCGCGATCGAGGTGGCGGTGGAGGTGACCACCGTCTGCATGCCGCCGATGTCGTTGGTGATCCGCGACTGCACCTCGCCGGTGCGGGTGCGGGTGAAGAACGCGATCGACTGGCGGTGCAGGTGGGCGAAGACGTCGGTGCGCAGCCGGTGCATGACCTGCTGGCCGACGCGGGTGGAGATCCAGGTCTGGACCACGCCGAGGGCGGCGGTCACGGCGGCGACGGCGACCATGGCCAGGACGAGCCGGACCAGCAGGGTCAGGTCGCGCTCCGGCAGGGCCCGGTCGATGACCGCGCGCAGCAGGAACGGCGATGCCATGGCGACGATCGAGGAGGCCACGATGATCGCGGTGACCGTGGCGAGCGCGGCGCCGTGGCCGGCGAAGAGGCGGCCGACGCGGCGCAGCGACACCTGACGGGCCTCGGCGGACTCGGCGGCGCTGACGGTGCGGGGCCCGCCCCGGCCCTCGCGGCGGTTGGGGGGTGCGTCCAAGGGGGTGCCCCTTCCGGTGGGGATCGGCGACATTGCTGAGGTTACCTCAACATGAGGGAGCAACACCAATTCCTGGTACGGTATTCCGGTGACCGCAGACGACCACGCCCCCGGCCCGCCGCAGCAGGTCGGGGCGGACGAGGAGAGCCTGGCCGAGAGCTTCTGGGCCGTCACCCGCCGGCTGCGCCACCTCTCCCGGCAGACCCTCGAACCGTGGGAGATCAACCCCGGGCAGGCCCGCGCGCTGGGGGTGCTCGTCCGGCACGGCGCGATGCGGCTCAGCGCGCTCGCCGAGCACCTGCGCATCGCCCCGCGCTCCGCCACCGAGGTCGTCGACGGGCTGGCCGAACGCGGCCTCGTCGCCCGCCACCCCGACCCGGTCGACCGCCGGGCCACCCTGGTCGCCCCGACCGACGAGGGGCTACGCGTCGGCGCGGCGATCCGCGCCGCCCGGCACGCCGAGGCGGAGCGCCTCTTCGGCGGGCTCGACCCGACCGACCGGGTCCACCTGGCCCGCATCCTGCGGACCCTGCGCGACTGACCCGCCGCCGGGCTCAACGATTCCGTGCCGCCGAGCCCCCGGCGGGTGGCACGACGAGAGCCGGCCGCGCCCGCAGGGGGTCACGGCCGGCTGCCCTTCGGGGGATCAGGAGCAGATGCTGGCGGACGTGTACGAGAGAAGTCGCGTCTCCCCGGACGGCAGGCTCATGTCCCACTTGCCGTCCGCATGGCGGCCGAAGTAGATGAAGTTGCTCCCGGCACCGTCGTACCAGTACCAGCCCTCCTGCTCGTAGACGTCGAGCTTGGTCGCCGCCTTGGCGAGGGTCTGCGCGCCGACGACACCGTCGCTGACGAGACCTCGGTCGCTCTGCCACTCCTTCGTGGCGGCGGTCGTCGCCGAACCGAATCGGCAGTCGACGTCGGCCTGCGTGAGATATCCGTCGGCCCAGAGAATCGTCTGCCAAGCCCCGACGACGTTGTTGTGCGAGCGCGTCGACGCGGAGACGGGGCCCTCGTCTCCCCAGTCGTCCCTCCAGTCGCCCGAGCCCGTGATGTATCCCTGGCTCACAGAGGCCACCGCCGGAGCGGCCGAGACGGCGAGAGCGCCGCCGGTCACGGCGACGGCGACGGCCGCCACCGCCCTGATTCGCAGAAGCATGTGAATCGCCTTTCGGTCGAGGAAAACCCTGATTCGTACATTGAACATTGCCTTGGTGCCGGGCGCCACTCGATGATACGGAAATGCGCTGGGAACATTTGTCGCATAACCGCCAGAGGGCAGGGGTGACCGGGTGCGGGCGCGACCGAGGCGATGAACGGCCGGAAACGGAATGGGATTCGGTAATTGCGGAATTCCCAAGCGGGTCGTCGGAAAGCAGGGCGCATGGGCGGACTGGGCCACCATGGCGCGTCGGGGGGACTCGGCGAGCGCGGGCGACGGCCTCGCGGCCCCGGCAGGGGCGGCGGGGCAGGGCCTGGCGGCGGACCCCGGCCCGTGGACCCGCTCGGACGTAAGACGATTTAACCTTTGCTTATATAAGCCACACCTGATACAAAGTTCCCGTGCATGCCTTCGACGTGCTGGGCGACCCCGTGCGCCGACGGATCCTCGAGGTGCTCGCCGAGGGCGAGCGGAGCGCCGGGGCCGTCTGCGAGGTGATCCGGGCGGAGTTCGGCATCTCCCAACCAGCCGTGTCCCAACACCTCAAGGTGCTGCGGGACAGCGGCTTCGCCACCGTGCGTGCGCAGGGGTCCCGCCGGCTCTACGCCGTCTCCCCCGAGCCGCTGCGCGAGGTGGACGAGTGGCTCGGCCACTTCCGCCGGTTCTGGACCCCACCCCTGCACGCCCTGGCCACCGAGCTCGCCCGGGGCCGCCGGGAGCGCCGGCTCGCCGCCGAGGCCGAGGAACCCGAAAAGATCGAGAAGAGGAAACCGCGATGATCGACACCACGCACCAGATCAACCACGTGGAGCGGCGGGTGGGCAGCCGGGTGCTGCCGGCCGGCGAGGCCCGCGTGCTGACCATCAGCCAGACGTACGACGCACCCGTCGCCGACGTCTGGGACGCCTGCACCAACCCGGCCCGCATCGCCCGCTGGTTCCTGGCGATCAGTGGCGACCTGCGGTTGCACGGCCGGTACCAGTTCGCGGGCAACGCGGGCGGGGTGGTGCAGCGCTGCGACCCGCCGGAGAGCTTCGCCGCCACCTGGGAGATGGGTGAGCAGATCAGCTGGATCGAGGTGCGGCTCACCCCGGAGTCCGAGGAGCGGACCCGCTTCACGCTGGAGCACGTGGCGCACGTCGACGACACGGTCTGGGCGCAGTTCGGGCCGGGCGCGGTCGGCATCGGCTGGGACATGGGGCTGGTCGGGCTGGCCACCTACCTGCGCGGCGGCGACGGGGGCGACGACGTACGACAGGAGGGGGCCGCCTGGGCGACGTCGGAGGCGGGCCGGGACTTCCTGGTGGCCAGCGGTCGGCTCTGGGGCGAGGCCGACGTGGCCGCCGGCGCGGACCCGGCCCGGGCGGCCGAGGCGGCGGCGCGCACCCTGGCGGCCTACACGGGCGAGCCCACCCCCACCCCGTAACCCCACCCGCCCCGCGCCCACCCGGGGGGCGATCATGGACGCTCTCCGTCGCGTCGGAACGGGAACCGTCCATGATCGCTCCCACGGTGGGCGGGGGACGTGCGGTCAGCGGCGGGGGGCGTGGGGGACGGTGACGGTCACCGAGCAGCCGGCCGGGCGGCCGATCTCGTCGTGGCCGGCGTACCGCAGGGTGTAGACCCGGTCTGCGCCGTTGCCGGCGCGCTCGGCGCGCAGCCGGCCGGCGGTGTCCGGCGTGCCCGCGACGAACCCGGCCACGTCGGCGGCGGCGCCGCCGGTCACACCGGTGAGGGCGAAGGCGCGCGGGCCGAGCACCCCGTCGGGCAGGTCGACGGTGACGGCGACGTCGACGAGCTTGTGGTTCGGCGGCCAGAGCACCGGCTTGTCCACCGTGCAGTCCAGTTCCCGGGTCGGCACGGGCGCCGGCAGGGTGGCCACGGCGTGCCCGATCGTGGCGGTCAGCCGGCCGCCGGCCTCGTAGTACATGTGCGCGCTGCGGCCGTCGAAGTAGAACGTCGGGGCGGCCGAGCGGCCCAGGTCCGGGGCCTCGGCCAGGGAGTCGTGCACGACACCCAGGTGCGTCTCGCGGTCGAAGTCGGCCCCGACGTCGACGGCGTGCATGTTGCCGTCGGCGGCGTGGAAGATCACCAGGTTGCGGCCCTGCCAGCGCAGGAAGAACGGGCCGGAGGCGTTCGGCCCCTCGGCGCCCTGCGGGGTGACCAGGGGCTCCGGCTGGATCGTCCAGGTGCGCGCGTCGTTCGACACGGCCCACCGGATGCGCCGGGAGACCGGGCCGGTGGGGCCGGGCAGGGCGGCGGTCGGGTTGTCCATGAACACCATCAGGTACCGGGTGCCCAGGCGCGCCACCGACTGCTCGAAGACCCGGGCGTACGAGGTCTCGCCGCCGGTGCTGGCGTCCCGGCTGACGGCGGTGCCGCCGTAGTCGAAGTGGACGCCGTCGGTGGAGGTGGCGTACCGGGTGATCGAGTTCTCGCCGTGGAAGTACAGGAAGAGCTTGCCCTCGCCCTCGACCCAGATCGCGTGCGGGGAGGAGACGTGGCTGACCGTCGAGTAGTGCGGCAGCCAGGTGTTGCCGATGAGGGGGTTGGCCGCGTACTCGGTCCACGGGCCGTCGATCGAGTCCGAATAGGCCAGTGCGATGCCGCCGGGGCGCTCGTGCGGGGCGTAGTACAGGTAGTACGCGCCCAGCGGGTCGGCGAAGTAGTCGGCGGCCCGGATGACGCTCGGGAAGATGAACTCGCCGGTCGGGTTGTAGGAGAGTTGGCTCTTGTCGAAGGCGGTCCCCGCCTGGCTGAAGCGCGGGAAGTCGGGCGTCGCCTGGCTGGCGGCGGCGGGGGCGGTGGTGGCCGTGGCGGCGATCAGCAGGCCGACGCCGGCCAGCGCCAGGGCGGCGCGGCGGGGCGACACGGACGGGTGCGACATGTCGTCGGTCCTCATTTCTTCGGGGGCGGGGTCCGGTCGGTGGTGGGGCCGTGTCGGCGCTCGGTGGAGTCGTCGCCGGGTCGGACGGCGACACCGCACGGCGGACGGCGGCGGGGCGGGGGCGGCGGCGGGGCGGGGCGGGGCGGGGAAAGTAACGCAGCGCAACCGACCGGGGTCGCCAAGGGAATGTTCGGCGCCCACTTCGGAGGCTGCTAATACGTATTAGCAGCCTTGCTTCCCCGATGTTCGCCGGACGGACGGTCCACTGTCAAGAGGTGCGCCGACATCGACGACCCGGGCCGGGCGGGACCACCGACGCCGCCCGCCGCCCGCCGGAGCCGGCGAGCTAATGCGCATTAGTCCAGGGGGTTTACCGCGCTGAAATCTTTCGGGAACCTCTTGACAGCCTCCGGGGTTGCGGGTGAGAGTCCTCCGCAACGCCACTCGCTAATACGCATTAGCACGACCGGAGGACCCCCCGTGCCCGCTTCGCCGCGCCGCGTGACGCAGCGTGACATCGCCCGCCTGGCCGGCGTCAGCCAGGCGACCGTCTCCCTGGTGCTCAACAACCGCTCCGACGCCGACGTGCGGATCGCCCCGGAGACCCGCGACCGGGTCCTGCGGGCCATCCGGGAGACCGGCTACGCCGCCGACCCGGTGGCCCGCCGGCTGGCCGCGCGGTTCAACCGGATCATCGGCGTGTTCACCTACGAGCCGGCGTTCCCCAGCGGCAGCCGGGACTTCTTCCACCCGTTCCTGCTCGGCATCGAGGAGTACGCCGAGCGGATCGGCTGCGACCTGCTGCTGTTCACCAGCGCCCCGGTCATCGACGGGCGGCGGCGGATCTTCCACCAGGACAACCGGCTACGGCTGGCCGACGGATGCCTGCTGCTCGGCCGCGAGATCGACGCCGACGAGCTGCACCGGCTCAACCGCGACGGCTTCCCGTACGTGGCGATCGGCCGGCGCGACGACGCCGGCGGCCCGGTGCCGTACGTCGGTGCGGACTACGCCACCGCGGTCGCCGCGCTGGTCGAGCGGGCCCTCGGCCACGGCCACCGGCGGCTGACGTACCTCTCCCTGGGCACCGACGCGGAGTCGTCGGAGGACCGCCGCCGCGGCTACACCGCCCGCGGCGGCGCGGCGGCCAGCGCCCGGGTGCTGACCGGCACCGGGCGCGACGCCGAGGCGATCCTCGACGACCTGCGCGTCGACGCGAGCACCGTGGTCTTCGTGGAGGACTTCGCCACGGCGGTCGCCCTCGAGGTGGCCGCCCGCCGGCGCGGGCTGACCGTGCCCGGGGACCTGTCGGTGGTCACCCTCGGCGACCCGACCGTGGCGGTGCCCACCGCGCTGACCTTCACCGGCTTCCACATCCCCCGCGAGGAGATGGGACGCCAGGCGGTCGAGGTGCTGACCTCGGTCATCGACGGCAGCGCCGACGGCGCGGGGCAGCGCCTGCTGCCGTGCCAACTGGTCGAGGGAGACACCCTCGGCGCCCCCGATCCGGCGGTCGACCGCGCCTGAACGGCGATCGCGCAATGGAAGGAACCACGTGGTATCGATGCATGCGGACGTCCTCGTCGTCGGCGGCGGGCTGGGCGGGGTGGCGGCGGCGCTCGCCGCCTGCCGGGCCGGCCGGACCGTCGTCCTGACCGAGGAGTTCGACTGGCTCGGCGGGCAGCTCACCAGTCAGGCGGTCCCGCCGGACGAGCACTCCTGGGTCGAGCAGTTCGGCGTCACCGCCAGCTACCGTGAGCTGCGCAGCGGCATCCGGGACTACTACCGGCGGCACTACCCGCTGACCGAGCGGTCCCGGGCCTGGACGGACCTCAACCCGGGGGCCGGCTGGGTGAGCCGGCTGTGCCACGAGCCCCGGGTCGCGGTGGCGGTGCTGGAGCAGATGCTGGCGCCGTACCGGGGATCGGGGCGGCTGCGGGTGCTGCAGCCGTACCGGCCGGTGGGGGCGGCGAGCGACGACGACCGGGTCACCGGGGTGACCGTCGCGCATCGCGACCGGCCCGACGAACTGGTCGAGCTGAGCGCCCCGTACGTGCTGGACGCCACCGAGACCGGCGAGCTGCTGCCGCTGGCCGGCGTCGAGTACGTGACCGGTTTCGAGTCGCGGGAGGTCACCGGCGAGCCGAGCGCGCCGGCGCAGGCGCAGCCGATGAACATGCAGGCCGTCTCGGTCTGCTTCGCCCTCGACCACGTCGACGGCGACCACACCATCGACCGGCCCGCCGGGTACGACTTCTGGCGCGACTACAAGCCGGACTTCTGGGGCGACCGGCTGCTGTCCTGGCGCTCCCCGCACCCCCGGACGTTGGAGATCGTCGAGCGCAGCTTCACCCCGAACCCGGACGACGACCCGCTCGCGGTCAACGCCGACCAGCGGCTCAACCCCGGCGACGGCAACCTCTGGACGTTCCGGCGCATCGCCGCCCGACGCAACTTCGTCGACGGGGCATACGGCAGCGACATCACGCTGGTGAACTGGCCGATGATCGACTACTTCGAGAGCCCGGTCATCGACGTGCCGAACGCGTCCTGGCACCTGTCGCAGGCGCGGGAGCTGTCGTACTCGGTGTTGTACTGGATGCAGACCGAGGCCCCCCGGCCCGACGGCGGCACCGGCTTCCCCGGGCTGCGGCTGCGCGGCGACGTCACCGGCAGCGCCGACGGCCTGGCCCAGGCCCCCTACATCCGGGAGTCGCGCCGGATCCGGGCCGAGTACACGGTCGTCGAGCAGGACCTCTCCCTGGCGGTGCGCGGCGCGCACGGCGCGGTCAGCTACCCGGACTCGGTCGGCGTGGGCATGTACCGCATCGACCTGCACCCGTCGACCGGCGGCGACAACTACATCGACGTCGGCTCCTGCCCCTTCGAGATCCCGCTCGGCGCGCTGATCCCGCAGCGGGTGGAGAACCTGCTGCCGGCCGGCAAGAACATCGGCACCACGCACGTCACCAACGGCAGCTACCGGCTGCACCCGGTCGAGTGGAACGTCGGCGAGGTCGCCGGCCTGCTCGCCGACTTCTGCCTGGAGCGGGGCGAGTCCCCCCGCGCGGTCCGCGACACCCCCCGCCTGCTGACCGATTTCCAGGACCGCCTGACGGCGGCCGGCGTGGAACTGCGCTGGCCCCAGGTCGCGGGCTACTGACACCCACCCCCCTGTGCTGAGGAGAACACTGTGAAGACTGGTAAGGCCCTGCGCGGCGTCGCCGTGGCGCTGACCGGCGCGCTCGCCCTGACCGCCTGCGGCGGCGGGGACGACGCCGCCGACAGCGGCCCCGCGAAGCTGCGGATGACGGTCTGGTCCGCCAACGAGGCGCACCTGAAGCTGTTCAACGAGATCGCCGACGAGTACAGGAAGTCGCACCCGAACGTGGAGTCGATCACCTTCGACCCGCTGCCGTTCGACAACTACACCACCACGCTGACCACCCAGATCGCCGGCGGCAACTCCCCCGACCTGGCCTGGGTGTTCGAGAACTCGGCCCCGGACTTCGTGGCCTCGGGCGCGCTGCTCCCGCTGGACGAGAAGCTCAAGTCCACCGACGGGTACGCCTACGACGACCTCTCCCCCGCCACCACGAAGCTGTGGCAGGACGGCGGCAAGCTCTACGCGTACCCGTTCTCGAACTCGCCGTTCGGGGTCTTCGTCAACACCGACATGGTCAAGAAGGCCGGGCAGAAGACCCCGGCGGAGCTGATCGCCGCCGGGCAGTGGAACTGGGACAACGCGTTCTCCACCGCCGCGGCCTCGGCGGCGAAGTCCGGCAAGGCCGGCCTGGTGTTCCGGGACTTCGACTACAAGGGCTGGGACAACCTCTCCACCTTCTTCACCGGCTGGGGCGCGCAGGCGTGGAGCGAGGACGGCAAGTCCTGCGGCTTCGGCTCCCCGGAGATGGTGGCGGCGATGACCACCCTGCACAAGGCGATCTTCACCGACAAGGCGCTGCCCGGCCCGGGCACCACGGCGGACTTCTTCGCCGGCGACGCGGCCATGACGGTCACCCAGATCTCCCGGGCGTCGCTGCTCACCGACGACGGTTTCGGCTGGGACCTGGTGCCGTTGCCGGCCGGCCCGAAGGGCAACTACTCGGTGCTCGGCCAGGCCGGCATCGGGGTGATGAAGAAGAGCCCGCACGCCGACGCGGCGGCCGACTTCCTGGCCTACTTCACCAACCCCACCAACTCGGCGAAGCTGGCCCAGTTCTTCCCGCCGCCGCGGCAGTCGCTGCTGACCGCCGAGACGCTGGGCAAGACCAACCCGAAGCTCAAGCCCGAGCAGCTGCAGCAGGTCGTCGTCGACGGCATCACCGGCGGCGTGGTCAAGCCCAGCCACTCCGGGCAGGCCGAGCTGAGCCAGCAGGTCCGCGCCGGCCTCGACCCGCTCTGGCAGGCCGACGCCGACGTCAAGGCGGTCCTGGACGGCGTGTGCGCCAAGATCCAGCCGCTGCTGGCGAAGTGACCATGTCCTCGACGGACACCACGCCGGGCCCGGTCACCACGACCGGGCCCGGCGCCCCGCGCCCCAAGCCCCCGTGGTGGACCATCCGGCGACGCGACCAGCTCGCCGGGTACCTCTTCATCGCCCCGCAGCTGGCCGGCAGCCTCGTCTTCGTGATCCTGCCCCTGGTGCTGGTGGTCTGGTACAGCCTGCACGAGTGGAACGTCCTCGCCGGCACCTTCGACTACGTCGGCGGGGAGAACTACGCCCAACTCGCCGAGGACGGCAACCTGGGCGGGGTGCTGCGGGCCACCGGGCTCTTCTCGGTCGGGCTGGTGGTGTTCAACCTCTCCCTGGCGCTGCTGCTGGCGGTGCTGCTCAACCAGAAGCTGCGCGGCACCGTCGTCTTCCGCACCCTGTTCTTCTCTCCCGTGGTGGTCTCCCTGGTCGCCTGGACGATCGTCTGGGGCTTCCTGCTGCAGGACAACGGCGGGATCAACGGCCTGCTCGACACCGTCGGCGTGGACGGGCCGAACTGGCTGCGCGGCGAGGGCACCTCGATGCTCGCGGTGATCGTGGTGCAGGTGTTCAAGAACGTCGGCCTGAACATGGTGCTCTTCCTGGCCGCCCTGCAGGGCGTCCCCGGGGAGCTGTACGAGGCCGCCGAGGTCGACGGGGCGAGCCGGGGCCGGCAGTTCTGGCGGATCACCGTCCCGCTGATCAGCCCGACGATCATGTTGACCTCGATCATCACGGTGGTCGGGTCGTTGCAGGTCTTCGCGCAGATCGCGGTGCTCACCCAGGGCGGCCCGGGGACCTCCACCACCGTGCTCGTCTACTACCTCTACCAGCAGGCCTTCCAGTTCCACCACTTCGGCTACGGGGCGACCCTGTCGATCGTGCTCTTCGCGATCGTGCTCGCGCTGACCGTGCTGCAGTGGCAGATGCGCAAGAGATGGGTCTTCCATGAGTCGTGACCTGTCGACCAGGACGAAGCTGGTGCTCTACGGGGTGCTGATGGTCCTGGCGATCCCCTTCGTCTTCCCCACCTGGTGGATGGTCACCTCGTCGCTGAAGCCGGTGGCCGACATCTTCGCCTTCCCGCCGCAGCTCTGGCCGAGCAGCCCGCGGGTCGAGGCGTACCAGCGGGTGTTCGAGCTGCAGCCGTTCGGGCAGCAGTACCTCAACAGCGTCTACATCTCCGTCCTGGTGACCGCCGGCACCCTCGTGGTGGCGGCGCTGGCCGGCTACGCCTTCGCCCGGATCAGGTTCCGGGGGCAGAACCTGCTCTTCCTGGTGGTGCTCGCCGGCCTGCTCATCCCGAGCGAGGTGACGATCGTCCCGCTGTTCCAGATGTTCTTCAAGCTGGGGCTGGTCGACACCCACTGGCCGCTGATCCTGGTGCCGATCTTCGGGGCGCCGAGCGTGATGGCGACGTTCATCATGCGGCAGTTCTTCATCGCCCTGCCCGGGGAGTTGGAGGAGGCTGCCCGGGTCGACGGGTTGGGCCGGTTCGCCACCTTCTGGAAGATCGCCCTGCCGTTGTCGCGCCCCGCGCTGGGCGCGGTGGCCATCTTCACCTTCCTGCACAGCTGGAACCTCTACCTCGAGCCGATCGTGTTCCTCTCCTCGCCGGAGAAGTTCACCCTGCCGCAGGCGCTGACCCAGTTCGTCGACGCGTACGGCGGGCCGATGTGGGACGTGCAGCTGGCGGCGGCGTCGATGACCGCGCTGCCGGTCCTGGTGGTCTTCGTGATCGCGCAGAAGCAGTTCGTCGAGGGGCTGGCGCACACCGGCCTGAAGGGATGACCGGCGCGGCGGGGGTCGGCGTCGGCATCGACATCGGCGGCACCAAGACGGTGGCGGCCCTGGTCGCCGCCGACGGGACCGTGCTGCGCCGGCGGCGGGCGCCGACCCCGGCCGGGGCGGGCCCGGCGGCGGTGCTGGACACCGCCGCCGGGCTCGCCGCGCAGCTGCTGGACACCGCCGCCGGGCCGATCGGGGTGGGCACCGCCGGCACCGTCGACCCGGCGACCGGGGGCATCCGGTACGCCACGGAGAGCCTGCCCGGCTGGGCGGGCACCCCGGTCGCGGCGGAGCTGGCCGAGCGACTGGGCCGGCCCGCGCGGGTGGTCAACGACGTGCACGCCGCCGCCCTCGGCGAGAGCTGGGTGGGCGCCGGACGCGACCGCGCCCACCTGCTGCTCGTCGCCGTCGGCACGGGCCTCGGCGGGGCGCTGGTCCGGCACGGCCGCCTCGACCCCGGGGCCCGGGGCGCGGCCGGCGCGGTCGCCCACCTGCCGGCACCGGGCGCGGGGCGGCTGCGCTGCGGCTGCGGCCGCTACGGGCACCTGGAGGCGGTCGCCTCCGGCACCGGGCTGGCCGCCGGGTACGCCCACGCCACCGGCGAACGGGTCACCGGGCGGGAGGTGGCGGCCCGGGCCACGGCCGGCGACGCCGCCGCCCGGGAGGTGCTCGACCGCGCCGGGGCCAGCCTCGGCGCGGCCCTGGCGGGGCTGGTCTGCGTGCTCGACCCCGAGGTGGTGCTGGTGGCCGGCGGCGCGGCCGGGGCGCTGCTGCCGGCGGCCACCACCGCGTACGCCGCCGAGCTGCCGTCGGGCTGGGCCGGCGTGCCGCTGCTGCCGGCCGCGCTGGGCGTCGACGCGGTGGTCGTCGGCGCCGCCCGGCTCGCCATCACACCTGAGGAGGACTGAACGGTGACCATTCTCGACGCGCTCGCCGGTGGGCTGGTGGTCTCCTGCCAGCCGCTGCCCGACGAGCCCGACGACCCGATGCGGGACCCGTACGTCCAGGCCCGGGTGGCCGCCGCGGCCGTGCGGGGCGGGGCCGTGGCGATCCGGGCCAACGGGCCGGCGGACGTGACCGCCATCCGCGCCGCGGTGGGCGTGCCGGTGATCGGCCTGTACAAGCACGGCACGGCCGGCGTCTTCATCACCCCCACGGCGGAGCTGGCCGTCGAGGTGGCCGCCGCCGGGGCGCACGTCGTCGCGGTCGACGGCACCGACCGGCCGCGCCCGGACGGGCGCGACTTCGCCGACACGGTCGCGGCGGTCCACGCCGTCGGCGCGCTGCTCCTCGCCGACATCTCGACCGTCGCCGAGGGGGTGGCGGCCGTGCGGGCCGGCGCGGACGCGGTGGCCACCACTCTCTCCGGGTACACGGCGGCCAGTCCGCGCACCGACGGGCCCGACCTGGAGCTGGTGGCGCGGCTCGCGGCGGCGGTGCCGGTGCCGGTGCTGGCCGAGGGGCGGTACCGCAGCACCGAGCAGATCGGCCGGGCGTTCGCGGCGGGCGCGCACGCGGTGGTGATGGGCAACGCCGTCACCTCGCCGCTCTGGATCACCCGCCGGCTGGTGCCGGCCACCCCCGCCGGGGCCGCCGCGGCGAGGAGGTAACGTGCCCGCCGTGACCGGCGCACCGTACTCCCACTGTTCCTTCTGCGGCGCCGGTTATCCGGCGGACGCCGGCTGGCCCCGGGTCTGCGCGGCCTGCGGCCGGTCGGTGTGGCGCAACCCGTTGCCGGTGGCGGTCGCGGTGCAGCCGGTGCGCACCGACGCGGGCCTCGGCGTGGTGGTCATCCGCCGCGACATCGAGCCCGCGCGCGGCCTGCTCGCCCTCCCCGGCGGCTTCATCGAGTACGGCGAGCAGTGGCAGGACGGCCTGGTCCGGGAGCTGCGCGAGGAGACCGGACTGCGCGCCGACGCCGCCGACGCGGAGCTCTTCGCGGTGCACAGCGCACCGGCCGGCGGCACCATGATGGTCTTCGGGACGCTGCCCGAGCGGGCGGCGCAGGAGTTGCCGCCGACCGCGCCCACCGCGGAGGCCACGGAGTGGCTGGTGGTCACCGAGCCGGTCGAGCTGGCCTTCTCCACCCACACCCGGGTGCTGGCCGACTTCCTCGCCGGCTCCTGAGAGGTGGGACGACCACCCGGAGAGGCTATCCACAAATCCTAGTGTTTCCGTAGGCTAGCGGTCACTCACTGGTGACCGTCGGTGCGGCCGGTCCGACACCACCCCGGAGGCGCGATGAGCCGCTGGACCCCCGACCCCTCCTTCTATCCCTCCCCCCGCGAGGCCGCCCAGGCCCCGGCCGAGAAGCTGGCCTACGTGGCCGCGTTCGACCGCTCGGCGACCCGCCCCGACGCCCTCGCGGTCGTCGACACCGACCCCGACTCCCCCGACTACGGGCGGGTCGTCGGCTGGACCGACCTGCCGCACACCGGCGACGAGGTGCACCACTTCGGGTGGAACGCGTGCAGCAGCGCGCTCTGCCCCAGCGCCCCGCATCCGCACGTGGAGCGGCGCTACCTGATCGTCCCCGGGCTGCGCTCCTCGCGGGTGCACGTGTACGACACCCAGCCCGACCCGCGCGCCCCGAAGCTGGTCAAGGTGATCGGCCCGGAGGAGCTGGCGAAGCGGGCCGGATACTCTCGCCCGCACACCGTGCACTGCGGGCCCGACGGCATCTACCTCTCCGCCCTGGGCGCAGCCGACGGGGCCGAGGGCCCCGGCGGCATCGCGATCCTCGACCACACCAGCTTCGACGTGCGCGGGGCGTGGGAGGCCGACCGGGGCCCGCAGTTCCTCGCGTACGACTTCTGGTGGCACTACAACCACGATGTGCTGGTGACCAGCGAGTGGGGCACCCCGTCGATGATCGAGGACGGGATCGTCGGCGAGCTGCTGCTGGGCCGCCGGTACGGCCACGCCATCCACTTCTGGGACCTGGCCAAGCGCCGGCACGTGCAGCGGGTCGACCTCGGCGACGCGTACCAGATGCCCCTGGAGCTGCGCCCCGCGCACGACCCGAGGCAGACGTACGGCTTCGTCGGGGTGGTCATCAGCGTCGAGGACCTCTCCGCCTCGGTCTGGCTGTGGCACCGCGACGGCGACGCCTGGGCCGTGACCAAGGTGATCGACATTCCCGCCGAGCCGGCCGATCCGGCCGACCTGCCGGAGCTGCTCAAGCCGTTCGGGGCGGTCCCGCCGCTGGTCACCGACATCGACCTCTCGGTCGACGACAGGTTCCTCTACGTCTCCTGCTGGGGCACCGGCGAGCTGCGCCAGTACGACGTCAGCGACCCGTTCCACCCCGTGCAGACCGGCTCGGTGCGCCTCGGCGGCATCGTGGCCCGCACCGCCCACCCGGGCTTCCCCGACGAGCCGCTCTCCGGCGGCCCGCAGATGGTCGAGGTCAGCCGCGACGGCCGCCGGGTCTACGTCTCCAACTCCCTGTACGGGTCGTGGGACGACCAGTTCTACCCGGACGGGGTGGGTGCCTGGCTGGCCAAGCTGGACGTCGACCCCGACGCCGGCGGGCTCACCCCGGACCCGCGGTTCTTCCCCCGAGGGGAGGAGTTCCGCGGCCTGCGGGTGCACCAGACCCGGTTGCAGGGCGGCGACGCGTCATCCGACTCGTACTGCTTCCCGTGACCGGGGCGACCTGGCTGGCGCTGGCCGGGCTCGGCGCGTTCCACGGGCTGAACCCGGCGATGGGCTGGCTCTTCGCGGTGGGCCGGGGGTTGCAGGAACGCAGCCGGCGGGTGCTGTTGCTGGCCCTGCCGCCGATCGCCCTGGGTCACCTCGCCTCGGTGGGCGTGGTGGCCGCCCTGGTCACCGCGACCCGGTCGGTGGTGGCGAGCACCGCCGTGGCGGTCGTCGGCGGGGTGCTGCTGGTCGGCTTCGGGCTGTGGCGGCTGCTGTCGCGGCGGCACTTCCGCTGGGCCGGGATGCGCCCGTCCGACCTCCAGCTCGTCGGGTGGTCGTTCCTGATGTCCTCGGCCCACGGCGCCGGGCTGATGCTGCTGCCGGTGCTGCTCACCGAGCCGGTCCCGGCGGGCGGCCACGCCGGGCACGCCGGGCAGTTGTCGGCCGCACCGGCCGGCGCGCTGCCGGGGCTGGCCGCCGCCGGGGTGCACACGGTGGCGATGTTCGCCGTGGCGCTGGCCGCCGCCCTGGCGGTGTACGAGGTGCTCGGCGTCGGAATGCTGCGGCGGGCGTGGCTCAACGTGGACCGGCTCTGGGCCTGGGTGCTGGTGGCCGCCGGGATGATCACCGTGGCCGGCGCGGTGAGCTGAGGGCGGCACGGCGGGCTGAGGGCGGCGGGCCGGCTCCCGGGCGGGTGCCTCCCGGGCGGGTGCCTCCCGGGCGGGTGCCTCCCGGGCGGGTGCCTCCCGGGCGGGTGCCTCCCGGGCGGAAACTCCTACTGGTTCAATAGGAGTTTCCGCCGAACCGGAGGGACCTTCGATGCCGCACTCCCTGTCGTACGACGAGGCTGACCACGACTCCCGGCGGGCCCGGCAGTGGCTCGCCGGCCGGGCGCGGGGCGCGGGGGTGTCCCGCCCGCACCTGCTGGAGCTGGGGGCGGCGATGACCGCCCTCGCCGCCGCGGCGGCCGAACGCGACCCGGTCGCCGTCGCGCCCGCCCCGGTCGGTGCCGACCCCGGCCCGGCGGCCGGCGGCTCGGGCGTGGTCAAGCCGCTGCCGGGCGGGCTCTTCACCCGGCACCAGACCAACGCCGAGATGCGCTGGGAGGCGATGGCCGGGCACGGGTACGTCGTGCCGACCGACCGCTTCTTCGTCCGCAACCACACCCACACCCCGATCGTCGACGCCGACACCTGGCGGCTGAGCCTCTTCGGTGACGGCCTGGCCGGCGGGCCCACCCGGGATCGGCCGGTCGAGTTCGGCTACGACGACCTGCGCCGGCTGCCCGCCGAGCGGGTCACCGCGCTGATCGAGTGCGCCGGCAACGGCCGTCGGTTCTTCGCCGGCCAGCAGGACCGCCCCGCCCCCGGGGTGGCGTGGGGCCTGGGCGGCGTCGGGGTGGCGCACTGGCGCGGGGTGCGCCTGTCGGAGGTGCTGCGGCGGGCCGGGCTGACTCCGGCGGCGGTCGACGTGATGCCGCAGGGGCTGGACCCGGAGTACGTCACCGGCGGGGTGAACCTCGGCCGGGTCCGCCGGCCGCTGCCGATCGGCAAGGCCCTCGACGACGTGCTGCTGGCGTACGAGATGAACGGCGAGGCCCTGCCGGCGGACCACGGCTTCCCGGTGCGGCTGGTGGTGCCGGGCTGGATCGGCATCTCCTCGATCAAGTGGGTCGGCCCGGTGGAGGTCTCGACCACCCCGCTCTTCTCGCCCTGGAACACCCAGCTCTACCGGATGTTCGGCCCCGACCGGCCGGCGGGTGGCGCGGAGCTGGGCCCCCAGTCGGTGAAGAGCGCCTTCGAGCTGCCCTGGGCCGCCCGGGTGCCGGCCGGCGCGGAGGTGCTGCTGCGCGGCCGGTCCTGGTCGGGCGCGGGCCCGATCCGGTCGGTGCAGGTCAGTACCGGCGACGACGACTGGCGGCCGGCCGACCTGGTCGCCGCCGACGCCGGCGGGGTGTGGCAGCGGTGGACGGCGCGCTGGCGGCCGACGGCCTCCGGCCCGGTGACCCTGCGGGCGCGGGCCACCGACGTCACCGGTGCGGGGCAGCCGGACCGGGCCCGCCCGAACGACCTGGGGTACCTCTTCGACGGCGTCGTCCGGCACCCGGTCACGGTCTGCTGAGCGCCGGCGGCGGGTCGGGGCGGCGTCTGGTCCGGGCCGGGCCGGCGTCGGCGGGGACCGGTTGCCGACCCCCGCCGACGACGCGTCACACCGACACGCCCCGGAACAGCAGCGCGGCGAGGCCCAGCGCCAGCAGCAGGTTGAACACGGTGGCGCTGGCGAAGACCGCGACGGGCCGCCAGCCCGCCTCGCGCAGCGCCGTCACCCGCACCTCAAGGCCGATGCTGACGAACGCCAGGATCAGGAACCACACCCTCAGGTCGTTGACGATCGCGATGGTCGCCTTGCCGTCGGCGCCCGCCGCGTCGAGGTACCAGGTGGCGATCACCGAGGCGGCGACGAAGCCGAGGACGAACTTCGGGAAGCGACGCCACAGCTCCCCCAGCCCCGGCCGGGCCGCGCCGGGCCGCCGCTCCACCCGCAGGGTGAAGTACGCGGTGAGGGCGACCGCCACGACGCCCATCAGGGCGTTCTGGGTGACCTTGACGATGCTGGCGATCTGCAGCGCCTCCTCGCCGGCGAGCGCCCCGGCGGCGGTGACCGCCGCGGTGGTGTCGATGTTGCCGCCGATCCACGCGCCGGCCACCTCGTCGGAGAGACCCAGCACGCCGGCCAGCCAGGGCAGCAGGAAGATCGACGGCAGGGCGAAGACGATGACCAGGCTGGCCGTGTAGGCCAACTGCTCCCGGCGGGCGCGTACCGCCCCGGCGGCGGCGATCGCCGCGCTGACCCCGCAGATCGACACGGCGGACGCCAGCAGGGCGCGCAGCTTGTCGTCCAGGCCGAACCGGCCGGCCAGCCACCAGGTGAACAGGAAGACGCCGCTGATCAGCAGGATCGCCTGGGCGATCGCCGGGCCGGCGGCGCTGGCGATGACGGCCAGGTTGATCGAGGCGCCCAGCAGGACCAGGCCCGTCTTGATGAAGAACTCGGTGCGGAACGCGGCGGAGAGCCGGTCCCGCCAGCCCAGCAGGGTGACCAGGGCGTTGCCGAGCAGGCCCAGCAGGATGGCGTAGACGGGGTACTCGATCGCCTTCGCGACGTCGTCGAGCGCGGTGCCCTCGGCGAGGACCGGCACCTGCTGTTCGAGGTAGCGGGTCAGCCCGGCCAACGCCAGGAGCAGCAGCAGCCCGACGGCGATCCAGCCCGGCCGGGCCGGCGCGGGGGCGACGGCGGGACGGGCCGGGGTGGCCGTGGTGTCGGTGCTGGTCGCCGTGTCGGTGCTGGCCACCGTGTCGGCCGGGTCCGTCGTGTCCGTCGTCCGGACGGCGTCGGCGCTCATCAGGGCACCAGCCAGGCGGGGATCGCGCCGACCAGGACCAGGCCGAGCAGGAGCAGGCCCAGCACGGTGGCCGCCCAGTCCTCGTTGAACGCGAACCGGGACTCCGGCGCGGTGGGCGGCGGCGGCTGCGGGGTGTCGCTCATGGGGGTTTCCTTCGAGTGCGCGCAGATGCGGGAGGCGGGGAGGACGGCGGGACCGGGGCGCAACGGGGCCGGCTCACGGTCAGCCGCCGACGCGCCCCGGCCCAATACAGAGCCCGGAGGCGACCCGCATCAGGTCGACGACCCGGCGGGTGACGAGCCGGAGAATGATCCGCACGTATCGAGTTTCCTACTTTCCCGGTAGGAATACAAGGTCCGGGCCGGCATTCGTCGCGGCGGTCGGCCTCCACCCGGAGGCGCACCCGCGGTCAGCGGGGAGCCGGCGGCCGGCGGTCGGCGGCGTCGCCGAGATAGCCGCTGGCCTGCAGATCGAACAGCTCCCGGTAGAGCCCGTCGGCGGCGACCAACTCGTCGTGGGTGCCGCACTGGACCAGCCGGCCCCGCTCCATCACGAAGATCTGGTCGGCGTGCCGAACGTTGGCCAACCGATGGGTGATCAACACGACCGCCCGTTCGGGGCGGCGGCGCAGGTGTTGGAAGAGGGCGTGCTCGGCCCGCGCGTCGAGCGCCGCCGAGGGCTCGTCGCAGATCAGCAGGGCGGCGTCGCGGTAGAGGCCACGGGCGGCGACGAGGCGCTGCCACTGGCCGCCGGAAAGGTCGTGGCCGTCCTTGAACTCGCGATCGAGCAAAGTGTCGTACCCGAAGGGCAGGCCCGCGATCATGTCGTGGGCGGCGGCGGCCCGCGCGGCGTCCTCGATGCTGGGCCCCCGGTGCCCGGCGGCCCGGTCGTGCCGGCCGATGCGGATGTTCTGGCCGGCGGTGAAGGGGAACTTCCACCAGTCCTGGGTGAGCACCGCGACATGCCCGGCCACCTGGCGGGGGTCGAGCTCGGCGGTGTCCACCCCGTCCCAGCGGATCACCCCGCCCGTGGGCCGGTACAAACCGGCGATCAGCTTGGCCAGGGTGGTCTTGCCCGAGCCGTTCTCGCCGACCAGGGCGACCACCTGTCCCCGGTGGATGGTCAGGCTGACCGCGTCGACGGCCGGGGTGTCGGTGTCCGGGTAGCGGAGGCTGACCGCGTCCAGCTCGATGGCGTCGAAGCCGTCGGTCGGCCGATCCCCGCGCACGGCGCTGCGGCCGTGGACCCGGTCGAGGAAGTCGCGGTAGTCCTGGTAGTAGAGCGCGTCCTCGTAGAGGGAGTTGGTGGCGAAGACCGCCATGCCGAGGCTGGACCTGGCGGGCTGGAGGGCGATCAGCGCGGTCGCGGCGGCGGCGAGCGCCACCATGCCGTTCAGCAGCAGGGCGGCGAGGACGGCGTACACGCCGAAGGTGGCGAGGCCCGCGGCGGAGGTGCCGAGCACGCGCGTACGGGTCTGGGAGCGGACCAGTCGCAGATGGGCGGCCGTCTCTGCGGCCATCATCCGCCGGTACTCACCGAGCAGGAAGCCCCGCATCTGGTACGCCCGGATCTCGGCGGCGGTGTGCCGGTTGGCCATCAGGTTGGCCAGCATCCACATCCGGCGACGCCGGTTGATCCGGGCCAGCATGTCCAGGTACCGCCGGCGGGCGATCTTCACTGCGGTCGCCGCCTCGGGCACCGCAGCGAGCAGCAGGCACGGCAGCAACAGCGGCTGGATCACGGTCACGGCCGCGGCGGTGGCCAGCACCCCGACCACGCCGGTGATCAGGTTGACGGTGTCGTCGACGATCGAGGCCGCCTCGGCCACCCCCCGGTCCCGGGCCCGGTCCATCTCCTCGGCGAACCCGGCGTCGTCGAACGCGGCCAGCTCCACGGCCGTGGTGGCCTCGAAGAGCCGCAGCTCGACCTGGTAGTTGATCTGCGGGGTGAGGCGGGCCTGGGCCCAACCGGCGGCGATGGTCAGCCCACCCTTGGCCAGCACGGCCGCGGCGGTCAGCGCCAGGGCCGGCAGGGCCGCCCGGATCCGCCCCGGCGTGGGGCCGGCCGCGAAGAGCTCGCGCAGCACGCCCGTGGTGGCCAGCAGGCCGAGGGTGGTCATCACCCCGGCGGCGACGTTGAGCCCGATGGACGCGGCGGTGTCGCGGCGGCTGGTCGCCCAGGCCAGCGCGACCGCCTCGCGGACCAGCCGGGGCAGCCTGCGGGCCACCGACCAGAAGGTGGTGTGGGCGACGTGCTCGGCGTGGTGCATCCACGCCCGGGCCTCCAACTCCGGCAGCACCGACGCCTCGGCGTCGTGCCCGCCGGGGGCCGGAGAGGCATCGACGGGGGCCGTCGAGGCGTCCGACGACGTCCCGGTGGTTTCGGCATCGGCGGGCGGTGCGGCGTCAGGTGATCGGCGTTGACGGACGGCTCCATCCACGGCCCCTCCAAGCGGAAAGCGCCGCCGCGACCAGCGGCGGACCGGTCAGCAGAGGGAGCCTACTGTGCGCTACGGTGCGATGTCTGCGCGTCAACGGCGTGTCGAACACGTGTCGCAGGGCCCGCCGGGTCGACCGGCACCGGCGGCACGGCCATGCCCGTGGGAAGGAGAGGCGACGGATGCCGCTGGCCACCTGGCGCGGCGTTCGGGCTCTGGTCGGCGCGGCGCTGGCCGAGGTGTCGCCGGCGACCGTGCTGGGTGAGCGGCTGGTGCCCGGAGTGCCTCGGCCGGTCGTCGCGGCGGGGAGGCCACGACGGCCGACCGAGGCGTCAGGGAGGGTGCCGCCGGCGGATCGTTCGCCGCCGCCGTTACGAGGTGTAGAGCCAGAACTTGGTGGTCGCGGTCGTCGTCGAACTGGTGCCGGTGATCGTGATGGGGTAGCCGCCGACGCGTTCCGCCGTCGGGGAGGCGGTGATCGTCATGGTGGACGAGCCGCCGGAGGTGACCGACGACGGGCTGAACGACACGCTCACGCCGCTGGGAGCGGCGGAGGCGGACAGGGCGATGGTCTGGCCGGCGGGCCAGTACTGGGGCCAGACTTGGACGGCGAGGGAGGTCCCTCGGTTGACGATGGCGTAGATCGGGCTTGTCGCGAGGGCGGGTTCGTCGGCCATGGCGGCGACGCCGCCGACCGGGGCGACGGCGGTGCCCACGGCGACGTTCCAGATCGCGTACGCGATGCCGTCGGCGCTGCGGTTGAGCCCGGTGGCGTTGACGTTGCTGGTGGTGTCGCAGGAGCGGTGGTAGCAGGGGTCGTACGAAGCGCCGGCCGTTCCGCCCCACTTCGCGGCCTGGGCGCTGGTCTTGCGGGCGCTGGCGCCCATCGCGTACCCGGAGGTGGGGATGCCGGCCTGCTGGAACGAGTAGTCGTCGGAGCGGCCCTGACCCTCGACGTTCTCCTCCGGCGACAACCCGAGGGAGTCCCAGTACGCCTTCAACGGGGCGCTGGTGGTGGAGGTGAGCCGGTTGATGAAGTAGCCGCCGTTGGTGGAGGAGACCATGTCGAAGTTGTAGTACCCCTTGATGTAGCCCTTCTGGGTGCTGCTCAGGGAGTTGACGTAGAACTTCGAGCCCTGCAGGCCCTGCTCCTCGCCGTTCCACCAGGCGAACCGGACCCGCTTGGTCATGGTCGGCTTCTGCCGGGCGAGCACCAGGGCGTTCTCCAGCAGCACCGAGGAGCCGGAGGCGTTGTCGTTGATGCCGGGGCCGGCGGAGACGCCGTCGAGGTGCGCGCCGAACATGACCACCTGGTTGCTCGGGCCGCCCGGCCACTCGGCGATCACGTTGCTGCCGGGGTAGGTGCAGCTCGTGCAGGTCTGCTCGGTGACCGTGTAGCCGGCGGCCTGAAGCTTGCTCTTGACGTAGCTGACCGACGCCCGGTAACCGGCGGAGCCGGCGCGGCGATGGCCGCCGTTGCTGCTGGCGATGCTCTGGAACTGGGTCAGGTGGGCCTGGACGGCTGCCACGGAGACGTCCGGGGCGGCCAGCGCGGCGGCGGCCGGGGCGGGGACGGCAGGGGCGGGGACGGCGGCGGCGGCGGGCAGCGTCGCCGTCGAGGCCGTCAGCGCGACGGCGGCGGCGAGCGCGAGGCCCGCGGTCAACGTGGTGCGTCTCATGGATGCTCCTCGGTGCAGGTCGGTGGGTCGTGCACCTGGGCGTGACCGGTTCCCGTCTGCCGGGCGCGGCGACGGGGCCCGGCGGCGCCGGGGGACGCGCACGTTCACCCCAGAGCAACAAACACTTACACACGTCAATCTCTTGGTCAATATCCATCCTGGTCATACCGTCGAGGCGGGGTTCAGCGGTCCGTCCCGCCGACACACCGGCAGACTCGACGCGCGGGGAGTCGATCGCGGGGAACGTCACGCAGGTCGTCGTTCCGATGCGGGTCCGACCCGGACGAACCGCACTCCGACCAATGACCGACCCTCGGCTCAGGGCGCCCGGGCGCCCCGGAAGGAACGGCTGACCAATGTCCTCCAGCACCTGGCGGCGCGTGATCGTGCTGCTGGCCCTCGCGCTGTCCGCGTTCACCTTCAACACCACGGAGAACCTGCCGATCGGCCTGCTCTCGCTGATCTCCACCGACCTCGACGTGTCGCTGTCCTCGGTCGGCTACCTCGTCACCTGGTACGGCCTCACCGTGGCGGTGATCTCGCTGCCGTTCGCGCACGTGAGCCGCGGCTGGCCCCGGCGGTACGTGCTCAGCGGCGTACTGGCCGTCATGGTGGTGGCGACCCTGGTGTCGGTGCTGACCGACTCGTACTGGGTCCTGCTCACCGCCCGGGTGGCCACGGCGCTGGCCCAGGCGCTGTTCTGGGCGGTGCTGGCCCCGGTGGCGGTGGGGTTGTTCTCCCCCGCCGTGCGGGGTCGGGTGATCGCGGTGATGTCGGTGGGCGGCTCGCTGGCCACCGTGCTGGGCGTGCCGGCCGGCACCTGGCTCGGCCAGCAGGGCGGTTGGCGTGCGCCGTTCCTGGCGCTGACCGCCCTGGGGGTGGTCGCGCTGGTGGTGATCGCGGTGCTGCTGCCGACGACCCGGCCGGAGGACAGCCACGGCGCGTACGGCTCCGACCCACACACCGGCCGCTTCGTCATCGTGCTGGCCACCACCGCCGTCTCGGTGACCGGCGTGTTCGCCGGGTTCACCTATGTGGAGCGGTTCCTCACCACCGTGACCGGCTTCGCCCCGCAGACGGTGAGCGTGATGCTGTTCGTCTTCGGCCTGGCCGGCATCATCGGGGTGAGCGGGGTCGGTCCGCTTCTCGACCGGTTCCCGCACGGTTCGCTCGTGCTGACGGTGGGGTTGCAGGCGGTCGCGCTGACCGGGCTGTACCTGTTCTCCGACGTCAAGGCCGCCGTGACCGGTCTGCTGGCCCTGCTCGGCGCCGCCGCGGCACCCGTGTTCATGGCCACCCAGGCGCGCATCCTCCAGGTCGCCCCGGGGCGGACCGAGCTGGGCTTCGCGGCGAACTCGGCGGCGTTCAACGTGGGCATCGCGGGCGGCGCGCTGATCGGCGGCGTCGCGCTCTCCGCCGTGGAGACCCGGGGTACGTTCCTGGTCGGCGCGGTGCTGACCTTCGTGTCGCTGGTGATCGTGCTCGCCGAGCGACTGCTCCCGGGCGGGACGACCCCGGCCGAGACCAGCCCAGGCGGGACGCCCCCAGCCGGGACCAGCCCAGGCGAGACGACCCCAGCCGGGACCAGCCCGGCGCCGGCCGGCGCGGCGGGCAGCCACGACGGCCGGCGAAGGGCGTGAGCCGGTGGGAAGGGAACCCCGCCGTGGCGCAGGCGCCGGCGGGCCCCCTCCGCTCCGGTCAGCTGGCGGTCAGGGTCACGTCGTCGACGACGAAGCTGGTCTGCAGCGAGAAGTCCTCGACGCCGGTGAACTTCAGGGTCACGGTCTGCCCGGCGTACGCGGCGGCGTTGAAGGTGCGCTGCACGTAGCCGGAGGCCTTGTTCAGGTTCGAGTACGTCGCCAGCGTGGTGCTGCCGACCTGGACGGTGAGCTTGTCGTACGCCGTGGAGCTGGTGGTCTCCGCGGTGTCGATGTGCAGCCAGAACGACAGCGTGTAGGTGCTGCAGCCGGCCGGCACGGTCAGCGACTGGGACAGCGTCTCGGTGCTGGTGCTGCCGTTGCCGCCCAGCCACGCCTTGTAGGAGCCGGTGCGGGCGGCCTGGCTGCTGGAGTTGGTGATCACCCCGGAGGTGCCCGTCCAGACGGTGGCACCGCTCTCGAAGCTGGAGTTGCCGACCACCTGGCCGCCGGCGCAGCCGCCGGTGCCGGTCACGGTGATGCTGTACGTGGCGGTGCGGGTGACCGCGCCGGTGCCGGTGACCGTGATGGTGTACGTGCCGGTGGCCGCCGTCGAGGAGGCGGCGACGGTCATGGTGGACGAGCCGCCGGAGGTGACCGACGACGGGCTGAACGACACGCTCACCCCGCTGGGCGCGCCGGAGGCCGACAGGGCGACGGTCTGGGCGCTGCCGGAGGTGGTGGCGGTGGAGACGGTGGCGGTCCGCGACGCGCCCCGGGCGACGCTTCCGGAGGTCGGGCTGACCGCGACGGAGAAGTCGTTGGCCGGGGTGCCGCCGCCGACGGCCTGGTCCCAGATCGCGTACGCGACGCCGTCCGCGCTGCGGTTGAGCCCGGTGGCGTTGACGTTGCTGGTGGTGTCGCAGGACGAGTGGTAGCAGGGGTCGTAGGAGGCATTGGCGGTGCCGCCCCACTTGGCCGCCTGGGCGCTGGTCTTGCGGGCGCTGGCGCCCATCGCGTACCCGGAGGTGGGGATGCCGGCCTGCTGGAACGAGTAGTCGTCGGAGCGGCCCTGGCCCTCGACGTTCTCCTCCGGCGACAACCCGAGGGAGTCCCAGTACGCCTTCAACGGGGCGCTGGTGGTGGAGGTGAGCCGGTTGATGAAGTAGCCGCCGTTGGTGGAGGAGACCATGTCGAAGTTGTAGTACCCCTTGATGTAGCCCTTCTGGGTGCTGCTCAGGGAGTTGACGTAGAACTTCGAGCCCTGCAGGCCCTGCTCCTCGCCGTTCCACCAGGCGAACCGGACCCGCTTGGTCATGGTCGGGTTCTGCTGGGCCAGCACGAGGGCGTTCTCCAGCAGCACCGAGGAGCCGGAGGCGTTGTCGTTGATGCCGGGGCCGGCGGAGACGCCGTCGAGGTGGGCGCCGAACATGACCACCTGGTCGGCCGGCGCGCTGCCCGCCCACTCGGCGATGACGTTGTTGCCCTGGTACGTGCAGCTCGTGCAGGTCTGCTCGGTGACCGTGTAGCCGGCGGCCTGAAGCTTGCTCTTGACGTAGCTGACGGAGGCGGTGTAACCGGCGGAGCCGGCGCGGCGGTGGCCGCCGTTGCTGCTGGCGATGCTCTGGAACTGGGTCAGGTGGGCCTGGACGTTGGCCACGGAGATGTCCGGGGCGGCCAGCGCGGCGAACGCGGGCGAGGCGGGCGGGGCGGACGCGGCGACGGCCGGCAGCGTCGCCGTCGACGCCGCCAGGGCGACGGCGGCGGCGAGCGCGAGGCCCGCGGTCAACGTGGTGCGTCTCATGGATGCTCCTCGGTGCAGGTCGGGGGATCGTGCACCTGGGCGTGACCGGATTCCGTCCGCCGGGGGTGGACGGGCGGGACCCGACGGTGTCCGGGGGGACGCCGCGACGTTCGTTCCAGGGAAGCAAACACTTACATGCGTCGATCATCTGGTCAACATCCATTAGGGTCGAACTCCTGCTCGGATGCCCCCGCCGTCGGCGACCGCCCCCTCCCCGCGCCCCGTGGGTGTACTTCTTGTCGCCAGGGCGACAAGAAGTACACCCGCTGCGGTCGGGCCCCGCCCGAAGGGGGGTCAGTCGGGCGGGGCGAGGAGGGTGTCGACCGCCGCGGCGGTCGCCGGGTGGGCGACGAGCAGTGCGGCCACCTCGGGCGCGGTCGCCGGGCCGGAGCCGGCCGCCGAGCCGCGCCCCATGCTCGCCGCGTCGGTGCGCCACTGCCCGGCGCAGCCGAGCAGGTCGGCCACGGCGTCGCAGGTGGCCCGGTGGCCGGCCAGCAACTCGACCACCGGCCCGGCCGGGACGGCTTCCGAGGCCGGGTCGGCCGTGCTCGGCGGCGCCGGTCGGGCCGCCCACGGCGGCACCCAGGCGTCCAGGGCGGGCAGGGCGGCGGGAAACGTCCGGCCGGCCTCGCGGACCAGCAGCGGCACCAACTCGCCCGCCTGCTGGCGCAGGGTGGTGATCAACGTCGGCAGCCAGGGCAGCAGCACCGGGTCGGGCAGCCGGGCGAACGCCGTGGAGATCACCTCCACCACGAACGGCGTCAGCCCGGGCACCGGCTCCAGCGCCTGCACGAACCCGCTGAGGTACTGCGGGAACGCCGGCACCACCAGCGGGTTGGCCAACAGCTCCACGGTGCGGGCCCGCAGCTCGGCCAGGGGCAGCAGGCCGAGTTGGTGCTGGGCGGCCCAGTGCAGCGCCACCCGGGCCGGCGATTCCGGCCGGGACTGCCGCACGGCCAGTTCGAGCTGCGCCCGGTCGCAGCCGAGCGCCAACGCCAGGCTCTCCATGCCGAACAGGAAGCCGAGCATCGCCCCCACCTGCCGCACGTTCGCCTCCGGGTCGACGAAGGCGGTGGGCAGCAGGGTGCAGTAGTGGGCGTACCCGGTGGTGACGAACGTCGCGCACCAGGGCGGCAGGGTCGGCTCGGTGGCCCGGTAGTGGGCCAGCAGCCGGCGGATGCGGCGCAGCACCTCGGGGGCGTCGTCGACGGTCCGCTCCGCGGCCAGCAGCTCCACCGCCCGCGCGCCCAACTCGTCGACGAGCCGGCGGCCGTCGAGCAGCCCGATCGCGTCCTCGACCGCCTCCAGCGCGACCGCCGCCGTGGCCCGGGGCCCCCAGGCCAGCCGGCGCAGCCGCTGCTCGAGGACCTGCTCGACGGTGACGCCCTCGTAGCCCAGCTCGATCAGCGAACGCTGGTGGCGGCCCAGCGCCAGGTCCCAGCTCTCCTGCGCCGAGCGCTCCCCCAGCCGGCGCTCGCCCATGATCGGGCGGACCGCGTCGTGGGGCAGCAGGTGGCGCAGCCGCCACAGCAGGTCGGAGCAGCCGACCAGGGCCGGCTGGGCGGACAGGTCCAGCAGGGCCCGCTGGATGGTCCGCTTCTCCAGGTCCAGCCCGAGCGGCTCGAGCCGGTCGAGCACGTCGCGGGCCAGCGGCGGCAGCGCCTCGTAGCCGACCTGGCCGATCCGGTCGCCGCCGAGCAGGATCTCGCAGAGCCGCCGCACGTCGCGGCGGCCCGGCACCACGTCCTTCTCGATGCAGGTCACCGCCGCGTCGGCGAAGTCGTACGGGGTGGGTCGGGCCCGGTTGCGCAGCCCGGCCAGCAGGATCGACGTCTCGAAGACGGCGATCGCGTCGGCGGTGCTGGCCAGGTAGCCGTTGCGCCGGGCCAGCCGGACGATGTCCACGCACCAGCCGCGCAGCTCCGCCTCGTCGAGGCCGTCGAGGACCGGCGGCCGGGCCAGGAACCCCGACAGCCGGTCGGTGACCGGCTCCGGCGCGACCCCCACCGGGGCGGTGGCCTTGCCGCCCCGCCCCTTGGCGGCCGTGCCGGCCCTGGCCGACCTGCCGCCGGGCTGGCCGGCGAGCCGGAACGGGGTCACCCCGGAGCGGGACACCGCCTTGGCCCAGGTGGCGGCGGCGATGGAGACCGAGCCGGGCGCGAGCCCGAACTGCGCCTCGATCGCCGAGTGGCTCGACGGGATCAGCCCGTAGAGCCAGCGGGTGCCGGTGCGCGGGGTGATCTCGTAGGGCGCGGCAGCGGGGCCGGTGCCGAACTGCTCCACCGGGCTGGCGGCGTGGAACGCGCCGCAGACGTAGAGGCAGTCGGCCGGGTCGACGCCGGTGGCGGCGAGGTGCTGGCGCATCCGGGTCCACATGTAGCGCTCGCGCTCGACGTCGGAGTCTCCCCGGGGGTGGTCGGCCGGGCGCAGCCGCCGGAACAGGCTGCCGATCAGCACCATGACCTGCCGGTACGTCTCGTGGTCGGCCCCGACGAGGGGCTGCTCGACGTACTGGTCCCACCACTCCGACCAGTGCCGCACCTTGCCGTGGTGCAGCAGGTACGCCTCCAGCTCCGCGAAGCGGGGCCGCAGGTCGCCGATCTCCACGCCGACGGCGTCGCCGTGCAGCGCCGCCTCCTCCTCGTGGGCCGCCGCCGGCTCGGCGGGGCCGTCCGCCCCGTCGCGGTCGGCGGCCGGGTCGCGCGGCGACCACTGGAAGACGTGGTCGACCGAGCGGTCCACCAGCACCAGCTCCACGCCGGGGGTCTCCATCGCGTACGCGATGGCCTGGTATTCCGCCGACGCCTCGGTGATCGGCGCGACGACGCTCAGCGGGGCCCAGTCGGCGGGGAAGCCGTCCAGCTTGGAGGCGAACGCCTGCACCGCCACCGGCAGCCGGCAGTTGCGCAGCTCCCCCAGCAGGGGTTGCAGGTCCTCGCAGAGCTCCAGGTAGACCACCTTCGGCCGCTTGGCGCGCAGCCGGCGGGCCATGGCCAGCGCGGAGGCCGGCGAGTGGTGGCAGACCGGGAAGATCTCCAGCCGCTCGCCGAGCGCCCGGTCGACGTCGTCGACCAGCCCGGTGAGGATCTCGGCCAGCGCGCCCGGACTGCCGGCGAAGGTTTCGGCGGCGTCGGTGAGCTGCTCGCGCAGCCCCCGGAACGCCCCGTCGCCGGCACCGGCCGGACGGGCGGGCGCGCCGGTGCCCGCAGGTGCGCCGGTGCCCGCGCCGGGCGGCGGGGCGGCGGCCCCGGTGGGCGGGGCGGTCGTCGGGCCGGTCACGACAGGTTGGCGATCGCCTGGCGGCCCCCGTCGAGGAAGCCCTCCCACTCGCCGCCGTCGGCCTTGGCCCGGGGCTCCACGACGCCGTGCAGGTACTTGTTGAGGATCGCCAGGTCCTCCGGGCTGCGCCGGGCCAGCGAGCCGACCAGCGAGCCGGCGAGGGTCTGCGCCCGCAGGGTGCGGTCGCCGAAGAACTGGCTGTGCAGGATCGCGTCCTCGAGCACACCGATCTGCTCGGCCGTGGAGAGCGCCGACTCCAGCTTCTCGTCGTCGCTGGTCGCCGACGCGGCGGCGGCCCGCAGGTCGGCGAAGCTCTGCAACAGGATGTCCAGCAGGGTCGGCGGGACGTCCAGCTCGATGCGGTGGCGGCGCAGCAGCTCCTCGGTGCGGAACCGGACGATCTCCGCCTCGCTGCGCTTGTTGGTGACCACCGGGATGCGGACGAAGTTGAACCGCCGCTTCAGCGCCGAGGAGAGGTCGTTGACGCCCCGGTCCCGGCTGTTGGCGGTGGCGATGATGGAGAAGCCGGGCTTGGCGAAGACGATGTTGTCCTCGTCCAGCTCGGGGATGGAGACGTACTTCTCCGAGAGAATGGAGATCAGCGCGTCCTGCACGTCGCTGGTGGAGCGGGTCAGCTCCTCGAAGCGGCCGATCACGCCCTGCTCCATCGCCGTCATGATCGGCGAGGGGATCATCGACTGCCGGGACTGCCCCTTGGCGATGACCATGGAGACGTTCCAGGAGTACTTGATGTGGTCCTCGGTGGTGCCGGCGGTGCCCTGCACCACCAGGGTGGAGTTGCCGCAGATCGCGGCGGCCAGCAGCTCGGCCAGCCAGCTCTTGCCGGTGCCCGGGTCGCCGATGAGCAGCAGGCCCCGGTCGGAGGCGAGGGTGACGATGGCGCGTTCGACGAAGCTGCGGTCGCCGAACCACTTCTGGGCGACCTCCCGCTCCAGGCCGTCGGCCCGCTCGGAGCCGAGCACGAAGAGCCGCACCATCCGGGGGCTCAGCCGCCAGGAGAACGGCTTCGGGTCGGTGTCGACCGACTCCAGCCAGGCCAGCTCCTCGGCGAACTTGACCTCGACGGGGGCGCGCAACATCTCGGACATGTCAGGGGTCTCCTAGGTGAGGAAGTTCTTGAGCTCGAAGACGAGTTTGCGGATGTGGCCGGAGATGACCGGGGTGCCCAGGTCCTTGAAGCGCTGCCGGAACCAGGGGTTGACGATCTGGGTGCCGGAGCTGTTGACCGAGCCGACCGGGATGAACTTCACCCCGGAGCGGTGCACCGCCTCGATGCCGTCGAAGAGCGGCTGCGAGCGGTCGAACTCGTAGAAGTCCGAGATCCAGACCATGACGGTGTTGCGCGGCTCACTGATCTTGGGCCGGGCCAGGGCCATCGCCACCGGCCCGTCGTTGCCGCCGCCGAGCTTGGTGCGCAGCAGCACCTCGAACGGGTCGTGCACCCACGGGGTGAGGTCCAGCGCCCGGGTGTCGTACGCGATGAGGTGCACGTCGACCTTGGGCAGCCCGGCGAAGATCGACGCCAGGATGGTGCAGTTGACCATCGAGTCGACCATCGACCCGGACTGGTCGACCACCACGATCAGCCGTGCCGGGGTGGTGCGCCGGGCGGTCTGCCGGTAGAAGAGCCGGTCGACGTAGAGGCGCTGGTCCTCCGGGCTCCAGTTGGTGAGGTTCTTCCAGATCGTGCGGTCCAGGTCGAGGTTGCGGAACACCCGCTTCGGCGGCACCGACCGGTCGATGCTGCCGACGCTGGTCTGCTCGACCTGGGTGCGCAGCACCTCGGCGACCTCGTCGACGTACCGGCGGATCAGCGCCTTGGCGTTGGCCAGCGCCACCCCGGAGAGGTTGGACTTGTCCCGCAGCAACTGCTCGATCAGCGACATGCTCGGGGTGAGCTTCGCGGCCAGCCTCGGGTCGGCCAGCACCTCGCGCAGGTGCATCCGGCGCACCAGGTCGCCCTCCAGGCCGGTCAGCACACCGCCCAGGCCGCCGGCCGCGCCGGCCTGTCGGCGCAGCTCGCCGGGCTCGCAGCCGAGCGCCCGCTCGAACCAGCCGGCGTCGGACTGCCACCGGGCGAGCTGCGTGGCGCTGACGCTGCCCGCGCCGGTGGCGAAGACGTTGAGCAGCAGCTTGGAGACCAGCGCGGCCCGCCGCACCTCCGCCTCCCCGGCCGGGGCAGGCGCATCGGACGACGGCGCATCGGACGACGGCGCATCGGACGACGGCGCGTCGGCGGTGAGCAGGCCGTCCAGCTCGGCGGCGAGGCCGGGGAAGCGCTGCACGACGGTGTCGACGGAGACCGACGGGTCCAGCAGGGCGGCCGGCAGGCCGAGATCGTCGACGACCGCCACGCTGGCCGCCTCCAGCGCCGGCTGCTCCTCGGGGTCGAAGAGCTGGGCCAGCAGCCGCCAGTAGAGCACCTGCCGGCGGTTGGCGTCGGCGCTCGGCGTCGGGTTCTCGGGGATCGTGGTCATCGGCGCAGCAACCGTCCCGCGCGTTCCCGCAGCACGGCGACGGAGTCGCCGGCCTTCGCCTCGGCCTTGGCGACCTTCGGGTCGGTGGGGCCCTGCGCCCAGTCGCCGGTGTGCGTGGCGACCGGAGCCCGCTTGACCGTCGCCTGCACGCCCAGCGGCTGCACCGACCACCGGCCGGCGTCCCAGCGCAGCAGCGCCAGGCAGGCCGTCGACCCGGCGACCAGCTTCGGGGTGAGCGGGCCGCAGGTCGGCAGGCGGTCGACGGCGACGGCGACGCTCGCCCCGTCGACGGTGAACCGGAGCTCGCCGTCGACGGTCTTGGCGGCGTACCCCTCCAGCAGCACCGGCTCGGCGACGGCGACCGGGTGCCGGTCCAGCGGCGGCACCGGCGCGGCGACGGCGGCGGGCAGCAGCACCCGGGCGGTGGCGAACGGGTCGGCCGGCTCCCCGGCGCGGGCCTGCCCGTCGCGCCACCACAGGTCACCGCCGGTCAGCGGCAGGTCGGTGACCTCCAGGGCGCGGCGCTCGGCGAGCGCGGCGAGCAGCACCGGGTGGTCGGCCAGCAACCGCCACAGCGCCGGGCCGACGATCGTGTCGACCTTGGTGGCGGAGACGGCGGTGCGGACCAGCCGCGCCGGGCCGCCGTCGGACGGCTCAAGGACGCCGTGCGCCTGGACCTGCACGGCGGTGGCGTGCTCGTGCACGTCGACGCCGAGCAGCAGCAGCCGGCCGGAGACCCGCTCGACGCCCCCGGCGGAGGGGTCGCCGCCCCCGGCCGGCTCCTGGGCCAGCAGCACGGCGCGGGCCCACAGGTCTGCCCAGCGCCGCGCCGGCACCGCCGCCATGGTCGCCACCGGGCAGGACGCGGCCAGCTCACCGGCGAGGCCGTCGAGGAGGACGGCCAGCCGGCGCAGCTCCGGCACGGCCAGGGCCGCCTCCACGGGTCGGGCGCCGGCCGCCACCAGGTCGTGGTCGACGCCGCGCCAGCCGGCGATGGCCAGCTCCGCCAGCCAGGAGCGGGCCGCGGCGAGCGGGGCGGCTGCCCCGGCCGGCAGCGCCCCGGCCGGTGTGGTCGGCTCGTCGGCGCGGTCCCGTCCGGTGGCGGCGTCGGCCGCCGCCAGCAGGGCGTCGTGGGTCGCGCCGAGCAGGGCGGTGCGCGCCCCGGCCAGGGCGGCCAGGTGTTCGTCGGCCGGCGTCCCGGCGGTGACCTTCGCGACCGCCTCGGCGACCCGGTCACCCAGCGGGGTGGCCGCCAGCGCGGCGGCGAGGTCGGCGAGCGCCGCGAGCTGCGCCTCACCGGGCCGGGCCAGGCCGGCGACCAGCGCGTCGTCGAGGCCGGCGAGCACGTCGAGAGCCGCGTCGACGCCGGCCGGGGTGGCGTCGACCAGCGCGGCGAGCTGGGCCCCGCGCATCAGCGGCCCGCCCCGGTCGCCGGGAACCAGTGCAGCTCGGGCAGGGGCCCGTCGGCCGCCGGGAGCTCCAGGTAGCTCAGGTGACGCAGGAACCGGCTGAACACCACCGCCGCCGGGGCCGGCTCGTGGTGGCCGGAGAGGGCACGGACCACGTCGTCGCCGGTCTGCGCACCCTCGGGGAGGGCGACGCGCAGGTAGCGGACGACGCGCTCGACGCCGTACTGCAGGATCGCCTCGTCGAGCAGGGCGTGCAGGTGCTTGCAGGGCGCGCCGCGCAGCCCGCCGCAGGGCCGGTTGTTGTTGGTGGAGCAGTTGAAGCCGTGGCTGCCGGCGGCGATCGATGAGACGTACACCCGCTCGATGTCGGAGCCGCTGGAGACCACCCCCTGCAGCCGGCCGTCCGCCAGCTCGACGAAGGGAACCTTCGCCAGCTTGCGGGGACGCACCGCGGGCAGCACCGGCGCAAGGCTGCGCCGCTCCCACGGGACGTGCTCCGTCTCCGTCACCCGAACCTCCGCACCCGGTGCGCCCGTGGGCACGCCGACTCCGCGCCGGCCTGACCGGCGCACGACAAGGGGATGGCGGGCGCGCGGGCCCACCCGGAACCGGACCCCTCCGGGGCGCCCGTCCGGATTCCGATCTTGCCCCAGGGGTACGACAGAACGAAACGGCCTCGCGTCGGCCCAGCTCAGGCCCGAGCGCCGCGGACCGTGGCCGCGCCGCGAGCGCCGTCGGATCTGTCGGGCGGGCCGGGCGAAACCGTCCCACCGCCGGCGGGGCCGTCCTCCTCGGTCGTGCCGTAGTCCGCGTGCCGGGGGGTGATCCGGCCGAGGCGCAGCGCCAACCCTCCGGTCAGCAGGCAGGCGGCGGCGAGCCCGAACAGGTACGGCTCGGCGTGCCCGAAGCCGATGGCCGCGCCCGCGATGGCCGGTGCCGCCACCGGCCCGATCTGGTAGGAGAGGCTGAACACGGCGTTGTACCGCCCCCGGAGGTGGTCCGGGGCCAGGTCGTTGATCACGGCGGGGAGGGTCGGGGAGAGCAGCGCCTCGCCGACGGCGAAGACGCCCATGGCGGCGACGATCAGGGCGTCGCGCCCCGGGCCGCGCAGGCCCAGGGCGGTGGGCGTCACGATCAGCAGCCAGGTCAGCGCGAAGAAGACGGTGGCCAGCGCCGCCACCCGGGTGCGCCGCCGGCCCCGGACGAACCTGATGCCGAAGAGCTGGATCGCGACGAGGACCGCGATGTTGAGCGCGAACGCCAGCCCGACGACCCGGGTGGACGCGCCGGCCTCGCCGGTGACGAAGGCCGGCAGGGCCGAGTTCGTCGACGACAGCGCGACGACCATGATCAGGCTGTTGACCGCCAGCGCGCCGAGCAGCGCCCGGTCCCCGAGCACCTGCCGGTAGCCGATGCGCTCCCGCGTCGCGGGCGGGGCCCCGGCCGCGCCCGCCTGCGAGGTGAGCAGTCGCCGCCCCACCACGGTCAGGGCCGCGGCGAAGAGCAGGTACGACAGCGCGTCGCCGAGCAGGATCACCGCGAACGGCCCCGGCGTCTTGCTGACGGTAACCAGGCCGCTGACCAGCGCACCGGCGCCGAAGGCCACGTTGGCGGTCATGTACCGCAGCGCGAAGACCGCGCCGCGTTCCGCCGGGGGGACCAGCTCGACCAGTAGGGAGGCGAAGCCGTTCCACATCAGCCCGCTGGCCGAGCCGTAGACGATCGCGCAGCCGAGCGCCGTCGCCGGGGAGGTGGCCAGGGCGAAGGCCCCGATGCCGAGACCGCCGACGACCAGACCGATGACGAACGCGCGCAGCGCACCGACCCGGTCGACGAGCGGACCGCTCAGCGGGGTGGCCACGATGCCGGCCACCCCGATCACGCCCAGGACGGCCCCGGCCGTCGGCAGTGGGATGTGCCGCACCTCGTGCAGGTAGATGATCAGAAACGGCATGGTGAGGCCACTGCCGAGGCAGGACAGGGAGTTCATCCCGAGGGCCAGCCAGGCCCGTCGTCCGATGCGCGGCACCAGCTCAGCCCGTCGTCCGTTCATCGCGCCGTCCCCCTCGGCTCGGAATCGACCATCCCCCATCCAACCGGGGTCCGGCGGTGCCCGCATCCCGGTGCCGCCGAGCGGGTGGTCCGCGCGCGCCGGGGTGCGACGCGTCCCGGCGGGTGGCAGGCTGGCCCGGGCGACCGGTCCGAGGCAGTACGGTGACGGGTCGCGCAACGGGTTGAGCAGTGCAAAGGAGAGCCGGGAATGGCCGAGGAGATCACCACCACCGACGAGTGGCGGGCGCTGGCGGCGCACGCGGAGAAGGTGCGCCAGGCGCACCTGCGTGAGCTGTTCGACGCCGACCCCGACCGGGGTGAACGCCTCGCCGGCGAGGTGGCGGACCTGCACGTCGACTGGAGCAAGAACCTCGTCACCGACGAGACGTTGACCCTGCTGGCCGCCCTGGCCCGGCGGGCCCGGCTGGGCGACCGGATCGCCGCGATGTTCGCCGGGGAGCGGATCAACACCACCGAGGACCGGGCGGTGCTGCACACCGCGCTGCGCCGGCCGGCGGGCGCGGCGCTGAGCGTGGACGGCCGCGACGTGGTGGCCGACGTGCACGCGGTGCTGGGCCGGATGGCGGCGTTCGCCGACCGGGTCCGCTCCGGCGAGTGGGTGGGGCAGACCGGCGAGCGGATCCGCACGGTGGTCAACATCGGCATCGGCGGCTCCGACCTGGGGCCGGTGATGGCGTACGAGGCGCTGAAGGCGTACCGGGACGCGGGCATCTCCTGCCGGTTCGTCTCCAACATCGATCCCACGGACATCGCCGAGGCCACCGCCGACCTGGACCCGGCGAGCACCCTGTTCGTGGTGGTGTCGAAGACGTTCTCCACCCAGGAGACGCTGGCGAACGCCCGGCAGGCCCGGGACTGGCTGCTGGCCGGCCTGGGCGGCGACGACGCCGCCGTGGCCCGGCACTTCGTCGCGGTCAGCACCAACGCCGACCGGGTCCGCGACTTCGGCATCGACCCGGAGAACATGTTCGGCTTCTGGGACTGGGTGGGCGGCCGGTACTCGCTGCCCTCGGCGGTCGGGCTGTCGGTGATGCTGGCCGTGGGGCCGGAGCGCTTCGGTGAGCTGCTGGCCGGGTACCACGCCGTCGACGAGCACTTCCGCACCGCGCCGGTGGAGCGCAACGTGCCGGCGCTGCTCGGCCTGCTCAACGTCTGGTACACGAACTTCCTCGGCGCGCAGACCCACGCGGTGCTGCCGTACTCGCAGTACCTGCACCGCTTCCCGGCGTACCTTCAGCAGCTCACCATGGAGAGCAACGGCAAGTCGGTGACCCTGGACGGCACCCGGGTGTCGTACGACACCGGGGAGATCTACTGGGGCGAGCCGGGCACCAACGGTCAGCACGCCTTCTACCAGCTCATCCACCAGGGCACCCGGCTGGTGCCGGCGGACTTCATCGGCTTCAGCCGGCCCCGGCACGACCTGGGCGACATGCACGACCTGTTCATGTCGAACTTCTTCGCCCAGACCGCCGCGCTGGCCTTCGGTCGGACCCGGGAGCAGGTGGAGGCGGAGGGCACCCCGGCGGAGCTGGCGGCGCACAAGGTGATGCCGGGCAACCACCCGACCACCTCGATCACCGCCGCCGAGCTGACCCCGGCGGTGCTGGGTCAGCTCATCGCGCTCTACGAGCACATCGTCTTCACCGAGGGCGCGATCTGGGACATCAACCCGTTCGACCAGTGGGGGGTGGAGCTGGGCAAGGTGCTGGCCAACCAGCTCGCGCCGCTGCTCACCGCCGGTGACGCCGAGGCCGACCTCTCCGGGCTGGACTCGTCGACCCGGGCCCTGATCAGCCGCTACCGGGCCCAGCGGCGCGCCGCCGGCTGACCGTACGCCCGAGCCGCCACCGAGCCGGCCGACGCCCCGAGGGCGTCGGCCGGTTCTTTTTTTGTCTCCGTACGGGGGTTGTCCCAGCGCACACGATCTGCTGCTGACTTTTGTCAGCACGACCCGTGTAACACGCATTGCAGTTCGTGACTTAGTGCACTGGGGTGGGTGGGTCTTGTCCACGAGACTCGAACACGTCGCCGGGGAACAGCACCGGCCGAGAACGCGGAGGGGGTCACGGTGGACGAGCGCTACGACAACTACTGCGCCGCTGACCGGCTCTTCTACGACTCCCTCGGCAGCGCCACCGCGCAGGCCGCCTTCGGTGCCGCCGAGCGGGAGCTGCCGACCGGCTGGCGCCGCGAGCCGCTCGACGACTGGCTCATCCACTCCCCGGCGGGCGACTCGCTGCCGCAGCAGGGCTGGAAGATCCACGTCTCGGCCACCCTGGACAACGCCGAGCGGGTGCTCGACGCGGTGTGGGAGTACTGCGTGCCGCGCGGGCTGCCGTTCAAGTTCCTGCGCGGCCCGCGCACCCTGCTGATGCGCAACTCCAAGTACGCCTCCCGCTCGGCCAGCGGCAAGTTCGTCACCATCTACCCGCACGACGAGGCCGAGCTGGAACTGGCCTGCAAGGAACTCGACGCGCTGCTGGCCGGCGAGGCGGGGCCGTACATCCTCAGCGACCTGCGCTACGGCGCGGGCCCGGTGTACGTGCGCTACGGCGGCTTCGCCCGCCGCTACTGCCTCTCCCCCGACGGGCAGGTGGTCCCGGCCATCGCCGACGCCGCCGGCACGCTGGTCCCCGACCGCCGCGACCCGGTGTTCCACCTGCCGCAGTGGGTCACCCTGCCGGACTTCCTGGCCCCGCACCTGGCCGCTCGCGGCGCCACCAGCACCAACGAGGTCCCGTACCAGATCGAGAAGGTCATCCACTTCTCCAACGGTGGCGGCCTCTACGTGGGGCGGGACCTGCGCACCGACGCGCAGGTGGTGCTCAAGGAGGCCCGCCCGCACGCCGGCCTCGACGCCGACGGCACCGACGCGGTGGCCCGGCTGGAGCGGGAGGCCGAAAACCTGCGCCGCCTCGCCGACCTGCCCCAGGTGCCCACCGTGCACGACGAGTTCACCCTCGGCGAGCACCGCTTCCTGGCCCTGGAGTTCATCGAGGGCCGGTCGCTGAACAAGGTCGTCGTCGACCGGTACCCGCTGATCGACGCCGACGCCACCGAGGCCGACCGGGCGGCGTACGCCGAATGGGCGCGCGACGTGCTGACCCAGGTCGACGAGATCGTCACCGCGATCCACGAGCGCGGCCTGGTCTACGGCGACCTGCACCTGTTCAACATCATGGTCCGCCCGGACGACCGGGTGGCGCTGGTCGACTTCGAGGTCACCGCCCCGATCGAGGGGCACCGCCGGCCGGGGCTGCGCAACCAGGGGTTCGCCGCGCCGAACGACCGCACCGGCCCGGCCGTGGACCGGTACGCCCTGGCCTGCCTGCGCCTGGCGCTGTTCCTCCCGCTGACCCAGCTCGTCCGGCTCTCCCCGGGCAAGGCCGCCCACCTGGCCGACGTGATCGCCGAGAGCTTCCCCGTCCCCCGCGAGTGGCTGGCCGAGGCGGTCGCCGAGATCACCGGCACCGCCGCGCCCACCGCGCCCGACACCAAGACCACCGCGCCCGCGACCACCGCCGGTTCCACCTTCCGGTACGACCTGGACGGCGACTGGCCCGAGGTGCGCGAGCGGCTCAGCACGGCGATCCTCGCCAGCGCCACCCCGCACCGCGACGACCGGCTCTTCCCCGGTGACATCGCGCAGTTCCACAGCGGCGGGCTCAACCTCGCCCACGGCGCCGCCGGGGTCCTGCACGCCCTGGCCGTCAGCGGCGCCGACCGCCGGCCGGAGCACGAGGACTGGCTGGTGCGGCGGGCCACCTCCCCCGCCTCCGGCACCGGGCTCGGTTTCTACGACGGCCTGCACGGGGTGGCGTACGCGCTGGAGCACCTGGGCCGCCGCTCCGACGCCCTGGACGTGCTCGACATCTGCCTGGGCCAGCCCTGGGCCGAACTAGACCTGAGCCTGGCCAGCGGGTTGTCCGGGGTCGCCCTGAACCTCACCGAACTGGCCGAACGCACCGGGGAGACCCGGCTGCGCGACGCCGCCCGGGAGATCACCGAGGCCGTCGTCGACCGGCTCGCCGACGACCCCGGCCCGGACATCAGCGGCGGCCGCAACCCGTACGCGGGGCTGCTGCGCGGTCACACCGGCGCGGCGCTGCTGCTGCTGCGACGCTACGAGCTGACCGGCGACGCGGCCCTGCTGGAACACGCCGCCACCGCCCTGCGGCAGGACCTGCGCCGATGCGTGGTCCGCCCGAACGGGGCGCTGGAGGTCAACGAGGGCTGGCGGACCATGCCCTACCTGGGGCAGGGCAGCGTCGGCATCGGCCTGGTGCTCGACCAGTACCTGCGCCACCGCGCCGACGAGGGCTTCGCCGAGGCCAGCGCCGGGGTGCGGCGGGCCGCCCGGTCTCCGTTCTACGCCCAGTCCGGCCTCTTCGCCGGCCGGGCCGGGATCATCGCGTACCTGGCGACCCGGCGCGACGATCCCGAGGCGCGCGACGAGTTGGCCGCGCAGCTGCGCCGGCTCGCCTGGCACGCCCTGCCGTACGGCGGCGGGACCGCCTTCCCCGGCGAGCAGCTCCTGCGGCTCTCCATGGATCTGGGCACCGGCACCGCCGGGGTGCTGCTGGCGCTGGCCGCGGTGCGGCACGACGAGCCGGTGGCGCTGCCCTTCCTCGCGCCGCTGACCGGCGCAACCAGACTTCCTCGCCACGGCGAGGGGGAACACCGACACCATCACCAGAACGAAGGGAAGTGAGCATCATGAACCTGCTCGACCTCCAGGGCCTCGAGATGACCACGGCCGACCGCACCGGCGGCGGCTCCAGCGCCAGCCTGCTGCTCTGCGGCGACAGCTCGCTCTCCGTCACCACCTGCAACTGACCATCCCCACCCGAGCACAACCCAACCCGAAGGAGAACACCATGAACCTGCTCGACCTCCAGGGCCTCGAGATGACCACCGCGGACCGCACCGGCGGCGGCTCCAGCGCCAGCCTGCTGCTCTGCGGCGACAGCTCGCTCTCCGTCACCACCTGCAACTG
>NZ_JBNCLB010000007.1:0-153917 GCF_049841815.1 Micromonospora sp. DT233 | reverse complement strand
CCGCACCGGCGGCGGCTCCAGCGCCAGCCTGCTGCTCTGCGGCGACAGCTCGCTCTCCGTCACCACCTGCAACTGACAGCGGGTCGTTTCTGCGGCGCCCCGGGTGGACACCTGTCCACCCGGGGCCGCTTTCCGTTCGCGAGGAGGACCGATGCCCAGCGGCGAGGCGATGTTCCGGCGGGTGGTCCGCGACGGCGGCGGTTGGACGCCGGTGCTGGCGGCCGTCACGCTGACCGGCGCCCTCGCCGAGCTGCTGCTCCCGGCGGCGCTGGGCGTCGCCGTCGACGCGGCGCTGACCGGCGGGAGCCGCTGGTGGCCGGCCGCCGTCTGCGCCCTGGTCGCCGTCCTCGTCGCCACCGACACCCTCGCCGACCTGGCCAGCGGGTACGGCGCGGCCCGCGCCACCGGCCGGCTCCGGGAGCGGCTGCTTCGGCACCTCTTCGCCCTGGACGTGCGCGCCGCCCGCCGGCACCCCGTCGGAGACCTGGTCGGTCGGCTGGTCGGGCAGGCCGCCGACGCCGGCCAGGCCGGCACCACCGTGGTCCTCGGGGCGATCGCGCTGCTACCCCCGCTCGGCAGCGTCGTCGCGCTGACCTGGATCGAACCGGTGCTGGGCGGCACCCTGCTGGCCGGGCTGCTGCTGCTGGCGGTCCTGATGCGCGCCTTCGTCGCCGACGCGTCGGCGGCCACCGCCGGCTACCAGCGGGCCCTGAACTCGATCGCCGGCCGGCTGCTGGAGTCCCTCGCCGGTGCCCGGACCATCGCCGCCGCCGGTACCCGCCGCCGGGAGGAGCAGCGCATCCTCGCGGCCCTGCCGGAGCTGGGTGCGAACGGCCGGCGCGGCTGGGAGCTGCTGGCCCGCGCCAGCGCCCGCACCGCCGCCGTGGCGCCGCTGCTGCAACTGGGCGTGGTCGCCGTCGGCGGGTACGCGCTGGCCGCCGGCTGGCTCACCCCGGGACAGTTGATCTCGGCGGTCCGCTACGCGGCGATCGGCGCCGGCCTGGGCGCGGTCCTGGCCGGCCTGAACCGGCTGGTGCGCAGCCGCGCCGGCGCCGCCCGGGCCGCCGAGGTGCTGGCGTACTCGGTGCCGGCCGACGGCGACCGGGCGCTGCCGCCGGGCCGGGGGGCGCTGAGCCTGACCGGGGTCAGCGTGTACGCCGACAACGGCCGGCCCGTCCTCGACCACGTCGACCTGACCGTCCCGGCCGGTGCCACGGTGGCCGTGGTCGGGCCGTCCGGCGCCGGCAAGTCCACCCTGGCCGCCGTCGCCGGGCGGTTGCACGACCCGGACGCCGGGGAGGTGCGCCTGGACGGTGTGCCGCTGCCGCGACTCTGCCCGCAGGCCCTGCGCCGGGCCGTGGGGTACGCCTTCGACCGGCCGGTGCTGGTCGGCGCGACCGTCCACGACGCGATCGGGCTGGCCCTGCCCCCGGAGGAGGCCGCCCCGCCCGCCGACGGCTCCCCGGCCGCCCCCGCCGTGCGGCGGGCCGCCGAGGCGGCGGCGGTCGCCGACGTCGTCGACCGGCTACCGGCGGGCTTCCGCACCCCGCTGGCCGACACGCCGCTCTCCGGTGGCGAGAGCCAACGGCTGGGGCTGGCCCGCGCCTTCACGGCGGGTGACCGGTTGCTGATCCTCGACGACGCCACCTCCAGCCTGGACACCGTCACCGAGCACCGGATCGCCCGCGCCGTGGCGGGGCGGGCGGGTGAGCGTACCCGGCTGGTGGTCACCCACCGGGTCGCCACGGCGGCGGCGGCCGACCTGGTCGCCTGGCTCGACGGCGGCCGGCTGCGCGCCCTCGCCCCGCACGGGCGGCTCTGGGCGGATCCGGCCTACCGGGCGGTCTTCCGCACCGACGGCACCACCGACGGGAGCGCCGTATGAGCCACCGGAACCCACCGACGCCCGACCGCCCGGCCGGGGCGGCCGCCACCGCCACCGCGCCACCCGGCCCCACCGGGTCGGCCCCGACGTCGGGCCGGCCGGCGACCGGCGGCGGGGTGCGGCGGGTCACCTGGGGGGCGCTGCGCGCCCGGCGGTCGGCCGTGGCGCGGCTCGTCGGCTGGTCGGTCGTCGAGGCGCTGCCGGCGCTGCTCTCCGGCGCCCTGGTGGCGCGGGCGGTCGACGCGGGTTTCCTGGCCGGTCGCCCCGGCGTCGGCCTGCGCTGGCTCGGGCTGCTGGCCGTGGCGGTGCTCGTCGGCGCGCTGGCCACCGGTCGGACGTACCGCAGCCTCGGCGCGGTGGTCGAGCCGTTCCGCGACGACCTCGCCGGCCGGGTGGTGCGGGCCGCCCTGGCCGACGCCACCGCGACCGGTGGGCGTGCCGACAGCGCCTCGGCGGCCCGACTGACCCACCAGGTGGAGCTGGTCCGGGACACCTTCGCCGGCCTGCTGATGGTGACGCGGGGCTTCCTCTTCGCCGCCGGGGCGGCCCTGCTCGGGCTGGTCGCCCTGGACCCGGTGCTGGCGGCCATGGTGGCCGCGCCGCTGGTCGTCGGGCTCGCCGTCTTCCTCGCCGCGCTCCCGGCGATGGCCGGGCAGCAGCGCCGCTACGTCCGCGCCGGCGAGGAGCTCGGCCGGGCCGCCGCGACGGCGCTGGCCGGGCACCGGGACGTGCGGGCGTGCGGCGCGGCCGAGCGGGTCGTCGCCGACGTGGGCCGGCGGGTGGCGGAGCAGGCCGCCGCCGAACGGACCCTGGCGCGGATGGCGGCGGTGCGCAGCCTCAGCATCGGCCTGGGCGGCTGGCTGCCGCTGGCGGTGCTGGTGCTGGCCGCGCCGTGGCTGGTGGGGCGGGGCCTGACCGCCGGCGCGGTGCTCGGCGCGTTGATCTACGTCGCCACCGGCCTGCAACCCGCCCTGCACGCCCTGGTGCAGGGCCTCGGCGGCGGCGGCCTGCGGTACGTGGTCACCCTGGACCGCATCCTGCGCACCTGCCCGGACGACGCGCAGGCCCCGGCCGGCAGCCCGGCGGGCAACGTCCCGGCCGGTCGGGACGCGACCGCGCCGCCGGCCCCGCCGGCCGCGTCGATCCACGGGCTCACCTTCCGGTACGGCGCGGCGGCACGGCCGGTGCTGGCGGAGCTCACGCTGACCCTTGACGCCGGGGAGCACCTCGTGGTGGTCGGGGCCAGCGGGGCGGGCAAGTCGACCCTGGCCGCCCTGCTCTCCGGGCTGCTGGCGCCGCAGGCCGGCGCCGTGTTCCTGGGCGGGGTGCCGGTGGCCGCCGCCGCGCCGCCCACGCTGGCCCGGCTGCGGGTGCTGGTGCCGCAGGAGGCGTACGTCTTCACCGGGTCGGTCGCCGACAACCTGCGCTACCTGCACCCGGAGGTCGACGACGCCGCCGTGGTGGCCGCCGTCGACGCCCTCGGGGCGGCGGCGCTGGTGGCCCGGCTCGGCGGGCTGGGCGCAACCGTGACGCCGCAGGCGCTCTCCGCCGGCGAACGGCAGCTCGTCGCCGCGGTGCGGGCGTACCTCTCCCCCGCCCCGCTGGTGATCCTCGACGAGGCGACCTGTCACCTGGACCCGGCGGCGGAGGCGCGGGTGGAGGAGGCGTTCGCCCGCCGGCCCGGCACGCTGGTGGTCATCGCCCACCGGATCAGCTCCGCCGTTCGGGCCCGCCGGGTGCTGCTGGTCGACGGCGATCGGCCGGTGCTCGGCACCCACGGGGAGCTGTTGGCCGGCTCCGCGACCTACCGGGAACTCGTCGGCCACTGGGACGACCGGCCCGCCCGGCCCCACGCCCCGGCCGGGCGGGCCTGAGCAGCCCCGGCCGCGCACGTACGCGAGGACAGTGGCCGTCCTCGGCGGACGGCCACTGTCCTCCTGACGGTCCCGGGCCGGGTCAGATCCAGCCGAACTCCCGGGCGAAGCGGACCGCCTCGATCCGGGTCCGGGCCCCGGTCTTGCGGGCGATCCGCCCGAGGTGGTTGCGGACGGTGCCGCAGGACAGGCGCAGCGAACCGGCCACCTCGGCGATCGGGGCGCCGTCGGCGGTCAGCCGCAGCACCTCGGTCTCCCGGGCGGTCAGCGGGCTGTCGACGGCGAGCGCCGCCAGGACGAGCTCGGCGTCGACCACCGACTCGTGCCGCGCCAGCCGGCGGATCCCGTCGACCACCCGCTGCGGGGCGACGTCGTTGGGCAGGATGCCGACGGTGCGGCCCGGCGAGAACACGCCGTGCAGGCCCCGGACGCGACGCGGGTCGGCGAGCACCAGCAGGGGGCACGCGGGCACCACCGCCTCCACGTCGGATATCAGACCGAAGTCCATCACCACCACGTCCGGGCGGCCGGCCTGGACGACCTGGTCCACCGCTTCGCCGCGGCCCACCTCCGCGACCACGTGGATGTCCTCTTCGGCGGCGAGGACGAGCGACAACGCCCCCCGGACCAGTGCACCGTCCAGGGCGAGCAAGGTACGGATCATGTCGGACCTCTCCCGGCAGCAACGTTGACAACCGGTGCACATTCAAGCACGGCGCCCCCGACTCCGCTCGGTGAGCGAGGGACCCCGAAACCGTGTCCGGGGCCCCTTCGCGACCGCTAGAGCCAGCCGTCCCGCTGCGCCAGTCGGACGGCCTCCATCCGGTTGCGGGTGCCCGTCTTGTGCAGGATGGCCGAGAGGTGGTTGCGCACGGTGCCGTGCGCCAGGAAGAGCCGGCGGGCGATCTCCTTCAACGGCAGCCCTTCGGCGGCGACCCGCAACACCTCCAGTTCCCGACGGGTCAGCGGGTTGGCCGGTGGGCTCAGCACCGCCGCCGCGGCGGACGGGTCGATCACCCGTTCCCCGGCGGCGGTCGTGCGGACCGCGCGGACCAGTTCCGGCATCGCGACGCTCTTGCTGAGCAGCCCGCGCACCCCCGCGGTCACGGCCGCCTCGACCAGCGGCGGGTTCCAGCGGTGGCTCATCGCCAGCACGGCAGTGCGCGGGGTCTCGGCCAGCACCCGGCCGACGTCGAGCGCCGACTCGGGCGCGTCCGCCTTGAGTTCCAGCACCAGCACGTCGGGGCGTTCCCGACGCAGCGCCTCCCACAGTTGCCCGAGGCCAGCCGCATCGGCGACGACCTCGATGTCCTCCTCGCTCGACAGCGCCGCGCACAGCGCGCTTCGTAGCAGTCCCATTTCCTCGGCAACGACGACGTGGATCACCACGTAACTCCGATCTCGGGTACGCGTCGCGCCGCCCCCACCGGTCGGTGCGACGCGGTGGAACGGGGGCGGTGCGCGCGGAACGGACAGCGTCGGCCCGGAGCAGGCGCCACTGGGGATGCTCGGGGCCACGGGGGGCCGCGTCCGGCGGTCGGCCCGGCGCGGGGCCGGGGAGCGCGGGACGCCACCGGGCCGGGATCAGCCGGGGCGGGCGCTCACCGCCGGGGCCCGGCCCTCGACCGGCACCGATGTCAGGACCGTGCGGTGGCGGCCGTCGACTCGGGACGACCAGCCGCTGTCCTGGGGCGAGGCGGACGCGGTCCCCGTGGCGGCCCGGACGTCGTCGAGCCGGTCGCCGGGGGGCGCCGGGCGGGCGGGCCGGCCGGGATTCGGCGACCCGGCTGCCGGCCGGGTCTGTCCCGAGGCGATGGCGACGGGCCCGCCGGGGACCACGGATACGGCCGACCACCAGCGCGGGAACGCCTTGGTTGCCCCGCTCGCGCCGCCCGCCCGGTGGGGCCGGGCCGACGCGGTGGTGGCGGGCACGACCTCGGTGGGGACCAGCGACCCGGGTGCGCCCGGCGGGGCGGGGGCCGGTGCGACGCCGACCGGCGGCAGCGGCGAACCGGGTCCGCCCGGCGGGACGGTCAGGCCCGGCAGCAACGGGTGCAGCAGCCCGCCGACCAGTCTGCCGACCGGGGGCACGACCTGCCGCGTCACGCCGGTGACCAGGCCGGTCGCGCAGGCCGGGCGGCCGTGCAGAAGTTCCCGCGGGCAGCCCAGGAGGTCACCGCCAGCGCTGCCGGGCAGGGGAAGCACGACGGCCGGGGACGGCGCGGAGTCACCGGGCCGCGCGGGGGCCAGGTCGGCGGCGCGGCCGAGGTCGGCCGGGCGGTCCGACTTGGCCGGGCGGTCCGACTTGGCCGGCCGGTCCGACTTGGCCGGCCGGTCCGACTTGGCCGGCCGGTCCGACTTGGCCGGGCGGTCCGACTTGGCCGGGCGGTCCGACTTGGCCGGGCGGTCCGACTTGGCCGGGCGGTCCGACTTGGCCGGGCGGTCCGACTTGGCCGGACGACGCCGGTCGGAGCCGGCGGGACGCTCCGACTCGGCCGGACGGTGCCGGTGCGGCTCGGCGGGTCGGGGCCGCTCGGGGCCGGCGCTGGCGGGGGCACCGGGTCGGCCGCCGTGCGGGCGGGCGGGCAGCAGGCGGTCGAGCAGTTCCGGTAGCGGGCCGGCCGGGCGGTGCGCCGCGTCGGCAGCCGCCCCGGCCGGGCGCCCAGCACCCTCGGCGGCGGCAGCGGGGCCGGCCAGCAGCACGGCCCCGAGCATCCCCGCGCCCAGCACGCCGGCCAGCAGCACGAACCGGCGTACGAAGCGCGCCGCCCACCCGACCGGAACGACCCCGGTGCGCCGTGCCGCCAGGGCGAGCGCGGCCGGGGCGGGGCAGACAGCGGGACAGCGCACGCGGACCGACCTCTCTTCCCCAAATGTGTCGACACATCGTAACGATGGCGTCACCCCCCTGCACCCCCCGCCGTCCGGACCTTTCGCGCAGCCGGAACGGTCACCCGAGCGGAACCGTCAGGTTGTCGGCAGGTGGTCGTGCAGCGCGGCGAACTGGGCCACGGTGAGGTAGGACGGATTGGCCGCCTGCGGCTGGCGAAGCACCTCCAGGCCGGTCAGCCTCGGGTCGGCCCGCAACCGCCGCCGGGGCACCCGGTCCGGCTCGTCGAGGACGGTCAGGTCCAGCGGCACCGACCAGCCGCCGTCGGCGTCGACGACGGGCGCGGCGGTGACGCGTCCGACGCCCCAGACGCCGTACGGGCAGCCGCCCCGGCTGCCGCTGGCCCAGAAGACCACCGGCTGACCGGGGCCCATCAGCCGGGCCCGGTAGCCGGGGCGCACGCACCAGCTCGTCACCTGGGGGTCGCGCCGGAAGCGGGCGGTCAGGTCCACCCGCTCGGCGTTGCCCTTGATCAGCCACGCCCCCAGGTCGTCGAGGCTCACCCGCCGCTGCGTCACCGGGCCATTGTGCCGGCCGCACCGGCCGCCCGCCCGGCACCGGCGGGCGTGGCGGCCCGCCGGGCACGGCGGCCCGCCCCCAGGAACCGGGGCGGGGTGCGGGCCGGCGAGCGACCGGCCCGACCGGTCAGCCGGCCAGCCAGCGGTGGATGCAGTGCAACAGGTCCTCGGCGTCCACCGGCTTGGTGACGTAGTCGCTGGCCCCCGAGCTGATGCTCTTCTCCCGGTCGCCGTGCATGGCCTTGGCGGTCACCGCGATGATCGGCAGGTCGGCGTAGCGCGGCATCGCCCGGATGGCGGCGGTGGCGGTGTACCCGTCCATCTCCGGCATCATCACGTCCATCAGCACCAGGTCGATGTCGTCGTGGCGCATCAGGGTCTCGATGCCCTTGCGGCCGTTCTCGGCGTAGACCACGTCGAGGCCGTGCAGCTCCAGGATGTTGGTCAGCGCGAAGACGTTGCGGGCGTCGTCGTCGACCACCAGGACCTTGCGGCCGGCCAGCCCGCCGGTGGCCCCGTCGAAGCCGGCCTCGGCGGGCTGGGCCGCGCGGGCGAAGGGCACCACGTGCTCGGGCAGCGCCACCGACAGGTGCAGGGCGATGCGCTCCCGCAGCTCGTCCAGGCTGGCCAGGACCTCCAGCGGCCGGTCGCCGGCCATCGCCCGCAGCAGTGCCTCCTGGCCGGCGGCCAGCGGCCGGGCGTGGTACGCCAGCACCGGCACACCCCGGTTGGCCGTGTCGTCGTGCAGCGCCCGCAGCAGCAGCGCGGCGCTGTCGTCGGGCAGGTCCAGGTGCACCACCAGGCAGCGGTGCCGGCGACCGGCGGCGGCCTCCAGGGCCGAGGGGGCGTCGAGGACGGTGACGACCTCGACGGGCGCGGCCCCGTCCGCCAGCCCGGCCGACACGCCGTGCACCAGCATCGTCAGCAGCCCCTTGTCGTGGTGTTCGAGGACCAGCACGCGCCGCTCGGCCACCGGGAACGGCACGGCGGGCAGCCCGAACGACGCCGGCCCGCCGATCAGGTCGCGCCCCGCCGGCTCCGCGCGGGCGACGAACGACGGTACGGCACCCGAGGGCGTCGCCGGGGCGGCGGCGACCGGGGTCGGCAGGGCGGTCGGCAGGTAGAGGGTGAACGTGCTGCCCCGCCCGAGGACGCTGCGCGCGGTGATCCGCCCGCCCAGCAGGTGCGCGATCTCCCGGCTGATCGACAGGCCCAGCCCCGTCCCGCCGTACCGGCGGCTGGTGGTGCCGTCGGCCTGCTGGAACGCGTCGAAGATCGCGGTGAGGTGCTGCTCGGCGATGCCGATGCCGGTGTCGACCACGCGGAACGCCAGCACGGTCTGCCCCACCGCGAACTGCTCGGGCAGCTCGTCGGGGCGGGCCCGCTCGATGCGCAGCTCCACCCGGCCCTGCTCGGTGAACTTCACGGCGTTGGAGACGAGGTTGCGCAGCACCTGGCGCAGCCGCTGCTCGTCGGTGTGCAGCCGCTGCGGCACGTCGGGGGCGGTGCTGATGTCCAGCTCCAGCCCGCGCGGCGTGGTCAACGGCCGGAACGTCGCGTCGACGTAGTCGCGCAGCTCGTCGAGCTCGAACGTCTCCGGGTTGACGTCCATCTTGCCGGCCTCCACCTTCGACAGGTCGAGGATGTCGTTGATCAGTTGGAGCAGGTCGGTGCCGGCGGAGTGGATGACGGTGGCGTACTCGACCTGCTTGGCCGTCAGGTTGCGGTTGGGGTTCTGGGCCAGCAGCTGGGCCAGGATGAGCAGCGAGTTCAGCGGCGTACGCAGCTCGTGGCTCATGTTGGCGAGGAACTCCGACTTGTACTTCGACGCCAGCGCCAACTGCTGGGCGCGGGCCTCCAGCTCCTGCCGGGCCTGCTCGATCTCGGAGTTCTTGGTCTCGATGTCGTGGTTCTGCCGGGCCAGCAGCGCCGCCTTGTCCTCCAGGTCGGCGTTGGAGCGTTGCAGCTCCTCGGAGCGGGCCTGCAACTCCTCCGAGCGGGCCCGCAGCTCGGCGGCGAGGCGCTGGGACTCGGTGAGCAGCACGTCGGTGCGGGCGTTGGCGACGATGGTGTTGACGTTGACGCCGATGGTCTCCATGAGCTGGTCGAGGAAGTCGCGGTGCACCTCGGTGAAGCGGCTCATGCTGGCCAGCTCGATGACGCCGAGGACCTGGTCCTCGAAGAGGATCGGCAGCACCACCAGGTGCAGCGGGACGGCGGCGCCGAGGCTGGAGGAGACGGTGACGTAGTCCGCCGGCACCTCGTCGACCACGATCGCCCGCTTGCTCACCGCGGCCTGCCCGACGAGGGAGTCGCCGAGGGCGTACCGGCGGCCGGAGGCGCGGTGGCCGTAACCACCGACGACCCGCAGGGTCGGCGCGGCGGCGCTCTCCTCCACCAGCAGGAACGTGCCGAGCTGGGCGGCGACCAGCGGGGCCAGCTCGTCCATCACCAGCCCGGCGACCACCTCCAGGTCCCGGTGGCCCTGCATCAGCCCGGAGATGCGGGCCAGGTTGGTCTTGAGCCAGTCCTGTTCCTGGTTCATCCGGGTGGTCTCGCGCAGCGACTCCACCATGGAGTTGATGTTGTCCTTGAGCTCGGCGACCTCGCCGGAGGCGTCGACGGTGATCGAGCGGGTCAGGTCGCCGGTGGCGACCGCGCTGGTCACCTCGGCGATGGCGCGGACCTGCCGGGTGAGGTTGCCGGCGAGTTCGTTGACGTTCTCGGTGAGCCGCTTCCAGGTGCCGGAGACGCCCTCCACCTCGGCCTGGCCGCCGAGGCGGCCCTCGCTGCCGACCTCCCGGGCGACGCGGGTGACCTCGGCGGCGAACGACGAGAGCTGGTCGACCATCGTGTTGATGGTGGTCTTCAGCTCCAGGATCTCGCCCCGGGCGTCAACGTCGATCTTGCGGGTCAGGTCGCCCTGGGCCACCGCCGTGGTGACCTGGGCGATGTTGCGGACCTGGCCGGTGAGGTTGTTCGCCATCGAGTTGACGTTGTCGGTGAGGTCCTTCCAGGTGCCGGCCACGTTGGGCACCCGGGCCTGACCGCCGAGCCGCCCCTCGGTGCCGACCTCGCGGGCCACCCGGGTCACCTCGTCGGCGAACGCGCCGAGGGTGTCGACCATGGTGTTGATGGTCTGGGCGAGCACGGCCACCTCGCCCTTGGCTTCCACCGTGATCTTGCGGCTCAGGTCGCCCTGCGCCACCGCCGTGGCGACCAGGGCGATCGAGCGCACCTGGTTGGTGAGGTTGTTGGCCATCTCGTTGACGTTGTCGGTGAGGTCCTTCCAGGTGCCGCCGACGTTGAGCACCCGGGCCTGACCGCCGAGGCGCCCCTCCGTGCCGACCTCGCGGGCCACCCGGGTCACCTCGTCGGCGAACGCGGAGAGCTGGTCGACCATCGTGTTGATGGTCTCCTTCAGCGCCAGGATCTCGCCCCGGGCGTCGACCCGGATCTTCTGCGTCAGGTCGCCCTTGGCGACGGCGGTGGTGACCTCGGCGATGCTGCGCACCTGGGCGGTGAGGTTGTCGGCCATGACGTTGACCGACTCGGTGAGGTCCTTCCAGGTGCCGGAGACGCCCTTGACGTCGGCCTGGCCGCCGAGGCGGCCCTCGGTGCCCACCTCGCGGGCCACCCGGGTCACCTCGTCGGCGAACGACGAGAGCTGCTCCACCATCGTGTTGATGGTGTTCTTCAGCTCCAGGATCTCCCCGTGCGCGGTGACGGTGATCTTCTGCGACAGGTCGCCCCGGGCCACCGCCGTGGCCACCTGGGCGATGCTGCGCACCTGGTCGGTGAGGTTGACCGCCATCGAGTTCACCGAGTCGGTCAGGTCCCGCCACGTGCCGGCGACGCCGCTGACCTGGGCCTGGCCGCCGAGGCGGCCGTCGGTGCCGACCTCGCGGGCCACCCGGGTCACCTCGTCGGCGAACGACGAGAGCTGGTCGACCATCGTGTTGATGGTGCTCTTGAGCTCCAGGATCTCGCCCCGGGCGTCCACGGTGATCTTCTGCGACAGGTCGCCCCGGGCCACCGCCGTGGTGACCTGGGCGATGTTGCGGACCTGGCTGGTCAGGTTGCCGGCCATGAAGTTCACCGAGTCGGTGAGGTCGCGCCAGGTGCCGGCCACGCCGGGCACCTCGGCCTGGCCGCCGAGGCGGCCCTCGCTGCCCACCTCGCGGGCCACCCGGGTCACCTCGTCGGCGAACGACGAGAGCTGGTCGACCATCGTGTTGATGGTGACCTTGAGCTCCAGGATCTCGCCCCGCACGTCCACGGTGATCTTCTGCGACAGGTCGCCCCGGGCCACCGCCGTGGCCACCTCGGCGATGTCGCGGACCTGGTCGGTGAGGTTGCCGGCCATGGCGTTGACGGAGTCGGTGAGGTCCTTCCAGGTGCCCGACACCCCGGGCACCTCGGCCTGGCCGCCGAGTTGCCCCTCGGTGCCCACCTCGCGGGCCACCCGGGTCACCTCGGAGGTGAACAGCGACAGCTGGTCGACCATGCCGTTGAAGACGGTGGCGATCTCGCCGAGCAGGCCGTCGGCGTCCTGCGGCAGCCGGGTGCCGAAGTCGCCGTCGCGCACTGCGGTGAGGCCGGCCAACAACTGCCGCAGACCCGGGTCCGTCACCGGCCCGGCCTGACCGGGCACCGGGCCACCACGCCGTACCGCCGACCGCTCGACCATCGCAACCCCCCGGACCTGATCCGCCGGACGGGCACGACCCGACGACGACAGCAAACCCGGAAAGTATGCACATGACCACGGCGGCGCGGGTGACGAGGTTCGGCGGCAAGGGACGCTGAGGGTACGCGTGACCGACGGGCCGCTCGGCCGCGCGACGGATCGCCACCGCCGCTGCGGTACCCGGTCAGCCGGGATTGGGGGCGGCCAGCCGCGCGGTGACCAGGGCCGTCGTGCCCCGACCGTCGGTGCGGATCTCCAAGCCGTCGGTGAGCTGCTGGGCGAGCCAGAGGCCACGGTGGCCCACCTGGTTCGGCGCGGGAAGCGCGACCGGCACAGCATCGAGACCGGGGCCGTCGTCGGTGACCTCGCAGGTCAACCGGTCGCCCTGGCGGCACAGCCGCAGCCGGCCGCTGCCGCCGCCATGCCGGACGACGTTGGTGACCAACTCGTGCACCGCCAGCACGAAGTCCTCCAGGGCACCGTCGCAGAGGCCCGCCCCGCCGGCCGAGGCGGCTACCGCGTGTCGCAACGCCGTCACTTTCCCGGCAACGATGACCTCTGCCAGGAGGGTCGGCCCGGCCTGCGCACCGGACGCGCCGACCCCCGTGCCGCCGCCGTCACCCGCACCGCTGTTCATGGCGGAAGACCGTACACGGCTGACCTCTGCGACCGGCTGATCGGCCCGCAGGCGGGGGCGAAGCGGCAGTGTCCGCGCTCGCGCCACGGCCCGCGGCGCCTGAGACCGTAACGAGGGCCGGTCGTGACGGGGCGTCGGCCGCGTCCGTCACGGTCACGGTGCCGCGCGTCATCGCTTCGGTCCCGGTGGAGGCCGCGTGGCCGGCAGCCCGGAGAGCAGCTTCAGCTGGGCGGTACGCGACCGCTCGACGCGGTCGGCGAGGGCGCGTACCTCGGGGCCGGCCGCCACCGGCAGATGAGCGCGGGCCAGCGCGGCGGCCCGCCGTTGGTGGGCGGTGAGCACGTCGACCAGCACGGCGTCGAAGCGGCCGACGGCGGCGGACCGCAGCCGGGCGAGGTCGGGGTCGGGGGCGGCCGCCGTTGATGTGCCGTGGTGACCGTGGTGGGGGGCGGTGTCGGCCGGCGCGTCGGCGAGCCACCGCCGCATGGTGGCCACTTCGTCGGCCTCGGTCGCGTCGATGGCCGCGACGAGGGTACGCAGCTCCGGGTCGACGATCCGGCCCGCCGCCTCGGCGGCGAGGACCCGGGTCCGGTCGTGGTGGGCGACCATCGCCGCGAGGAACGGCACGTCCGCCGGCTCGGTCCGGTTCGCGACGCCGGGATCGGCAGCGGGTGGGGCGCAGCCGGCGACGGTCAGGAGCACGGCGAGCGCGACCGCCGTGGGGAAGGGTCTCATGCGGGCCTCCCGTGCGGGGTGGGCACGGCCCGGGGCGGGCCGTGCCCACCGATGGATCAGAGCCGGCTCCAGAGGGCCGGTACGTTCGGCGGCTCCCAACCGGGCAGAGCCGTGTGCGCCTGCACGCACCGGTATGTCGCACCGCCGTAGCTGACCTGGTCACCCACCCGATACGCCTGGTACGCCGCCCAGCTACCGGAGGGTGCGGGGGTGGTCGGAGCCGGGGTGCTCGGAGCGGGGGGCGTCGGCGACGGCGTGGGGGGCCGAGTCGGGGTGGGAGTAGGGGACGGGGTGGGGTTGCCGCCGCCGATCTGGAGGTCCACGCAGGAGTAGAAGGCGTTGGCGGTGTCGGAGATGTTCCAGATCGCCAGGAGCTTCTGCCGCCCCGAGAACCCACCCAGGTTGACGGTGTGCGAGACGGTGGCACCGGGCTGCTGCCCGCCCCCGTTGACCACGGCGACCCGGGTGCCGCCGATCCAGTATTCCCAGTTGCTGGTGGCGTGCCGGGCGGTGTTGGTCCAGGTGAAGGTGATCGAGCTGCCGACCGAGGTGGCCGGCCAGCCCCGCGCGTCGTCGTTGAGGACGGCGAACTGGCTGATTCCGGCGTGGCAGCTGCGCAGACCCTTCGGGCCCTCCACGCTCTGCGGCTCGTACCTGATCTGGCCGCAGTCGGGCACCCGTCCCTGGGCGCAGAGCGCCTGCCGGCTCGGCGGGCCGGAGACGTAGCCGTGTGCCTGGGCTGGGAGCGCGACGGCCAAGGAGGCGACGGCGGCGCCCGCTGACGCGAGCGAGACGGCGGTTGTTCGACGCATGCGAATGCTCCTTCCGGTCGGGGCTGGCACACGCGCGCCACCGAACTGGGGGAACGCGTCCGCCCGAGTGATGCGATGAAGATAAAGTAAACATTGTTAACAGTAAATGCCTTCGCCCAGAAAGTCGCACCCAGCGCCCGATCCGGTACCCGACGGCAAGCGTCGGACCCGCCAGGCGGGGTCCGCGGTGGGGCCACCCGACAGGCACCACCCTGAAACCACCTCGATCGTCATCAGACTCAGGTGGACGCCAGCTGCCGAGCGACCCGCCCCGGACTGCGTCGTTTCAGGTACTTGACCTGTCAATTTTCGGCCGGTAGTTTAGACATACATCTATAGATATCTATCTAGAAGCGGGTGAACCGTGCTGTTGAAATCCATCGCCATCGCCGCGTCCGTTGCGGGCGTGCTGGCCACCGCCCCCGCCGCCTCGGCGGCAGCACCCGGAGTGTCGATACAAGGCTGGGGGTCCGGGAACTGCCCGCAGGGCATGCTCTGCATCTGGCCCAACTGGAATCACCCGCCGCAGGGTCCCGTGGAGACGCCGTCCCTGACGACCGACAGCGAGTGGACCGGCAGCATCCAGGGATTCAACTTCTACAACGGCACAGGCCGCGACGCCGTGATATCCGGGATCATGTTCGGCTCGTCGACTCCCTTCACGAACTGCGCTCCCGCCGGCGGGACCGGGGGCGACCTGTATATACCGGTCAACGTGACGAAGGTGACGTGGCAGCTGACCCCCTGCTGATCCTTCGCTGGGCCTTTCCGAGTAATGGGTCGATGACTTCGAGTAGCTGAGTCGATCGGCGGTCCGGACGCGCCCGGATCCGTTGCGGTGCGAAGAGAAGACGCAGAACCCCGGCATGAGGGTGGTCCTTCCCGGATCACCGCCATCGAGGTTCTGCGTCGCCATGAGCGTCACATATGCCGCCATCCTGCCCGTCCGCGAGGCGACCGCGTTTCTGTCCGGCCTCCTGCGCGCCGAACGGCAACGGCTCGGCACCCGCATCTCGCAACTCGCCAGCGACAACACGATCAGCAGGTCGACGGGGTACGCGTACCCGCCTGAGGGCCTTACCGTGCTCGCCGCCCAAGCGCCCGGCCTGCACTCGGTGTTGCTGGCCGCGAAGATGGCCGGCTACGCCCACACCAACTTCGACGGCACGCTGATCAGTAACGGAACCCACGGGCCGGATTCGGAGAGTGACGGGCAAGCTCGGAGAGTGATCCGCTTCGCTCCACCAAGCGGCCATCGGGGCGGATTTCGCCCCGCCTGCAGCGCAAATTTCCGTCTCCGATCCAACAAATTGCAATTGACGGCTGTTGACCGTTTTGACACACTCGCAATGTCTCCCTTTCCGATAGGAAAGCCAGTTAAAGGGGTGGCCGAGAACGACATCCGGAAACCAACAGGGGTTCTACCCAGAGTGACAAACCCCGCCCAGGCCCTCGCATCCGACCTGCTCATGGGCCGTTCGGGGCGGCACCACAACCAGCCGGCGGCGACAGGGTGTAACCGCCTCCATTCCCGGCAACCCCAATCCGGCAGATTGCAGAATGCACGGGTTGACTCGCCGCACCCCCACGACAATCATGACTGTCACTGAACGGTCATAGCCGTGCATTCGGTTTCGCGACGGTTCCACCCCGTCACCACCGATGGACCGCGTCGACCGCCGGTCGCCACCTCCGGAATCGGGTCCTACCCCCAGTAGGAGCCGGGTCATCGGAACACCCGCCAGCAACGAGCGAGGAGTCCGCCGGTGAACGGGAACCACGAAGCTCCCGCCCCGCCCAGGCCACTGCCGGAGGAGCGCCACGACCAGCCGGAGGAACGCCTCGCCCTGCACGGCGGCACCCCGGTCCGGCACACCCCCTGGCCCACGTACGACAAGGGCGCCGTCTTCGTCCACCCCGAGGACGAGGAGGCGGCCTGCCGGGCCGTGCGCAGCCACCTCTACTTCCGCTACGACCACCGGCCGCAGCACGAGACGGAGTGCGGGCAGTTCGAGGCCGAGCTGTGCCGCTTCTTCGGCACCCGGCACGCCCTGGCCGTCTCCAGCGGCACCGCCGCCCTGGCCCTGGCCCTGATGGCCGCCCGGGTGCCCCCCGGCTCGCTGGTCGCCTGCCCCGGGTTCACGTTCGTCGCCACGCCGAGCGCGATCGTCATGGCCGGGTGCAAGCCGTTCCTGGTGGAGGTCGACGAGGACCTGCGGATGGACCTCGACGACCTGCGCCGGCGCTGGGACCCACGGATCGGGGCGATCCTCGTGGTGCACATGCGCGGCTTCGCCGCCGACGCCGAGGCCCTGGCCCGCTTCGCCGCCGAGATGGGGGTGCCGCTGATCGAGGACGCGGTGCCGGCGCTGGGCGCCGAGCTCAACGGGCGCAAGCTCGGCACCTTCGGGGCGGCCGGGGCGTTCAGCACCCAGTCCGACAAGGCCCTCAACTGCGGCGAGGGCGGCTTCCTGGTCACCGACGACCGGGAGCTGTTCGCCCGCGCGGTGGCGCTCTCCGGCGCGTACGAGGGGCGGTTGCGGCGGCACTTCCCCGACGGTGAGCCACCGCTGACCGGCCTGGACCTGCCGCTGCTGAGCCTGCGGATGGACGAGATCCGGGCGGCGCTGCTGCGCGCCGAGCTGACCCGGCTGCCGGAGCGGCTGGCGCTGTTCCGCCGCAACTTCGGGCACGTCTCCGCCGCGCTGGCCGGCCTGCCGGGCATCGCGCCACGCCGGCCGGTCGCCCCCGGGGCGTACCTCGGGGAGGCCTTCGTGTTCCGGGTTCCCGGCGGCGACGCCGGCTGGTTCGCCCGCGCGCTGTGCCGGGAGGGCATCGACGCGCGCAACATCGGCGCCGACGACGACCTCAACGTCCGCGCGTTCTGGAACTGGCGCTTCGCGTACGACACCGACGACCTCGACGCGATCCGGGCGATGCTGCCGCGCACCGCCGCGTACCTGCGGGAGGCGGTGGACGTGCCGCTGTCGTCCAACCTGACCCCCGCCGACTGCGAGGACCTGGTGCGGGCGGTCCGCAAGGTGGCCGCCGCCCTGGGCCACGCGCCCGCCCGCCCCACCGGCGACGCCGCCCCCGCCGACGCCGGGGCGTCGGTGCGGCGATGACCCAGACCGCGACCCGCTCCGTGCCCCGGCTGGCCCTGGTCGGCGTCTTCGGCGGGCTCTTCGCCGGGTACCTGGGGCTGACCGCGGTGATCCCGGTGCTGCCCGGGTTCCTGCGCGCCGAGCACGGCGCCGGGGACCTGGTGATCGGGGTGGTCGTCACGGTGACCGCGGTGACCGCGCTGCTGACCCGGCCGATCGCCGGCGCGCTGGCCGACCGGCACGGACACCGCAGCGTGATGCTGGCCGGCGCGGTCGTGCTGGCCGCCGGTGGGCTGCTGTACTTCCTGCCGCTGGCGGTGCCGGTGCTGGTGGCGGTCCGGCTGCTGCTCGGCGTCGGCGAGGCGGCCCTCTTCACCGCCGGCGCGGCGTGGACGGTGGCGCTGGCCCCGCAGCACCGGCGCGGTCAGCTCATCGGCCTGTACGGGATGAGCATGTGGGGCGGCATCTCCGCCGGCACCTTCCTCGGCGCGACCCTGCAACAGATCTCCTACGCGGCGGTCTGGGCGCTCGCCGCCGCCGCTCCCCTGCTCGCCGCCGCCCTGATCGCCATGGTCCCGGCCCCGCAGCGCGACCCGGCCGCCGGCAAGGGCGGCGGTGGGCTGCTGCTGCGCCCGGCGCTGCTGCCCGGCACCGCGCTCGCCCTCGGCGCCGCCGGGTACGCCGGCCTCGCCGCGTTCGTGGTGCTGCACCTCGACGACCGGGGCATCGGCTCCGGGGTGGTGGTGCTGAGCTGCTTCAGCGCCGTCTACGCGCTGACCCGGCTGGTCATCGGCCACCTGCCGGACAAGCTGGGCCCCCGGCGGGTGGCGGCCTGGTCGGCGGCCGGCGAGGCGGTCGGCCTGCTGATCATCGCGTTCGCCCCGAACCTGCCGGTCGCCGTGCTCGGCGGCGTGGTCACCGGCGCGGGATTCAGCCTGCTGCACCCGTCGATGGCGCTGGTGGTGATGAACCGGGCCGAGCCGGCCCGGCAGGGCGCGGCGATCGGGGCGTACACGTCGTTCTGGGACCTGGGGTTGGCGGTGTGGGGGCCGGTGACCGGCCTGGTCGCGGCGAGCCTGAGCTACCCGGCGGTCTTCGGCGTCGGCGCGGCCTGCGCCGTCGCGGCGGCGGCCCTGTCGCTGTGGATCACCCGCCCGGCGGCCGGGCACACCGCCGCCGGATCCGGTATCGAGGCGACGGAGGCCCGCGCGGCATGACCGACCTGACCATCCTCTGCGTCACCGGCTGGTGCCGCAACGGCAGCACCATCATCGGCAACGTCCTCAACGAGGTTCCCGGCTTCTTCCACGTCGGTGAGCTGCACTTCCTGTGGAAGAACTCCACCGGCCGGGGGGTCAACGGGCTCTGCGGCTGCGGCGCGGCGCTGACCGACTGCGACATCTGGTCGCACGTGCTGCCCGTCGGCCGGCCCGCCGGGGTGTCGGCCGACGCGCACGCCGCGGCGGTCATCGACCGGCAGCGCACCCGGGTACGCACCCGGCACACCTGGCGGGTGCTGCGCCGGGGCCTGCACGACGAGCCGATCCGCGCCCACGCCGAGCTGATGGGCGACGTCTACCGGGCCGTCGCCGAGCGCACCGGCGCGCACACCATCGTGGACACCACGAAGATCCCCGGTGAGGCGGCGCTGCTGGCGCACCTGCCCGGGATCACCCCGTACTACGTGCACCTGGTCCGCGACCCGCGCGCCGTGGCGCACTCCTGGCGGGAACCCAAGGAGTACGTCTACGCGATGTCGGCGGCGCGCAGCACCGCGTACTGGCACGGGTTCAACCTGGCCTCGGCGGCGATCACCCGGCGGTTTCCCGACCGGTCGACGCTGCTGCGCTACGAGTCGTTCATCGCCGACCCGGCCGGCACCGTCGACGCGCTGCTGCGGCTCTGCGGGGCGGACCCGGCCGGCAACCCGGTGCAGGGCCGCACGGTCGAGCTGGGCGCCAACCACACGGTGACCGGCAACCCGGACCGGTTCCGCACCGGGGCCACCGTCATCCGGGCCGCCGACGACTCGTGGCGGCGCACCCTGTCGCGGGGCGACCGGCTGGCCGCCACGGCGCTGGCCGAACCCCTGTTCACCCGGTACGGCTACCGGTCGGCGTCGACCGGGGCCGACCGGTTGTCACCGACCAGCGCAGCAGAGAGGTAGGAAGCGTGGATCTCGGGTTGAAGGGGCGGGTGGTCCTCGTCGCGGGCGGGTCCAGCGGCATCGGCCTGGCCTGCGCCAAGGAGTTCGCCGCGGAGGGCGCGCACGTGGCGATCTGCGGGCGCGACCCGGAGCGGCTGGCCGCCGCCGAGCGGGAGGTGGCCGCCGTCGCCACCGGCCGGGTCAGCGCCACCGGGGTGGACGTCACCGACGCCGACGCGGCCCGCCGCTGGGTCGACACGGTGGCCGCCGAGTTCGGCGGGGCGCACGTGCTGCTGGTCAGCGGCGGCAGCCCGCCGGTCGGCACGGCGACCCTCTTCGACGCCGACGACTACCGGGCCGCCGTGGAGAAGGTGCTGATCCCGGCCGTCGAGTTGGCCCTGGCGGCGCTGCCGCACCTGCGCGCCGCCGGCTGGGGGCGGCTGCTCTTCGTCGCCTCGGAGACCGCCAGCGTGCCGATCGCCCCGCTGCTGCTCTCCGGGGTGACCCGGGCCGCCCTGGTCCGCTTCGCCCAGGGCCTCGCCGTGGACGTGGCCGGCGACGGGATCACCGTCAACGTGCTGGCCCCCGGCAGCGTGCGCACCCCGCCGATGGAGCGGGCCGCCGCGCGGCTGGCCGGCGACGACGGCGACGTGGAGGCCCGGCTGGACGCCATGGGGCACCACGCGGCGCTGCGCCGGCTGGGCCGCCCCGAGGAGATCGCCGCCGTGGCCGCGTTCCTGGCCAGCGAGCGGGCCTCGTTCGTCACCGGGGGCGTGCACCTGCTCGACGGGGGCGCCAGCGTCGCCGGGCCGGAGCTGCCGCACCTGGCCGGCGTGCGCAAGGACACCTACGTCTGACCTGCCTGCCCCGGCGGCGTCGCCGCCGGCCCGGCCCGGCCCCAAGGAGCGCGTGATGACCACGACCAGCCCACCGTTCACCGAGCGGGACGTCTCCGAGTTCTTCGACCGGACCACCTCGACGTACCTCAGCTTCTGGGACAGCGAGGGCGTCCTGCACACCGGCTACTTCGCCGACGACGCCGACACCGACTACCCCGCCGCCGCCGACCGCACCTCCGACCTGCTGGCCGCCGAGGCGGGCATCGACGCCGGCTCGACGGTGCTGGACGTCGGCTGCGGCTGCGGCAACTTCCTGCTGCGCCTGGCCGCCCGGACCGGCTGCCGGGGCGAGGGCCTGGACCTCAGCGTGGAGCGGGTCCGCTTCGCCCAGGCCAAGCTCGCGCAGCGGCCGGCGCCGGGGATCGCCTTCCGGCACGGCTCGGCCACCGCGCTGCCGTACGCCGAGGGCAGCTTCAGCCACGTGGTCAGCCAGGACGCGCTGTTCCTGGTGCCGGAGAAGCCGCGCAGCCACACCGAGATGCACCGGGTGCTCGCCCCCGGCGGGGTCCTGGCGATCACCGACTTCCTCCAGCCCACCGCCGAGATCGGCGCGGCCGCCCGCCGGCACGTCTACGACCGGGTGCGGTGGAGCAGCGGCTACTCGCTCGACGCCTACGCCGAGGCGCTCACCGACGCCGGCTTCGAGGTGCTGACCGCCCGCAGCCTCGACGGGCACATCCGGCAGACGTACCGGGTGCTCGGCGAGACCGCCCGCGAGCGGGCCGCCGGCACCGACGACCCGGCCGCCCGGGAGTGGATCGGCGACTTCGCCGCCTCCTGCGCGGAGATCCAGGCGGCGATCGACCGGGGCGAGTTCGGCTGGGGGATGTTCGTCGCCCGCAGGCCCGCCGCCGGGTGACCACCGCCCGACGCCCACCCGCCGAACCCAACCCGACCCGAACCGACTGAGAAGGTGTGGAGCCCCATGCAACGAACCGACGTCATCAAGCGGACGATCGCCGAGGTGGTCGCGGACCGCAAGAAGCAACTCTCGCCGGGGCACGTCTTCGCCGAGGCCTTCGCCAAGGACGGCTTCGACACCCGCGTCGAGTACGACGTCACCATCACCGACACGCTGACCAGCTCCCGGCGCAAGCCGCGCTACCCGTCGCGCAACGTGCTGAAGGTGGTGGACCTGTCGCGGGACCCGCAGGAGTTCTACTGGCACGAGAGCCCGCCGCGCCCCGGCGACCCGGTCGTCGACGGCGCGGACCTGCGCCGGGAGGCGGCCAACCACTTCCACCGCTCCCCCATCCCGCCGCTGTGCACCACCAAGACGTGGGTGCAGGTGCCCGACGGGCTCTGGGACGACCCGGCCAGCTTCGCGGAGTTCATCAACTACCGGCTGGTGGTGCGGCTCTGCACCGCCGAGAACGTCACCATCCTGCGCGGTGAGGGCGGGCTGCTGAACCTGCCGGAGATCACCCGGATCACCGACCCGGGCCCGTTCGGCTCCACCATCCTCTCGGCCTGCAACGAGGTGGAGCAGAACGGCAGCACCGCCGACGGGCTGATCATGAACCCGGCGGACTACTACCGGCTGCTCGGCTCCGGCACGCTGGTGCGCGACCTGGAGGAGAACGGGGTCTTCATCGTCCGGACCCGGCTGGTCGACGCGGGCGAGGCGATCGTCGGCGACTTCGGCCACGGGGCGCTGCTCTTCGACTCCGGCCGGTCGATGATCTCCTTCGCCGAGCCGCCGCCGGGCACGTTCGCCGAGCCGGGGGTGGCGCTGACCGCCGAGATCTACGAGCGGGTGGTGCTGAACCTACCCACCTGCTTCTACCGCGTGAGCCTGTAGGGCCGGCGATGTCGACGACGCCCGCGCCGCGCCCGCCCGGCGACGACCCCGACGTGCTGGTCGTCGGCGCGGGCATCGTCGGCCTCTTCTGCGCCTGGTTCCTGGCCCGCGACGGGCACCGGGTCACCGTGGTCGACCGGGGGGAGGTCGGCGACCCGGCGGCCTGCTCGGCGGGGAACACCGGCTTCGTCGGCACCCAGGGCGCCGCCCCGCTGGCCGAGCCGGGCGTGCCGGCCAAGGGGCTGCGCTGGCTGCTGAACCCGGAGAGCCCCTTCCACGTCCGGCCCCGCTGGGACCCGGCCCTGGCGGCCTGGCTGTGGCACTTCCGCCGCCGCTGCACCGAACGCGACGCCCGCGCCGCCTTCGACATCCTGCTCACCCTCAAGCAGCGCAGCCTGGCCATCCTGCGGGAGGTCTGCGCGGCCGGCCCGCTCGCCGACAATCTCACCGCCGAGGGGATGCTGCTGGCCTGCCGCACCCCGGAGGGCTTCGCGCAGGCCCGCCGCTCGGTGCCGGCGGCCGTCGCCCGGGGGGTCCCGCTGCGGGTACTGGAGGCCGGCGAGCTGGCCCGCCTCGAGCCGGGCGTCGAGTTCGACGTGGCCGGCGCGCTGCTCAACGCCGAGGGCGCGGCGCTGCGCATCCCCGCGTTCCTGGTCGAGTTCGCCCGGGTGCTGCGGGGCATGGGGGTGCAGATCCGCACCCACACCGAGGTCCTCGACTTCGAGGTGGCCGGGGACCGGGTGCGGGCGGTGCGCACCAGCCGGGGTGACCTGCGCCCCGCCGAGGTGGTCATCGCCGCCGGGATCTGGTCGGTGCCCTGCGCCCGCCGGCTCGGCGTGAACCTGATGCTCCAGCCGGCGAAGGGCTACGCCGTCGACGTCGCCGCCACCGGCACCGCGCCCCGGCTGCCCGTGCTGCTCAGCGAGGGCAAGGTGGCCGTGATGCCGCTGGGCGACCGGCTGCGCCTGGCCGGCACCCTGGAGCTGACCGGGATGGACACCGCCGTCGCGCCCCGACGGGTCGACGGCATCGTGCGCACCGTCCGGTCGTACCTGCCGGGGCTGGACACCGACCACCGCGTGCGAGTGTGGAGCGGGTTGCGCCCCTGCACCCCGGACAGCCTGCCGCTGCTCGGCCGCGCCGGGGCGTACCGCAACGTCTGCGTCGCCGCCGGGCACGGGCACATCGGGATGGGGCTGGCCCCGGCCGGCGGCCGGCTGATCGCCCAGCTCGTCGGCGGCGTACGCCCGGAGCTGGACCTGGCCCCCTTCGCCGTCGACCGCTGGCGGCGCCGCTTCCCGCGCCGCCGCCCGAGCATGGGGAGCACACCATGACCGACACGCCGATCGGGGTGCTCTGGCTGGGCACCACCTTCGAGAAGATCCCCGGGCACATCGCCAACCCGGACACCTTCGACTTCCCGGTGACCTACCGCCGCATCGTCGGGGCGACCCCGCAGCGGCTGGTCCGCGACGCCGACCCGACGCTGCTGGAGCCGATCATCGCGGCGGCGAAGGACCTGGAGGCGTCCGGGGTCGCCGGGATCACCGGCGCGTGCGGCTTCCTGGTGCTCTTCCAGGCCGAGCTGGCCGCCGCCGTGTCGGTGCCGGTCTGGGCGTCCAGCCTGATCCAGCTGCCGATGGTGCACCGGATGGTCGGGCGGCCGGTCGGGCTGCTGGTCGCCGACGAGCACGCGCTGACCCCCCGGCACCTCGCCGCGATCGGCGCCGAGTCGGTGCCGGTGCGGGTCACCGGCATGGCCGACCAGCCGGAGTTCCGCGAGGTGATGATGGAGGGCCGCCGCGACGCCCTGGACGTGGGCCGGCTCGAACGGGAGGTGCTCGACCGGGTCGAGCGGCTCGCCGAGGCCAACCCGGACCTCGGCGCGCTGGTGATCGAGTGCACCGACCTGGTGCCGTTCGCGCACACCATCCAGGCCCGGCTGGGGCTGCCGGTCTTCGACATCGTCACGCTCACCACCATGGCGCACGCCACGCTGACCCGCCGCCCGTTCCACGCCCGCCCCTGATCCGCCGCCGGGCCCGGCCGGAGGGCGGCGCGGGCGTCCGCCGGGGGCGGTCAGCCCCGGCGGGCGTACGGGGCGATGGGGTTGGCCAGGGTGCCGGCGAACTGCAACGCCGCCGACGGGTCCGACAGGTCCACCATCTGCTCGTTGTTGCGCAGCTGGAGCCGGTTGAGGCAGGAGTGGGCGAACTGCGGGGCGAAGAGGTCGTGGCGGCGCAGCCGGTCGGCCAGGTGCGGCACCCGCTCGGCGTAGTCGGCGGCGCAGTCGGCGACCGTGCGCCAGAACTCCTCCTCGGTGAGCAGCCCGGCGTCGGCGAAGATCGCGTTCAGGTGGCGCAGGAAGCAGGAGAAGACGTCGGTGAAGATCGACAGCAGCTTCTCGTCCTCGGGGATGGCCGCCCGGACCCGGTGCACCGCCTCGGGCAGGTCGGCGGCCGGGTCCATCACCACGATCTCCTCGGCGATGTCCTTGAAGATCGCCCGCTGCACCGCCCCGTCGCGCAGCACCAGGATGACGTTCTCGCCGTGCGGCATGAACGCCAGGTCGTAGGCGTAGAGGCTGTGCAGCAGCGGGACCAGGTAGGCGTCGAGGTAGCGGCGCAGCCAGTCGCCCGCCGGCAGGCCGCTCTCGGCGACCAGCGCGGCGGCGAACGACCCGCCGGCCGAGTCGACGTGCAGCAGCGACGCCATGGTGGCCAGCCGGCAGCCCGGCTCCAGGCCCGGCACCGGGCTCTCCCGCCACAGCGCCGCCAGCATCTTGCGGTACGGGGAGTACCGGTCGGTGGCCGCCTCGAAGCGCCGGTTGCGGTACCCGATCGCGGCCCGCTCCCGCAGGATCGTCAGCCCGGTGGAGCGCAGCACCTCGTCGCGGTCGATCAGGTCGGCGAGCCAGTCGTTGATGGCCGGGGTGGCCTCCATGTACGCCGCCGACAGCCCTCGGATGAAGCCCATGTTCAGCACCGACAGGGCGGTCTTGACGTAGTGCCGCCCCGGGTGGGTGACGTTGAAGAAGGTCCGCACGGACTGCTGCGGCAGGTACTCGTCGGGGCCGGGGCCGACCAGCACGAGGCGGCGCTCGGCCACCTCGGCGGCGAAGGTGACGGCGAGCCGGTTCCACCACTGCCACGGATGCACGGGGATGTACAGGTAGTCGGCCGGGTCCAGGCCCAGCCCGGTCAGCGTGGCGGCGAACCCGGCGCGCACCTGCGCGCCCAGCTCCTCGTCGAGCAGCGCGTCGGCGTCGGTGTCGGCGCAGCAGGTGAAGGTGGTGTGGTCGCGGTGCGCGGCCAGCCAGAGCAGCCGCACCGGCCGGCCGACCTCCGGGGCGTACCGGTGGTATTCGTCGATGCCGAAGCCGATGCGGCCGTTGTTGGCCACGAAGCCGGGGTGCCCCTCGGTCATCCGGGTCTCGACGGTCTGGAAGTCGGCGCGGGCCAGCTCGGCGGCACCGATCTCCGGGCGGTCCAGCTTGTACGCCCACCCGGCCAGGGTGGAGGTGATCTCCTCCAGGTACACCGGCAGCACCCGGTCGCTGAGGCCGAGGGCGCCGCGCAGCTCCAGGCAGAGCTCGAGGGCGTCCAGCGGCAGCTGTTCGCCGTCGCGGTGGCGGGTGATGCTGTCCGGGTCGATGCGCCAGTGCTCCAGGGCCATCCGCCGGGCGGCGAAGCGGTAGCTGACGGTCCCGTCGTCGCTGGTCACCTCGTAGCGGCCCGCGCCGACCGGCGCGGGGGTGAGCAGCCGCTCGTGGGCGAACTCGGCGAGGGCCTTGCGGACCAGCAGCCGGTTGGCCCGCGCCCAGGTCTCGGGGTGCAGGTGGGCGACGGCGTCCTGGGGGTCCACGATGGTGGTCGCTCCTTCGCTGCTGGTGGGGGCCGGGGCCGCGCTGGAGGTGGCCGCCGCGAACTGGGCGCGGGTGCAGAAGCTGAGCAGGGCGGTCTTGGCGGGCAGGGCGACCCGGCCGGCGGGGACGAAGCCGACTGCGGCGTTGAGCGCGTGCACGGCGGCGTTGCGCACGTCCGGCTCGACCACCACCCGCCGGTGCGCCGGGTCGGCGAAGAGCCAGTGCAGCACGAAGGTGATCACCGCCCGGCTGAAGCCGCCGACCGGGGTGTCGGTGGGGGCGCAGAGGAAGTGCATGCCGACGTCGCCGGGGCGGGCCGGGTAGCGGCCGGCCAGCTCGACCCGGGCCGGGTCGTAGCGTTCGACGAGGAACGCCGGCTCGCCCCGCCACAGGCCGATGAAGGCGTCGTGGTGCGGGTGCGCGGCGATGCGGGCGTACTCGGCTTCGACCCCGGCCACGTCGGCGTCGCCGAGCAGCCAGAACGCGGCCTTCGGGTGGGTCACCCAGGAGTGCAGCAGCGCGGCGTCGGCGACCGGATCGAGGGTACGCAGGGCGAACTCGCCGAGCCGGGGGTCGGTGCGGGCGTACCCGATCCCGGTCATGCCCGCTCCTGCGCCGCGTCGCCGTGCTCCGGCCCCGCCGCGACGCCGAAGTCCTGGAAGGCGATGCGCCGCTCGACCGGGTAGTGCTCGCGGCCCAGCAGCTGCCGGATGATGACCGAGTTGCGGTACGGGCCCATGCCCAGGTCGGGCGCGGTGACGCTGTGGGTGTGGGTGCCGACGTTCTGCACGAAGATCCGGCCGGCGGCGTCGACGCTGTAGTCCCGGGCCACGTCGAGGCGGCCGTGGGAGTCCAGGCGCAGCAGGTGGCGCACCGGGTCGAGGAAGTCCGGCACGGTGTAGCCGTACCCGGTGGCCAGCACCAGCCCCTCGGTGGAAAGGCTGAAGTCCCGCTCCTGCTCGACGTGGCGCAGCCCCAGGGTGTACGCGCCGCCGGCCGCGTTCCGGCGGGCGGCGGTGACCTCGGTGTTGGTCAGCAGCCGGGTGTGCACCGGGCCGGGCACGCTCAGCCGGTAGAGCAGGTCGAAGATGTCGTTGATCAGGTCCGTGTCGATGCCCTTGGAGAGGCCCTTCTGCTCGCCCTCCAGCCGGTAGCGGGTGGCCTCGGGCAGGGCGTGGAAGTAGTCGACGTAGTCCGGGGAGGTCATCTCCAGGGTCAGCTTGGTGTATTCCAGCGGGAAGAAGCGCGGCGAGCGGGTGACCCAGTTCAGCCGGTAGCCGTAGGTGTCGATGTCGCCGAGCAGGTCGTGGTAGATCTCGGCGGCGCTCTGCCCGGAGCCGACGACGGTGATGCTGCGCTTGCGGCGCAGGGCGTCGCGGTGTTGCAGGTACGCCGAGGAGTGCACGACGCCGTCGAGCCCGGCGCAGGCGGGCGGCACGTGCGGCGGGGTGCCGGTGCCGAGCACCAGGTGCCGGGCCCGGTGGGTGACGGTCGCCCCGGTGGCGGTCACGGTGGCGGTCACGGTGAAGAGGTCGTCGGCGGGGTCGTGGGTGACGGCGGTGACCCGGTGGCCGAAGCGCACCCCGGTCACCTTCGCCGCCGCCCACTGGCAGTAGGCGTTGTACTCGGCGCGCAGCGGGTGGAACTTCTCCCGGATGTAGAACGGGTAGAGCCGCCCGGTCTCCTTGAGCCAGTTGAGGAAGGAGTACGGCGAGGTGGGGTCGGCGAGGGTGACCAGGTCGGCCAGGAAGGGCGTCTGCAACCGGACGGACTCCAGCAGCATCCCGGGGTGCCAGTCGAAGGAGTCCCGCCCCTCCAGGAAGAGGCAGTCCAGCTCGGCGATCGGCTCGGTGAGGCAGGCCAGACCCAGGTTGTACGGGCCGAGCCCGACGGCGACGACGTCGTGGAGGGGCATGCGTTCGCTTTCTGCGCGGGGGCGGGGGCGGGGGCGGGGGCGGGGTCGCAGGACGGGCGCGGGGCGCGGTCAGCCGACCGGGCAGGCGGTGGCCCCGGCGGCGCTGCGCTCGCGCACGTACCGGCGGGCGTGCCCGGCGACGAGGTCGACGACGTGCGCCACGTCGTCCACCGTGGTCTGCGGGTTGAGCAGGGTGAGCTTCAGGTACTGGTGGCCGTCGACCTTGGTGCCGGCCACGACGGCCAGGCCGGAGGCGGCCAGCGCCCGGCGGGCGTGCCGGTTGGCGTCGTCGGCGAGCGCGGCCGCCGGCCCGGTCGGCAGGTAGCGGAACACCACGGTGCTCAGCGTCGGGCGGGTGACCACCTCGAAGCGGGTGTCGTCGGCCAGCAGCCGCCAGGCGGCCTCGGCGGTGTCGATCACCTCGTCGAAGAGCTGCCCGAGCGCGTCGGCGCCCATGATCCGCAGGGTGAGCCAGAGCTTGAGCGCGTCGAAGCGGCGGGTGGTCTGCAGGCTCTTGTCGACCTGGTTGGGCAGGGCGTCGCCGCTGGCCACGGGGGCCGGGTTGAGGTAGTCGGCGTGGTAGGTGGCGTGCCGCAGCGCCAGCCCGTCGCGCACCAGCAGGGCGCTGGAGGAGACCGGTTGGAAGAAGGACTTGTGGTAGTCGACGGTCACCGAGTCGGCGTGCTCGATGCCGGCCAGCAGGGGCCGGCGGGTGGGCGAGACCAGCAGCCCGCAGCCGTACGCGGCGTCGACGTGCAGCCGGACGCCGGCGGCGGCGCAGCGGGCGGCGATGGCGTCGAGGGGGTCGATGGAGCCGAAGTCGGTGGTGCCGGCGGTGGCGACGACCGCCATCGGGGTGAGCCCGTCGCGTTGGCAGCGGGCCAGCTCGGCGGCGAGGGCGTCGGGGCACATCCGGCGCTGGGCGTCGGTGGGCACGGCGAGCACCGCGTCGTCGTCGAGGCCGAGCAGGGCGGCGGCCTTCTGCACGCTGAAGTGGCCGGCGGCGGAGGCCAGCACCCGCAGCCGGGGCAGCAGGTCGCGGCGGGCGACCGTGGCATGCGCGCACGCCTCCTCGCGGGCCAGCAGCAGGGCGTGCAGGTTGGACTGGGTGCCGCCGCTGGTGAAGACGCCGTCGGCGGCGGGGCCGAGGCCGATGCGCTGGGCCGTCCAGTCGATCAGGCGGCGTTCGATGAGGGTGCCGCCGGCGCTCTGGTCCCAGGTGTCCAGGGAGGAGTTCACGGCGCTGAGCACGGCCTCGCCGAGCAGCGCGGGGATGACCACCGGGCAGTTGAGGTGGGCGAGGTAGCGCGGGTGGTGGAAGTAGACCGCGTCGCGCAGGTAGACGTCCTCCAGCTCGTCGAGGGCGGCGGTGACGTCGCCGAGCGGGCGGTCGAGGTCGACGGCGGCGACGGTGGGGGCGAGCGCGGCGGGGGTGACGCCGCTGAAGGGGCGCTCGGTGCCGGCGATCCGGGTGCTGACCCGGGCGATCCCCTCGGCCAGCACCTGTCGGTACTGCCCGGTGGTGCCGGCGGTCAGCAGGTGGTCTCGGGGGCTGGCCGGGGCGCCGGTGGGGGGCGGCGCGTCCGGGGCGGGGCGACCCGGGATGCTCATGCGGTTCCTCGACGGTCGATGGGGGTCGGTGCCGGCGGTGGCGCGGGGGCGCTCGAGCACCCCGGCGGGCGGGGCGGTCACGGTCTCCCTGCCAGGGCGGCGAGGGTCTCGCCGCCCTGGCAGGTGTCCGCGCGGGCGTCGTGCCGCGGGGTCAGCTCACCTTCTTCGCGGCGGTGATGGCCTTGGCCAGGTTCTCCAGCAGCGGGGCGGCGCCGGCGTAGGAGAAGCGCGGCACGGCGTCCCAGGCGGTGACCTGGTTGGCCTTGACGGCGGGCAGAGACGCCCAGGTGGGCTTCTTGGCCATGTCGGCCGGCTGCAGCGCGGTGGCCCGGTTGTCCAGCAGGATCAGGTCGGCCGGGAACTTGCCGGCGTTCTCCCAGCTCAGGGCCTCGAAGTAGTCGCCCTGCTCCAGCTTGGTGGGCACCACGATCTCGACACCGAGCTCGGCGAAGTACATCAGGTCGGTGCTGACCTTCGGGTTGGAGGCGTAGAAGAGGTCGGGGCTGCCGGAGGCGGCGAGGACCTTGATGCCGGGGTTGGCCTTGACGGCCTGCCGGACGCTCTCGGCGGCGGCCTCGAAGCGGGCCTTGGCGTCGGTGACCTTCTTGGCGTTGAGGTCGGCGCCGAGGGCGGCGGCCAGTTCGGCGTAGCGGGCGATCGGGCGGGTCATCGGCACCCGGGCGGTGGTGATGGTGACGGCGGGGGCCAGCCCGAGGATCTTGTCCTTGCTCTCGTCGGGGACGTACCAGAACGCGCCCGGGTCGTACATGTGGGTGATCAGCAGGTCGGGGTTGAGCGCGGCGTACTTCTCCACGCTGAACTCGCCCCACACGTTGCCGAGTACGCTCACCTTGGCGACGTCGAGGTCGCCGGCCTGCGGCTCCTTGGAGCCGTCGGCGCGGGTGGTCTCGCCGAAGACGCCGACGATCTGCTTGTCGACGCCGAAGTCGACCAGCGCGGCGGCGACGCCGGTGAAGGCGACGACGCGCGACGGGGTGGCGTCGCGGGTGACCTTCTCGGGCCGGTCGTCGGTGAACGACCAGGGGCCGCTGCCGGCGGCGGGGGCGGAGGAGTCGTCCTTGTCGCCGCAGCCGCCGAGCAGGGCGCCGAGGGCGAGCGCGCCGCCGGCGGAGAGCAGGCCACGGCGGGTCAGGCGGGGGCGGGACACAGGTACGGGCATGACGACTCTTTCCGCTCCGGGGTGGTCGGATGACCATGGGCGAGGTTAAGTTACCCTAACCTAAGTCGTTGTCAAAGCCATCAACGTCGATTTCACCCCCGGGAGCCCGCACTGTACGTCACAGACTCGTCGCCGGCCGCCCCCGTGGCGAAGACGAAGACGACTCCCCCACCGCCGCGCCGCGGCCGACCGGCGACCCGGGCGGCCGGGCTGCTGGTCGCGCTCCTGCTCCTGCTCGGCGTGCTCGCGCTCAGCCTCGCGTTCGGCGCGAAACCGCTCGGCCTCGCCGAGGTCCTGGACGGGCTGACCGACCCCGGCTCCCCCGCGTACCCGGTGGTGCAGCAGATGCGGCTGCCGCGCACCCTGCTCGGGCTGCTCGTCGGCACGGCCCTCGGGGTGGCCGGCGCGATCATGCAGGCCGTCACCCGCAACCCCCTGGCCGACCCGGGGCTGCTCGGCATCAACGCCGGCGCGTCGGCGGCCGTGGTCACCTCGGCGTTCCTCGGCGTGGCCGGCGCCGGCGGGCACATCTGGTTCGCCCTGGCCGGCGCGGCGGTCGTCACCGGCTGCGTCTACGCCGTCGGCGGCGGCCGGGGCGCCACCCCGGCCCGGCTGGCCCTGGCCGGGGCCGCGCTCAACGCGGCCCTCTACTCGTACGTCAGCGCGCTGATGCTGCTCGACGCGGCCTCGCTGGAGCGGATGCGGTTCTGGACCGTCGGCTCGCTCGCCAGCGCCGACCTCGCCACGGTGCTGCGGGTGCTGCCGTTCATCGCGGTCGGCCTGGTGATCGCCCTGGCGGCGGCCCGGCCGCTGAACGTCCTCGCCCTCGGCGACGAGCAGGCGCGGGCGCTGGGCGCCCACCCCGCCGTGGTGCGGGCCGTGGTCATCGTGGCGGTCACCCTGCTCTGCGGGGCCGCCACCGCCGCGTGCGGGCCGCTGGTCTTCGTCGGGCTGCTGGTGCCGCACCTGGTACGCGCCCTGACCGGGCCGGACCTGCGCTGGATGCTGCCGGCCTGCGCGCTGCTCTCCCCGGTGCTGCTGCTCGGCGCCGACGTCGCCGGCCGGGTGCTGGGCCGCCCCGGCGAGCTACAGGTGGGCATCATGACCGCCGTGCTCGGCGGCCCGCTCTTCCTGCACCTGGTCACCCGCAGCCGGGCGGTGCGCTCGTGACCGTCCTGCGGGTACGACACTGGTCGCTGCGCTTCCGCCTGCGGGCCCTGCTGGTCGGGCTCGGCTGCGTGCTGGCCACGCTGGCGCTCGGGGTGATCTCCGTCGGCGGCGGTGACTACCCGATGAGCCCCGCCGCCGTGCTGCGCACCCTCACCGGCGGCGGCACCGTGGCGGAGAACTTCATCATCGGCGAGCTGCGGCTGCCCCGGCTGGTCACCGCCATGGCCGTCGGGGCGGCGCTGGCCCTGGGCGGCGCGGTGCTGCAGGCCCTGGTCCGTAACCCGCTGGGCAGCCCCGACATCCTCGGCGTCACCCAGGGGGCCGCCACCGGCGCCCTGATCGTCGTGGTGGTCGGCGGCAGCACCCTCGCCCTGGCCGGCGCGGCGGTGCTCGGCGGCCTCGCCACCGGCGTGCTGCTCTGGGTGGTGGCCTGGGCGCGCGGCGCGCACGGCCAGCGGCTGATCCTCGCCGGCATCGGCGTCGCCGCCATCCTCACCGGGGTCAACGGCTGGCTGCTCACCCGGGGGGAGCTCATGGACGCCGCCCGGGGGGTGCTCTGGCTCACCGGCAGCCTCGACGGGCGCGGCTGGGCCCAGGCGGTGCCCGTCGTGGCCACCCTGGCGGTGCTGACCCCGCTGGTGCTGCTGGCCTGCGGCCCGGCGCTGCGGATGACCGAGCTGGGCGACGACACCGCCGCCGCGCTCGGCGTACCCATCCGCCGGCTGCGCACGGCGCTGCTCGTCGCGTCGGTGCTGCTGGTCTCCGTCGCCGCCTCGGCGGCCGGGCCGGTGAACTTCGTCGCGCTCACCGCGCCGCACCTGGCCCGCCGGCTGACCCGCGCGCCGGGGCCGAACCTGGCCGCCGCCATGGCGCTCGGCGCGGCCCTGCTGGTCGCCGCCGACCTGCTGGCGCAGCGCACCTTCAGCGGCCACCAGCTCCCCGTCGGGGTGGTCACCGGCCTGCTCGGCGGCGGCTACCTGGTGTGGCTGCTGGCCACCGAGCGCCGCGCCGGCCGACTCTGAGCAAGGGCATCATGTTGACGCTTGCGGCAGCCCAGGGCACCCTTCCGGAGAACCGAACAGAGAACGGAGCACCACCCATGCGGCCCGGCACCTCCCGGCTCAGCGGCGACGGGCTGACCCTCGCGTACGACAAGCGGATCATCACCGAGCGGCTCGACGTGGTCGTGCCCGACCACTCCTTCACGGTGGTGATCGGGCCGAACGCCTGCGGCAAGTCCACCCTGCTGCGGGCGCTGGCCCGGATGCTCAGGCCGGCCGCCGGCACGGTGCTGCTCGACGGGGCCGACATCCACGCCCAGCCCGCCCGCAGGGTGGCCCGCACCCTCGGCCTGCTCCCGCAGTCCTCGCTGGCCCCGGACGGCATCACGGTCGCCGAGCTGGTCGCCCGGGGCCGGTATCCGCACCAGGGGCTGCTGCGGCAGTGGTCGCGCACCGACGAGCGGGTGGTCGACGAGTCGATGGCCGCCACCGGCGTCACCGACCTGGCCGACCGGCTCGTCGACGAGCTCTCCGGCGGCCAGCGGCAGCGGGTGTGGATCGCCATGGCCCTGGCCCAGCAGACCGAGCTGCTGCTGCTCGACGAGCCGACCACGTTCCTCGACATCGCCCATCAGATCGAGGTCATGGACCTCTGCGCCGCCCTGCACGAGGAGCAGGGGCGCACCCTGGTCGCGGTGCTGCACGACCTCAACCAGGCCGCCCGGTACGCCACCCACCTGATCGCCATGCGCGACGGGGCGGTGGTCGCCGCCGGGGCGCCCCGCGACGTCGTCACCGCCGAGCTGGTCGAGCGGGTCTTCGGGCTGCCCTGCCGGGTGATCGACGACCCGGAGACCGGCGGCCCACTGGTCGTCCCGGCCGCCCGCCGCCCGACGCCGTCGCGCGCCTGACCGCCCCGCCGCCGGTCCCCCTCTCCCGGGCGCGGCGGCCCTTGCGGGCCCGGCGTGCGAATGTCAGCGCTGGTAGTTGCGCCGCCCCGAATTGCCGCCACTGACCAACATCGATATGCTCGGCCGGTCGATCGGCGCACCACCACCGCCCGCCGACGACCGGCCGCGCACGCCGCCCACCACGTGCGGGCCGCCACCCTGCCGCACCGCGCCGCCGCCGGACGCCGTCCGCGGTCGCGATGCCGCACGCCCGCGAGGACGGTCCGCCCGTGGAGATCGAGCCCGCCACCCCACCCGCCGACGAGCAAGGGCGCGTAGCGGTGGCAACGGAACAACCCCACGACGGTGTACGCCCGGCCCGCCTCGCGGTGGTCTGCTGCGACGGGGTGCCGGCCAGCGGCCTGCTCACCGTGCTGCGCAACGTACTGGACATCGGGGTCACCGACGGGCTGCTGCACACGCCGGTCGTGGCTGACCTCGGCTTCTCCTGGCGCCCCGACAAGCCCCGCTTCTTCCCCACCGGCCCGGCGGCGCAGCCGTACCCGGACTGGCTGCACGTCGTCGGCCGGGCGGTGCCCGACCCCGGCCCCCACGGCCGGCGGCTGACGGCGGTACGCGACCAGGTGGCGGTGGCCGACGCCCTGGACCCGGCGCGGCGGGCCGCCCTGGACGCGGAGATCGACCAGCTGGCCCGGCCCTACGAGGCGCACTTCACCGAGCTCTTCGACGCCGCCGACGTCGACTGGGTCTGCGCGATCAACATGACGCTCTCCGACGCCGTGCCGGTGACCCTCGCCCTGCACCGGGCGGCCCGCGCCCGCTGGGGCGGCGGCCGCCCCGGCGGCCTGCTCCACTGGGACCACGACCTCTTCGGCAGCTGCGCGGTGGTCGAGAACGGCGCGCGCGTCTACCCGCAGCGCCCCAACGACCTCACCCCACTGCCCGGGGCCGACCCGTTCCACCGCTGGGTCGTCATCACCGACGCCCTCGCCCGGGAGGCCGCCGACTACCCGACCCCGCTGCGGCCGGTGGTCGCGCCGAACCCGCTGCCGGCCCGCACCCCGGCCAGACAGACCCCCCGGCACCGCGCCTTCCTGCGCGACCACGGCATCGCCGCCGACCGGCCGATCCTGCTGGTCCCGGTGCGGGTCTCCCGCCCCAAGGGCGCCCACCTCGCCGTCGCCCTGCTCGACGGCGTCCGCGCCGCCGTGCCCCCCGGCGAGCCGATGCCCTGCCTGCTCGTCTTCGGCAGCCTCGACGAGGAACCCGACTACGCCACCGAGCTCCGCGCGGCCGTCGCCGACCGAGGGCTGCACGACGACGTACGGCTGCTCGACGGCGTGCCGTTGGCCTCGGCCAGCGACGCCGCCGGGCGGTGGCGGCTCGACGAGTCCGACCTGCTCGCCCTGGCCGGGGCCACCGGCGGGGCGGTCGTCTTCACCCCCAGCAGCCCGGACGTCGAATCCGTCGGCCTCGGCCCGGCGCTCGCCGCCGTCGCCGGGGTGCCCTGCGCGGTGACCCCGTACCACGCATTCGCCGACGTCTACGGCGACCAGTTCGCCGTGGTTCCGGTCGCGGCGGACGACCCCGCAGCCAGCGGGCCGGCGCTGCTGGCCGCCATGCGGGCCAACCGGCGCGACGACCCCGACGCCCGACGCGACCGGGAACGCAACCGGCGCATCGTGGCGGACCGCTTCCCCGTCGGCCCCTGGCGGGCCGTGCTGGAAGAACTCGCGATCAAGGCCGGTGCGCCGGCCGGTAGGGAGACGTCATGACGTCCACGCTGCCCACCACCACCGTCGCCGAGGTCGAGCTCACCGACGCCGACCGCACCGCGCTGGCCGCCCTGCTGGCGCGGCTGCAGGAGCGGTACGACACCCCGGAGGACCCCGACTTCCTGCGCCGCGCCGCCACCCTCGGCGCGGCCCTGCCCGAGGCCGTGCTGGAGCGCATCCGCGACATGCGCCACCTGGAGGCCAGCGCCGCCCTGGTGCTCCGGGGCGGGCCGGTGCCCACGCTGACCACGCCCACCCCCGACCACTGGAGCCTGCGGCCCGTGGCGGCCTCGGTGCCGCACGACTTCTGGCTGGCCCTGGTCTGCTCCCAGCTCGGCGAGCCGATGGCCTGGTCGACGTTGCAGCACGGCAGCGTCTTCAACGACGTCGCGCCGGTGCGCGGGGCGGAGCAGGCGCAGACCGGGCAGGGCAGCACGGCGGAGCTGGAGTTCCACGTCGAGGACGCCTTCGACGACGACCGCTGCGACTACTTCGGCCTGCTGGCGCTGCGCAACGTCGACGCCGTGGCGACCACCGTCGCGTCGATCGGCGCGATCGACCTCGACGACGCCGACGCGGTGCTCTTCGAGCCACGTTTCCTCATCCGCCCCGACCCCGAGCACGTGCGGGGCGCGGGCGGGCGGGCCCCCACGCCGAAGCCGTGCGCGGTGCTCTTCGGCGCCCCCGACGCCCCGTACCTGCGCGTCGACCCGGCGTTCACCGACGCGCTGCCCGGCGACCGGGCGGCGGCCGAGGCGTTCGCGTCGCTGTGCCGGCGCCTCGACGCGGCGGCCGTGCCGGTCGCCCTCTCCCCCGGCGACCTGCTCCTGCTGGACAACTACCGCTCGGTGCACGGCCGCCAGCCCTTCCGCCCCCGCTACGACGGCACCGACCGGTGGCTGCGCAAACTCGCCGTCACCCGGGACCTGCGCCGCTCCCGGGCCCGCCGCTCCTCCCCCGACGACCGGGTCATCGCGGTGCGCTGACCCCGCCCGGCCACCGACCAGCAGGCGACGACGAGGAAAGTAGGCGCACCACCATGCGGTTGGCGATGATCTCCGGGGACGGCCTGCCGGTCAGCGGGCTGCTGACCACCTTCCGCAACGTCGTCGAGCTGGCCCGCGACGACGGCCTGCTGGAGCTGCCGGTCCCGGCCGACCTGGGCTACTCGTGGCGGCCCGACAAGCCGACCTTCTACCCGGCCGGGGCGGGCGCCCACGGGTACCCCGACTGGCTGCGGGTCACCTCGGCGGTCCCGGTCCCCGACGCCCCCGCCGGCACCCCGCCCGGCCCCGATGCCGACGACGTCGCCGGGGAGTGGTTGGCGCTGCGCAGCGCCGTCGCCGACGCCCACCTGCTCGACGCCGCCGCCCGCGCCGACCTGCGCCGGCGCGTCGCCGCGCTGGCCACCCCGTACGAGCGGCACTTCACCGCCTGGTTCGCCGAGCACGACGCGGACTGGGTGATCGCGATGAACATGACCCTCTCCGACGCGACCCCGGTGACCCTGGCGCTGCACCGCGCCGCCCGGCGGCGGTGGGGCGGGGGCCGGCCCGGCGGGGTGGTCTTCTGGGACCACGACCTCTTCGCCAGCTACGCCGTGCACGAGGGGGCCGCCCGGGTCTACCCGACCGGCCCGAACGAGTTCACCCCCGTGCCGCAGGACGTGCCGTACCACCGCTGGGTCGTGCCCACCGAGGAGCTGGCGGCGGAGTGCCCGGCGTACCCGACGCGGGCGAAGCCGCTCGTGGTGCCGCTGGTGCTGCCCACCGTGCGGCCGGCGACGATGGCCGACCCGCACCGGGAGTTCCTGGCCCAGCGGGGCGTCCCACCGGGCGTGCCGGTCGTGCTGGCCCCGGTGCGCGTGTTCCGGGTCAAGGGCGTCGAGATCTCCGTCGCGCTGCTGGCCGCCGTGCGCCGGGAGGCCGCCCGGCGCGGCGAGCCGCCGCCGCACCTGCTGGTCTTCGGCACCCTCGACGAGGACCCGGAGTACGCCGCCGAGGTGCTGGCCGCCCTGCGGCAGGCCCCCGAGGGCGTGCACTTCCTGGGCGGGGTGCCGCTGTCCACCCACCGCGACGACGCCGGCCGGTGGCACCTCGACGAGGTGGACCTGCTGCGGGTGGCCGCCGCCACCTGCGGCGGGGTCTTCTACACCCCCAACCGGCCGGACGTGGAGAGCGTCGGGCTGGGCCCCGCCCTGGCGGCGGTGGCCGGGGTGCCCTTCGCCACCACGGCGTACAACGCCCTGGACGGCGCGTACGACGGCGGCCTGGACCACGTGCACGTCGCGGACCCCAGCGCGCTCGACGCGCCGGCCGCCGAGTTCGTCGACCAGCTGGCACAGCTGCGCGCCGGGTCGCCGCAGCGCCGGGCCGCGCTGGCCCGCAACCGGGAGACCGTGGCGCGCAGCTTCCCGCCGCAGCCGTGGCGCAGGCTCCTGGCGGAGCTCGCCGGGTCGGTGCGCGTCACACCTCGATGAGGCGCTTGGTGAAGCGCAGCCGCACCCGGTCCGGTGGCCCGGCGACGAAGGCGGCCGTGTCGGCGAGCGCGGCGATCAGGGGCAGCCCTCGGCCGCCGACGACCAGCGGGCCGGGCAGCCGGGCACCGAGTGCTCCGCCGTCGGGCGTGCGACCCCGGTTGCCGACCTCGATCAGGCAGACGTCGTCTTCGATGACGATGGCGACGTCGACGACGCTGTCGGAGTCGGCGTCGGCGTGCAGCACCGCGTTGGCGCAGGCCTCGCTGATCAGCACGGCAAGGTGCCCGGAGCAGGACTCGACGGCGTCGGTGAGGCTCAGCAGGGTGGTGAGCACATGGCGGGCGCACGTCACCGAGGACGGCTCACGCGGAAGCGACAGCGTCACGCTCGCCCGCATTGCGTGGCTCCTCTCCGGCCCGTGCGTGACCGACGGACTGCCGCAGCACACCTTAGGGGCAGTTGCCCCGGCCTGACCAGCATTACCCGCAGTTGCGCAGGGCGAAACGGCCGGGGTCGGCGACGCCCGCCGCCCGACGCCGGTCCCGGCGCCGGGGGGCTTAGGGTGAGCGGGGTTCATCTAGGCGGGGAGGCTGTCGTGGGTCTGCTGTTGTCGGTCCGGCCGGGCCGGGGTTGCACCGTGCTCGAGGTGCACGGCGAGCTGGACATGGCGACGTCCCCGCAGCTACGCAAGGGCCTGCAACGGTTGGTCGACGCCGGTGACCGTCAGGTAGTGGTGGACCTGGCCGGGGTGGGGTTCATGGACTCCAGCGGGCTGGGCGTGCTGGTGGCGATGTTCAAGGCGTTGCGGGCCGCCGACGGCCGGTTGTGCCTCGCCGCGGTGCAGCCCTCCGTGCGCAGCGTCCTGGCGGTCACGTCGGTGGACCGGGCCATCACGGTCTACGACGACGTGCCGGCGGCCGAGGCCGACGCGCCGGCCGCCGACGGCGCGACCGGGCGGTAGTCAGCCCGGCAGCGCGCTGCTGGCCCGTGCCTGGTCGGCGCCGGCACAACTACGCCGCTCGTCGCCGTGCCCGCCGTGCCAGTCGACGATGAACAGGGTGGCGTCGTCGGCCAGCGCCGGGCCGCTGACCTCGAGCACGGCGTCGGCCAACGCCCGGACGGCCTCGCGCGGGTGCAGGTCGGTGATCGACCCCAACATGGCCGGCAGGTCGAGGCTGGCGGCGTTGCGCTCCCGCATCCCGTCGGTGACCACCACCAGCCGGTCACCGGGGCGCAGCGTGATCTCGGCGGAGCGATAGTCCTCATCGTCGAACATGCCCAGCGGGAAGTTGGCCGGCAGCGCCAGCACCCGGGTCTCCCCGTCGCGGACCAGCAGCGGCGGCACGTGCCCGGCGTTGAGCAGCGCACACACCCCGGTACGCAGGTCCAGCCGGCCGATGACCGCGGTGATGAAGCTGCCCGACCCGGCGGAGTGCGCGGCCACGTCGGCGTTCGCCGCGTCGGCCTGCTCCACCAGTTCGGCCCCGCGCCGACGGTTGTTGCGCAGGCTGCCCACACCCAGGGTGGCCGTCAGCGCGCTGGCCACCCCGTGCCCCATCGCGTCGGTGACGCTGAAGTGCAGCACGTCGCGGGCCACGCTGTAGTCGAAGGTGTCCCCGCCGATGCTGGCGGCCGGTTCCAACCAACCGGAGAGGGTGAACGAGCTCCCCTCGCAGGTGAACGCGCTGGGCAGCAGGCGACGCTGGATCTCCCCGGAGAGGGTGAACGGGGTGGTGCGCTGCCCCCACTCGAACAGGTCGGTGTGCCGCCGGTTGGCGATCACCACGAACGCCAACAGGTGCGCCGTGCGGGCGATCTCCTCCAGCGCCCGCTCGGCGGGCTCGGCCGGCAGGATCATCTCGAGCAGGCCGATCACCTCACCGCGGTCGGTCACCGGCGCCAACACCGTCCACCCGTCGGGCTGCGCGACGACCCGCACCGTCTGGGTGCGCAGCGCCTGCTCGACGGGGCCGCCGTCGAACGGCAGCACCCTGGCGACCTCGTCGCCGTCGCGGCGGCCCGCCCCGGGGTCGCCGGGTGGCGCGTGGGCCAACCGGACCAGCGCCCGGCCGCTGAGGTCCGCGATCAGGAACGCGACGCTACGGGCCCCCAGCGCCGCACCGAGTTCCCGGGTGACCGCCTCGACCGCATCGACCGGCGAGGCGTTCTCCGCCGCATCCAACATCTCGGCCATGAGCCACCCCCGACTGCTCTCCACCGCCGAAGCCTACGAGATCGACCGGACCGTCGCTGAGCGCGGCGACCGTCGCACGAAGCGCACCACCCGGTACGCCTACCAGCGCCGACCGACATGGCCGCACCCGCCCGCACAACTCCACCTCCGTCACCGACCTACCGGAGCTCCACCGGGGTCGACCGTCGTCGTCGGTAAGTCGTGCGTCGCCCGGCCCGGACGACCGCCCTGCCCGGGGCCACCTGAGCAGGCCGCCAACCCGCAGCACCCGCCCCGCAGCACCCGACCCGCAGGCCCTGTCCCCTTACGATCGCGGGATGTTCCGGCCGACGTACCCGATCCGCACCGCGCGACTCACCCTGCGCCCGGTCACCCTGGACGACCTCGACGACGTGCACGCCTACCAGCGCCGCCCCGACGTGGTGCGCTGGATGCTCGGCGCCGAGCCGCGTACCCGGGAGCAGTCGCGCTCCTCGGTGGTGGCCATGGCCGGCGAGGACGCGCTGCGGGCGGAGGGTGACTGCCTGACCCTGGCCGTGGCCACCGGCGCGAGCGTGATCGGGGCCGTGGAGTTGGTCTGGCGCAGCCAGGCGGACCGCACGGCCGAACTCGGGTACGTCCTGCACCCGGACCACGGCGGACGCGGGCTGGCCACGGAGGCTGCGGCGGCGCTACTGGACTGGGGTTTCGGCGAGTTCGGGCTGCACCGGGTCTACGCCCGGTGTCACGGCCGCAACGAGGCGTCCGCCCGGCTGATGACCCGGCTCGGCATGCGCCAGGAGGCACGCCACGTCGAGAGCTACCTGTTCCGGGGCCAATGGGCCGACCGGCTCGTCTTCGCCGTCCTGGCCCACGAGTGGCGGGCCCGCGCCGACTGAACCCCCGGGCCGGTCGACGCAGGACAGACCCGAACGATGAGGAGGACGCGTGCGATTGGCGCTGGACGCGCTCCTGGCCGAGGTGCCCACCGAGCAGGTGCAGGAGGCGCGGGCCTTCTACCGGTCGAGGATGGCCGGTCGCGGCCCCCGCACGCTGGAGGAGTTGAGGCAGGCGCGAACGAGCAGGTCGGCTCCTCGTCCCGCCGACCCGCCTGCCGTCGAGGAGACGATCGAGGCCGCGCGGGCGCGCGTACCGGTCCGGGTCTTCACGCCGGCTGACGGCGCGAGTACTTCATCCAGGCGTACGTCGGCCAGGTGCCCGACCGGACCGTCGCCGACATCTCCCCCGTCTACGGCGACCTGCGCGGGCTGCCCCCGACGCTGCTGGTCGTCGGCGCCGATGACGTGCTGCTGGAGGACAACCTGGCGATGGCGGGTCGGCTGTCGGCGGCCGGCAACGACGTGGAGCTGCGGGTCTACCCGGAGTCACCGCACGGCTTCACGGGCCACCCCACGGCCCTGGCCCGCACGGCACTCGCCGGCGTCGACGCATGGCTACGCGACCGGCTCAACGGCGGGTGACCGGCTCCGCAGCGGCTGACCTGTCGACGCACGGCGCTACGCCGCTTCGGGGAACCATCCCGTCCGGGTGAAGTAGTCCACGCAGGCGCCGAACCGCGCCTCGTCCACCTCGGGCCGGGACACCCCGGTGCCGGCCAGCGCGGCGTCGGTGGCAAGGGAGTCGAAGAGCAGGCCGCCCTCCGAGCCCGCCCCGGTCAGCTCCGCCCCCAGCGTCCCGAGCAGCGGGAACGCCGCGTTGGCCGGGTCCGCGCCGACCCGGTCCAGCCACTGCCCCGGCTCGACCTCGGGCAGCGGGTACCCCCGGGAGCGCAGCCAGCCCAGCGCGGTGTCCAGCCGCAGCAGCCGCCCGGCGGCCAGGTGGAAGGTGCGCCCGGCCGCCGAGGGCAGCCGGGACAGGGTGACGACGGCGGCGCTGACGTAGTCCACGGGCACCAGGTCGAACGCGGCGTCCACCCCGGCGGGGGCGGCCTGGGCCTGGACGCAGCCCTTGAGCAGCAGCCACAGGTAGTCGCCGCGCTGGCAGGCCCCGGTGCGGCTGTGCCCGGCGATGCGGGTGGGCCGGTAGACGGTGGCGGGCAGTGACCGGGCGCGGGCGGCGTCGATCAGCCCCTCGGCGACCCACTTGCTCCGGGTGTAGCCGTGCTGCAGGGCGTGCGCCGGGCCGGTGGGGTGCTCCGGGCCGATCGGGTGGTCGGCGGGCGCGGCGTACACGCCGACGGTGGAGACGTGGTGCACCGGCACGCTGCGGTGCCGGGCGGCCAGCCGCAGGATCTCCGTGGTGCCGCCCACCGTGGCGGCCCTGAGCTGCTCGTACGGGGCGATGAGGTGGACGGCCGCGCCCACGTGGTACACGGCGTCCACCCGGCGGGCCAGCTCGTCGAAGACCTCCTCGGGCAGCCCCAGGCGGGGCTGCGACAGGTCACCGAGGACGGTGACGATGCGCCGCTCGTCGCGGTCGTCCCAGTTGCCGTAGTCCACCATGACCCGGCGCAGTCGGGTCGCGGCCTGCTCGCGGTCCGCGCCGCGCACCAGGCAGTGCACCACGGCGTCGGTACGGTCCAGCAGGGCGCGCAGGATGAACGCGCCGAGGAACCCGGTGGCCCCGGTGAGCAGCACGTGCCCGGGGTTTCGCGCCACCCGGACGATTTCCCCGGCGGCGACGACGTCGGCCGGCAACCGCACCTCGGCGGCCAGGTCGACCCCGCGCTCGGGTACGCGGGCGTGGTCGGCCAGCGCGGCGAGGCCGGCGACGGTGGGCGTCGCCGCCAGGGCGCCGAGCGGGATCGCCACCCCCAGCTCCTGCCGCAGCCGCAGCACCAGGCGGGTGGCCAGCAGTGAGTGGCCGCCCAGCGCGAAGAAGTCGTCGTGCACGCCGACGCGGGCCGTACCCAGGATGTCCCGCCAGATGCCGGCGACGGTGCGCTCGGTGGGGGTGTGCGGTGGCACGAACGAGGCCGCCGGCTCCGCCTCGTCGGGGGCGTGCGGCGGTAGCGCGCCCAGGTCCAGCTTGCCGCTGGCGGTGCGGGGGAACGCCTGCACCGGCACGCAGGCCGCCGGCACCAGGTACTCGGGCAGCCGCCCGGCGAGCGTACGGCGCAGCGCCTCCGGCGGCAGGACGGTCCCGGCGGCCGGCTGGTAGTACGCGACCAGGCGGGTGCCCTGCGGGCCGGCGTGCCGGGCCAGCACGGCGGCGTGGGTGACCCCGGGCACGGCCTGGACGGCGGCGGCGACCTCCTCGGGCTCCACCCGGTGTCCACGGATCTTGACCTGGTTGTCCCGCCGGCCCAGCCACTGGATCCGCCCGTCGGGCAGGTGCCGGGCCAGGTCACCGGTGCGGTAGAGCAGCTCCCCCGATCGGTTGGGGTCGGCGACGAACCGTTGCGCGGTCAGCTCCGGCCGTCCCAGGTAGCCGGCGGCCAGCGGCGGGCCGCCGACGTGGATCTCCCCCACCGCGCCGATCGGGCAGAGCTGTCGCCGCCGGTCCAGCAGCAGCACGCGGGCGCCGGCCACCGGGCGACCGATGGGCGGCAGGTCGGGCCAGGTGTCGGGGTCGGCGTCGAGACGTTCCGCGGTGACCACGTGCGTCTCGGAGGGGCCGTACTGGTTCTCCAGCGTCGCCTCAGGTGCCCACCGGCGGAAGAACTCCCGCAGGGCGGGCGTGGCGTGCAACTGCTCCCCCGCCGTGACGACCTCCCGCAGGGTGTCCGCCGGGCGGCGGGTGGCGCAGGCGTACTCGGCGAGTTGTTGCAGCGCGACGAACGGCAGGAACAACCGCTGTACGCGTGCGGCGGCGAGCAGGTCGAGCAGGCGGCCCGGGTCGCGCCGGGTCTCGTCGTCGACCAGGACCAGGGTCCCCCCGGTGGCCCAGGTGGCGAAGAGTTCCTGGAACGCCACGTCGAAGCTGAGCGCGGCGAACTGCAGCGTCCGGGTGCCGGGCCCGGCCACCGACCGGGTGCCCTGCCAGGCCAGCAGGGTGGCCAGCGCCCGGTGCGGCACGGCCACGCACTTGGGGCGGCCGGTCGAACCGGACGTGAAGATCAGGTACGCGAGGTCGGCGGGCCCCACCACCGGCAGCTCCACCACCGGCGCGGCCGGCAGGTCGTCCAGGGCGACCGCCTCGACGCTGGCGGGGAGCAGCCCGGCCAGTTCCCCGGTGACCAGGGCGACCCGGATGCCGCTGTCGGCGGCCATGGCGGCGATCCGCTCGACCGGGTACCCCGGGTCCAGGGGCAGGCACGCCCCGCCGGCCTTGAGCACCCCCAGCACCGCCACGGCCAGCTCCGGTGAGCGCCGCAGGCAGACCCCCACCGGACGCCCGGCCGCGCCCCGCGCGACCAGGTGCGCGGCCACCACGCCCGCCGCCCGGTCCAGCTCCGCGTAGGTCAGCACCCGGTCGCCGTGCACGACCGCCGGCGCGTCCGGCGTACGCGACGCCTGGGCGGCGACGGCCTGGTGCGCCAGGGGCGGCCCGGCCGGGGCGGCGGGCCCCGACGCCCAGGTGTCGAGGAGCAGCCGACGCTCGGCGGCGGGCAGGACGTCCAGGTCGTGCAGGGGCCGGTCGGGGTGGGCGACGCCCTCGGTCAGCAGGGCCCGCAGCCGCTGCGCCAGCCGCTCGGCGGTGGCCCGGTCGAAGAGCTCGGTGGAGAACTCCAGGTAGCCGTCGAAGCCGCCGCGCGCGGGCACCAGGTGCAGGAAGACGTCGTACTTGGCGGTGCCGGAGTGCAGGTAGAGCCGCTCGGCGTGCACGCCCGGCAGGTCCAGGGCCGGTGCCGGGGCGTCGTCGACCCCGATGACCACCTGGAACAGCGGGAAGCGGCTCGGCGAGCGCGGCACCGCCAGCTCCCGCAGCAGGTGCGCGTACGGCACGTCCCGGTGCGCCACGGCACCCCACACCTGCGCCTTCGTCCCGGCGACCAGCTCGGCGAAGGTGCCGTCGGCCGGCACCCGCTGGCGCAGCGGCATGACGTCGGTCAGGCAGGCGATCATCGGTTCGAGGATCTCGTCGTCGCGGCGGGACACGGGGGTGCCGAGCACCACGTCGTCGGTGCCGCCCAGCCGGGCGATCAGCGCGGTCAGCGCCGCCGCCAGCACGGCGAACGGGGTGGTCCTGGCCCGGCGGGCGAGCGCGCGGACACCGTCGCCGAGCGCGGCGTCCAGGGCGAACTCGACCCGGTCGCCGGCCGCGCCGAGGATCGCCGGCCGGGGCCGGTCGGTGGGGAAGGACGACTCGGGCGGCGCGTCGCGCAGCGCCTCCCGCCAGTACTTCACCGACTCGGTGCGCTCGGCGGCATCCGCTTGGCGCTGCCGTCGCGCGTACGGGCCGAACTGCAGCGGCAGGGCGGGCAGCTCGGGTTCCGTGCCGGCCAGGGCGGCCCGGTAGTGGGCGCTGAACTCGGTGTCGAGCAGGCTGAAGCACCAGCCGTCGAGCACCGCGTGGTGGATCGCCACCACCAGCACCGCGTCGTCGTCGGCCACTTCGAGCAGCGTCGCCCGCAGCAGGGGCGGCCGGTCCAGGGCCACCGGCCGGGTCGCCGCCGCGACCTGCGCGGCGGGCAGCTCGTCCGGACCCACCCGGCGCACGTCCAGCGCGACCGGGGCGGGCGGCAGCACCGTCTGCCACGCCCGCCCGTCGACCAGGGACAGCCGGCTGCGCAGCGCCTCGTGCCGGGCCACGATGGCGGTCAGCGCCCGCCGGACGGCCACCGGGTCGATCCGCGCGCCGCGCAGCCGGTACGCCCACGACTCCACGTACCGGGAGGTGCCCTGCTGGAACTGGTCGTTGAGCCAGATCGACTCCTGCTCGAACGACATCGGGTGACCGTGCGCGGGCGGCGGGTCGGGCATCATCATGGGGACGCTCTCCGGTTCGGGGCGGGGCCGGGTCACAGTGGCGGGTCGGGACGGCCCGACGGTCCGGGGTGGGCCGGGTGGGTCACAGACCGGCGAGCAGCGCGGCGCGGTCGAGCTTGCCGGTGGTGGTGGTCGGCAGGTCGGCGCGGCGGTGCACGCGCTGCGGCACCAGGTGCGCGGGGAGCGTGGCGGCCAGCGCGCGGCGCACCTCGGCGGGGGTCCGCGCTGCGGCGCCGGTGTCGGCAGCGTCGCTGGCGGCGTCGGCGGCGTCGGCGGCGTCGGCGGCGTCGGCGGCGTCGGCGGTGAAGAAGAGGGCCAGCCGGTCGTACCCGCCGCCCGGGGCGGGGACGGGCACCACGGCGGCCTCCCGGACGCCGGGCAACCGGCGAGCGGCGCTCTCGATCTCGCCCGGCTCGATCCGGTGCCCGGCGATCTTGACCTGGCGGTCGGCGCGGCCCCGGAAGTGCAGCAGCCCGTCGGGGTCCAGGTAGCCCAGGTCACCCGTGCGGTACCCGCGCACCGGCTCCCCGTCGCCGAGCGGCAGCACGGTGAAGGCCGCCGCCGTGGCGGCGGCGTCGCCGACGTACCCCAGGGCCAGCCCCGCGCCGGCGAGGCAGATCTCCCCCACCGCCTGAGGTGCCGCCACCCGGTCGCCGTCCAGGACATACACGGTGGTCTCGGGCACCGCGACGCCGAGCGGGATGCCGTCCGGGCGGTCACAGTCGGCGGCGTTGACCCGGTGGGTGGTGGCGAAGACGCAGCTCTCCACCGGCCCGTACCCGTTGAGCAGCACGACCTCCGGGTACCGGGCCAGGAAGCGGGCGACGTGGGTGGGTGAGAGCCGCTCGCCGCCGGTGACGACCTGACGGACCCCGGCGAAGCAGGGACGACGCGGGTCGTCCTCGTCGACGAGGAGGTTGAACAGCGACGAGGTCAGCCAGGCGGTGTCCACCCCGGCCGAGGCGACCAGGTCGGCGAGATCGTCGGGGAGCAGGTAGTCGGCGTCCGCGATGGCGCAGGTGCCGCCGCTGGTCAGCGGGCCCCACAGCTCCAGGCCGGCGGCGTCCCAGGAGACCGGGGCGGCCTGCAACACCACCCGGCCGGGCCCGAAGTCGGCGAAGCCGCGCGCCGGGAAGAGCCGGGTCGTCGCGCGGTGCGGGGAGAGCACCCCCTTGGGTACGCCGCTGCTGCCCGAGGTGAAGAAGACCGCTGCGGCGGCGGCGCCGTCGACGTACACCGGCGGGGGTTCGTCGCCGCGCGACGCCGCGTGCGCCAGCGGCTCGTCCGGCACGACCCACCGGGGTACGTCCCCGCGCGTCCCGCCGTCGGCGACCAGGACCGGCGCCCCGACCAGGCCGGTGATCTGGTCGATGCGCTGCGCCGGCCAGCGGCGGTCCAGGGCCGCGTACGCCGCGCCGCACTTCAGGACGGCCAGCAGCACCGCCACCAGCCGGGGCGACCGGGGCAGCAGCACCGGCACGATCGTCCCCGGTCGCACGCCCGCCGCCCAGAGGCCGGCGGCGTAGGTGCTGGCGGCGGCGTCGAGGGTCGCGTAGTCGACGCGCTCGCCCCGGTGCACGAGCGCGACGGCTGCCGGGCGACGGCGGGCCTGGCGGGCCACCGCCTCGTGGATGAGCCGAGGGACGGCGGGGGCGGCGGGCTGGGGCACGGGGCGGGCTCCTGGACGTCCGGCGGGACTGGGATCGCCAGCAACCGTAGTCACCGCTGCGTCAGCCACGCCATTGAGCCGCCGAGGCATTCGGCGGCGAAGCAGTCCCCGGCATCGGCCCGGCGACGCAGCTCATCCACATCGCCCCGCTCCCGCAGCAAGTCCACCAACGTCCAGCCGAAGAAGTCGTTTCCTGCATCAGCGGCTGGACGCAGCACCGCCTCCGCCCCGTCAAGGTCGCCCTGTTCCCGCAACAACTCCGCCAATTCCCGGACAGCCGAGTAGTCCCCGGCGTCGGCGCGGCGACGCAGCTCGGCAACGTCGCCCTGGTCCCGCAGGAACACCGCGATCCCGTAGAGCGCTGCCTGGTCACCGGCGTCAGCGCGGCGGTGCAGTTCCTCCACCTCGCCCTGCTCCCGCAACAGCACCGCGAATTCCTTGGCGGCCGAGGCGTCTCCGGCGTCCGCGCGTCGACGCAGCTCATCGACATCGCCCCGCTCCCGCAACAACACCGCTAGGTCCTCGGCGGCTGAAAAGTTCCCGGAGTCAGCGGGTAGACGCAGCATGGCCACCGCTGCGTCCAGGTCACCGTGATCCCGCAGGAACTTCGCCAACTCCAAAACGGCCGAGTAATCTCCGATGTCGGCGCGTCGACGCAGCTCATCGACATCGCCCCGCTCGCGCAACAACATCGCCAGAAACGCGGCGGCCGAATAGTCTCCGGAGTCAGTACGGCCACGTAATTCATCCACGTCGCCCCGCTCATGCAACCACTCGGCCAGCTCTGCGGCGGCCCAGTCGTCACCGGCGTTTGCACGACGGCGCAGCTCGTCGGCGTCGTCCCGCCTGCGTAACAACCTCGCGAGAGCTCCGGCGGCAGGAAATCCCCCTCCGGAGTCGGTGGCCTGACGTAGTACCGTCACCGCCCCGTCAGAGTCACCCCGTTCCTGCAGCAGCTGCGCCAGATCCACAGCGGCCCCGTGGCCTCCGCTGTCCACAAGTCGGCGCAGCAGCGTTGCCGCCTCCTCAAGGTCACCGCGCGTTCGTAATAATTCCGCCAGCCGCCGCCAGGCGGAATGGTCGCCGGCGGCAGCAGGGCGACGTAACACCGTCACCGCCCCGTCGAGGTCGTCCCGAACCCACAGCCACTCCGCCAGCTCCCGGGCCGCCGCGTGATCTCCGCCGTCAGCGCGACGACGTAGTTCGGCGACGTCACCCCGCTCCCGCAACAATTTCGCGAGCGCTTCGGCGGCGAAGTCGTCTGAGGCGGCGGCGCGACGGCGCAGCTCATCGACATCGCCGCGCTCCCGCAGCCGCTCCGCCATCTCACTGGCGGCCCAGGGGTCTCCGGCCTCCGCACATCGGCGCAGCAGCGCCAGCTCCTCGTCACGGTCGCCCCGCTTTCTCAGCAGCCACATCAGATGATGAGTAGCCGAGTCCTCACCGAGTTGGACAAGGCGGCGCAGCTCATCGACGTCACCCCGTTCCCGAAGCCACCTGGCCAGCTCTTCGGCGGCTCGAAAGTCTCCGGCATCGGCGCGACGGCGCAGCTCGTCGACATCGCCCCATTCCCGCAGCAGCTTCACCAGTTCATCGGCGGCCCAACGGTCACCGGCCTCCGCGCATCGATGCAGCACTGCCACCAGGCCGTCCCGGTCGGAACGCATGCGCAACAATCTCGTCAGAGGACGTGCCACCGAGAGGTCTCCGGCATCCAGGCGTCGACGTAGGATCTGTGGTTGAGCGATCTCGAGTAGGTGATCCTGGATAGCGGCGTGACGAAACTGCCAGGCGGTGCCGCTGGCACGAAGGGTGACGCGTTCCGGGCGAGTGCCGTCCTCGAGGAAGGCGATCAGCCGTCGAGGCAGGATCGATCCGGGGCCGGATTTCGCGGAGAGCGCGACGTGGTTGATACGGAACCTCAGCCAGGAGCCTTCCGCGCCCACGAACGCGCCAGCGGCGAACAAGACAGCGCCAGCGGCGGCCCAGCGAATCGGGGATGCACCCACGAGGGCGCCGGCAGCAGCGAACACCACAGCGGCAATCAGCCCGTGCCGAGCGATGACAGCCAGCGCAAATAAATGGTTTGCGCGCAGAGTCGATGCCGGCCCCGAGGTTATGGGTCGCGTGTCTTTCACAGGCACCACGGATGCCATCCCGCCGCACACCACTCCGGCGAGCAAGGCGACCAGACTATCCACCACCATTGCTGACCCCGTACTGCACAACAGACCGAACAACAGGTGCCACAGGACCCGACGCCCCCGGTCGGAAGCCCTCCGACTCACCAGCCAGCGGAGAAACTTCCACCTGATCGGCCACCGGCGGGCCACTGCAAAGCGGGGAATCGCTCGTTGGAACCTGTGGGGGAAGACCTGATTGAACATCCCGATATAGCCGGCGGCCAGCAGTTCCGCGAGGACCGTTGCCGTGCCGAGGGCACGTGCCCAGCCCAGCCAACCGACCAAGGCCGTCGACACAACGAGCACGACCGCCGCAGCAAGTCCGCTCAACTGCCGCCGAAGCGTCCGGTGCGGCCGGGGAGTCAATTCATCCCAGGGCAGCTGCCACCATCGAAGATCACGGCTTCCGTTCAGGTAACCCAGATAGGCGAGGTTACTCAGCCAGCGGGCCGCATCCGCGGATGAGATGGACCGATCCAGGTGCGAGGATTCGCCGGCCGTGTGGTAAACGGCGCTGACGTAGCCGTCGATCAGCCGGGCGGCGATCTGGCCCCCTGCGCTGAGCCGGGTCAGCTCAGCAGGATCATTATCTCCACCAGCGTTCTCCTCGCCAGGACGCAGACCGTAGGTGTCCTTCGCCAGCCCCGCCATCAGTGGCGTCGACAACGCCTTGGCCAGATTCCCGGAAGGCTGCTTTCGCAGCACGTCGAACACCGGATCCCATCGTGACTGACGTGACGCCGGCTCGGAGAGGAAGGCGATGACGTTCTCCGACGACAGCGGCTCCAGTCGCACGATCGCCGCACGCGTCAGCAACCCGCCTGCGGCAACCACCCGCTTGAACTCCTGAACACGGCACGTCACCACCACACCACGATCGGCCGATGCGAACCGCTCGATCTCCCGCACGGCCGCCGGCTGCAAGGTCTCTTCGATCTCGTCCAACCCGTCCAGGACGGGCAACACCCACCACCCGGCGCGGTCGCCGTCGACAATCCTTGGCTGCGATGCCAGACGCCGGGTCGCGTCCAACGGCAATCCGAAGTCCTCTTCCAACCGCCGCGCAACAAATTCAGCCACCGAGTCCTGGGCCGGATTCCATGACGACAGTGCCAGCAAGACCGGCACCGGCTCTCCCGGCAGTGACTGCGACAGCAACTGGTCCACCAACATCGACGCCAGGACGGTTTTTCCCGCACCCGGCTCGCCGATCACCACCAACTGCCGCCACGGCAACTCCCGCAACCGCTCCGCGACCACCATCACATCGCCGTCGAAGGGCGCGACCTCCCAGCCCGGGCAGTCCGGACCGGCCACGTCGAACACCGCTGACCGGCTGGCGCTGACCTCCGCAGACATACGAAAAGACACCCGCAACGGAGCAGGACGATACAACCGGTGCCGCAAAGGACTGCAGCGCAGGCGCCCCAGCACCGCCACGGCCAGCTTGGACGCGACGTCCGGCAGGTTGACGTCGTCGCCAGAGACGTGGCGGCGCAGCATCGGGCCCACTGACGGCACAAACGCCGTGAGTAGGGCAGCCATCACCGCCAACACCACCACCGTCGGCGGCTTCCCATCGGCTGCCTGGGACCAACCCACGACGACGGCCGTTACCGCAAGAGCCACGGCAACCGATACGACAACACCCCAGCTCTTTCGCCAGAACATGCGGAAACCGTACGACCCGCACTCAACGACCGGCAGCGGCGGACTGTTGAAGTCGATAGCCGCTATATTTGCGCGCGTGACCACGTCTGTCTTCTATGCGCCACCCGAGGCCGTAGGCAGCATGCTCGACACCCCGGCAGCCCTTGCCAGCTGGGACCGAGCCGGCTCACCGAGCCAGAATCGGTCCGCGGCGTTCATCGCCGAGGTTCACTCGATCGTCGCCGAGCAACTGCGCTGCGCACTCCATCCGCTCGCGCTGCGGCTGGACGTGGCGTTGCCGGGCACCGTACCCCTGCTCGCACGCAACGACCTCGACAACTACCTGTACCCCCTTGTCCCGAAGCTTGCCGCGGCCTCTGGTCGGCAGTTCGCCTCGGTCTGGGCCAGGAAGCGGCATGCCCCGACATCCTCGGTCGCGGTCGGCGCGGCTGAACGAATCCCCGACCCCGGTGGAACGTACTCCTTTCAGGTACGCACGACGGCGTCGTCGGCCTCCACTGCCTACAAGCAACAAATTCGCAGTCAGATCAGCATGGAACGGCCATTGCCCGAAGGCGGTGTCGCCCTCCAGCTTGCGTTCGTGGTGGGGCCCCGCCGCGCTTGGTCGAATCTGTGGAAAGCCACAATCGACGCGCTCGGTCCGATACTCGGCCGCGATCCGGGTGCCCACGAGTGGAACATCCGCGACGGCCGCATCACCGACCTCGGGTTGCACTGCAGCGTCGACCCGGCCATGGGCGACCACGTCGACATTGCGATCCGCGCCAACGCGGCCGGCCAGTAGGGCTGGAATCGCGGTCGGCGCTCAGGGCTCGGTCGCCGCGATCACGCCGGCGAGGGTGTCGCTGTCGAAGAGGACCTCCGGGCTGACGCGCACACCCAGCTCCTTGCCGATGCGGGCGCAGATCCGCATGGCCTGCAGGGAGGTGCCGCCGAAGTCGTAGAAGCTGTCGGTCGCCGCGACGTGCGGCACCTTCAGCACGTCGGCGACGATCCGCAGGACGGCGTCGTGGTGGCCGGTCGCTGGTACGGCGATGTGCTGCTCGGTCAACGCGTTGTTCCCACTCTCGCCTCGGACGGGGTGGTGCTCGGGCGACGCCCGGCAGCAACCGTAGTCACCCGGCGGGAATACGCCAACGAGTCCTCCCACGTCGGAGGCCGGATCGGAGGCGACGTCACGCTCAGCGCAGGGCGGCGTGGGCGTCGGCGAGAAAGCGGTCGCGATCGCCGCCGTGCGCGTTGGCCGCGTGGTAGACGGCGTCGATCGCCGCGACCAGCGGATCGTCGGCCGCCAGGGCCCGCACCGCGAGGTACCCGGCCAGCTCGACGTCACCCGCACCCCGCGACACGTCGTCCGGCTGAAGCGAGACGGTGGCGTGCGGCGGCGCGGGGTCGGCGACGAGCCAGACGTACTGGGTGTGGCCGAGGTGCTCGATGGGCAGTGGGGCCAGTGGGCGCCCGGCCTCGGCGTCGGCGAGCGCCCCGGCGACCCATTCGACCTGCTCCAGCCCGGCCGCCCGCGCCGCGCGGCGGGCCGCCCAGCAGGCCGTCTCGCGTTGGCGGTCGGCGGGCAGCGCCTCGATGCGGTCGAGCAGCGGGCGATCGATCCGGGCGAGGAAACCCGCCTGGCTGAGGAGGTCACGGACCCGATCCGACGGCGCGGCGCCGCCCCACTGTTCGGCCTCGCGCTCGGCCCGCCGCCGGCGCTCCTGCTCCGCCCACGCGGCGGACCGTGCCGCCTTTTCGGTCGCCTTGGCGGCCTGCGCCCGCAACGCCGGCAGCCACGGGTACGCCCCGGCGGTGTCGAGCAGGTGGTCCCAGATCAGGCCGAGGGCGAAGGCGTGCCGGCCCAGCACCCCCTCGTGCCGCAGCGTGACGCCGTCGGGGCCGGACGTCAGCCGCACGGTGCTCGGCTCGTCGTCGGGCAGCGTGGTCAGCGGGTCGGGGAAGATCGGCTCGGCGGCGGTGGCCCACGACCAGGTGAACGTCTCGTCGTCGACCCGATCCAGCCGGACCTCCAGGTCACCGACGGGGAGCACCCCCACCGGCACCTCGACCGGCGCGCGCCGGTGGCGAACCACCGTCACCCGGTCCAGGCCGGAGTCGTTCGTGTACGGGTCGACCGGCCGCGACCGCAGGGCTGGGTGCGGGCGGTAGGCCGGGCGCGGCACCAGCGACAGCATCGCCCACTCGGCGGCCCGCTGCGGTTTCTGCTCCCAGCCGCGCCCGTTCGGGTCGGCCAGCACGGTTCGCCAGGGGGTCTCCTCGGCCACCGCCCAGACGTGCAGCTCGTGCTGCTCGGGCGGGTCGTCGTCGGTGCGACGGGTCTCGTGCAGGCGGTCGCGGGCGTGCACCCGCACCCGGATCAGCCCGCGCGGGACGGCGACGTCCAGGAGGGAATTATCCGCGCCGCCGCCCATGATGCTGACGACCGACAACAGGCCGGTGGGGCTCCAGATGGTCGCCTCACTGATCGCGTCCCAGCCGCCGGTCTGCCCGCCGTCCCGCGTCGGCTCACCGTCTGGTGGCGGCGGGGCCGGCAGGACCCGGACCCGGGCCTCGACCTGACCGGTATGGGTGCCGCTGAAGCCGGTGAACCCGTTCGGCCCGCCGACGTGCAGCAGGTCGTCGCCGAGACAGTAGATCTCCAGGTCGGACACGCCCGGCACGGTGTACACCCGGTACTGGCAGTAGTCGACACCCAGCGGTCCCCAGTCGTTCACGAAGCGATCCTAGCCACAGTGGACCTTCGTGCGAGGGCCCGCGTCAGGGGCGCTGCGCGGCCTCGACGAACCGCGCCAGGTTCGCCAGGGCCATCCGGGTGCCGGCGGCGTTGTCGGCGGCACTGACTCCGGCGGGCAGCCCCTCGTGCACGACGACGACCTCCGTGCCGCCGTCGGCGTCGGCGAGCGTCGTGGTCATCGTCATCACGCCGCCGTACGCGGGGTCGGCGGTCTCGAACTCGATCACCTCGACCACCCGGGTGTCCGGCACCAGCGTGCCGAAAATGCCGTGGTACGTGTCGGTGTGCGTCCCCGACTTCCCGACGCGCTCCGGCGCGGCGTACGTCAGCGAGACCCGGAACGCGCCGCCCTCGCGGGCATCGAACTCGTGCACGTGGCCGGTCATGCCGGCCGGCACCCGCCACGTGGCGATCGCGTCGGCGTCCAGCAGGGCACGGTAGACGGCCGAACGGGGCGCGCGGACGTGCTGGGTGACCCGGGTCGACTTCATGAGGCGATCATCCTGCTCCACCCCCTATCCCTGACCGACGGCCTGGGCGATGGCGAGGGTGTGTTGGTATTCACGCCAGTGGGCCAACTTGCCGTCCCGGGTTCGCAGCACTGCGATGAACGGCGCCGAGGCGGTCGCCCCGGTCGTGGTGTGGGTGCCGACCAGTGCGTATTCCACCACGATGGTGTCGGCGTCGGCGGTGACATGGAGGGCCACGGTGCGGCAGTCGTCGAACCGGACCGGGAACGCCGACCGACCTTCCCGCGTGTATTGCAGCACCCGTTGCTTGCCCTCGACACGCGTGGGGTGCCCGGCGGCGGCGAACGGCATTTCGAGCACCACGTCGTCGGCGAGCAGGTCGGCCTGGTAGGTCGGCTGGTTCGCCAGCCACCGGGCCCGCATGTTGTCGAAGATTTCGGTTGGCGTCATCTCGCCCTCCCCGGATAATGAGCCCTGACTCAACTTAGCCCAGGATAATGAGTGGAGACTCATTTTGATAGAGGGATCGCCACTGCGCGCAGACGCGCGCCGGAACCGGGCGCGCATCCTGGACGCCGCCGAGGCAGTCTTCGCCGAGCACGGCCCCCGCTCCTCCACCGAGGAGGTGGCCCGCCGGGCGGGCGTTGCCATCGGCACGGTCTTCCGCCACTTCCCCACCAAGGACGACCTGCTCGCCGCGATCATGAAGCGACTGCTGACGCAGCTCATGGCGGCGGCCGAGAATCTTGATCTCTTCGCCTTCCTCACCCACCTGGTGGCGCAGGCGGCGGCGAAGAAAACCGTCGTCGACCTGCTCACCCGATCCGGGGTGGAGATCCGGTTACCCGACGCGGTGAGCCCCCTGGAGCAGGCGGTCGGCAGGCTACTGCACCAGGCCCAGGCATCCGGGGTCGTCGCCGCCACGGTGGCGCTGCCCGAAGTGATGGCGCTCCTCACCAGCCTCTGCCAAGGAGCCGTGCAGGGCGGCTGGGACGAGCAGTTGCAGGCCCATACCCTCGCGGTCGTCTTCGCCGGCCTGAAGCACGCCTGAGGCACATCCGAGGCACCGATTGCCCTGCTCATAGGACAGCCGGCCGCCCCGTCGGTACGGTTTCGGCGTGCCCATGATCCCCACGTCAGCGTCCACCCTGTCGCCCGCGCGCCGCTGGGCGGCGCTCGGCGTGCTCTCCGGCGCCGTACTCCTGCTCGCCATCGACGGCACGGTGCTGGCCCTGGCGGTGCCGTCGCTGACCGCGAGCCTGGCGCCGACCGCCGAGCAGATCCTCTGGATCGGCGACGTCTACTCCCTGGCCCTGGCCGGCCTGCTCGCCCTGATGGGGTACCTCGCCGACCGGATCGGCCGCAAACGCATCCTGCTGGCCGGCTCCACCCTTTTCGGGCTGGTGTCGCTCTACGCCGCGTTCGCCACCAGCGCGGAGTCGCTGATCGTGGCCCGGCTGCTGCTCGGCGTCGCCGGCGCGACGCTGATGCCGTCGACGCTCTCGCTGATCCGCAACATCTTCCCCGACGACGCGGAGCGCACCCGCGCCGTCGCCATCTGGTCAGCCGCCTTCGGCGCGGGCTCCGCCGCCGGGCCGATGATCGGCGGCTTCCTGCTCGAACACTTCTGGTGGGGCTCGGTCTTCCTGATCAACCTGCCGGTGATGCTCGTCCTGGTGATCTCCGGCCTGTTCCTGCTGCCCGAGTCCAAGGACCCGAACCCGGGCCGCTTCGACATGCTCTCCGCCGGGCTGTCGATGCTCACCGTCGCGCCGATCATCTACGCCATCACCCACCTGGCGTCCGCCGGCCTCAGCCCGATCATCGTCGCGACCGTCGTGGTCGGCCTGACCGCCGGCATCCTCTTCGTACGCCGGCAGCGCCGCCTGCCCAACCCGATGCTCGACGTGGAGCTGTTCCGCAACCCCGCCTTCTCCGGCGCGGTCGCCGCCAACCTCGTCTCCGTGCTGGGGCTGGTCGGCCTGCTCTTCTTCTTCTCCCAGTACCTCCAGTTCGCCCGCGGCTTCTCCCCGATACAGGCCGGCCTCGCCGAACTCCCCGCCACCCTCGCGTCCATCGCCGTGATCGCCCTGGTCAGCGTCGCCGTCACCCGCCTCGGCCACGGCCGCGCGATCGCCATCTCCCTCGCCGTCGCCGCCGCCGGCCTGGCGCTCGTCGCGCCTGCGGCGGGGCAGGCATCGTACGTCTGGCTCGCGCTCTGCCTCGTCCCCGTCGGCCTCGGCGTCGGCCTGTCGATGACCCTGGCCGGCGACGCGGTCCTGTCGGCCGCACCGCCGCACAAGGCGGGCTCGGTGTCGGCGGTGACCGAGACCGCCTACGAACTCGGCGTCGTGCTCGGCATCGCCGTGCTCGGCTCGCTGCTCACGGTCGTCTACCGCGCGCAACTCGTCCTGCCCGGGACGCTGCCGCAGGAGGTGCGGGACCGCGCCGAGGACTCCCTCGGCTCCGCCCTCGCCGTGCTCGAACCGGGCAGCGCGCCCGCCCAGGCGGCCCGGGACGCGTTCCTCGTCGCCATGCAGACCACGTCGCTGGTCGCCGCCGCCCTGATCCTCGCCGCCGGCGCCCTGGCCTGGTGGCTGATCCCCTCCCCCCGCGATAATCGATAACCTGCCCCGCCATCTGCGAAAGGCATCGCACGGGACGGAGCGCCGGGCGGGCGCAGCGACGATCCTAGAAGCCCAGTTGGCCGGGCTGGCGAGGTTGCGGCCCTTGCCCAGCACCAAGATTGAGCACGGTGTCACCTCGCCCGGGTGCGAGCGCAACGGGTGTGGTTGCAATCCTCGTCCGGCACGATGTCCGGACGCAGCATGTCAACGGCTGGCGGTCCAGCGCCCAGGAGGGCATGTTGCGATCCTCGCCCGGCGTAACGGCCGTGCGCAGCGTCGGTGCCGTCCTGGTCCAGGCGGATCGCCCGGATGTTGCGATCCTCGCCCGATCCGAAGGCAGGCGCAGCCAGCGCCGGCAGCGCGTTGTCCGTCGGCCGCGACTCGTTGCGATCCTCACCCGACCCGAAGGCCGGGCGCAGCGAGGACCGGGCCGCCCGCATCCAGGGCATGACGGTCCGTTGCGATCCTCGCCCGACCCGAAGGCCGGACGCAGCTGCGGGGTGGCGTCGAGGCCGGCGCAGAGCACCACCGGGCTGCGATCCTCGCCCGACCCGAAGGCCGGGCGCAGCGTGCCGGCGATCGACGTCACCTGCACCACCTCACCGCCGTTGCGATCCTCGCCCGACCCGAAGGCCGGGCGCAGCCACCGCCGCCGAAGAAGGCTGCGCCCGCACCGCCGAAGTTGCGATCCTCGCCCGACCCGAAGGCCGGGCGCAGCCAGAGCAGCCCAGCGAGGGAAACACGGGGAAGCCTGCCGGGTTGCGATCCTCGCCCGACCCGAAGGCCGGGCGCAGCGCGGCGGAGGTGTTGGCGGCCGAGGTCGGGTTGACGTTGCGATCCTCGCCCGACCCGAAGGCCGGGCGCAGCTTCCAGGTGCGGGCGAGCGCGACCGCCTCGCCGGTGTTGCGATCCTCGCCCGACCCGAAGGCCGGGCGCAGCCGGGTGGGTCACCGAGGACGGCCTGCGGCGGGCGGTGGTTGCGATCCTCGCCCGACCCGAAGGCCGGGCGCAGCACGATGCAGTCCAGCAGCGGATGCCACCGCGCCGGGTTGCGATCCTCGCCCGACCCGAAGGCCGGGCGCAGCGTTGACCGGGGTCACGGTCACCACCAACGACACCACGTTGCGATCCTCGCCCGACCCGAAGGCCGGGCGCAGCCGGCGGCGACCAGCGAGGCGGCCTGCATGGCGGTGAGGTTGCGATCCTCGCCCGACCCGAAGGCCGGGCGCAGCATGACGACTATGGCCCTCCGGCCAACCCAAACATCGGTTGCGATCCTCGCCCGACCCGAAGGCCGGGCGCAGCCTGCCAGTCGACGACCAGGACGGGGCGCCCGCGACGTTGCGATCCTCGCCCGACCCGAAGGCCGGGCGCAGCGCGGATGGGCCGGTGCACTGATCTCGACCGGCAACGTTGCGATCCTCGCCCGACCCGAAGGCCGGGCGCAGCCCGACCAGCTCCAGCGGGATGCGGAGCAGGAAGGAGTTGCGATCCTCGCCCGACCCGAAGGCCGGGCGCAGCAAGCGGCGCACGTTCGGCCTCGCCCCGGACGCCGACGTTGCGATCCTCGCCCGACCCGAAGGCCGGGCGCAGCCTCGTGTATGTCGAGCGCGTCGAGGCGCTGACCGTGGTTGCGATCCTCGCCCGACCCGAAGGCCGGGCGCAGCGTCGTGTCTCCCTTCACGACGAGGTACGCGCCCGACAGGTTGCGATCCTCGCCCGACCCGAAGGCCGGGCGCAGCACCGTCAAGGCGTAGCCGGCCTGAATAGGCCACCGATGTTGCGATCCTCGCCCGACCCGAAGGCCGGGCGCAGCCAGGCGGTGATGGTGCGCGACGGCTCAGGATCATCGGGGTTGCGATCCTCGCCCGACCCGAAGGCCGGGCGCAGCGCCGTGATCCCGGCCGTCGGCCGTGCCACCGTCGCGGGTTGCGATCCTCGCCCGACCCGAAGGCCGGGCGCAGCCCCCCCGCAGTACCTCGCGCTCGCCATTGTGGGCGACCGTTGCGATCCTCGCCCGACCCGAAGGCCGGGCGCAGCCCGACAAGCCGCTGAACATCACCGTGCCCGCAGAGCTGTTGCGATCCTCGCCCGACCCGAAGGCCGGGCGCAGCCTTCCTTGATGGAGCAGCCCGTGAGCATGATGGGCATGTTGCGATCCTCGCCCGACCCGAAGGCCGGGCGCAGCCCGATGCACTCCGTCAAGGCGTTACGGCCGTTCAGGTTGCGATCCTCGCCCGACCCGAAGGCCGGGCGCAGCCATCCTCCACACGATCGCTCTTGCCATCGAGGATCACGTTGCGATCCTCGCCCGACCCGAAGGCCGGGCGCAGCCGTCGCGCGCGTCTGGCAGTCGACGCCCTGGCGCTGGTTGCGATCCTCGCCCGACCCGAAGGCCGGGCGCAGCAACCCGACGATGGGGCCGGCGACCTTCAGGGTGTCGAAGTTGCGATCCTCGCCCGACCCGAAGGCCGGGCGCAGCGGCTTTCCCTTGTCGGTCAGGGCGTTCTTGCGCAGGTAGTTGCGATCCTCGCCCGACCCGAAGGCCGGGCGCAGCTGCTGATCTGCTGCGGTACGCCATGCGACCTGAACACGTTGCGATCCTCGCCCGACCCGAAGGCCGGGCGCAGCTTGCTCGATCTTGGACAACCGGATCGAGTGGTCAGCGTTGCGATCCTCGCCCGACCCGAAGGCCGGGCGCAGCATCGGGGTCGACGGCGAGATCGGCCGTCAGACCTGGTCGTTGCGATCCTCGCCCGACCCGAAGGCCGGGCGCAGCTCTTCCCGAACAGCAGATATAGCCATTTGCTGATGGCAGCCGACCGTATCCGCAGCCCGTTTTGTCCATCTAAGCCAAGTTTCTCACTTCGGAACCTCCGACTTTATCCGCGTTCACTTGGGGTTCCTAGATCACCAACGCTCCCCGTGGGTCGACCGGGCGCGGCTTGCCGAGATGCTCGACGTCGTCAAGCGCGTAGGCCGGCAGGCGGTAGATCCGGATGCTGTCCTGATTCGGATCGATCACCTCCCGGAGCGCAGCAACAAAGCGCACCTTGTCCGTCTCGCGGCACACCACCTCGAATACTGACTTTTGCACGCGGTGCCCGTACGCCTCACAGATCTTGGCGACCTTGCGCAGCCGGCGCTGCCCCTGGGTCGTAACCGTCTCGACGTCGTACGTCACGAGTAGGTCCATGGCTCAGTTCACCTGCCACGGCTGGTAGACGGCCAGGTCGCCGCGTAGGTGACGGGCGAGCAGCCGGGCCTGCACCAGCGGCAGCAGCGCGGCGGGCACCTCGCGGCCGAGTTGCGCGTGCGGCCAGTCTCGCTGTCTGCTCTGCTGCCACGCCGCCAGCACGGTCTTCCGTCCGCCGTCGGTGAGCCGGTACGCCCCGTTGGGCAGCCCTTCGAAGTCGGTCGGTGTCAGCTCGCGCCGGTTGAGCATGGTGAGCGCGAGCCGGTCGGCCAGCAGCGGCCGGAACTCTTCCATCAGGTCCAGGGCGAGAGCGGGCTTGCCCGGCCGGACGGCATGCAGGAAGCCGATGTACGGGTCGAGTCCGACCTGTTCCAGCGCGCCTTGGACAGCGACGCGCAGCATGCCGTACAGGAAGGAGAGCAGGCAGTTCAGCGGGTCGGTGGGCGGTCGCTTGTTGCGCCCGGACGCCTTCCAATCCTTGCTCTCCCCGAGCAGGTACGGCATGGCGGCGAAGTAGTCGCGGGCGGCGATGCCTTCGGCACCGAGCACTTCGTTGGTGCTGGCTGCGGTGGCGAGTAGTTCAAGTCGCCCGGCGAGCAGTTCGGCGCTCGCCCGCAGCGCGGTCTGCCGGTGTCCCTTGGCGTCCCGGGCGGTGCGCAGCAGCACTTGCCGCGCGTTGTGGATCTTCCCGGCGACGATGGCGACCGCGATCGGCAACTGCCGGCCCGGCGCGTCGGCAGCCCGGTGCTGGGCTTGGCGGAGCAGCGGATTGCCCCGAGTGGGGCCGACCAGGCCGGCTCGAAAACGCCCGCTGCCGGTCAGCCAGCTGACCGAGCGGCCGTCGTCGGCGCAGCGCAGCAGCAGCTCGTCGGTGGGTGTCACCCCGCTGAACAGGACCAGGTGGTCGAGCCGTACGAGCGGTAGCAGCCGGCGTCCGGGCTGGTCGGGGTGGTAGATCCGGACGGTGTCGCCGTCGAGGCGCAGGCTGGTGCCGGGGGTCTGCACGTAGAGGGTGTTGAGCAGTTCAGTCACGCCACTGTCCCAATGGTCGTGGGGTCAACAGGTCGGGTCGGGCCTGCTGTCGGCCGTCGGTCAGCTCGGGCAGGCAGTCCTCGCGCAGGGAGCATCGCCGGCAGCGGGCGTCGTTGCGCGCCGCCGGCAACGCCGGGGTTTCCAGCAGCCGGCGTACGGCGACGGTCGCGGCCACGACCCGGTCGAGCAGTTCGACGTCGATGGGTACGGGGTGCCGTCGCCGTTCGGCAACGGAATAGATGTAGCCGGTGGGCACGTCGAAGCCGGCTTCGAGCAGGCAGAGCGCCTGCCCACCGAGTTGCAGCTCGGCGGGCCCGCCGGCCTTGTACCGCCCGACCTTGTACTCGACCGGTGTCGCCGTGCCCTTCTCGAACTCGACGACGTCACAGATCCCGCGTAGCCCGTGGGTGTGGCTCCACACCGGCAGTGACCGGATCACGGTGAGGCCCCGCCGTCGTTGAAGGCCGGGCAGGTCGACGTTGGCATGGCTGAGGTCGCCACGTACGGTCTCGACGCTTTCCGACCAGACGCCCTCGACGTGGATCAGCGCGGTCTGCCGGTGGCAGTAGGCGAAGTGTTCCAGCGCGGACAGCGGCACCTCCCGAAGGTCGGTGCCGCTGGACGTGGGGCCGTCGGTCACAGCCAGAGGTCGACCAGCTTGGTCAGCTCCACGCCGTCCGGAAGCCCGGACTCGTTGATGGTGCGGGTGTAGTCGGTGTGAGCGCGCGCGGGCTTGTCGTCGTTGCGCTTCACCGTGATGCGTTGGGTCAGGGCGGCGGACGGGGCGACGCCGAGGGCGTCGGGGTGGCTGAAGACGTAGAGACCGCAGAGCTTCATCTCGCCCCGGGTAGCGGCCCGATCGTGATCGAGCATGACCGTGACCGCCTGCCACAGTGCGGCCAGGTCATCGCTGGTCACGCCGGTCTTCGCGGCACGGGGCGCAGAGTAGAACAGGTGCGCCCGGTAGAGGCCGTACGGGACGGTCCACTTGGAGCCGATTTCCGTACGCTCTCCCTTGTCGATGTCATCCTGGCGGGTCTGGGTGACCCGGGTGATGGTGTGGTCGGCGGGCAGGATCGGGTCGATGCTGCGGGCGAAGGTGAGCTGCAACGGGCCGCGGACCTGCCCGGCACCGCCGCTCTTGCCGGTGCTGAGCACCGCGCCGAACATCCGGATGTCGAAGTAGCGCTGGCAGAGCCATTGCTGGGCCGCGGCGATCTCGGCCGGGGTCGGCTTGTTGCTGACCTTGGGCGGCGTGGCGACGTAGGCACCGTCGATGCGCGTGTTCAGGGCGTGGCCGGCCTCGACGAAGATGCCGTACCGGGGGTCGTCGCCCCGCAGCAGCGACACGGTGTCGCGGATCTTGCGCTTGACCGCCACGTCGGTGACCAGGCCCTGCCCGGTCTCGTCGTCGGTGCGCGGCTGGTTGCCGGCGTCCGGGTCGCCGTTGGGGTTGCCGTCGCTGACGTCGAACAGCAGGACCGCGTCGTGGCGGCGGGTCGGGTCGAGGTGGGCGGCGGTCATGCGTCGTCTCCTTGGTCGGCGGTGCTCGGCGCCGCGTCGGCGGGCTCTGGGGGTAGGTCGGTCTTCTTCTTGTTCGCGGCCGCCGCAAGTCGTTCGACCCGCATCTCGGCCCGCTGCTGGTGGTAGCCGAGGATGAACTGCGCCTTGTCGGTCAGCACCGCACCGGCGGGGATCGCGTCGATCTGGACGAACAGGTCGTCGAGTCGGCGTTCGTAGGCGTCGGACCACTGCGGCCGACGCAGGGGCCCGCGCAGTCGCTTGAGCCATGCCACCACGTTGCGGCGACCGGCGACGATGACGACCTGCGGGTTGTCGATGGCCCGGGCAAAGTAGCGCTCGGCAAAAGTAGTATTCAGGTTCTGGTCGGCAACCCGGAACACGGTCCGTTGCAGGTCGTCCATGACGGCGACGATGCGGCCGGACACGTAGGCCGGTGTCTTGTTCTCTACGTTCAAGTCGGGTGTCAGCCTCTCTCGTTCAGGCAGTGGCAGGTTCGGGTGGCGGCGAAGTGCGAGTCGAATCAGCGCGGCGCGGGCCGCGTCGAGCCGGCCGTCGATCCGGATCCGGTTGATGACGTGGTTCAGCAGCTTCGGCGGCAGCGGCCGCCTGAGCAGCGCGGAGCTGAGCAGCCGGTGGAACATGTCGGGCGGACGCTGCTCCCCGGTGGCGCCGAACTTGGCCCAGGTTCCGGGGCCCCCGTTCCGTCCGGCCTCGAACCGACCCGCCGCCCGCGCCAACTGCGAGGCCTTGACCCTCACCACCTCGCCGGTCCAGGCATCGACGATCTCGTGGTCGCCGAACCAGACCCGGATGTTCTCCTTGACCTGGCTGACCGGCAGCTCCACCCAGTCGCGGACGACCACGCGGGCGACGTTGCCGCCCACGGTCACCGAGCAGTACCGCGACTGGCCGTCAACCATCGCTTCCGTGCCGCGAGCGGGGCTGGCGACCAGGTCCCGGATGTGGGCAGGGTCCGGCTGTTCGACGGTCGCCCACGGGTCGAAGGTCGAGCCGCCCAGCACCCACCAGGCGAGCCGGGCGTTCTGCCCGGACAGGGCGGTGCTATGCAGCGGGTTGGAGAGCAGATCGGTCAGCGCGGTCATGAACTTGAGGCCGCAGCCGGCGCAGATCGGCGTGTTGGTCAGGAACTTTTGCAGCTCGTAGCCGTGCGTGGCCTCGTTCATGCTGACCAGCGACGCGTTGTTGGTAGCGCCGGGCACCCACCGCCGAGGAATCTGCTGCGGCACGGTCTGGAGCAGCGGCTGCATCTGCCCGCAGACCAGGCACAGGCCGGACCGCCCCGAGCCTTTCCGGTCACCGGCCACCCCGGCCCAGAACCGCCGCGCCGCTGGGGAGTCCGCTGCGTAGGCCCCGTCGACCCAGAAGCTGATCAGGTCTCCCCTGCCCCAGTCGGCCGGCGGTTCCAGCTTGGCGGCGTGCCCGTCGCGGTAATAGGCGGCGATGGCCGGGCCTGGGCCATCGGGCTCGGCGGCGGCCCACTCATTGATCAGGGCGCGGAAGGCGTCGTGCTGCTTCACGACCCGCTCCGGCTTGGCACCCTCGGAGAGCCAACCGAAGACATATTCCCCGTTGTCGACCGCGAGCACAGGCGAGATCCCGACGGTCCGGGTCACCGCTGGCACCAGCGAGGTCGCGCCGAACTTACGGCTCGGGTCGGTCCTGTCCGCCGTGTCGACAAGGTCACCCCGAGGTACGCCGTTGCCGTCGATTTCCACGTTCCAGCGGACGGGCTTGCGGGCGTAGAACGGCGGGACGACGTCCTTGCTGGTGTCGGCATACTCCACCAGCCTTTGCAGCAGCACTAGGCCACCTGGCCTTCCACCGGGAGGGCCAGCTCGATCCCGCGTTCGGGCACATAGAGCACGCCGGCGACGACCCGGGCGGCGAACCATTCCATCCGGGGTTGGGCGGAGGTGCCGTCGCGGTGGATGGAGTGCAGCATGATGCCGATTTCCTCGTTGACGTCCGCGCGGGGGGTGTCATCCGGCCAGCCGAAGTCGGCGCTGAACTCCCGGGTGCCGAGGTACGGCTGCTGAAAGCAAGCTCCCTTGCGGACCCGGCGGCGAAGCTGATCCCGATACGCCGCGACCGGCTTGGTCGCGTGCGCGGCCACCTCGATGTGGGCGTGAATTCGGTACGCCACGTCGCGCAGGCAGACGGCGTTGCGCTGGTCGCGGTGCGCGGCCGTGTCGACCCGGCGGGTGCCCTTGATCGCCTCGGCGAACGGCGCGACGTCCGAGGTCTCGTTGCGCCGGACCGAGAACTGCTTAACCGGCTTGAGCACCTCGATCGCGACGATCTGGTACCGCATCTCCGGCTTCCAGAAGATCGATTCGAGGACGCCCACCGCAGCGGACGGGGTCATCACCGGATAGCTGACCCGTTCCACCTTCAACTCGGGCCGGGAGAACAACGCCGCATCGCCACTGACCTGCACCACAACCGGGAGTTCACCCTCCGCGCTCCGTCGCAGAGTCACCCCGTTGACCACATCGGTCGTCACAACAGAAATCCTCCACCTAAGAACCAGCGCAGTCGAACATACGATCGAGAAGGAACCAAACCACAAAATCAGCGGGCCCGTCGCACAGCAGGTGCGATCATGCACGACCCGTACGACAAGTTCGGTCATCGGTCCGCTAGACGACAGTTGCCACTCACCGAGACGCCGGTGAGCCTCACCCTGCGGCTTTACGATCTTCTATCTATTCACGACTCCGCAGTCCGCCGTCAGAAGACGAACTGCTCCAGGTTCGGGTCGAGGTTGATGCCGGTGGCATCGTCATACTCGCCGATCCATTCGACCAGTGCGCCCCGCCGCACCTCGCTGCCGAGAATCGGCCGCAGCAGTGCGACCACGCCGGGTCGGCGCAGCACGCTGGGGTGAAGGCTCGTGGTGTACGCCTGTAAACGGCGCAGCTTCGTCAGCTCCGGAACCGGCGCCCGACGCAGTTCCACCACCAACTGTTCCAGTTCACGCCGCAGTTCCGGCGTCTCGGCCCCCTGCGGGGTCACCACGCTGATTCCGTCATCTTCGATCATCCGGAACGCCAGCTTCCGATCCCGCCGCCTGGTGCTGGCATCCATCGGCCCCTCCGCGACGGTCTCGAACTCCCACCGCTGCCGAGCCTGCTGGATGCGCTGCCCAACGTGATGGTTGTCGGCGAGATTGAGCATGTCGTACACGTTGCGGTAGTAGCGCCCGAGCGCTTCCAGGTCGTCCGGGTCGACCTTGTCCGGTCCGAACTGACGCCCGGTGCAGCCGACCAGCATCTTGTACGGCGGTGGCTGTCCGCCGTCGGCCGGCGCGAACACGACCACCCGGCCGCCGTCCGGCGTCCGCCCCTCGCGGTTGGCTCGCCCGGCCGCCTGCAAGAGCGAGTCGGCCGGTGCCATCGCACGGAACACCACCGGAAAGTCGACGTCCACCCCGGCCTCGATGAGTTGGGTGGCCACGAGCAGGACGCGCTCGCCCCGGCCGAGGCGTGCCCGTACCCGCTCGAGGACCCTGCGCCGGTGGTCGGGGCACATCCGGGTGGACAGGTGCCAGGCCACCCCGTCAGCCTCGGCGTCGTGCCAGCGGTCGTACACGGTCTGCGCGTCCGCTGTCGTGTTGACCACGACCAGCGCCGAGCTTTCCGAGACGGCCTGGTCGGCGATGTCGTCCAGCGTGGGCCTCGGGTCGAGCTGCCATTCGTAGCGGACCCTGCGCAGGTCGCTGACCAGCTTTGGAGTGTCGTGGATCAGGTCGACGCAGGGCACGTCCCTGAACTCGTCCAGCGCCCAGAAGCTCGGCTGCGTCGCCGAGGAGAGCAGCACGGTTGCGCCGAAGTGCCGCACGAGCAGCCGGAGTCCGTCGAGGATCGGCGCGAGCATGGCGTGCGGCAGGGCCTGCACCTCGTCCAACACGATCACCGAGTTGGCGAGCCGGTGCAACCGGCGCATCGCCGACGGCTTGCGGGCGTACAACGACTCGAAGAGCCGCACGAAGGTGGTGACGACGAAGGGCGCGTCCCAATTCTCGGCCGCCAACCGCGCCCACCGGCCGGCTTGCGGGTCGTCGAAGTCGACCTGGCTGTGGTGTTCCAGGACGACCGGCTCGCCGCACTTCTCGTCGAGCAACCGGCGGTAGACGTCCGCGTTCTGCTCGGTGATGGTCAAAAACGGGACCGCGACGATTACCCGGCGTAGGCCGTGCTTCTCCGCGTGCCGCAGCGCAAACCCGCCGCTCGCGAGGGTCTTCCCGGCCCCGGTCGGCGCACCCAGGCGGAACACGCCCTGATCCCGCTCGGCCGCCGTGAGACAGTCGGCGTAGACCTGCTCTCGCAATGTGCCTATCGAAGTGTTGCCGCGACCGACGAGTTCATCGTGCCGCCGCTGCTCGAACAGCTTGTAAAGATGACCAAAGTCGGCCTCCGGGCGGACCCGAGGGCCATCCAGCCTCTGAAAGTGCGCGCTAGTGTCCAGGCTGTCGGCGTCGACCAGAGCGCTGTAGCACAGCCGCAGCGCCATCTCCCCCACCAAGGGATCAGCCCGCCATTCCGCTGGTATGAGATGGCCGAGCCGCTGCGGCAGCTCCGGCAACAATCCGGCCAGTTCCCGTTCGGCGGACGCCATGTTGTCCGGCTCGGCTGTCAACCGTCCCTGGAACGCCCTCCGAAGGTTTGGCGTGTCGATCAGTCCACCATGATGGCCGAAGACCGCACCGGCAAAACCGCCGAGGCCGCGCTCATACGCAATCCGGGTGCCGAGTGACTTGTGGTCGATGCCGACAGGACGATCGGTTGATGCGACGGCAGCAAGCTTGTCCTGCCAGGCGCAGGCCGCCTTTCCCACATCGTGCAGCGCACCGAGCCAGTAGGCCACATCACCCCCACCGAACGGGGCGGCAAACCGATGCGCCAACTTGGCAGTGCTACGAAGATGATCGGCCAGCGAATGCCACTGGTTGCTGCCAGCAGCAGGACTATGCGCCCACAGACGACCAGGCACGGAAACTCCTAGCAACTGAGTGGGATTTTCGGGTTTAGAGACCGATGCTTGGATGCTATCGGCGGCTGCCGAAGTCAGGCGGCAGAACACACCGGGCGAGTTGGAAGGTTCTTTACCTTCTGAGGTAGGAGTTGCGCCCGAAGCGTAGAAGTGCTCTGGTGAGCTGCGGGACTGGACCGTGAGCTGCGCGTATAAGGGCACCATGTGCAGAAGCTCGACCCGAAGGCCGGCGCAGCGGTGCTGGGGCTGCGACGCGAGGCGGGGACGTCTGGCGTTGCGATCCTCGCCCGACCCAAAGGCCGGGCGCAGCCGGTAGCCGGTGACCTATAACGCCTGCGGCGGGTAGTTGCGATCCTCGCCTGACCCGAAGGCCCGGCGCAGCACCTTGACCGCTTCCGCTTTGTACTTGTTGTCGTGCAAGTTGCGATCCTCGCCCGACCCGAAGGCCGGGCGCAGCTGGCAAGCTCCGCGTGGACTGGGTGCCCGCCATCGCGTTGCGATCCTCGCCCGACCCGAAGGCCGGGCGCAGCCTCCAGTCCGTGGGCATCGCAGTCGACCGGGCCATGTTGCGATCCTCGCTCGACCCGAAGGCCGGGCGCAGCCCCCGCCCGAGATCGAAAACATGGAACGGGCGTTGTTGCGATCCTCGCCCGACCCCAAGGCCGGGCGCAGCTGGACCACCGCCTACGACCGGGTGGCCGCCCTGATGTTGCGATCCTCGCCCGACCCGAAGGCCGGGCGCAGCGCGGGAGATCGTCAGCGGCGTCATCCTCGGGTCACTGTTGCGATCCTCGCCCGACCCGAAGGCCGGGCGCAGCCGGAAAAGCGGCGACACCGCCGCCGCAGACGTCATCGTTGCGATCCTCGCCCGACCCGAAGGCCGGGCGCAGCACGGGGCCTGGGATCCCCGCATGAAGCAGCTGGAGACGTTGCGATCCTCGCCCGACCCGAAGGCCGGGCGCAGCCTCGACCTCGCCGGTCTTGACCGCACCGGACGTGGTGTTGCGAGCCTCGCCCGACCCGAAGGCCGGGCGCAGCATGGACGAACTTCGAGGAAATCCAAGAGATCAACGAGGTTGCGATCCTCGCCCGACCCGAAGGCCGGGCGCAGCGACGAACCCGGTGTTCGGGTTGCTCGATGCTCAGTCGTTGCGATCCTCGCCCGACCCGAAGGCCGGGCGCAGCCGGAACGCGCTCGCCGCTCAGTGCGCGCTCATGGTCGTTGCGATCCTCGCCCGACCCGAAGGCCGGGCGCAGCTTGCCCCATCCATCCTGGATCGTGTTCCACAACGGGGGTTGCGATCCTCGCCCGACCCGAAGGCCGGGCGCAGCGCGGGTGTCGGTAGCCGGGTTGAGTAGGCGGGTCAGGTTGCGATCCTCGCCCGACCCGAAGGCCGGGCGCAGCGCCCCGTCGCCCGCTGTGCAGTTCGTGATCCTGGACGGGTTGCGATCCTCGCCCGACCCGAAGGCCGGGCGCAGCGTGCCCCCACCATGCCCCCAGACGCAGCTCAGGGCCGGTGTTGCGATCCTCGCCCGACCCGAAGGCCGGGCGCAGCTAGCCGACCTTCACGAGTAGGGCGCCGACGTTCAGGCCGTTGCGATCCTCGCCCGACCCGAAGGCCGGGCGCAGCTTGCTACGGCTGGTCGAAGACATCGACATTCAGATCGAGTTGCGATCCTCGCCCGACCCGAAGGCCGGGCGCAGCCACCTCAACGGCCAGGCCGCCGAGGACTACGTCGAGGTTGCGATCCTCGCCCGACCCGAAGGCCGGGCGCAGCCGGTTGATCGGCGTCGACGTCTCGTAGAGCAGGGTGTTGCGATCCTCGCCCGACCCGAAGGCCGGGCGCAGCACCGCCGGGCGTGGGATGAGCCACCGGTCGCCCTCTGGTTGCGATCCTCGCCCGACCCGAAGGCCGGGCGCAGCAAGTCAAACGGCCCGCACTGCTCCCACGCCTTCCGCAGGTTGCGATCCTCGCCCGACCCGAAGGCCGGGCGCAGCACCACGCCCGGGGCCCCGGACGCCGCCCGCCGGTCAACGTTGCGATCCTCGCCCGACCCGAAGGCCGGGCGCAGCCTTCCCGCCTTCGACCAGTCCACCCGGTCACCAGACGTTGCGATCCTCGCCCGACCCGAAGGCCGGGCGCAGCAGGCTATTCATTACTCAATCCATTGACCGGCACCCTTGTTGCGATCCTCGCCCGACCCGAAGGCCGGGCGCAGCGAGTCGGTCAAGCCCGACCCGGACCCGGCCCCGGAGTTGCGATCCTCGCCCGACCCGAAGGCCGGGCGCAGCTCGGCGGGGGTCAGGTCGACCATGGCCGCGATCGCCGCGTTGCGATCCTCGCCCGACCCGAAGGCCGGGCGCAGTTCCCACCCCGGGCGGTGCAGCCGGTTGGCCTTGGTGTTGCGATCCTCGCCCGACCCGAAGGCCGGGCGCAGCATTCCTGATCAGCCAAGATAGCAACCAGTCGACGCCTTCTCGACTCAACCGAAGCCCAATTTGCCCGCATCATCCGCATTCGGCAGTTCGGAACCCCCTCAGACATCCGCGTTCACTAAGGGTTCCTAGATCAACATCCCAAGGAGGCGGCTTCTACGCTGGCGGCTCGTCCACCACATACACCCCGCTACCGGCACGACCGACCGTGAGCCCTCGCTCGCGGGTCAGTTCCAACGCACGCTGGATCGTCGAGACGCTGACCGAGTACAGGTCAGACAGCTCCCGCAGCGACGGCAGCTTGGTGCCGGGCTGGTACTCCCGAGCATTGATACGGGCGGTCAGGTCGTCTGCGATCTGCCGCGACGACATTGGTATGGGCATGCGGTCTCTCCCTGGCTGGCCCGGCGATTAGATCACGACTCGCGGGCAGACTCCGCGCAGTGATTGACCTAGGTCATACAGTGACCTAGATTGAGCCAAGCGGTCCCGCCCTGGCTGGCGTCTGACGCGGGATCGTCACAGCACATCCGCAAGCAACCGGCATGAACGCCAAGGCGTCGACAGCGCAGGACGGAGGCACATGGAACAAGGGGCAGAACTGCCCAACCGGGTCCTGAACGAGCGACGTTTCGCCGGCATCCACCAGGACCGCAGCGCAACCACCAAGGGCGGCGCGGTCCACCAGTCCAGGCAGACCTTGCTGACGCCGGCCGAGATCCGCTGGCAGGACTTTCCCCTGACCCGCTTCGGGCGGCGTGGCCTTGACCCGGCGGCGGTCCGCACCTTCCTGCGACGGGTCGAGGCCGCCATGGACGCCCTCTACCGGGAGGTCGTCGCCGCCCGCGACGAGGCCCGCCACCACCGGAACGCGCTGACGGAACTACGCGCGCAACACCGCCAACCACCCGACCCATGGGCGCAACGCCCCCGCGCCGAACACCGACGCCCGCCCATGTGGCCCCTCTACGCCGGCCAACGACAAGGCAACCACCACCGCCAGCCCGGAGACGGGCCGGGCGATGACTGACTACCCGGCGCTGCACGGCCCCTCACGGCCGGGTTGGCGCTGCATTGCCTGCGACGCCCCCTGGCCCTGCCCGACCCGAAAGCACCAGCTCAGGGAGCTGTGCCAGGGCAACCTCCCGGCACTCGTCCGCTACCTGAGCGCGTACCTAAGTGACGCCCAGCAGGAGATCAGCGATGCGACCACCGCCGACCTGACCGATCGCTTCCTCGGCTGGTGCGCCCGCCCGCCGGACCCGACAGCGGTCCAGGAGCACCCGCCGACCCAACAGCTCAAGACCGTCGCCCCAGCGGCGACGCAGACCCCACCAGAAGGCAGGACCACATGAAGGACACCGACAAGCCCTCAGCCCGAAGTCGGCAAGCCGAGGATGCCGAGCGGGCGCAGGAGGCCGAGCGGGAAGCGGCCCGCCGACGTCTGCTCGCCCAGGCCGAGGCCGACCGGCTGCCGCTGGACGACACCACCCGAGCCCTACCCGACCGGAGGTGGCGGCGTGACCAACCCTGACCTGCCCATTGGCCGCCGTGTCGCCCGACTGCGCGCCCGACGCGGCATGACCCAACAGATGCTCGCCGACCAGCTCGGCAAGTCCAAGAGCTGGGTCGACAAGGTCGAACGCGGCATCCGTACCCTCGACAGGTTCTCCGTCATCGCCGAAGTCGCCGCCGTGCTGCGCGTCGACCCCCCGCTACTGCTCGGCCGCCCCACCCCACCGGCCACCACCACCGCCACGACCGTCGCGGCCGGGGTAGACGGGGTACGGGCCGCCCTCGCCCGCTACCACCCCACCCCCGCCGAGCCCGGCAGTCAGGTGCCCTCCGCGCGCGAGCTGGACGGCCGGATCGGGCACGCCTGGTCGGCCTACGAACACGCCGACTACCCCCGGCTGCTGCGGTCGCTGCCGGACCTGCTCGGCGACGCCCAGCGCATCCACGCCGCCGACGCCGACGACCGGGCGGCGCGGCTGCCGCTGGTGCAGGCGTACCGGATCACCGCATCCGTGCTGGTGAAGCTCGGCGAGGCCGACCTCGGTTGGCTGGTGGCTGACCGGGCGATGACCGTCGCGGCCGGCGACGCGCCGTTGGCCGCGCTCGCCGCGCTGCCGCTCGGGCAGGCGTTGCGCGCCCTCGGCCGCCCACCGCTCGCCCTGGCCGTCACCGTCCCGGCCGCGCACCGGCTTGCCGACCACCGTCCGGCCGACCAGGCAACACAGGCGCTGCGCGGGGCGCTGCTGGTCGAGGCCGCCCATGCCGCCGCCGGTTGCGCCGACCTCGGCGGGGTACGCGAGCTGCTGGATCAGGCCGCCGGGGCCGCCGATCGGGTGAGCGCCGACGACGCGTACCGGACGGGGTTCGGGGCCACCGCCGTGGCGCTGGCCCGGGTCGCCACCGCAGTCGAGTTGGGCGAGGGGCAGGAGGCGGTCACCCGGCACGCCGCGGTGCTCGCCTCGGCGCAGTGGCGGCGGCTGCCCGCCGAGCACCGCGCCGCATACCTGCTCGACGCCGCACGCGCGTACCTGCTGGTGGGTGACCCGCTGCGGGCGGGACGGGCGCTGGTGCAGGCGGACCGGATCGCGCCGGCCGAGGTCCGGTTGCGGCCGGCGGCGCGTACGGTGATCGTCGCCCTGGCGCGGAGCGGGCCGGTGCCGGCCGACGTGGCGGCGCTGGCCACGGCCGTCGGGATCGGGTGCTGAGCGCGCCGCCAGGGTGAGGGATCGGGTGCCGAGAACGGCGGGCGTCCGGCGGGCGTGGGCCGGCCGGACGCCCGGTCGGTCACTTCGGCAGGCTCACGCTGGACTTGGCGAGCTGGTACGCCGGGAGCATCTCCTCGAACTCCTCGTCGTCCAGGCCGCCGAGGGTGAGCATCATCGTGCCGCCCTCGGCGGGGATGACGATCGCCCGCTTGCGGGCCTCCTCCTCGACCCAGGTCGCCTCGGTCGAGTCCACCTGGCCGGCCTTGGTCGGGCGGTACTGCTGGTCGGTGGCCTTCTTGCTGTACTCGGCGAGGAAGGCGTCCACCGTGGCCTGGGGGTTCGCCGGGGCGGCGCCCTCGATGCGCCAGACCCGCAGGAAGCCGATGTTCCCGGCGGGCTTGGCGTCGATCTCGCAGAGCAGCAGGGCGGGGCCGGCCTTGAAGCCGGTGGCCTTGGCCGACTTGACCTTCCAGTCGGCCGGCATCGAGAAGGTCATCGGCAGCGGGCAGGCGCTGCCCTTCGGGCCGACGGTGATGTCGGCCGCCGCCGGGGCGACGTCGTCGTGCCAGGGTGCGCCGGCCGCGACCGGCGACCCGCCCGTGCCGGCCGAAGGCGCGGCTGCGGGCGTGGTGGCCTGCTCGGCGCAGCCGGTGATCGTGGTGAGGGTGAGTGCTGCGGCCAGCACGGCCGCCCGTCGGAACATCTGTCGTGGCCCCCGTCGTGGTACGCGCGGCCGGTGCCGCGGCCGACGGATGCTAACGCACCGGAGGGAGGGCCGGGGGCCGTGGTCGTCAGGCGGCCTGGCGAGTGGCGCGGCGCTCGGTGCCGGTGTCCTGTCCGGGCTGGGCCGGCGCGGCGGTCGACCGCTGCATGGGCTGCTGCTGGCTGTGCGGCTGCCGCGCGGCGGCGTCGGTGCCACCGGAGGCCAGTGCCATGGCGCGCTCGGCGTTGGTCAGTGCCTCGCAGGGGGCCGGCTGGTGATTGCAGAGCAGGTTGGGGCAGCGGCCGGACTCGTCGGGCTGGTGGGCGGCGGCGACGTCGTACGCCAGTCGCCAGAGCAGCAGGTCGGTCACGTCGCTCGGAACCGCCGCGTCATGACTGGACCGGTGCTGCGGTGTGCTGGACACGCGGGTCCCCTCTCGTCGTCTGCTTCCCCTGGGACTTGACCGCAGACGGGCGGGCTAAAACCTCTTCCCAGGTTTCGGGTTGATCACACCGGCCGCCAGGCATCAGATGATGAAATGGGTCCAGTAGGTCAACCAGACCACGAACAAAGTGCCCTGGAGCAGGGCCAGGGCGGCGGTGAGCCAGGTGTCGACCGTAGCGCGCCCGGCCCATCGGGCCAGCACCAGTGCGACCGGGAACACGGCGAGCAGGTAGCGCAGCAGGCTCTTGTAGACCGGCGGTCCCATCGACAGCGGCACCAGCACCATGATCAGGGTGTAGACCAGGTAGGGCAGCTCGGCGCGGCGGAACCCGGCGACGGTCACCGCCACGACCGCCACCGCCAGCCAGACCCGCGCGGCGTCGGCGTCGGTGCCGCCGGTCAGACCGTGGTACGCCACGGCGAAGGGGTTCTGCACGCTGATCGCCCAGCCCTGCTCCTGGGCGTGCTTGTAGGCGAACCAGCCCCCGCCCTTCCACCGGCAGAACGCCATGAACGTCAGCCACCCGGCCGGCAGCAGCGCCAGCGGCCAGCCGAGGCGCGCGTACCGCAGCAGTGCCCGGGGCGCGAGCCGGTACCCGTGCTGGCGCAGCAGCACCAGGGCCAGCGGCACGGCCACCAGGAAGCCGACGGAGCGGCTGAGCCCGAGGAAGTAGCCGATCACGCCGACGAGCAGCCACTGCCGCCGTTCGGCGTAGTAGAAGGCGGCCAGGGTGAGGCAGAGGAAGAGCGACTCGGTCAGCGCCGCCTGGAACAGGAACGCGGCGGGCAGCAGCAGCAGGTACCGCACGAACCGCCGGGCCGCCGCGTCGTCGCCGCCCAACCGCTCCCCCAGCCGGTACGCGAAGTAGAGCTGGAGCAGGAACGCCACGTTGGCGACCAGCAGCAGCGCCAGGGCGGTGTTCCCGCCCAGGATGGCCCCGACGGGCCGGGCGAGGAACGGGTAGAGCAGCGGGAACCCGAAGTCGTGCCACTCCCCGGTGAGCGGCCTCCGGGCCAGGTGGTCGTAGAGGAAGGAGTCCCAGGCGAACCAGAGGGAGAGCCAGCGCTGCCCCGAGATCTCGTCCTGCTGGGTGCGCATCCCCGTCTCGTCGGCCGGCGGCGCACCGGGGACGCCCTCCCAGGCGGTCAGGGCGATCACCCCGACCAGCGACAGCACGATCTTGGAGCCGACGAAGACGGCGAGCACGTACCGCCAGTGCGCCGGCACCCGCCCCACCGCCCGCCCGACGGGCCCCGCCCGCCCTATGGGCCCCGCCCGCACTGCCGCCACCGCCCGCCCGAAGCGCCCAGCCCCGCCCTCGCCCTCGCCCGCCTCGCCCTGGTCCGCCCGCCTCTCCCCCGCCTCGCCCCGGCCCGCCCGGCCCGGTTCCGCCTCGCCCTCGCCCCGGTCCGCCCGGCCCGGTCCCGCGGCGCCCCGTAGTGCGGGCAGCGGCTCGTCGCCCACCCTCCGCCCCTCACCCATCCGCCGATCCCCCGACTCGTCTCCCCGCCCCCGCGCCCCGGCAAGATCCGAACATCTTCACCGAAGATGCTGTCTCGCGGCGCGCCCAGGCAGCATGTTCCCTGAAGATGCGCGGATCTTGGGGCAAGACGGGGTGAAATGGGGGGTGTGGGGCGGGACGGGCGCAATGGCGCGACGGGCGACCAGCGGGGGGCGGGGCGGGAATGGGTGCAGCACCGGGGGCAGGATCAGGGGCAGAAACGGGCGCGGGGACGGTGGTCGTCGGGGCGGGGCCGGCCGGCTTGACGGCGGCGTACGAGCTGCTGCGGCACGGCGAGGCGGTGCGGGTCTACGAGGCCGACCAGGTCGTCGGCGGGATCAGCCGCACCGTGGAGCGCGACGGGTGGCGCTTCGACATCGGCGGGCACCGGTTCTTCACGAAGGTCTCCCGGGTGGAGGCGTTCTGGCACGAGATCCTGCCCGACGAGGACTTCCTGCTCCGGCCGAGGATGAGCCGGATCTTCTACCGGGGTGCGCTCTACGACTACCCGTTGAGCGCGATGAACGCGCTGCGCAACCTGGGCATCCGGGAGGCGGTGCGCTGCGTCGGGTCGTACGGGCGGGCCCGGTTGCGCCCGCCGAAGGACCAGTCGCACTTCGAGGGCTGGGTGTCGGCGCGCTTCGGCTGGCGGCTGTATTCGATCTTCTTCAAGACGTACACGGAGAAGGTCTGGGGGATGCCGGCCGACCAGTTGCAGGCGGACTGGGCGGCGCAGCGGATCAAGAACCTGTCGCTGTCGCGGGCGATCGTCGACGCGCTGCTGCCCCGGCGCAACCGCAAGGACGTGACCAGCCTGATCGAGGAGTTCCAGTACCCGAAGTTCGGGCCGGGCATGATGTGGGAGCGCTGCGCCGAACGGGTGGTCGACCGGGGCGGCGAGGTGCACCTGCGCACGGGGGTGACCGCCGTGCACCGCGACCCGCGTACCCGCAAGGTCGTCGGGGTGACCGTCGACGGGCCCGGCGGCCGGCGGCGGGAGGCGGCGGCGCACGTGGTCTCCTCGATGCCGATCTCGGAGCTGGTGGCGGTGCTGGACCCGCCGCCCCCGCCGGATGTGCTGGCCTGCGCGGCGGACCTGCGCTACCGGGACTTCCTCACCGTGGCGCTGGTGGTGCCGGCGGAGTTCTCCTTCCCGGACAACTGGATCTACGTGCACGACCCGGCGGTGCGGGTGGGGCGGATCCAGAACTTCGGCTCCTGGTCGCCGTACCTGGTCAAGGACGGTCGCACCTGCCTGGGGCTGGAATACTTCGTCTTCGAGGACGACGAGATGTGGTGCCGCTCCGATGATGAGCTGGTCCGGTTGGCCACCGCCGAGTTGGAGCAGCTCGGTCTGGTCGCGGCGGGCGTGGTCGAGGCCGGGCACGTGGTGCGGATGCCGAAGGCGTACCCGGTCTACGACGAGCGCTACCAGCACAACGTCGACGTGATCCGGGGCTGGTTGGCGCGGGAGACGCCCAACCTGCACCCCGTCGGGCGCAACGGGATGCACCGCTACAACAACCAGGACCATTCCATGCTGACGGCGATGCTCACCGCGGAGAACATCGCCCACGGCAGCGGCCACGACGTCTGGTCGGTCAACGTCGAGCAGGACTACCACGAGCAGCGCGCCACCCCGGGCGACGGCCGGCGCGGCACGGGCCGCGACGCCCCCGTCGTCCCGGCCCGCCCGCTGGCCGCCGCCCGCCCGACCAGGGCCACGGCAGGGGTACGCCCCGGCGGGTCGGCGGCGGATTCGGCGACTGGTCCAACCAGTTGACGGGTTGATGTGGCCGGGACCACACTGCACCGCATGGTGTTCGTGCCGGTCCCCCGCAACTCCGTCGCCGACCACGTCTTCGGGCAGCTGCGCGACGCGGTCGTCAGCGGCGCGTACCGGCCCGGGGCCACCCTGCCCGGCGAGCGGGAGCTGGCCACCGCCTGCTCGGTGAACCGGCATGCCGTCCGGGAGGCGCTGCGCCGGTTGCAGCAGCTCGGCCTGGTGCAGGTGAGTCAGGGCGGCGCGACCCGGGTGTTGGACTGGCGGGTGCACGCCGGGCTCGACCTGGCGCTGTCGCTGGTCCGCTCCGGTGACGTGCTGCCGGTCGACACGCTCGTGCGGGACATGCTGGAGATGCGGGCCTGCGTCGGCGTCGACGCGGCGCGGCTCTGCGCCGAGCGGGCCGACGCGGCGACCCGGGAGACCGTCCTGCGGGCCACCGAGGAGTACGCCGCTCTCGCGCCCGACCTGCCCCGGATGGCCGAGGCGAGCATCGTGCTGTGGCGGCACGTGGTGCGCGGCTCGGCCAACACGGCGTACCTGCTGGGTTTCAACAGCCTGGTGGCGGGCGCGTTCGCCGTCGGCGAGGTGCCCCCCGAGCGGTACGCCGCCGAGCTGCTCGACGTGGCCGGGCACCGCCGGCTCGCCGAGGCGGTGGCCGCCGGGCGGGGCGACGCCGCAGCCGAGCAGGCCCGCGCCCTGCTCACCGCCACCCTCACCCCTGCCCCTTCCATATCCACCGTCCCCGCCCTGTCCTCCACGGCCGCCCCGGCCGGAAGGGAATGTCGAGCATGATCCCCGCCGTGCTCTACGCCGTACCCGCGTTTCTGCTGCTCATCGTCGTGGAGGCGCTGTCGTACCGGTTCGCCCCCGACGACGACGAACGCGGCTACGAGCTGCGCGACGCCACCACCAGCCTCACCATGGGCGCCGGCAGCCAGGTGATCGGCGTGCCCTGGAAGCTGCTCACCATCGGCCTCTACGCGGCGGCGTGGACGGTCGCCCCGGTCCAGCTCTCCCCCAGCAGCGTCTGGACGTGGGTGCTGCTCTTCTTCGCCGACGACCTGGTCTACTACTGGTTCCACCGCACCCACCACGAGGTACGGGTGCTCTGGGCCGGGCACGTGGTGCACCACTCCAGCACGTTCTACAACCTCTCGACCGCGCTGCGGCAGAGCTGGACGCCGATGACCACGCTGCCGTACTGGCTGGTCCTGGCCCTGCTCGGCATCCCCCCGTGGATGATCTTCCTCCAGCAGTCGGTGAGCCTGTTCTACCAGTTCTTCCTGCACACCGAGCGGATCCGGACGCTGCCCCGGCCGATCGAGTGGATCTTCAACACCCCGTCCCATCACCGGGTCCACCACGGCGTGAACGCCGAGTACCTGGACCGCAACTACGGAGGCATCTTGATCGTCTGGGACCGGCTCTTCGGCACCTTCGCGCCGGAGCGCGCCCCCGCCCGGTACGGGCTGACCACGAACATCGCCACCTACCACCCGCTGCGGGTGGCGACCCACGAGTACGGGGCGATCTGGGCCGACGTGCGTTCGGCGGCGTCCTGGCGGCATCGGCTCGGCCACGTCTTCGGCCGCCCCGGCTGGCAGCCCGCCCGATGAGACGCCTGCTCCCCGCCCGCCTGACCCCCGCCGGCCTGGTCCCCGCCGGCCTGACCCCGCTCGGCCTGGTGCCCTTCGGCGTGGCCGCCGTCGTCGAGCTCGTCGGCGTCGCCACGGACAACATCGTCCTGCAGTGGCTGGCCAAGCCGCTGCTCGCCCCGCTGCTGCTGCTCTGGCTGCTGCGCTCGGGCCGCCCGCGCCCCGACCGACTGGGCTCCGGCCGACCGTCCTCGAGCCGATCGCGTTCCGGCCGGCGCTTCGACGGGTTCGCGTTGGGGCTGGTCTTCGCCACCGGCGGCGACGTGGCGCTGCTGCTCTCCGGCGAGCCGGCGTTCCTGGTCGGGATGGGGCTCTTCCTCGGTGCCCAGATCAGCTTCATCGTGGCGTTCACCCGGCATCGTCGACCGCCGCTGCCGGTGCTGGGCGGCTACCTCGTGCTCTGGGCGTTGGCCAACGTCGTGCTCTGGGGCCCGCTCGGCGACCTGCGGCTGCCCGTGCTCGGCTACAGCCTCGCCCTCTGCCTGATGGCCGCCGCCGCAGCCGGCGTCTCGGCCCGCGCGGCGGTCGGCGGGGCGCTCTTCCTCGTCTCCGACCTGCTGATCGGCGTGGACGCGGCCGGCACCCGGTTGCCCGGCCACGGCCTGCTGGTGATGAGCACCTACATCGCGGCGCTGCTGCTGCTCACCACCGCCTGGGCGACGGCCGACGCCCCGGGCCGGGACGAAGACCGGGGCCGCAGCAGGGGTGCGGGCGCGGGCAAGGTGCGGGTCGCATCGGCGGGCGATCGCGCCGAGTCGTGAACAGCGCGATGGCCCGCCCCGTGAATCGGAGGCGGGCCATCGGGTTGGGCGAGGTCAGTGCCGGCGGCGGCCGTACATCCCCGCGACGATCGACACGCCGATCGCGGCGAAGACGACCTGGATAAGCAGCTCAATCCAGTCGATACCGCTGGTGTCGTCCACCCCGAAGAGGCTGGCCACCAGGGTGCCGAGGAGTGCGGCCACCACACCGATCACGAGTGTCAGCCAGATCGGGATGGTCTGCTTGCCCGGCACCACCAGCCGGCCCAGCGCGCCGATGATCAGACCGATGACGATGGCGGTGATAATTCCGGTAACTTCCACGTTGGGCCGTTCCTTCCAAGAGTTCGTCGTCTGCGACTCCGGTCTACCCGGACTGCCTGGTCGATCAAACCTGCAACGGCCTCCACCAGGAGTTTCGTCACCGAACCGTCATGTCGTCCAGCAACGCGGCGGCCAGTTCGCACGCGGCTGGCCCGGCGCTGGCACGGCGAGGCCCGACGACCGGGCGCGGCGAGAACCTTCCGCCCACCTCAGCCGCCCTCGCCGTCCAGCCACCCTCGGCCCTGCGAGGCACTTGGGTGACGGCTGGGCACCGTCCCGGACCGCCGAGGTTCATGGGCAGGACCTCGTTGTCGCGGACCCTTTGGAGCTGATGTCGGCAACGAATCACGCGCGGCGATGTCGCAAACGACTCAGCTCCAAAGGGCCCGCGACAGGACATGCCGCGCCAGAAGAACACGCCGTCTCTGCTGGTCACGCGCCCTCCCGAAGGACAGGCCGCCCCGCAGGCACGCCACCCCGGCGGAGGCGCCGCCCCAGCCAGGAGCGCGCCCCGGCGGAGCGCCACCCCAACCGGGGAGGCCCGGGAGCGTCACCCCAGCCCCAGGAATGCGGTCGAGCTGTCAGGCGGTGGTTGCGTAGGCGTGGCGGGCGGAGCGTTCGGCCAGCCAGAGCCAGCGGCGCTGCACCTCGCCGCTGCTGGCCGCGACCATGGCCAGGGCGTCGCCGCGCACGGCGGTCAGGGCCGCGCCGTCGGCCGTCGGGTCGTCGAGCAGGGCCGCGCCGTCGCGGAACGCCTCGGCCTCGGCCGAGCCGCCGAAGCGGGGGGCCACCTCGTCGCGCCAGAAGTCCGCCCAGGGCAGCTGCGGGTCCCAGGAGAACCGGGCGTACGCCAGGTAGCTGATCTCGTTGGTCGGGTGGTACGCGGAGGGCTCGGCGAAGATGGTGAGCCCGTTCATGCCGGCGGCCCCGGAGCGGGTGGCCATGTCGGCGTACATCTCGGGGACCCAGGAGTGGCGCTGCCGGTTCCATTGTGACCCGGCGTGGGTGCGCAGCACGTTGGTGCTGTGCGGCAGCCGGGCGACGTGTTCGGCGGTCAGGCCGTCGCGCTGGTCGTACCAGAAGCCGCGGTTGACGCAGTACTGGTAGGCGACGTCGTCGGGCAGGTCGGCGAGGGGCTTCTGGGCGTCCAGGTCGAAGATGTTGTCCCAGTAGACCTCGACGAGGTGGCGCAGCGGCACCCCGGCCGGGCCGGTGCGGCGGGCGGTGTCCAGCAGCGTCGGGTAGACCGAGCGCATCGCCTCGTACGACCAGGAGGTGCGTTCGCCCCCGGTGCGGTTGGTGCAGCGGGCGCAGGCGCAGCTGCCGTAGTCGCCGGTCTCGAAGTTGATCCCCCCGACGGGGAGGGTGTCGAGCAGCCAGTCGATGGCGTCGCGGTGCCAGGCCAGGTTGTCGGGCTGGGAGGGGCAGGCGGCCATCATGTACTCGCTGGCCGGGAAGTGCAGGTCGCCGAACTCGTCGATGTCGAAGCCGACCTTCTTCGGCAGCTCGGCGGCGAGGTCGGGGCGTTGGCGCAGCCAGGTGGCCAGGTTGTAGCGGTGCCGGCCGTCGAAGTAGATGCCGCCGTAGGCGTTGATGCCGACCCCGGCGATGATCCGCACGCCCCGGGCGTTGGCGTACTCGCACAGGTCGCGGGCGGCGTCGACGCCGCCGTGGGCGTCGCGGAGCAGCCCGTAGACGACGATGCCGCCGATGCGTTCGCGGCTGCAGAAGTCGACCAGCCGCCGGTAGTCCGCGCCGAACGCGTCGGCGGACTTCGCGTACGGGTTGAGCGCGCCGATCTCCTGCTGGCCGAGCTGGCGGGTGTCCCAGTTGGTCGAGTGGTCCCAGGTCCAGAGGGTGCGCAGGGTCAGGCCGGGGGCGGTGGCGTACGCGCCGACGGGCAGGCCGGCGGGGGTGGCGGAGGCGATCAGCCGGCGGGCGGCGTGGATCAGGCCGGCGAAGGGGTCGCCGGTGAGCCGCAGCTCTCCCCGTTCGGGCACGTCGACGCGGTGGCCGCCCTCGGGTAGCGCCGGGTCGACGGCGAGGCGGATCGGCAGGGCGTCTGCCCCGCCGTCGCCCCACGCCGCGCGGAGCAGGTCGGCGGCGAACGGGGCGTGTTCGGCCCCGAGCACCCGCACGCCGGGAACCTGGCGGTACGACGACATCATGTCCTCCCGATGGTCTGGTCGGTGGCGGCGAGGTAGGCGACCACGTCGAGCGTGGTCCACACCCCGTGCCGCCAGTAGGGGTCTCGTTGGGCGTGGGCGCGGGCGGCGTCGGCGTCGGCGGCCCGCAGCACCAGCACGGAGGCGCTGAGGTCGGCGTGCGCCCCGGCGATCAGGGCGGTGCCGTCGGCCAGCAGGGCGCGCACGTGCGCCAGGTGCGCGGCCCGGTGGGGTTCGCGGCGGGCGGCGGCGTCGGCGGCGAAGGCGGCGGTGACCAGGTACGTGGGCTCGAACGTCAGCGACCCGGTCACGCCTCGGCTCCGATGGCGCCGAGGAGGCGCTGCATGGCCACCCGGTAGACGGCCTGCGGGCGGCCGGCGCCGGTGCTGACGTGCACGCCGACCTCCTCGGCGAAGCCGGCGGCACGCAGCGCCTTGAGCAGGCGGCGGGCGCTTCGCGCCTCCACCCCGTACGCGTCGGCCAGGCCCCGGGCGGTGACCTGGTCGGGGTCCAGCTGGTGCAGGGCCTCCAGCAGCCGCCGGGTCGACAGCGGCCCGATGCCCAGCTGCTCGGAGACCCGCAGCACGCCGGGGCCGGTCTCGCGCAGGCGGGGCCGCACGGCGGTCTCCCGGCTGGAGTAGACCTCCCCGTCGGGGAAGACCACGTGGGTGTCGCCGCTGTGCCGGCCGAGGGCGAGGGCCTTGCGGGCGTTGTCCTCGGCGGCGGCGATGGTGGGGCCGGCGCCGAAGCCGACGGCGTGCTCCCCGTCGACGCCGCGCAGGGTGAGCAGGGAGGCGTGCCCGTCGCGGTGGCGGGCGATGGCGTTCTCCACGGTGCCCCGGGTGGTGGTGATCAGCAGGGTGCGGTCGTCCACGGTGGCGAGTCGGCCGCGCATTCGTTCGGCGTGTTCGAGCAGGGCCTCGCGGACCCGCAGCCGTTGCCGTTCGGCCTGGTAGGGGTCCTGGGTGCGGGGGGCCGACGTGCTCAGGTCGATCATCATGACGGCGATCTGGGTGCCCCGGGACTGGCGTACCTCGGCGGCGAGCCAGGCCCGGCGCAGCGCGTCGCGCACGGAGGCGCGGGTGTGCTCGACGCGCCACACCGGCACCCCTGCCTCGGCGAGGTCGCGGTGCACCGCGCCGAGGCAGGTCAGGCACGCCTCGACCGCGCCGGAGGCGTACCGTTCGCGGTGGTAGGCGGTGATCTCGTCGAGGCCGGAGAAGAGCAGCCCGTCGGCGTCGGCGATGGGGAGGATCTCGGTGGGCGGGGGCACCTCGATGTCGTGGTACGTCTCCCGGACGGTGTCGCCGTCGATGGTGTCCACGCTGACCCGGGGCAGCTTCCCGCCGGTGGCCAGCAGCATCCGCGACAGCGTCCGGTACAGGTCGAGGCCGGCGTGCGGCACGTAGTCGATCTCGGCGCGCAGCTCGTCGGCGGCGGTGGCGAAGGCGTACGGGATGCGGCCGGTGAAGAGCAGCACCTGGCAGACCTCGTCGAGCTCGCGGGCGAGCGCGGGGGCCTGCTCGGGCCGGGTGTACGCGCGGGTGGTGACCGACTCCGCGCGGCCGTCGGCGGCGGCCACCTCCCGGACGAGTTGGATCGAGTCCTCCGGGCCGATGATCCCGATCACGATGCTGCCTCCACGTTGTGCGCCGCTGGCCTGGTGGGTGGGGTGCTCAGCCGGTGCAGACGGTGCCGGCGATGCCGGCGCTGACCGGGGACGCCAGCAGCACCAGCGCCGAGGCCACGTCCTCGGGGCGGCCGAGCGCGGCCTCGATGGCGGCGACCCGCCCGCCGTCGGTGCCGTTGGCCCGCGCCTCGTCCAGCGACCGTCGCATCAGCGGCGTGTCGATGTCGCCGGGGCAGAGCGCGTGCACACGGATCCCCTGTGGACCGAGCTGTCGGGCCAGTGTGAGCGCCAGACCGTGCAACCCTCCCTTACTAGCGCCGTAGGGTACCGAGCCGGAGCCGCTCTGCACGCCCGCCTTGGAGCCGACCAGCAGCAGCACCCCGTCGCCGCCGGTGAGGTGCCGGGCGGCGTGCTTGGCGACCAGGAACGGGCCGGTGAGGTTGACGGCGATGACCCGCGTCCAGAGTTCCAGCGGCACGTCGCGTACGTCGAGGCCCTGGCCGCGCATGATCCCCGCGACGTGCAGGACCGCGTCGACGCCGCCGAGTTCGGCGGCGGCGGCGTCGAGGGCGTCGGCGACCTCGGCCTCGACGGTGACGTCCACGCCTCGGGCGCAGGCCCGCGCCCCGGTGGCGCGCAGCTCGGCGGCGGCGGCGTGCGCGCCGGGGGCGTCGGCGTCGAGGACGGCGACGGCCGCGCCGGCCTGGGCGGCGGCCCGCGCGGTGGCCCGGCCGATGCCGGACGCGCCGCCGACGACGACCACCCGCCGGCCGGCCAGCAGGCCGGCCGGCGGGGTGCCACCGACCGGCGGCCCGGCGAGCGGGGTGCCACCGCTCGGTGCCGGGCCGGCGGCCGGGGATTCGGGGGGCGGCGGGTTGGTGTCGCTCACGCGCGGACCGTTCGGCGGACCGCGTCGGCGACGGTCGCCGCCTCGGGGACCACGACGGCCTGCAGGGCGGGCGCGGCGGGCATCGGTACGTCCGGGGCGGCGACCCGGGCGACCGGGGCGCGCAGGTCGGCGAAGCATTCGCCGGCGGCGCGGGCGGCGATCTCCGCGCCGAAGCCGCCGGTGAGGTTGGCCTCGTGGGCGACGACGAGGCGGCCGGTGCGGGCCACCGAGGCGGCGACGGTGTCGAAGTCGAGGGGGTTGAGCCAGCGCAGGTCGATGACCTCGACGTCGATGCCCTCCTCGGCGAGGGTGGCGGCGGCGTCCAGTGACGCGGAGACCATCCGGGACCAGGCCACGACGGTGACGTCGCCGCCGGGGCGCAGCACCCGGGCACCGCCGATGTCCTCCACCGGGGCGTCGGTGCGCACCGGGCCCCGGTTGGGGTAGAGCATCCGGGCCTCGGCGACGACCACCGGGTCGTCGCTGACGACGGCGGTGCGCAGCATCTGGTACGCGTCGTCGGGGGTGGCCGGCAGCGCCACCCGCAGCCCGGCGGTGTGGGCGAAGTACGCCTCCGGGGAGTGGGAGTGCTGGGCGCAGGCGCCGGGCGAGTAGCCCTGCTGCATCCGGATCACCAGCGGGGCCTTCCAGCGGCCGGCGCTGGAGTAGTGGATGGTGGCGATCTGGTTGACGATCTGGTCCATCGCCACGAACGAGAAGTCGGCGTACATGATCTCGGCGATGGGGCGCAGGCCGGTCATGGCCGCGCCGAGGGCCATGCCGAGGAAGCCGGTCTCGGAGATCGGGGTGTCGAAGATGCGGTCGGAGCCGAACCGCTTGTGCAGCCCCTTGGTGGCGCCGAACGGCCCGCCGGGCAGGGCGACGTCCTCGCCGAAGTAGACGGTGTCGGGGCGGGTGTCCAGGGCCCAGGTCAGCGCCGCGTTGACGGCCTGGATGTAGCGCAGCGACTCAGACATAGACGTGCTCCTTGGCGGTCGCCGGGTCCGGGGTGGGCACGGCGCGGGCGGCGGTGACGGCGGCCTCGATCTCGGCGGTCACCTCGGCGTCGATGGCGTCGAGCCGGGCGGTCAGCTCGGCGTCGGCGGCGGCGGCGGCGCGGACGCGGGCCAGCGGCTCGCGCAGCCGGGCGGCGGCGATCTCGCCGGCCGGGCGGTAGTGCTGGGCGTCGCCGCTGTAGTGGCCGACGAGGCGCTCGGTCATGGCCTCCACGATGGACGGGCCGGAGCCCTCGCGGGCCCGGTCGACGGCCTCGGCGACGGCCTCGTAGACGGCGTCGGGGTCGTTGCCGTCGACGGTGTGGCCGGGCACCCCGTAGGCGGGGGCACGCTCGGCGAGCTGCCGCACCCGGACCATGTCGGAGATGCGGGACATCTCGGAGTAGACGTTGTTCTCCACCACCAGCACCAGCGGCAGGTCGAGCACGGCGGCCATGTTGAGCGCCTCGTGCACGTTGCCCTGGTTCATCGCGCCGTCGCCGATGCTGACGACCGAGACGGCCCCGCTGCCGGTGCGCTGGGCGCTGAGCGCCGCGCCGCAGGCGATGGGCACCCCGGCACCCACGATGGAGTTCTCGCCGACGAACCAGCGCGCCGGGTCCGACAGGTACGGCGAGGCGGCCCGGCCGCCGCAGAGCGCCGAGTCGCGTCCCATCATCTCGGCGTAGAGGGCGGCGAGGTCGACGCCGCGGGCGATGGCCCAGCCGTGGCCCCGGTAGGTCGCGGTGACGTGGTCGCCGTCGCGCAGCGCGCGGCTCGCGCCGACCGGGATGGCCTCCTGGCCGTTGCACAGGTGGATCGAGCCCGGGATCTCGCCGGCGTCCTTGAGGGCGGCCAGCCGCTCCTCGAACCGGCGGATCCGGGCCATGGCGCGGTAGTCGTCCGGCAGACCCATCACACCCCCTAGAGATAATTGAGCCCTATTCAGACTCGTTGGTTGAGGAGCCTAGACCAGCAGTACAGGGCTATGGAAGAGTGCGGAAGCAAGTTTGTGGCCGTTATTGGTCTCTAATTTTGGGGGCAGGTATGGAGATCGCCGAGGTGCAGTCGGTGGTGCGCGGCGACGCCCACTTCGTCGCGCTGCGCGCGTCCGACGGGCTGACCGGGGTCGGCCAGTCCGCCTGCTGGGGCTACCCCGGCGCGGTGCACGCGGTGGTGGAGACGTTCCGGCCCTACCTGCTCGGCGCGGACCCGGGCCGCATCGAGCACCACTGGCACCACCTCTACCGGATGGGCCCGTTCCGGGGCTCCGTGCTCACCGCCGCCGTCTCCGCCGTCGACCTGGCCCTGTGGGACCTGCTGGGCAAACGGCTCGGCGTGCCCGTGTGGCAGCTGCTCGGCGGGCGGGTGCGCGACCGCATCCGGCTGCACCTGCTGCTCGGCGGCACCGGCGCGGAGGCCCTCGCCGCAGAGGCCGCCGCCGCCGTCGCCGACGGCTTCACCGCCGTGAAGTTCGACCCGCTGCCGGGCAACCACGGCGACCTCTCCCAGGCCCGCCTGGTCGCCGAGACCGAGGCCACCACGGCGGCCGTACGCGACACCGTCGGCCCGGACGTCGACCTGCTCATCGAGCTGCACCGCAAGCTCACTCCGTTGCAGGCCGCGGCGGTGGTGCCCGCGCTGGCCCGGCACCTTCCGCTGCTGGTGGAGGATCCGATCCAGATCGACAGCGTCAGCAGCCAGGCCGAGGTGGCCCGCCGCGCGCCCGAGGTGCCGATGGCCAACGGGGAGCGGCTGCACACCATCTGGGAGTTCAAGGAGCTGCTGGCCCAGGGCGGCGCGCAGTACGTGCGCCCCGACATCGGCCTGGCCGGCGGGCTCAGCCACGCCCGCAAGATCGCCGCGCTGGCCGAGGCGCACCACGCGGCCGTGGTCACCCACAACTGCCTCGGCCCGCTGCTGACCATGGCCTCGGTGCAGCTCGACACGGTCATCCCGAACTTCGTCACCCAGGAGTACTCCCCCGTGGACGACCGGCTCGCCGACGGGCCGGTGCGCGCCTGCGTGCGCCGCGAGGGCGGGTTCCTGCCGGTGCCGCAGGACCCCGGGCTGGGCGTCACCCTCGACCTGACCGACCCCACCCCGCTGGACCTGACCGGCCGCCCGCTGACCCGCATCCCGCTGCGCGCCGACGGCTCCGTGGCGTACGCGGTCTGACGACACCGACCGCGACGCACCCGGCAGGGAGGTTCCCGCCGGGTGCGTCGCGGTTAGCGCGACCTTGGATGCCTGCCGTCGCCGGGGGACAGGAGGAGTCCAAGGTCTGGCGGGCAACTCCGTCATGGTTCGTCGGAGGCGCCGGGGTGGTGGAAGACGCGGTGCGCCCAGAGCGGCTCGCCGTCGGCGTCGGCGATCTCGGCGAAGAGGTGCGCCAGCGACGCCGTCCAGCGGGCCTGCACGTCCGCGCCGCTGGTGACCGCGCCCGCGCGGGCGAAACCCCAGCGGGTACGCAGCACGCAGATCAGCAGCGTGTCGCGCCGGTAGATGGCGTAGTCGTAGATCCCCGCCTCGTCGAGCATTTTGGTCAGCTCCGGCCAGACCTCGGCGTGGCGGCGCTCGTACTCGGCCTGCGCGCCGGGGCGCAGCCGGTACAGGTGGCAGACCTGCTCCCCCGGCCCGGCGGACGCACTCACCGCGCGCCCGCCGGGGACGGTCCGGGCGGCCCGCCGACCGCCGACCCCGTCGGACGGCCGGCGGTGCTCACTTGCCGGAGCCGGCGAGCGCGCCGGAGACGAGTTGCCGCTGGAAGACCAGGTAGATGATCAGCACCGGCAGCAGCGCCACGATCAGGCCGGCGCTGACCAGCGGCACCGACACGTCGTACTGGCCACTGAGCAGGGAGACGCCGACCATCAGCGTCTTGCTGTCCGAGCCGCCCATGATGACCAGGGGCAGCAGCAGGTCGTTCCACATCCAGACGAAGTTGAAGATGGCCAGCGCCGCCAGGGCGGGGGTGGCGATCGGGGCGAGCAGCCGGAACAGGATGGTCAGGTGCCCCGCCCCGTCGACCCGGGCCGCCTCGATCAGCTCGTCGGGGATCTGCTGGAAGTACCCGGCGAGCTGGTAGGTGCCCAGCGGCAGCCCGAACGCGGCGTACGCCAGGATCAGGCCCTGGTATTCCCCGGACATGCCCAGGTCGAGCACGGTCTGGTAGAGCGGGTAGATGATCGCCTGGCTGGGGATGGTCAGCGTGATGATGATCAGCAGGAAGACCATCTTGCCGCCCCGGAACCGCAGCTTGGTCACCGCGTACGCGACCAGCAGCGCGGCCAGCACCGACAGGATCAGCCCGCCGAGGGTGGTGATCAGCGAGTTGAGCAGCAGCCGGGGCATGTTCATCCGGCGGAACGCCTCGAGGTAGTTGTCCAGGGTGATCCCGCCGGGCAGGCCCAGCGGGTCGGCGGCGAAGCCGGACTGCGTCTTCAGCGAGCTGACGATGGTGAACAGCAGCGGGTAGAGCGCCGCGACGGCGACCACGACCAGCGCGAAGGTCAGCAGGTAGCGCCCGGGGCGGGCGGAGTGGCGCGACTTCATCGTGGCTTACGCGTCCCCTCGGTGAACATGTGCCGCACGCTGAAGATCGACAGCACGGCGACGAAGCAGAACAGGGCGATGCCGATGGCCGAGCCGTAGCCGCGGTCCAGGAACTGGAAGGTGGTGAGGAAGACCAGGTACTCGGGGAGCATGGTGGCGTCGCCCGGCCCACCCTGGGTCAGCGCGTAGATCAGCGGGAAGAGCCAGATCAGCACGCCGGAGGCGCAGAGCACGCTCCAGTACGCCACGGTCGGGCGCAGGCTCGGCACGACCACCGACCAGAGCTGCCGGAAGAACCCGGCGCCGTCGAGGCGGGCCGCCTCCAGCGTCTCCTCGGGGATGGTGGAGAGCCCCGCCAGGTAGGTCATCACGCCGAGGCCGAACATGCTCCACAGGGCGACCGCCACCAGCGAGAAGAGCGCGGTGTAGCGGCCGTTGAGCCACTCCAGCGCCAGCGGCTCCAGGCCGACGCCGCGCAGCATGGCGTTCAGCGGTCCGTCGGGGGCGAGGATCTGCCGGAACATGATGCCGACGACGATCGGCGCGATGGTGTACGGGACGAAGTAGACGGCCCGGAAAAACTTCCACCCCGGCGAGCGCTGGTGGATCAGCAGCGCCAGGATCAGCGGGACCACGATCCACACGGGCAGGGTGGCCACCACCAGCAGGGCGTTGCGGAAGCTGGTGAGCACCATCGGGTCGTCGAGCATCCGGGTGTAGTTGTCGGCCCCGGCGAACTCGCCGCCGCCGAACCCGCTGGACGACTCGAGGCTGGTGATCACCCCGCGTACCAGGGGCACCAGCTTGAACAGCACGGCCAGCACCAGGGCGGGCAGCACCAGCGCGGCGCCGAGCCACCACTCCCGGACCCGCCCGGGTCGCCTCGGGCGGCGGGCCGGCGCGGGGCGCGCGGGCGGGGTGTCGCCGGCCACCGGCTCCGACACCGGCGCGGTGGAGATCGTCATCAGGGTTCCTCTCCCCGGGGCTGGCCGGGCGGGGCGACACAGGGCGTCGCCCCGCCCGGGAAGTGCTACTTGGTCTGCTTCTTCGTGGGGCTGCGCTCCAGCGCCTGCTGCATCTGCTCGGCCCACTTGTCGACGGTGAGCTGGCCGAGGGTGACCTGCTGCCAGCCACGGGCCAGGGCGTCGGCCTCGGGGCCGGAGAGCATCACCCCGGCGTGCAGGGTCGGCTGGGCGACCATTTCCTGGATCTTCTGGAAGGCCGGGGAGGTCGGCAGCAGCGCCTTGTCGACGTTCTTGTTCAGCGGCTGGCCCTTGCCGTGGCGCACCCAGAGCTCGCCGTTCTCCTTGCCGGCCAGCCAGCTGATGAACTCGAGGCCGGCCTGCTTCTTCTCGCTCCACTGGGTGACGCCGTAGACGGCACCCTCGATGCCGGAGAACTTCTGCGCCAGCGGCGCGGCCGGGTCGATGGCCGGCCACCGGGTGACGCCGAGCTTGTCGTCGCCGAGGGCCTTGCCGAACGCCTCCCAGTTCACCGCGTCGGAGATGATGGTGCCGGCGAACGCGGCGTCGCCGCGCTGGAAGATGTCGGCGCCGTCGGGGAGCATGGTGATCGACGGGGCGTTCTTGTTCGTCCAGCCCTTGGTGGTGATCTCGGCGAGCTTGCCCAGGACCGCGACGAGCTTCGGGTCCTTCCAGGACAGCTTGCCGGCCAGCAGGGCCCGGATGTCGTCCTCGGTGAGATAGTTTCGGGCGATCTCGGGGAAGTCCCAGTACGCCGGGAAGGTGCCGGACAGCCCCAGCGCCAGGCAGGTCTTGCCGGACTTCTTCACCGCCGCGCAGGCGGCGTCGAAGTCGGCCCAGGTCGCCGGGGGCTGCTCCGGGTCCAGCCCGGCGGCCTTCAGGACGTCCTTGTTGTAGTACATGACGTTGCCCTGGTAGGAGAAGGGCACGCCGTAGCAGTCCTTGGCGGTGTCGAAGCCCTCGCACGCGCCGCTGTAGGTGACCAGGTCTTTGTTGATCTCGGCGGCCTTGGCCCCCAACGGCACGTACGCCCCGCGCCGGTCGAACAGCTCCAGCCCGGCGTTGTTGGCCATCACGTCCGGCCCCGACTGCGAGGTGATGTAGGGGCCCTGCACCTCGGGGTACTTGTCGAACGGGACCGACTGCATCTCGAGCTTGATGTTCGGGTGCCCGGCCTCGAAGGTGCTCTTGACCTGCTTCCAGTACTCGGTGCCGCCCGGTTCCCAGGTCAGCACCTTCAGGGTGACCGGGCCGTCGGCGGCGTCGTCGCCGCCACCGCAGCCGGTCAGCAGCGCGGCGGCGGCCATGCCGGCGGCGAGGACGCCGGCCAATCTCCGTCTGAACATCAGGGGGTGACTCCTGTCAGAAGTGGGGGTTCGGGGGGATGCGGCGGGGGGTGCCGCCGGCGGTGGCGCTGTCGACGACGGCCTCGGCGACCCGCACCACGTGCAGGCCGTCGGCGAGCGGGACGACCGGCGTCGGTTCGGTGCCGTCGAGCTGGCCGAGGAAGTGCCGCAGTTCGGCGGCGAGCGCGCCGCCGCCGTCGACCGGGGAGAGCAACCAGTCGGGGGCCTCGGTCTGCTCGCCCTGCACCAGCAGGGTGGGGTGGCCGAGGTCGACGTGGGCGACCCCGTCGGTGCCGTAGACCTCGACCAGGTCGCAGGCGTGGTTGGGGGTGTGCTCGGGCAGCAGGTAGCTGTTGCGGATCGACGACACGACGTCGTTGGCGTGCCGCAGCTCCGCCCAGACCAGGACCGGGGTCGCCGATCCGGGCCGGGTCCGGGCCGTCGCGCGGACCTCGACGACGGGCGCTGCGGCGTACCAGAGGGCCAGGTCGATGTCGTGCACGGCGGTGAGCAGCGCGGGGTGCTCGCGGGGGAAGAGCCGGCTCAGCGTGCGGGGCCGGTCGCGGCGGGAGGAGACGGCGAGCACGTCGCCGAGGCGGCCGGCGCGGACCGCGGTGTGCAGGGCCCGGTGCGGGGCGCTGTGGCGCAGGATGTGCCCCGGCTGGCAGAGCACGCCGGTGCGCTGCGCGGCGGCGACGATGGCGGCGGCGTCGGCGACGGTGGCGGCCAGCGGCTTCTCCACCAGCACCGGCACCCCGGCGGTGAGCAGGTCCACGGCGACCGGGCGGTGCACCGGGCCGGGCACGCAGACGCTCGCGGCGTCCGGCGCTCCGGCGGCCAGCAGTTCGGCCACGTCGGCGTACGTCTCGGGCACGTCGTGCGCGGCGGCGACGCGCCGCCGGGTCGCGGCGTCCGGCTCGACCAGGGCCCGCACCGGCACCCCGAGCGACCGGTACGCGGCCAGGTGCCGCACGCCGAACGCCCCGGCGCCGATCACCGCGACCGACGGGCGGCTCATGCCCCGACCGCCCGTACGTCGGCGACGGACCCGGCGGTGGGGGCGGACCCTGCGGTGTCGGCGGTCCCGGCGATGGTGGCGGCGGCCTCAGCCGGGGCGGTGAGGTGGCCGGCGAGGACCGCCCGGGTGAGGCGTTCCAGGGCGGCCACGCCCACGCCGACGCAGCGTTCGTCGACGTCGAAGGCGCCGGAGTGCAGCGGTGCGCCGCCCCGCTCGCCGGTGACGCCGAGCTTCACGTACAGGCTGGGGCCGAGCGCGCCGAGCAGGGCGAAATCGTCGGTGGTCAGCGGCGGCTCGGTCAGGTCGGCGACCTGCACCACGGCGGGCAGCTCGGCGTGCGCCAGGGCCACCAGCGGCGCGGCGTTGCGCACCGGTGGCATCTCGTTGGCCCAGGTGAAGCGCACGCTCAGCTCGAGCGCGTCGGCCTGGGCGTGGGCGATGCGCTCGATGACCGCCTTGAGCCGGGCACGGGTGGTCTCGTCGTGGGTACGCAGGGTGCCGGTGGCCTCCGCCCGCTCGGCGACCTGGCTCTGGCTGGCCCCACCGGCGATCGTGCCGATGTTGAAGGCGACCAGCTCGTGCGGGTTGCGGGCGCGGGCCACCCCGGCGTGCAGCAGGTTGACGATGCCGGCCAGGCCGAGGATGGCGTCGCGGCCCAGGGCGGGGGTCGCGGCGTGCGCGGCCCGGCCGAGCACCTCGATGCGGAAGGCGTCCTTCGCCGCCATCGCGGTGGCCCGGTCCACCCCGACGGTGCCCACCGGCAGGTCTGGCCAGCAGTGCAGGCCGAGGACGGCGTCGAAGCGCCGGTCGCGCAGCGCCGCGTCGGCCAGCATCGCGGCGGCCCCGGACGTCTCGCCGAACGGGATCTCCTCGGCGGGCTGGTACAGCAGGGTCACCGAGCCGTGGGCGGGTGGGTCGGCCGCGAGCCGGGCGGCGACGCCGTACACGACGGTCATGTGCACGTCGTGGCCGCAGGCGTGGCAGACGCCCGGGTTGCCCGACGCCCAGGGCACCTCCTTGGCGTCCTGGACCGGATAGGCGTCCATATCGGCCCGAAGCAAAACTGAGCGGCCGGGGGCACGCCCTTCGATCTCGACCATGAGGCCGGTGCCGGCGATTCCGGAGTGGACGCGGGCGATCGGAGCGAGCCTCCCGGCGAGCGTCGCCGCCGTCCGGCTCTCGCCGAAGCGCAGCTCCGGGTGTTGATGGAGCTGCCGGCGCAGTCGCACCAGATCGCCGTCGACATCCTCGTGCGCCTGCGCCACCCGTCCACCCCTCGCCTGCGACCGCTAATCCGGACCTAATTGAGACAAGAACCTAGGCGAGGGCTCCTCCGGCGTCAATGGGCCGGCCGGAATCGGTTATCGTCCGCCCATGCCACGCGCCGACGCCCACCTGCACCTCTTCGCCGACGGCTACCCCGGTCGCTACGGCCGGTCACCGGCCGGGGGCGACGAACTCGCCATCTACCAGACGTTGCGCCGCGAACACGACATCGACCTGGCGCTGGTGGTCGGCTACGAGGGCGGGCCGGAATTCGCCGGGAACAACCGCCACCTGGCCCGGCTCGCGGCCGACCACGACTGGATCGCCCCGCTGGCGTACCTGCCGGCCACCGGCGCGGCGCGGGCCTGGCTGGACCGGCTCCGGCCGGCCGGCTTCGTCGGCGTCGCCGCGTACCTGCCCGACGCGGCCTCGGCCGACGCCTTCGCCGCCTGGGTCGACACCGCCGCCGGGGCGCTGACCGAGGCGGCGGGGGTGCTCAGCCTCAACGCCACCCCGGAGGCGGCCGGCCGGCTCGGCCGGGCGCTGGCCGCGCTCGACGGGTGCCCGGTGCTGCTGAGCCACCTCGGGCTGCCCGGCCCGCACCCGAGCGCCCCCACCGCGCGGGCCGCCGCCGACCGGCTCGCCCCGCTGACCGACCTGGCCCGGTTGCCGCACGTCGGGGTCAAGCTCTCCGCCCTGTACGCCGTCAGCGACCCCGCCGAGGCGTACCCGCACGACGCCGCCCGGCCCTTCGTCGAGCTGCTGCTGGAGCGCTTCGGCCCCCGGCGGCTCTACTGGGGCTCGGACTACTCCCCCAGCCTGGACCACGTCTCGTTCGCCCAGACCCTGCACCCGGTCGGGCTCGACCGGCTGCGCCCCGACGAGGCGGCCGACGTCTTCGGCGGCAACCTGCGCCGCGCCCTGGACCGGCGCTGACGGGCCCCCCGACGGCGGCGCAGACCGGGCCGCCCCCGACGGCGGCGCAGACCGGGCCGCCCCCGACGGCGGCGCAGACCGGGCCGCCCTCGACGGCGGCGATAGGGTCGACAGCCATGCGGACGAAGCAGGAGCTGGGCGCGGCCATCCGGCGGCGACGACGGGCCGCGCTGGTGGTCAACGCCCGCTCCCGCCGGGGCCGGCGGCACTACGAGCAGGCCCGCGCGCTGCTGGCGCAGGCCGGCTTCGACCTGCTGGCGGCGCTGCCGGTGGACCGCCCCGGCGAGCTGGAACGCAGCCTGGAGGCCGCCCTGGCGCTGCGCCCGGACCTGCTGGTCGCCGGCGGCGGCGACGGCACGCAGAGCACCGCCGCGCGGCTGCTCGCCCACCGGGACGTCGCGCTGGGGCTGCTGCCGCTGGGCACCACCAACAACTTCGCCCGCACCCTGGGCCTCCCGCTCGACCTCGCCGCCGCCGTGGCGGTCCTCGCCGACGGCAAGGTCATCGACGTCGACCTGGGGCTGGCCGGCGACGTGCCGTTCGCCAACCACGTCGGGATCGGGCTCTCCGCCGACATCATGCGCCACACGCCACCGGCGCTGAAGCGGGTCACCGGCCGGCTGGCGTACCCGGCCACCGCGTTGGCGCTGCTGGCCCGGCATCGGGCGCTGCGGGCCACCGTCCGGGCCGGGGCGGCCACCCACGAGTTCCACACCCACCAGCTCTACGTGGCCAACGGCGGCTTCCACGCCGGCCGGCCGATCACCGCCGACGCCGACGCCGACGATCGGCTGCTGGTCGCGTACCCGGTCGGCGGGCCGACCCGACGCGGGCTGCTGCGGGACACCGCCCGCAACGCGGCGACCGGCCACCGCCGCACGCTGACCGAGGCCCCGTTCCTGGCCGTCGGGGAGCTGTGGCTGGAGACCGACCGGCCGGCGCGGGTGGAGGTCGACGGGGAGCTCTGCGGCCGTACCCCGATCCGGATCGGCCTGGCCGCCAACGCGCTGCGGGTGATGGCCCCGGTCGACAGCCCGGACCGCTGACCGGCCACCCACCCGACGGCGCGGCGCGGCCGGACGCTCCGGGGCCGGAGCCGGACGCGCCCCGGCCGGGACCGGCGGGTTCGCCGGCCCCGGCCGGGGCACTGCGGTGGCTCGCTCAGCGCTGGGCGCCGGCGGTCGCCGGGGCCGGCCAGCTGCCGGTGAAGACCCCGGCGCCGGTCGTGGCGAACGGCGCGAAGCCGAAGAGCGAGTCGACCCGGGCGGCCTCGGCGCTGCTCGGGTTCGAGTTGGTGCAGGAGGTGCCGGCGCTGCCGCCGGACATCAGGATGGCGCAGTTGCCGTTGTAGTTGTCCGGCAGGCCGAGGATGTGCCCGATCTCGTGGGTCATGATCCGCAGCGGGCTGTACTGCTGGGCCTGCTGGGTGTCGATGACGACCCGGCCGTTGCCGAGGCTCGTGCGCTGGGCGTACGAGCCGCCGCCGGTGGTGTACAAGATCCTCAGGTTGGAGCCGCACTTGGCCATGTTGATGTTGGCGGTGCGGGCGTTCCAGATCGCGGCGGCCTGGTCGGCGTAGGTGGCGTAGGGGCCCGCCTGGGCGGTGGTGTAGCAGACGTTGCGCACGGCGGCGGAGGCCGGCGCGGCCTGCACGGCGGTGAGGCCGAGGGCCGCCGTGGTCACGGCGGCCAGGGTGGCGAGGGTCCGGAGCAGCTTGGACGGTCGCATCAGGGTCACGCTCCACTGGGGGAAGGGTCGAGCGGGGACCAGCCCAGAGTATTCATCGATGCATCTCGATAGCAACAGTCGCGGGCCACCAAGTTGCCGGCCCCCGTCGGCGGGGCCGCCTTCCGCCGGTGGTCGCCGCGCCCCCGATCCCCCTCAGCGCCGGTTGATGCACGAACAGCACCAGCGCCAGCGGCAGCACCGTCGCAACGGCGATCATGAAGGGCAGCCGCGCCCAGTCCTCGACCGTGCGCAGTGGAGCGCGGTCGACGACGATCGCGACCACGATCACGGCGGATGCCGCCCGGAGCGTCCACCCAATCGGCCCACCGAACCGGCTGAGAATCGACGTGCGCGGTGCGGCGGCTGGCGGCATAAAGGCAGGCTGGAAGCCGACTGTCCAGCAGAAATCCGATAAGCCAAACACCCGACAGAAAGGTTGCCCCACCGACGGCGGAAACTCTCTCCGCGCCCATGATTCATTCGTCGTCGGAGCCGGCCCCACGTGCGGCCGCGCGACGGCACCATCGGAGGACCGGCCTGACTGGACGGTCCTCATGTTCGGCCGATCACACCCACATCATTTTCGGAAACAGTTGTTAGTCTGGCGGCCTCGCGTGGGGTGAGAGCGAGCGAAGTCCGAGCCGTCCCCGCTGGCCTGACCTTCTTCGCCACGACCGCTCACCACGGCGAGCACAGCCTGAATTGCTCAATGAACGCTGGGATGACCTCATGGCAATCGTGACCAGCAACGCCGCCGATACCCACGGATCAGATTCCGGCCAGGCCGAGCCCAGCTCGCCCGATTCGACAATTGGTGAATCCGAATCCGGCAGCGATCTCGACCAGCTCGCCGCGCGGGTGAGCCAGCTCCGCTCCGAGGGCGGCGACGTGGCGCGGGCGCTGCGGGCGGCGGCCGACACCATCGATTCGACGCCACCGACGGCGCACTCGCTCTCCACCGCGACGGATTGGTTCCGGCGCGCGGACGCGGTGAGCCGGGCCGTCGGCGCGCTGCTCGGGGCGGCACCGGCGGCGTTGGCGGACGCGGCAGCGGCGCTGGAGCAGCGGCGCGAGGCGGTCCGGGCAGCGCAGGAGCGCGCCCGGCGCGCGGAGCAGGAGCGGCGCAACCGGGACACGGGCCGGCGGCTGCTGGCGGAGACCGCTGCCAAGCTGCGCGAGCTCGGCCTCCACGACAAGGCCGACGAGATCCTTACGGGGCTGGGCGACGCGGAGGCCCCGCAGGCCGACCCGACCGGCCCGGCCGGCCCGACCGACGCGGAGGCCCCGCAGGCCGACCCGGCCGCGCCGGTCGGCCGGGCCACGGTCCCTGGGCAGGTGACGGCCGGCCCAGCGGCCGAGCGGATCGACGAGGCCACCACTGAACGGCCGCCGCCTCCGGCGCATGCCGAGGACCGGGGCCGTCCGGCGCTGCCCGCGCAGCCCACCGACGAAAACCCGGAGCAGCCGGCCGGCGACCGCCCCGCGCAGCCGGTCGGCCTCGACGCCGCGCCGGTCGGGGCTGAGGACCGGGCCGAGAGCGGGGGCGAGGAGGCGTCCGGATGGGGCGGGGCCCACGCCGCAGCGCCGCCGCAGGCCGCCGTCGTGGTCGAGGCGAGCCAGGCCGGCGAGGCCAGCCAGGCCGGCGAGGCCAGCCAGGCCGGCGAGTCCGTGGCGGCGGCGTCCCCGTGGGACGAGGGCGCGCCGCCGCGCATCGTCTCGCTGCTGCTGGCCGGGGAGTACGGCCTGGCCTGGCTGCTCGCCCGGGCGGCCGGCGAGTCGCCGGTACGGCGGCAGGCCCTGCACTTCTTCGCCGCCGCGATGAGCTGCGACCCGGCGGACCTCGCAGCGCGGCAGGCGGGTTTCGCGCCGGACGAGGACGACCTCGGCACCGCGAGCGCCGACGAGGCGAGGGTCCTGCTGGCGGCGTCCCTGCGCTTCGGGCTGACCACCGGCTACTCCCCGCTGGGGCTACAGCAACTGGTGGATCGGGCCAGCATCGAGGCCGCCCCGTCGCACGACCTGATCAGCACGGCGGTGCAGACGGTGCAGCGCGGCCAGATCCGGGCCACCGGCGAGAACGCCAGTTATCCGCAGCTGCTCAAGCAGTGGGACGGGCTCGCCGCCGCCGCGGCGGAGCTGCGGCAGACGCTGCTGCTGCGCAACATCAAGCTGCCCCGGGCCTCGCGCATCCTGCACGACCTGGTCAAGGACGGCCGGGAGCTGGGTTCGGCCCTCATCCAGATCGGGCAGCTCTCCAGCGCCGGCCCGCCGGCGAACGGCAGTCCCGACGAACGGGTCAGGCAGTTGCAGCGGCTGGCCGCGCAGCTCCAGGACCGCTCGAAGCTGCGCACGCTGATCGACACGGCGGACTCCCGGGTCAGCACCAACTCGCAGCTGCGCAGCGAGATCGTGGCGAACGCCCGGACCCGGCTGGAGGAGTCCATCGACGAGGTCCGCGAGTTCATCCACCACGCCCTCGGGCTGCACGCGGCGATCCGGCAGGCCGGGCAGACGAAGGAACTGACCCACATCGACGCGCTGCGGCGCGTGGCCGGCCTGTACCAGCAGCCGGCTAAGATCCGCACCGTCGGTGCCGCCGCGCTGCACCAGTTGGCGCTCTGGCTCGCCGAGGAGCCGGCGCCGGTCGGCGCGTACTCGGTGGCGGCCTTCGAGCAGCACGCCGCGCGGCTGGTCTTCGAGGTGGACCGCGACGAGCAGGGTCGCCCGGACGAGCGGTTGACGCTGCGCCAGTTGCAGGGCGTGCTCGACGGCCGGACGCTCGTCGAGGCGGTGCGCGGGCACCTCGACCGGGGAAACGTCGCGATGGCGCTGCGGCTGCTCGACGACGCCCCGGACGACGAGCAGGCCCGCCTGCTGCGCGACGAGTGCCAGCAGGCCAGGCGCGATCTGCGCCAGCAGCACGACAGGAAGCTCGCCACGGCGGAGACGGCGATCGCCAAGCTCCGCGCGGTGGGCCGGGACGAGCCGGCGCACGAGATCGAGGAGAAGCTGGAGCGCCTGCGCGACACGTACGTCGACCGGTTCGACCTGACCAGGGCGCAGCTCGATCGGGTGCTCGACGAGGCCGAGTCGCAGCTGCGCCAGCACCGGGAGCAGTTGCGCCAACGCATCGACCGGCACTCCCCCTCGGGGGTCAACAAGGCGCGGATCAGCGCGCTGCTGGACAGCGGCGACGAGGTCACCGCGGAGGAGTTCCTCACCCTGCTGGACTCCGACCAACCGCTGCCCGTCGACGATGCCGAACGCACCGACGACGACTTCACGGCGTTCTTCCCCCGGGTCGTCGAGTTGGCCGCCGCCGCGGCCGCCGGGGCCGGCGATCCGAAGGACGACGTGATCGCGCACCTGCGGCGCAATCTCGGCACCGGTGACTCGATGTCGGCGATCATCACCGACGGCATCGCCTCGTGGCGCACCCTGCGCCAGCACCGCAACACCCAGACTCCGCTGCTGCGCCGCTCGATCGCCGACGTGCTGCGCATGTTGGGCCTCGTCCCGGCCGAGGGCAACTACCTCAACACCCTCTCCGACGCGCCGCGTACCCGGTCGGCGATCTTCCAGGTGCGGGCGAAGCCGGCGGGGCGCTCCTACGTCCCGCAGTTCGGCACCCAGGCCAACGGCCGCTACAACGTGGCGGTCATGTGGGAGCGGGCGACGCCCGGTCGCCTGCTGGGCCTGCTGCCGGACCGGCTGCGCACCGGCCCCAACATCATCCTGTACTTCGGCACCCTGCCGGTGCAGCAGCGCCTGCAACTGCGCAGCCTGAGCAGCCCTGGCCGGGACACCAACGGCATGGTGCTGCTGGTCGACGAGGCGGTCATCGGCTGGCTGGCCTGCCGGGAGGAGCCGGACTTCCGCCTCACCCAGCGCATCACGCTGCCGTTCAGCTCGATCAACCCCTACACGCCGTTCGCCGGTGGCGACGTGCCGGACGAGGTCTTCGTCGGCCGGGACCGGGAGCGGGCCGAGCTGGAGTCCCCCACCGGCTCGATGTTCGTCTACGGCGGTCGGCAGTTGGGCAAGTCGGCGCTGCTGCGCCGCGTCGAGAAGCTCTTCACCGAGAGCACGCGCCAGGCGCCCACCGGCCGCCGGGTGGCGCTCTACCTGGACCTCAAGTCCGAGGGCATCGGCGAGTCGCACGAGCCCAAGGAGCTCTGGGCCCTGCTCAACCGCCACCTCAGGGCGCTGCACGTGCTCCCGTCGACGACGTCGGCCAACGCCGGTCCGCAGCTCGTCGCCGACGGCATCAAGCGGTGGCTGGGCGAGGACGAGGCCAACCGGCTGCTGTTGCTGTTGGACGAGGCGGACCTCTTCCTCACCGCCGACTTCGCCCCCGCGGAGTCCGGGGCCCGCTTCCAGACCCTGCAGGGGCTGAAGAACCTGATGGAGTCCTCGGGCCGCCGGTTCAAGCCGGTCTTCGCCGGCCTGCACCAGGTGCAGCGCTTCCACGACTCGGCGAACACCCCGGTGGCGCACGGCGGCACCGACATCCTCATCGGGCCACTGCGGGCCGCGGAGGTGCGCAAGCTGGTCGCGGAGCCGCTGCGGGCCATCGGGTACGAGTTCGAGCGCAGCGAGCTGGTCTGGCGGGTGGCGGCGTTCACCAACTACCAGGCCAGCCTGGTGCAGATCTTCTGCGAGGCGCTGGTCAACCACCTGCGCGAGCGCTCGCTGCCGCCCGCCGGCGGGCGCATCGTCATCACCAGCGACAACATCAACCAGGTGTACGCCAACCGCGACGTGCGCAACCTCATCGGGCAGCGGTTCCGCTGGACCATCAACCTGGACAACCGCTACCGGGTCATCGCCATCGTGGTCGCCCTGCTCAGCAACGACTCCACGGCGGGCTCGCAGTTCAATCCGGAGGACCTGCGCGAGTACTGCGAGGCGTACTGGCCCGAGGCGTTCGCCAGCGAGGTGCTCACCCGCAAGGAGTTCATCCGCTACCTCGACGAGATGGTCGGGCTGGGGGTCCTGCGCCGCACCGGCGAGTCCTACGGTATGCGCTCGCCGAACGTGGTGGCCATGCTCGGCACGTCCAGCGCGCTCGACCACGAGCTGCGCGAGGCGTCCGTGCACTTCGAGCTCCCCTACGAGTACAACCCGACGATGAGCCGCGCGGCGATGCCCGCCGCCAGCCGCCGCTCGGCGCCACGCCGCTCTCCGCTGACCGACGCGGACATCGCCGAGCTGATCGGCGAGCGCGGCCACGACGGCGGGAACGGCTCACGCGTCCTCCGTGCCGGCAGCCGGTACTCCACCGCCCTCGTGACCGGCTCGCCCGCGCTCGGTGTCGACCGGGTGGTGCAGGCCCTCACCACCAGCGCCGACTCCCGGGAACGGCTCCGGTTCGAGGGCACGACGCTGCCGGAGGTGCCCCGGCTCCTGGCCGGCACCGGCGCGGGTCATCGGCACCGGTTCCTGCTGGTGGAGTGCCCACCGGGGCGGCAGCAGCAGTTCGAGGCCGAGTACACGCGGGCGCTGAGCACGGTCGCCGCGTTGCGCACCGTCCGCGCCATCGTCGTGGTCGACTCGGCCGAGTACGCGGTGCCGAAGCTGGCCGCCGAGGACTCGGGCGAGTTGCTGACGCTGAGCCTGGGCCGCTGGTCGGTCGACGGCCTGCGGGCCTGGCACGACTTCCCGTTCGACAACCCGCAGGAACGCCGCCGGCTGCACGAGTTGACCTCCGGCTGGCCGGCCCTGGTCGAGAACGCCGTCCTGCTGGTGGCGGAGGGGCGGTCGACCGAGGACGTGCTGGACAGCCTGGCGGTCCCCTTCCCCGAGCCGCATTCGGCCGAGGCATTCCTGGCCGATGCCGGCCTCGGCCGGCACCGCGCCGAGGCGGCCCTGTGGGCGCAGTACTGCGCCACCATCGACCCGGTCACCCATCGGATCGTCGTCGAGGCGGTGACCCGCGAGGACCTGGACGCCATCTGGAACCGCGACGCGTCGCAGCCGCTGGACCGCATGATCGGCCTGGACCTCGTCGAGAAGGACCCGGCGGGCCGGGGCTGGGTCCTGGACCGCATCGTGGCGGCCGCGCTGCTGCGCGTCGTCGGGTGAGCCATGGACGACGACATCTGGCGGCTCCCCGGGCCGGCGCGCCTGATCGCCGAGACCGTTCGGGAGGTCAATCGCGGCCGCCACGCCGCCGTGGTCCTCCCCGTGGTCCTCGGCGGCGACCAGGACTTCGTGGCCGGCCTGGTCGGTGCCCTGAGCTCCGCGCTCTGGGAGGCCAACGAGCATCCCCAGCAGGTCGCCACGGAGTGCGACGACGGCGGGCCGCTGGTCTGGCTCGCCCAGGCGCTCAACGTCGCCGACGGGCCGCTGAGCACGGCCCGCATCCTCGACGAGCCGGAGGCGGCGGGACGGACGGCCGTCTTCGACTGCACCGGGCTGCACCCGGGGCACCGCCGGGAGGTTTCCGCCACCGTCACCCGCCTGGTCACCGAGTCCCGGCCCCGCCGGGCGCAGGACCGGCCCCGGGTGCTGCTGGTCTGCACCCGGGACGCCCTGCCGCAGCTCGGCGACGACCACACCGATGTGACGTTCGAGCCGCTCTGGTGGTGGGGCCGGTTGAGCAGGTGGGACGTGGCGGCGCGGATCCATCCGGCGGTCGAGGCGCGGTGCGCGCCCGGGGTGCTGCGTGAGGTGCGCCTGGAGACCCTGATCGAGGTGTGCCGGTGGGACCTCGGCCTGGCCGTGCACCTGGCCGAGTGCTGGGACGGGGACCCCGGCTCGCTGTCGGCGCTGATCGCCGAGGCCACGCCCTCGTCCGCCGTGCGGCCGCCGCCGGCGCCGCTGCCGCGCAACTCCGGCCGCCGGCCCACCGGCGAGGTGGTGCGGCACTGGGACGCCGGCACGGTCGACCTGTGGCACGACGAGTGCGTCGCGGCGGTCCGCGCGCTCGCCAGCGGGGCCGAGGCGGTCTCGCATGCCGTCTGGGCGGCCCAGGCCCGGGTGCTGCTGCCCTGGATCGAGACGCGCCGCCAGTCGGTCGCGGCCCACCTGCTGCAGTCCCGTGGCAGGGCGGCGGTGCAGGCCGTCCTCGGCGACCTCTCGGAGGTGCTCGAGGTGGGGCCGCTGCACGTGGCGGTGACCCAGTTGGTCGGCCGGAGCCGGCCGCCGCTGCGCGACGCGGTGCACCTGCTGCGCCAGGCCCGCAACAAGCTCGCCCACCTGCAGGCCCTCACCACCGGCGAGCAGCGCGAGCTCGTTGCGGCGTTCGCCAGGCTCACCCTGTGATCGGGCCGGGGTCAGCGCCGCCGGCCAGCAGCGCCGCAGCCCCGGCCGCCGCCGCCCGCCGACGGGTGCGCCGGCCGGCGGGCGCGGCGGTCAGGCCAGCAGCGGAGCGACCTGCCGGGCGACGAAGCGTACGAAGCCCTCCGGGTCGGGGTCGTCCGGGGTCGGTTGCAGCACGACCGTGTCCGCCCCCGCCTCGGCCCACCGCCGCACCCCGGCCGCCACCGCTTCGGCGTCGCCGGAAACCGCCCGCTGCGCCATCGTCTCGTAGCCCCAGCGTTGCCGCTCCCGCTCCAACCGGGCGTCGGCGTCCGCGCCGGTGGCCGCGTGCAGGTAGACCACGACCGGGTACGGGCCGCTGCGCTCGGACTCCGCCCGGCCCGCGTCGACGAGGGCGAGCGCGTCGCGTACGCCCTGCGGGGTGGTGCCGCCGGTGAGCACCACGCCGTCGGCGGCGGCCCCGCAGAGCCGCAGGGACTTCGGCCCGATCGCCCCGGCCAGCACGGGGACCGGGGCCGGCGGGGGCCAGTCCAGCGCCACCTCGGCCAGCCGCACGTACCGGCCCTCGGCGGTTACCCGCTCGCCCGCCAGCAGCCCGCGCAGCGCCGTGAGGTATTCGCGCAGCAGGGTCAGCGGCGACTCGGCCCGCGCGCCGACCTGCCCCATCCAGTCCTGCACGCCGTGGCCGACGCCGAGCCGGAACCGGCCCGGGAAGAGCCGGTCGAGGGTGGCGACCTCCATGGCGGTCAGCGCCACGTTGCGCAGCGCGACCGGCAGCAGGCCCACGCCGACGCGCAGGCGTTGGGTCCAGGCCAGGGCGGCGGCGGCCGTGGCGATGCCACTCTCCAGGAAGCAGTCCTCCCAGAGCCACAGCTCCGCCAGCCCCGCCTCGTCGGCGGCCACGATGATGTCGCGCAGCCGCTCCGGCGGCAACTGCGGCAGGAGCACCACACCGAGATTCGTCATGCCCGTCATGCTCCCCCAACGCGGCGGCGCGGTCCACGCATCAGCCGTCGACCCCGGCCTCCAGCGACGCCGCGTGCTGCCGGAACGTGCGGTCCAGCAGCGCGAAGAGCGCGGCCCAGTGCCGCTCGGCGGCCCGCTCGTCGTAGGCGGCGGTGTCGGCCATGGTGAACCCGTGGGGGGCGCCGACATAGAGCTCGGAGCGGTACCGGACCCCGGCCGCGTCGAGGGCCGCCTCCAGCGTGGCGATCTGCTCGACCGTCATGGACTTGTCCTGGTCGGCGTGGGCGAAGTAGAGCTCGCCGGTCACCGAGCCGACGCCCAGGTGCGGGCTGTCCGCCGCGTCGGTGACGAGCCGGCCGGCGTGGAAGCTGGCCACCGCGGCGATCCGGTCGGGAAGCGCCTCGATGGCGCGCAGGGCGGTCGTGCCGCCCATGCAGTAGCCGGTGGCGGCCACCGGGCCGGGGGCGACGTCGTCCCGGCCGGCCAGGAAGTCCAGGAAGGCCGCGGTGTCGGCGGCCACCACCTGCGTGGTCAGCCCGGCGACGAGCCGCATGACCTTCTCGTAGGAGCGGGCGCGTTCCTCCGGGGTGTCCAGCAGGGCGGCGTCGACCATGATGGCCGGGCCGGCCCGGTGGAACAGGTTGGGCACCAGGACCACGTGCCCCCGGTCGGCGATCCGCTCGGCCATCTCGGCCAGCCGGGGCCGCAGCCCGAAGGCGTCCATGAACAGCAGCACGGCCGGGAACGGGCCGTCGCCGTCCGGCCGGGCGAGGTACGCCTCGGCGCTCCCGTCGCCCACCGGCACCTGCACCGTCGTCGTACGCGCCACAGCAATCTCCGTCCGGTCGTCGTCCGACCCGCACCCTATCCGCCCGCCGGCGGTCCCGTTCGCCCCGACAGACCCGGCGGCCGGATCAGCCCGGATCTGCCCGGATCCCGGCGGGGTCGGGGCGCCCGGTCGTCCCGGTCGATACGTAGCTCTCGCTCCAGTTCGGCGATGACGGCCCGCAGGTCGTCCAGTCGCTGGGTGAGCGCGATCCGGTCCACCTCGTCGGGCACCCCGTCGCCGTCCTCGTCATGGTCGGGGGCGAGCCGCTCGGTCATCTCCAGCCGGCGGGCCTCCTCCATCGAGTTGACGATGACCGCGATCAGGATGTTGAGCAGCAGGTTGACGGCGATGATGACGTAGCTGACGTAGTAGACCAGGGTCCAGGGGGACAGGGCCAGGCCCTGCGTGACGAGGTCCGGCAGCGTCTCCAGGGACAGCAGCACGAACAGGGTCAGCAGTGACCGTCCGATGTCGCCGTACTCCTGCGGCTGGGCCCGGCCGAAGATGAGCCAGCCGGCCATCCCGTACACGTAGAGGGTCACCCCGGCCAGCGCGAGGAAGCCCGCGACGCCCGGCAGGCTGCGCCACAGCGCCGCGACGATGGTGCGCAGCCCCGGCGAGAACCGCACCAGCCGCAGCATCCGGGCGACCCGGACGACACGCAACAGCGCGGAGTCGCCGTGCAGGCCTGGAACGAAGATCGCCGCGATCACCAGGAAGTCGAAGACGTTCCAGCCGTGTCGGAAGAAGTCCAGCGGGCGGCGGCCGTACGCCATCATCCGGACGGCGATCTCGGCCACGAAGGCGGCCCGGAAGGCCCCCTCCAGCCAGCCCAGCAGCCCACGCGCCGGCCCCAGGTCCGGGTACGTCTCGACGCCGAGCACCACCCCGTTGGCCAGGATGACCATGACGATGGCGATCTCGAACGGGCGCGACCCGGCGATCTGGGCGCACCGCGCGGCCAGAACCGACTGCCGGCGCGGGCCCGCCGGCCGGTTGCCGCCCGACGCCGGCCGGAGTGCGTCGAGCATGCCCGTCACCCTACCGAACCACACCGGGCCGTCACCTCGTCGATCACGCGCCCCGCTTCGGTCGCCGGGCCTTCCCCGACCGGGTCGACGGGCGCGGAGCCGGTCCGGCGGGGCCGGGCTGCGGATGGCGAACCCCACAGCGTCCGCTCGTCGACCCGCCCCCGCACTCGCCGAAAGTTTCGGGATATGCTGCGCCCGGGCCGGCGACCTATAGGGAGATGCCATGCAGCGGCAGCGGGCGACGCTGGCGGAGATCGCGCACGCCGCCGGGGTGTCGATCCCCACCGTCTCGAAGGTCCTCAACGGCCGGCCGGACGTCGCCCCGGGCACCCGACAGCGGGTGCAGACGCTGCTCGACGAGCGCGGATACACGGCCCGTGGCACCGCCCGCGCGGCGAACCGCGCCGGCCTGATCGACCTCGTCCTGCGCGACCTGGGCAGCCCGTGGGCCATGCAGATCATCGACGGCGTCGAGGAGTTCGCCTACCAGGCCGGTTTCGGGGTGGTCGTCTCCGCCGTGCACAGTCGACAACGCAGCCGTCCGGACCACCGCTGGACCGAGCAGCTCGGCGCGCGGCGCTGCGACGGCGTGCTCCTCGTGCTCTCCGACATGTCGGTCGACCAGCGGGGCCAGCTCGACGAGCTGGGCATCCCGGTGGTGATCATCGATCCGGCCGGGCAGCCACCCCCGGACATCCCGTCGGTCGGCGCGACCAACTGGGCCGGCGGGATCGCCGCCACCGAGCACCTGCTCGCCCTGGGGCACCGGGACATCGCGGTGATCGGTGGGCCGCCGGCCGTGCCGTGCAGCCGCGCCCGGGTCGACGGCTACCGGGCCGCCATGGACGCCGCCGGGCAGCGGATTCCCCCCGGTTACGTACGGGCCGGCGACTTCCTCGCCCCGTCGGGGTACCGGGCGACGCACGCCCTGCTCGACCTGAGCCGACCGCCCACCGCGATCTTCGCCTGCTCCGACGAGATGGCCCTGGGCGCCTACGAGGCGCTCTACGAGCGAGGGCTGCGCGCCCCCGACGACATGAGCGTGGTCGGCTTCGACGACCTGGACGCCGCCCGGTGGGCGGTGCCGCCGCTGACCACCATCCGGCAGCCGTTGTCCGAGATGGCCGCGATGGCCACCCGGATGCTACTCAGCCTGGTCGACGGCGAGGAGTTGGCCAGCCACCGCATCGAGCTGGCCACCCCGCTGGTGGTGCGGCAGAGCACCCGCGCCCACTGACCACTCAGGACGCCGATACATCGAAATGTTGCGAGATCATTGCGGTCCCCTTACGCTGCGGTGGGAGCGCTCCCGAGGTGTGTCACACCCCGGTCGGGCGAGCGCCGGCCCGCCACACCCCCACCCCACCCCTGGGCGCTCCCGTCGCCGGAGCAGCCCCGCCATTGCCACGGAGGAGACGGTCCGATGAAGACAGTCCCACACGCGCTGCGACGACACCTGGTCGTGGCCGGCGCGGTCGGCGCGCTGGCCCTGGGCGCGACGGCGGCCCTGCCGGCCGTCGACGCCGCGGCCGCCACCGGCTGCGCCGTCACCTACACCACCAACGACTGGGCCGGCGGCTTCACCGCCTCGGTCACCATCACAAATCTCGGGGACCCGGTCAACGGCTGGACGCTCGGCTTCAGCTTCCCCCACTCCGGGCAGCGGGTGGCGCAGGGCTGGTCGGCCACCTTCACCCAGACCGGCAGCGCCGTCACCGCGCAGAGCCTGAGCTACAACGGCTCGCTGGCCACCGGGGCGAGCACCAGCCTCGGCTTCAACGGCTCCTGGACGGGCAGCAACCCGGCCCCGACGGCGTTCACGCTCAACGGCACGGTCTGCACGGGCGGGACCACCACGCCCCCGCCGCCCACCACGCCGCCGCCGACCACGCCGCCGCCGACCACTCCCCCGCCGGGCGGCAGCACGCCGGTGGCGATCAACGGCCAGCTGCGGGTGTGCGGGGTGAACCTCTGCAACCAGTACGGCCGGCCGATCCAGCTGCGCGGCATGAGCACCCACGGCCTGCAGTGGTTCGCCGGGTGTCACAACGAGGCGTCGCTCGACGCGCTGTCGAAGGACTGGCTGGCCGACCTGCTGCGCGTGTCGATGTACGTGCAGGAGGACGGCTACGAGACCGACCCGACCGGCTTCACCAACCGGGTCAACACCCTGGTCGAGGAGGCGACCGAGCGCGGCATGTACGCGCTGATCGACTTCCACACGCTCACGCCCGGTGACCCGATGTTCAACCTGGCGCGCGCCAAGACCTTCTTCGCCGCCGTGTCGGCCCGGCACGCCGCGAAGAAGAACGTGATCTACGAGATCACCAACGAACCCAACGGGGTGAGCTGGTCGACCATCAAGAGCTACGCCGAGCAGGTCATCCCGGTCATCCGCGCCAACGACCCGGACGCGGTCGTCATCGTCGGCACCCGGGGCTGGTCCTCGCTCGGGGTCTCCGAGGGCGGCAACGCCACCGAGGTTATCGACAACCCGGTCAACGCCAGCAACATCATGTACGCGTTCCACTTCTACGCCGCGTCGCACAAGGACAACTACCGCGCCGAGCTGGAGCGGGCCGCCGCCCGGCTGCCCATGTTCGTCACCGAGTTCGGCACCGTCACCTACACCGGCGGCGGTGGGGTGGACGTGGGCAGCAGCACCGCCTGGCTGGACCTGCTGGACCGGCTGAAGATCAGCTACGCCAACTGGACGTTCTCCGACGCCGACGAGGGCAGCGCCGCGTACCGGCCCGGCACCTGCGCCGCCGGGACGTACACCGGCACCGGCTCGCTCACCGAGTCCGGCGCCTTCATCCGCAACCGGATCCGCACCCCGGACAACTTCCCCACCATCTGACCCGGTGTCCGGCGGGGCCGCCACGCCCGGCGGCCCCACCGGACGCTCGGTCACAGCGGCGCGACGAAGTAGGGGGAGACGTCGAACCAGCCGTTGCCGGCCGCCCCGTGCAGCCGGCCGGCGCTGCCGGTCGACAGGGTGTACCACGAGTCCACGTAGTCCGGGTCGTCGGTGTACCAGGAGGTCGGGATGGCCTCCAGGATCGCGTTGACCAGCGGCTGGTAGACCCCGCCGTCGACGATCACCAGCAGCGCGCCCACGATCGCCTGCACCAGCGCCTGGTAGTTGGTGTCGCCGTCGTCCTCCATCATCACCACGTCGGCCAGGTTGTACTTGTACTCGGAGAAGTGCACCAGGAGCTGGTTCGGGTAGTAGGTCCGGCCGTCGGAGTCGAGGTACGGCATCTGCACCAGGTCGACCTTGGGCTTGCCGTCGAGCCCGAACCCGGCCACCAGGTTGTAGATCTCCGCGTCGCCCTTGAGCCAGGGCTCGTTGTCGTCGTCGAGGCGTACCGCGTCCACCTTGGTGGCCCAGTAGCCGGCGGTCGCCGACGGCCCGGCCGCCGACCGCGTGGCGGTGCCGGCGATGCCCCGGCGGGCCAACTCCCCGCGCATCAGCGTCAGGCCGGCGGCCAGCGCCCGCCCGGCGTCGACCTCGACCAGCAGCACCGGGCGCTCGGGGGCGCGGGCCGCGTCGAGGGTGACCAGGGCCCCGCCCGGGCCGTAGGCGGTCACGCCGCCCGGGGTGTCGTCGGTGGGGGTGGCCGCGACCAGCGGGGCCGCGCCCCGCGCCGCCGCCTGCGCCGGGCCGACCCGGCGCAGCCGCAGCAGCGAACCCGCCGTGGCCGGCAGGCCCTTGGCGGCCAGCACCCGCTGGTTGGCGTCGGCGACGGCGTGGGACAGCCCCGCGTCGGCGAAGGGCACGGCGAGCAGGTCGGCCGGCCCGCGGGCGGTGGCCGCGACGACCCTGCGGGCGCTGGCGGGCTCGGTCAGGGCCCCGGCGAGCCGGCGGGCCAGCCCGTCGGTGACCGGGAAGACCGCACCGACCGGCGCGGCGTTGGCCACCGGGTCAGAGGGCTCGGGGCGGGCGTACGCGGGGGTGGCCACCGGGGCGGCGAGGACCGCCGCCGCCAGGCCGGCCGCCAGCGCGGCGCGATACGGGGTACGAGTGTGCACGCGGGCTCCTCTGCGTGGTCCGGCCGCCGGCTCGTGGCGACGGCGCAGAGAAGATATACAACGATGCAAGCACACTCATCAATGTCTGTCTCGCGTCAGTGCGGATTCGTGCCGAAGATGCTGCCGAAGGCGAGCGCGGCGCTGCAGCTCAGCTCGCCCGGGGCCAGTTGGGTGCGCGAGGGCCGCCAGAGCTTCACCGCCTTCGCGGTGACGCGGGCGATCAGACAGTCGTACTGCGAGGCCCGCAGGGCGACACCGACCGTGCCCTCGCGCGCGGCCACGTCCTGGCGAATCGCCGGGTCGAGCCGCAGGCCGGCGACCGCCGCGCGGACGGCGGCCTCGTCCCGAGCGGCGGAGCGCAGAGCGCTGCGCAGCCGGTCGTCGACGCCGGCGAGCGACGGGTCCTTGGTGACCGGCACCGGAGCACCCTTCGGGCAGGCGATGTCGTCGTCGCGGCTGTCCTTCTCCGGGCCGAGCTGGAGCCGAAAGCAGACCTGCTCGTCGCGTTCCTTGATCACGGAGCCGTCCGCGCCGATCTCGAACCCGTGACCGGTCACCTGGAGCACCAAGGTCACCCCGGTCTGCCAGTGTGTCTTGCCGGTGACCTCGAGGACCGACACGTCGGGGTGCTGGCCCGCGGAGTGCGCGTACTTGTCGGCCTGGTGCAGGTGCTCGAAGTCGAAGCGGGCCGAGACCGCGTCGACCTTCTCCGCGGCGTCGGCCACCGCGCTGTCGTGGACCGGGTTCTCCCGGTGACCGAGGGCACCGCCGATCATCGCCCTGAGCTGGCCGTTCGCCGCACCGACGCCGAGCAACGCCACCCCGCCCACCAGCACCACGACCACGAGCGTCACCACACTGGACGGTACCCGCCCTCTTCTTCGCTCCACGGGTGGAAGTATGCCCGCGTGCGGGCCGGCTCCGCTGCCCGCGTACGCCGGTCAGTGGCCGTCGGCCCGCATGGCGCGCACGGCCTCCCCCGCGTACAGGCAGGCGGCGGCGTGCCCGGCGGCGCTCTCGGGCCCGGCGGCGGCCTGCTCCCCGGTGACGTTGCGGTGCCCGGCGGCGACCTCGATCAGGGCCGGGTCGGTCTCGGCGCAGTCGGGGCGGGCCTGCGGGCACCGGGTGCGGAACCGGCAGCCGCTCGGCGGGTCGATCGGGCTGGGGATGTCGCCGCGCAGGGTGATCCGCCGGCGGTGCCGCTCCACCTTCGGGTCCGCCACCGGCACGGCCGACAGCAGCGCGGCCGTGTACGGGTGGGCGGGCTGCCGGTAGAGCTGCGCCGGGGTGCCGGTCTCCACGATCCGGCCCAGGTACATCACGGCGATCCGGTCGCTCATGTGCTCGACGGCGGCCAGGTCGTGCGCGATGAAGAGGTAGGTCAGCCCGAGGTCGCGTTGCAGGCCGCGCAGCAGGTTCATGATCTGCGCCTGCACGCTCAGGTCCAGCGAGGCGATCGGCTCGTCGAGCACGATCAGGTCGGGCTCCCCGGCCAGCGCGCGGGCGATGCCGACCCGTTGGCGCTGGCCGCCGGAGAGCTCGTGGGGATGCCGGCCGGCGAGGTCGGCGCGCAGGCCCACCATCTCCAGCAGCTCCGCGACCCGCCGGCGGCGGGCCTCGCCGGAGTCGACCAGCCCGTGCACCACCAGCGGCTCGGCGACGCTCGCGCCGATCGTGCGGCGGGGGTCCAGCGACGCCTGCGGGTCCTGGAACACCATCGCCACCCGACGGCGCAGGGCGCGCAGCCGGCGGCGCGACCAGCGGGTCACGTCCTCGCCGCCGACCCGGACCGTCCCGCCGGTCGGGTCGACCAGGCGCAGCAATGCCAGGCCGGTGGTCGACTTGCCGCTGCCGGACTCGCCGACCAGCCCCAGCGTCTCGCCGCGCCGGATGCGCAGCGACACCCCGTCCACGGCCCGCACGGCCGCGCCGCCGGGCCCGGGGAACCACACCCGCAGGTCGTCGAGCTCGGCGACGGGCTCGTCGGCCGCGGCGACGGACGGGGGTACGCCCCGGGCGGTGTCGGTGCTCATTCGTCCTCCGCGGGCGGGTAGAAGGTGCGTACCAGGTGCCCGGGGGCGACCGGGACCAGGGGCGGCAGAACGTGTTCGCAGCGGGCGTCGCCGCGCACCGGGCAGCGGGGCCAGAACGCGCACCCGGCGGGAAGGTCGAGCGGGCTCGGCGGGGCGCCCGGGATCGCCGGCAGGTCCCCGCCGGCGTGGGCCGGGTCGGGGCGGGCCGCCAGCAGCGCCCGGGTGTACGGGTGCGACGGCGCGTCGAAGACCGCGTCGACGGAGCCCTGCTCGACGATGCGCCCCCCGTACATGACGGCGACGCTGTCGGCGACCCCGGCGACCACGCCGAGGTCGTGGGTGATCCAGACGACGGCGGTGCCGAGCCGGTCGCGCAGGTCGGCGACCAGCTCGACGATCTGCGCCTGGGTGGTGACGTCCAGCGCGGTGGTCGGCTCGTCGGCGATGAGCAGCGCCGGCTCGCAGGCCAGCGCCATCGCGATGACGACCCGCTGGCGCATCCCGCCGGAGAACTGGTGCGGGTACGCGTCCACCCGCTGCCCCGGCGACGGGATGCCGACCAGGTCGAGCAGGTCCAGGGCCCGCGCCCGCGCCTGGCGGCGGGTCATGCCCAGGTGTTCCTCGCAGGCCTCGGTGACCTGCCGGCCCACGGTCAGCACCGGGTTGAGCGAGGTCATCGGGTCCTGGAAGACGAAGCCGACGTGCCGGCCGCGCAGCCGCCGGCGGCGGGACTCCGGCAGCGCGGTCAGCTCCTCGCCGAGCAGCCGGACCCGGCCGGTGACCTGGGCCGTGCGGGGGGCCAGGCCGGTGGCGGCCAGCACGGTCATGCTCTTGCCGCTGCCGGACTCGCCGACCAGGGCGAGGGTCTGCCCGGCCCGCACCGACCAGCTCACGCCGGCCACCGCCCGCGCCGGCCCCCGGCGGGTGCCGAGCGTGACGGTCAGGTCCTCGATGGCCAGCACGGGCTCCCCGCCGGGGTCGCCGTGGGCCGGGTCCGGTTGGGCCGGGATCGTGGTGCGCTCGCTCATGCCCTGCTCCTCCTCGCCTCGCCGACGGTCAGTTGGCGGGGATCCAGCACGTCCCGCAGCGCGTCGCCGACCAGGTTGAAGGCGAGCACGGTGAGGAAGATGGCGGCGCCGGGGAAGACGCCGAGCCACCACGCCTCGGTGACGAACCCGCGCCCGTCGTAGAGCATCCGCCCCCAGGCCGGGTCCGGCGGCTGGATGCCCAGGCCGAGGAAGGACAGGGCCGCCTCGGAGAGGATGGCGAAGGCCAGCGAGAGCGACGTCTGCACGATCAGCGGGGCCGCGATGTTGGGCAGCACGTGGCGGCGGATGATCCGCGCGTCGGACGTGCCGATCGACACCGCCGCCCGGACGAAGACCTGCTCCCGCACGGAGAGCACGCCCGCGCGGGTGACCCGGGCGAAGATCGGGGTGTAGACCACCCCGATGGCGACCATCGCGGTGAGCAGCCCCGGCCCCAGCACCGCGACGATCGCCACCGCCAGCAGCAGCACCGGGAACGCGAAGAGCACGTCCATGCCGCGCATGAGGACGTTGTCGACCCAGCCCCGGTACCAGCCGGCCAGCAGCCCGACGCTCACCCCGACCAGCAGCGCGATGCCGACGCTGACCAGCCCCACCTCCAGCGACACCCGGGCGGCCACGAGGACCCGGCTGAGCACGTCGCGGCCCAGCTCGTCGGTGCCGAAGGGGTGGTCGAGGCTCGGCGGGCGCAGCATCCCGTCCACGTCGACGTCGTTGATCCCGTCCGGCGCCAGCCACCGGCCGGCCACCCCGACCACGATCAGCACCGCCAGCACCACCGTGCCGACGACGGCCAACGGGTCGTGCCGCAGCGCGGCCAGCGCGCGGCGCAGCGTGCCGTCTCCGACATCGCCCTCGCGGCCCGGCCCGTGGTCGGCCGCGTCCGTGCGCGGGTCATGGGCGGGGGCGGGGGCGCTCATTTGACCCCGATCCGTGGGTCGAGGCGGGCGTAGAGCACGTCCACCAGCAGGTTCATCAGCAGGAAGAGGGCGGCCACGAAGAGCACCGCGCCCTGCAGCACCGGGTAGTCGCGGGCCTGGACCGCGTCGTAGGTGAGCTGGCCGACGCCTGGCCAGGCGAAGAGCACCTCGATCACGATCACCCCGCCGATCAGGCTGGCCAACTGCACCGCCACCACGGTGACCACGGGGATCAGCGCGTTGCGCAGCACGTGCCGCAGCACCACGACCCGGGGACGCAGCCCCTTGGCCTCGGCGGTGCGCACGTAGTCCTCGGAGAGCACCTCCAGCACCGACGAGCGGATGAACCGGGTGAGGATCGAGGCGGTGACCAGCCCCACCGCCGCCGCCGGCAGCAGCACGTGCGACGCCCACCGGCCCGGGTCCTCGGTCAGCGCCACGTACCCCGACGGCGGCAGCCAGCCGAGCACCCCGGCGAAGAGCAGAATGCCCATGATGCCCATCCAGAAGTCCGGCACCGAGACGCCGAACTGGCTGAACACCCGGGCCGCGTGGTCCAGGGCCGAGCCGCTGCGCACCGCCGAGAGCACGCCCAGCGGGAAGGCGACCAGCAGCGCCAGCAGCACGGCGGTGACCGCCAGCGAGAGGGTGGCCGGCAGCCGCTCCAACACGATCGTGGTGACCGGCTGGCCGCTGCGGAAGCTCACCCCGAGGTCGCCGGTCAGCGCGTGACCGACGTAGCTGACGTACTGGGTGAGCAGGGGCTGGTCCAGACCGGCCCGCGCCCGCAGCGCGTCGTAGGTCTGCTGGTCGAAGCGGGTCCCCAGGGCGACCCGCACCGGGTCGCCGGGGACGAGTTGCAGCAGGAGGAAGACGACCAGCGTCACCCCGAGCAGGACTACGACCGACTGCAGCAGCCGGCGGAGGACGAAGCGTGCCACGCGAGGCTCCCGTCAGCTCACCGGTCGAGGCCGACGTCGCGGAACCGCACGGCCCGGTCGGAGCGGACCTGGTATCCGGACACCTGCTTCGTCCAGCCCTGCACGACCTCCGGGTTGTAGAGGTAGAGGTAGCTGACGTCGTCGACGATCTGCTTCGCGGCCTGGTCGTACGTGCGCTTGCGGGCCGCCGGGTCGGTCTCGGTGCGGGCGGCGTCGAGGAGCTTGTCCACGGCCGGGTTGCTGTACTTGTGGAAGTTGAACGTCCCGCCGGTGCGGTGCTGGGCGTAGTAGAACTCGTCCGGGTCGATGTTGCCGAGCCAGCCGAGCATGAACGCGTCGAAGTTGCTCTTGCCCTGCTCGTCGAGCCACTGCGCGAAGTCGAGGGTACGGATCTTCACGGTGATTCCGACGTCCTTGAGCTGCGACGCGATGACCTGGGCGGCGCTGACCGTCTCCGGGTACTCGGTGGTCACCATCAGCTCCATGGTCAGCCCGGTGACGCCGGCCTGGCCGAGCAACTGCCGGGCCTGGTCGGGGTCGTGCCGGTACGGGGCGTACCCGTAGTGCCAGGAGCTGCCCTCGGGGATGGCGGTCTGGTTCGCCTTGGCCAGCCCGAACTTCGCCGCCTTGGTGATCGCCTCCCGGTCCAGGGCGAAGGCGATCGCCCGGCGCACGTTCACGTCGTCGTACGGCTTGCGGCTCTGGTTGAGCGCCAGGTACCAGTAGTCGGTCGACGGCTTCGACTCGACGGTGACCTCACCGCCGGTCTTCTTCAGGCCGGCGACCTGCTGGGGCGGGAGGTTGTCGGTCCACTGCACCTCGCCGCCGCGCAGGTTCTGCAGCGCCACGGTCGGGTCCTTGACGAAGCTGAAGGTGACCCCGTCCAGCTTGGGCCGGGCCCCCCAGTACGCGTCGTTGCGGACCAGCTTGACGTTGTCGCCGGAGGTGTAGCCGGCGACCGCGAACGGGCCGCTGCCGACGGGCTTGGTCTTGACCGCCCCGGACTCGACGTTCGCTTTCTCGACGATCGCCACGCCCTTGAAGCCGCCCAGGTTGGCCAGCAGGTTCGGGGTGGGCTTGGTGAGCGTGACGACCACGGTGGTCGGGTTGGGCCCGGTCACCGACTTGACGGTCTCGAACTTGTACGCCTGGTTGAGCTTCTCCGAGATGATCCGGTTGTACGAGTAGACGACGTCGGCGGAGGTCAGCGGCGAGCCATCGGAGAACTTGACCCCCTCGCGGAGGGTGAAGGTCCAGGTGAGCTGGTCGTCGCTGGTGGTCCACTTCGTCGCCAGCGACGGCCCCATCTGCAGGTCGGCGCCCGGCTCGACCAGGGTGTCGTAGACGTTCTCCAGCACCTGGAAGCTGTAGTACGCCGACGTCTTGTGCGGGTCGAGCTGGTCGGGCTCGCCGCCGATCGCCGCGGCGAGCGTCCCTCCGGCGCCCCCGCCGCCCGTGTTGGCGCCGGTGCCCACGTCGACGCTCTCCCCGGAGCCGCACCCGGCGGACGTGGCGAGCACGAGCGCGAGCGCGGCGCCGGCCATTCTGGATCTGGTCATCAAGCGGTCCCCTCCCCCGGCGGGCGGGGCGGGACCGCTGCGGCCACCAACGGCGTCGCGATCCCCCCGTCCGCTCTCGACGGCTTACCGCCTCCTTGCCCGCTTCGACCGGACGGCGAAACCTGTCAGTCGCCCGACGTTCCCGGCCGGGCCGGTCGGAAGCGGGCGACGGCGGGGCCCGGCGGTGGCAGGGCGGGGCTCACCGGCCGCCGGGCGCGTCGGGCGGCGCCTGGTAGACGTCCGGGATGCCGTCACGGTCGCGGTCGACGCTCTCGGCGGCGTGGACCCGCCGGTAGAACCGGCTGCGCGCGCGCAGGACCACGGCGGCCAGGGCGGCGGCGAGCAGGGAGCCGGTGAGCACGGCCACCTTGACGTGGTCGTCGCGCTCGCTGCCCAGGCCGAAGGCGAGCTCCCCGATCAGCAGCGAGACGGTGAAGCCGACCCCGCCCAGCAGCGCCAGGCCGAGCACGTCGAGCCAGTTCAGCCCCTCGTCGAGGTCCGCCCGGGTGAACCGGGACACCAGCCAGGTGGCCAGCATGATGCCGATGGGCTTGCCGACCACCAGGCCGACGACGACACCGAGGGCCACCCGGTCGGTCAGGGCGGTGGCCAGCCCGGCCAGGCCGCCGACCGTGACACCGGCGGAGAGGAACGCGAAGACCGGCACCGCGACGCCGGCGGAGATCGGGCGGAACCGGTGCTCGAAGTGCTCGGCCAGCCCCGGGCCGGCGTCCGGGCCGCCGGCGGCGCGGCTGCGCAGCACCGGGACGGTGAAGGCCAGCAGCACCCCGGCCACGGTGGCGTGCACCCCGGAGGCGTGCATCAGCGCCCAGGTCGCCGCCGCCAGCGGCAGCAGCAGCCACCAGGAGCGGACCCGGCGCTGCACGAGCAGGCCGAAGACCGCCAGCGGGACCAGCGCGCCCAGCAGCGCCCCGGCGTTGAGGTCGGAGGTGTAGAACACGGCGATGATGACGATGGCCAGCAGGTCGTCGACCACGGCGAGGGTGAGCAGGAAGGTGCGCAGCCCGGAGGGGAGGAACCGGCCGACGACCGCGAGCACGGCCAGGGCGAAGGCGATGTCCGTGGCGGTGGGGATGGCCCAGCCCTTCGGCGCGTCGCCCCCTGCGATGATCAGGTAGAGCACGGCCGGCACGGCCACCCCGCCCAGGGCGGCGGCCACCGGCACCGCCGCGCGGCGCGGGTCGCGCAGGTCCCCGGCGACGAACTCGCGCTTGAGTTCCAGCCCGGCGACGAAGAAGAAGATCGCCAGCAGGCCGTCGGCGGCCCAGGCCGCGAGGCTGAGGTCCAGGTGCGCCGCCGCCGGGCCGACCCGCAGGTCCCGCAGCGCCTGGTAGCCGTGCGACCAGGGGGAGTTGGACCAGGCCAGGGCCAGCAGCGCGCCGGCCAGCAGGAGCGCCCCGCCCACGGTCTCCTTGCGCAGGATGGCGCTGATGCGGCTGGTCTCGCCCCAGGAGCGTCGGGCGAACAGGCTGGTACGGCGCCGTGGGGCGTCGGTCACGGGAATCTCCTCGTCGGCGGGCGTGCGTCATCCATCGCCGACCAGGCTTCCCGGCACACCAGGGACCAACGGTAGCCGGTCCCGCCGGATACGCCTCGACGTGGGGCGGATCGCCCCGCCCCGCGCCGGGCACCGATAGTTCCGCGCGGTTGCCAGCCCCACCTCGGGCTATCCATACTTGTGGATGTTCCTGAGCCGGACATGATCGGGCACCGGGCAGCCTCGATCGGAACCCCTGCCCCATCCTCGCGCTCCGAAGGAACCCGTCCATGCGAACAAGGATCAAAGCGCTCTGCGCCGCCCTGGCGGCCGCGGCGGTGACCGCGCTGGCGGCGCTGGCCGTCCCCACGCCCGCCTCGGCGGCGGCGCTGACCGAGGTCACCGGCTTCGGCACCAACCCCAGCAACCTGCGGATGTACCTGTACGTGCCGGACAACGTCGCGCCCCGCCCGGCGGTGGTGGTCGCGGTGCACTACTGCACCGGCACCGGCCCGGCCATGTACTCCGGCACCCAGTTCGCCGCCCTGGCCGACCGGTACGGCTATATCGTGATCTACCCGTCGGTGACCCGCAGCAGCCAGTGCTTCGACGTCGCCTCCCCGCAGGCGCTGCGCCGCGACGGCGGCAGCGACCCGGTGGGCATCAAGTCGATGGTCGACTACGTCCGGGCGCGCTACCCCGTGGACGCCGACCGCATCTTCGCCACCGGCATCTCCTCGGGCGCGATGATGACCAACGTCCTGCTCGGCCTCTACCCCGACGTCTTCGCCGCCGGCAGCGCCTACGCCGGGGTCCCGTTCGGTTGCTTCGCCACCACCAACGGCTCGGAGTGGAACAGCGAGTGCGCCAACGGGCAGATCAGCAGGACCCCACAGGCGTGGGGGGACCTGGTCCGCAACGCGTACCCGGGTTACACCGGCAAGCGGCCCCGCATCCAGCTCTGGCACGGCACGAACGACGAGACGTTGCGCTACCCCAACTTCGGGGAGGCGATCAAGCAGTGGACCAACGTGCACGGGCTGAGCCAGACCCCGACGTACACCGACACCCCGCAGTCGGGCTACACCCGCACCCGGTACGGCGGCAGCGGCCCGACCGCGCCGGTCGAGGCGATCAGCATGCAGGGCGTGTCGCACAACCTGCCCGTGGACGCGGCCCAGGCCATCCGCTTCTTCGGTCTCGACGGCACCACGCCGCCGCCGACCACCCCGCCCCCGACGACTCCGCCGCCCACCACTCCCCCGCCGACGACGCCCCCGCCCACCACTCCCCCGCCGACGTCGCCGCCGCCGGCCCCCGGGGCCTGTCTGGTCGGGTACACGGTCAACGCCTGGAACAACGGCCTGACCGCCGCCGTGACCATCACCAACACCAGCAGCGCCGCCGTCAACGGCTGGACCCTGGGCTTCACCCTGCCCGGCGGGCAGACCATCACCAGCGGCTGGAACGCGTCCTACGCGCCGACCAGCGGGGCGGTGACCGCCCGTAACGTCGCCTACAACGGCACCATCGCGCCGAGCGGGTCGGTCAGCATCGGCTTCCAGGCCACCCACACGGGCAGCACCGCCCGACCGTCCTCGTTCACCCTCAACGGGGCCACCTGCTCCGTCGCCTGACCCCGGCCCGCCGGCGGTGGGTCGACCCGTCGTCGACCCACCGCCGGCGGCCGGCCAGCGGGTCGCGGAATCCGGCGGCCGCCCGGTCTCTCCACGGCCTTCATCCGACCCGGCCCCCATTCGACAGGAAGCGTCCCAGGTCTCGCGCGTGCCGCGCCGCCGCCTACCACCGAGGTCCGGTACGGCGGCTAGCGGTCGTAGCGCAGCCGGGCGCTGCGGGGGACGCGGCCGAACCGGCCGGCGTGGAAGTCCGCGAACGCCTGGGTGATCTCGGTACGCCGGTTCATCACGAACGGGCCGCCGAAGACCACCGGCTCGCGCAGCGGGGTGCCGCTGTAGACCATCAGCCGGGTCGGCGCGTCCCCGTCCGGGGCGGCGAGGGTCAACTCGCTGCGGCCGCCCGCCCTGGTCACCGGGTCGGACCAGGCGGTCTGCCCGGCGCGCAGGCGTCTGCCGGCCACCGTCGCCCGGCCCGCCAGCACGTACACGAACGCCCGGTGCGCCGACGGCAGCGGGTAGTGCAGCGTGGCCGCCGGCTCCAGCCGGACCAGCGCGCCCTGCACGTCGACGTGGTTGAGCGCGGGGCCGGTCATCCCGTCGACGGTGCCGGAGATCACGTCGACGACGACGCCGGGGCGGACGACGCGCGGTCGGCCGGCGGCGAGCAGGTCCTGGTAGCGGGTGTCGGTCAGCTTCCGGGCGGCGGGCAGGTTCAGCCAGAGTTGCAGCGTGTGCGCGTGCTCGTTGCGGTAGGCCAGCTCGCGGTGGATGATGCCCCGCCCGGCGGTCATCCACTGCACGTCGTCCGGCCGGAGCGCACCGGAGTTGCCGAGGCTGTCGCCGTGTTCGAGCACGCCGTCGACGACGGTGGTGACCGTCTCCACCCCCCGGTGCGGGTGCCACTCGAAGCCGGGCGAGGAGAACCAGTCCTCGGCGAGGAGCAGGAAGGGGTCGGTCAGCGCCGGGTTGTCCGGGGCGAAGACCAGCGCCTTGTCGTCGACCTGCGCGTCCGGGCCGAGCCGGCGGCTGGTCTCGACGCGGGCCACGGTGCGGGCCGGGGTGAGCGTGGGGGCGTCCATGGTGCGGTTCCTTCCCCGTCGAGCGGTTCGTCGCCGGTCGACACAGTTGTTGAATCGTCAACAACTGTAGCTCCGCCTCACGGCGTCGGGGGTCGGCGCGGACTCAGCCCTCCGCAGCGCCGCGAGCCGCCCAGCCGCGCAGCAACTCGACGCCCTCGTCGAGCCTGCCGTGCTCGGTCAGCAGCGTGACCAGCAGCGGCAGGGAGCGCCGGTTGCCCTGGTCGACGGAGCTGCGCAGCAGGTCGATCGCCTCGTCCGGCCGGCCCTCGGCGGCCAGCAGGGCGGCCAGTTCGTCGTACGCCCGCGCGTCGCCGTGCTCGACGGCGACCCGCCAGTACCGCTCGGCCTCGCCCGCCCGCCCCCGCTCGGCCAGCAGCCCGGCCAGCCGGGCGGCGGCGTGCCCGTCGCCGTGGTCGGCACGCAACCGCAGCTCGTCGGTGTGCCCCCGGTCGGCCAGCAGGTCGACCAGGACGCTGCCGGCGCCCAGCGCGCCGGCGGCGTCGGAGTCGGCGAGGTCACGCAGGTAACCGGTGGGATCGGGCACCGGGGTCAGCCCGGTGGCCTCCGACCCGAAGAACCGGCTCCCGCCGAACTCGTGGCGCAGCCGGTCGTCCAGGTCGTCGGCGAGCGCGATCATGGCGCGTACGGCCAGCAGCAGATGGGTGGGGACGAAGTCCTGCCCGAAGACGGGGATCGAGGCCCAGACCGTGCCGCCGGTGCAGTAGACCCGGCCGACGACCAACCCGTTGGTCAGGTCGGAGAGCCGCTGGTAGAGCGTCTCCGTGGGCTCCACGCCGGTCAGCAGCGGCGAGAAGACGTCCACCAGGGGCGGGTCGTCCTGGGCGCGTACGAAGATCATGGCGGAGCCGGCGCGGAAGCCCACATCGCCGTCGGCGTCGACCCGGAGCTGGTCGGCGGTGACGCCGAGGACGGCGGCGAGGATCTCCTTCACCTGCTCGGTGAGCTTGCCCTCGCCGGCGTGCCCCTCCCACGACGACGCCGCCCTCGCCGGGCGGGCGACGGCGACCGGCCGGGCCGCCAACGCGGCGGCGAACCGGGTGCGCCGGGGCAGCGGGGCGGGAGTGACGGTGACGGCCGGCCGGGCCGCCAACGCGGCGACCAGGCGGCCCCACCGGGTGTCACGCGCCGTCATCGTGCTCACCGTCCGGGCTGCCGACGGCGGGCGGATCGGCCCGTGGATCGACCGTCCGGATCTGATCGAACATCTTGGCGATCACCAGCGGCGCGGCCACCCCGAAGGTGAAGCTGGCGAACGCGGTCTCCGCCAGCCCACCCGCGGCGGCCGCGGCGGCCAGGCCGGTGCCGGCCACCGCCCGCAGCAGGACGGCGAAGACCACGATCGGCCGGTCCCGCCGGTCCCGCCACGGCCACTGCCACCGGCCCTGCGACTCGGTGGTCGGGCGCATCATGCCGTAGAGGTTCAATGCCTCCGCGACGGCGCTGCCGACCATTCCCCACATCGCGGCCATCCATAGAGACACGTCCCAACCCTAGCGATCGAGTTCTCCCGCACCCGCGCCGCCCTCCGCGCAGGTGTCGACGTCGTGTCCGACGGTAACCGGAGGGCACAACACGCCGCGGGCACCGTTCGGCGGCTGCGAAGGCCGGTCCAAGGCTGCGAAGGCCGGTCCAGGTTGGACCGTGTCGCCGCAGGAGGCGTCAGCCAACGGTCAGCGGGGCGGAGGCACGGCCCCGATCGCACGCACGAAGTCGGCCCAGGCGGCGCCGGCGAAGGCGAGGGCCGGGCCGCCGGGGTCCTTGGAGTCGCGGACGCCCACCCCGCCGGCGGCGAACCGCACCTCGACACAGTTGGCGTTGCTGGAGCTGCGGGAGGACTTGAACCATCCCCGCTCGGTGCCGGCTGGCTGCGCGCTCACGTCATCCCCTTGGCGATCCAGCGAATCAGGTCGATCGATTCGTCGGAGCTTAACGCGAGCTCCCGGGTCTCGGCGAAGGTGATCACGTAGTCGGTCACCCGCACCGACTGGTCGATGATGTCGATGAAGGTCAGGATCTCCTGCCAGACCAGGTCGGGCAGCCGGGGCGACGGGAACGACAGCACCTCGAAGGGTCCGCCGAAGGCGGGGTGCGCCCCGACGCTGAACGGCAGCACGCGGACCTCGACCTGCTCGGGCCGCTCGGTGGCCAGCCGGACCAGGTGGTCGAGCTGGCCGCGCATCACCTCCGGGCCGCCGACCTGCTGGCGCAGCGCACCTCGCTGAGCAGCGCGGAGACCCGCAGCGGATGCTCGCCGTCGAGCCGCCGCTGGCGGGCCATCCGCACGGCGACCCGCCGGTCCACCTCGGTCAACCGGATCGTGGTGCTGCCGCCCCGGATCACCGCGCGGGCGTACTCCTCGGTCTGCAACAGGCCGTGGATGGCCTCCGGGTGGAAGCTGCGCACGTGCTCGGCACCGGCCTCGTAGCCGAGGAAGCGCAGGAACTCGGCCGGGAAGAGCTGCGCGTACTCGTGCCACCAGCCGCGCCGGGTCGCCCCGGCGCGGAGCTGCTCCAGCTCGGCCGCGTCGTCGGGCTCGAACTCGTACGCCTCGACGATCTGCGCCAGCCGGCGGGCGGGCAGCTTCACCCGGCCCGACTCCACGCCGGAGACGTACGCCTGGATGATGCCGATGGCGCGCCCGGCGGCCGCCGCCGTGAAGCCGACCTCCTCGCGCCGCTGGCCAGCCGCATTCCCAGCTCCCACGCCTGCACCACGGGCGACGACTCCAGTTGCGACAGGGTCTGACGCGAGCCGGGCGACCCCGGGGACACAGCGGGCATGACTCCTCCTTCGCGAAACTCACCTGACACACAAGGAGTATTCAGCCCGGCACGCTGGTCCGGCACCGAGGTCATCGCCCCGCAGCAGCCGGGCCCCGACGGGTCGTGACGGGGCCCGGGCACGGTCAGCGGTTGCGGTTGCGCCGGTACCGGACGACGAGCGCCCACCCGCAGGCCAGCACCATCATCCCGAACGCCCCGCCCAGGAAGACGTTCACGTTCGACAGCACGGCGTTGAGCACAACGCTGACCACCAGCGCCACCCAGAGCAGCACGCTGGTCCGGTCGCTGGCGGTGCGGGCGAACCACCCGGCCTGCGTCGTCGACCGGCCCGTCGTCGACTGGGCCTCGGTGCCACGGTAGAGATCCGTCATGGTGTCCTCCTCGATGATTGGCGCCGGTCGGTCGCCTTCCCCGCCGGCACCCAGAACGCTACGGACGGCGGCGGCCGCGAACGATCCCGCCAGATGGAGAGTCGGGGTACAGCAGGCTGTACTTCGCACCGGAGCCCCTGCCACGACGGGCGGGTGGTGGCCTACTGTCGCTGGGGTTCTCGGCAGGACGAGCGCGGGAGGGGATCGCGATGCGCGCGCAGAACACGGGTGCGCCCGACCCGCAGGCCGCGCGGCGGGACCACTCCGCCCGCGCCCGCGCCGGCCTGGACGGGCTGGAGCGCCTCGTCAGCGGGCTCGGCACCGCCGTACTGGCCCTGGTGACACTGGTGGTGCTGCTCGCCACGGCGGCGACCTGCCTGATCGGGGTGGGCCTGTCGGCGGTGCCGTACGCGCTGCGGGCGCTGCGGATGGTCACCGACCGGGAGCGCGAGCGGCTCTCCCGCATCGGCCCGGAGATCCCCGGTGGCCAGCCGCCGCCGGCGGGCCTGCGGGCCGCCGCCGGCGATCCGGCCGTACGGCGGGAGCTGCGCTGGCTGTTCCGGCACGCGACGCTGGGGCTGGTGCTCGGCATGATCGGGCTGGTGCTGCCGATCAACGTGCTACGAGACGGCACGTTCCCGCTGTGGTGGCGGCTGCTGCCGGCGGGCGACGCGACGGCGTCGATCGGGTTCCCGGTGGTCCACGACACCGTCGGCGCCCTCGGGGTCAGCCTGCTCGGCGTCGGTTGGCTGCTCCTGGTGCTCTACGCCACGCCCTTCTTCGCCCGGTTGCAGGAACGGCCCGGCCGCCGGCTGCTCACCCCCGACCCGGGCAGCGACCTGGTGCTGCGGGTGGCGCAGTTGACCGCGACCCGGGCCGCCGCGCTGGACGCCCACGCCGCCGAACTGCGGCGCATCGAACGGGCGCTGCACGACGGCACGCAGAACCGGATCGTCGGGGTCACCGTGCTGCTCGGCGCGGCGCGGCGCGCGGTGACCCGCGACCCGGCCCACGCAGACGCCATCCTGGAGCGGGCGCAGAGCGCCGCCGAGGAGGCCCTGGCCGAGCTGCGCGCGGTGGTGCGCAGTATCCTGCCGCCGGTGCTCACCGACCGCAGCCTCCCCGACGCGCTGGCGTCGCTGGCCACGACCTGCCCGGTGCCCGTGCGCGTCGACGCGGAGCTGCCGGTCCGCTGCGCGGCCTCGGTGGAGGCGACGGCGTACTTCGTGGTGGCCGAGGCGCTGACCAACATCGCCCGGCACAGCGGCGCGCGGCAGGCCACGGTGCGGCTGCGCCGCGACGGCGACCGGCTGCACGTCGCCGTCACCGACGACGGTCGCGGCGGCGCGGGTGACCGCCCCGGCTCCGGGCTGCTGGGCATCCGCCGCCGGGCCGAGGCGCACGACGGCACGTTGACGTTGACCAGCCCGCCGGGCGGTCCGACCACTGTGGAGGTGAACCTGCCGTGCGGATCGTGATCGCCGAGGACGACGCGCTGCTGCGGGAAGGGCTGGCGCTGCTGCTGCGCGCCGAGTCGCTGGAGGTGGTGGCCACCGCCGAGGACGCGCCCACCTTCCTGGCCGCGATCGACGCCCACCAGCCGGACGTGGCGATCGTCGACGTGCGCATGCCGCCGACGCACACCGACGAGGGGATCGTCGCCGCCGTCGAGGCCCGCCGCCGCCAGCCGGGCCTCGCGGTGCTGGTGCTCTCCGCGTACGTCGAGCAGGCCTTCGCCACGGATCTGCTCGCCCAGGGCGGCGCGCGGCTCGGGTACCTGCTCAAGGAGCGGGTGGGGCGGGTCGAGGAGTTCCTGGCGGCGCTGCACCGGGTCGCCGACGGCGGCACGGCGATCGACCCGGACGTGGTGGCCCAGTTGCTGGCCCGCACCCGTCCGGACACCCGGCTGGAGCGCCTCAGCCCCCGCGAGCGGGACGTGTTGGCGCTCATGGCCGAGGGCCTGGGCAACGCGGCGATCGCGGAGCGGCTCTTCGTCACCGACGGGGCGGTGCACAAGCACATCCGCAGCATCTTCGCCAAGCTCGATCTCGCCCAGACCGACCGGACGGATCGCCGCGTCGCCGCCGTCCTGCACTACCTGGAGGACACCGCGCGCCGGGGCTGACCGTCGTCCGGCCCGACCGGCGCAGCGCCGGCCTGCTCGGTGTCGACCGGCGGGGTGTCGACCGGCCCGGTGCCTGGTGCGTCGGCCTGCGGAGCGTCGGTCTGCGCGGTGCGCAGGCCCAGCTTTCCCCGGGTCGCGACGATCAGCACCAGAGCCACCACGGTCGAGCCGATGAGCTGCACGTGCAGGGTGTCGGTGTTGCCGTTGAGGGTCGGGAACATCTGCGGCCAGACCAGCGAGTACGTGCTGTTGATGCCGGCGTGCAGCAGCATGATCAGCGGCAGGCTCTCCCGGGTCCGGTTGAACACCCAGGTCATCACCAGGCTCAGCGGCACGCAGCCGGCCACGAACTCGACCGGGTACACCCAGGACACGTTCGGGTAGCCGCCCCACTCGGTGAGGAAGAGCGGCAGGTGCCAGCCGCCCCAGAGCAGGCCGAGCAGCACGGTGCCGGGCACCGCGCCGTAGCGGCGCTGCAGGCGGGGCAGGGCGAAGTCGCGCCAGCCCGGCTCCTCGGCCGCCGCCGTGGTGACGAACTGCACGAGCATCATCGGCAGGTACACGGCCACCACCAGGATGCTGAACGTCCGGGCCTGGCCCCACGCCTGGGGCAGGGCGAAGGTGGAGAGCAGGATCACCGCGGGCACCCCGGCCAGCACCAGCAGGTACCAGCGCCACCCGACCCGCAGCCGGAACAGCCGGCCGCGCCACTGCCGCAGCCCCGCGCGCCCCTCGGCGGCGGCGGTGACCAGCAGCGCGGCCGTGACCGGCCCCAGGTAGGCGCCGGGCATCATGCCGACGAGCTGCCTGGTGCCCAGCAGCTCCGGAATCTGCAACGGGATCCAGCCGAGGCCGCTTTCGGAGAGGATGTACGGGATCCAGGCCAGCCAGCTCAGGCCGTAGGCCAGGGCGAAGAAGACGGTCAGTGGCCGGCGGCGCACGAGGCGGCGGAAGCCGCCGGGGGCAGGGGTCGTTTCGGTGCTCATCGGTTCTCCAAAGGGGACGACGGTTGGCTTCGTGGTAGGCGGCTGACCAGCGCTTTCTCCGCCGCGTACAGCAGACCAGCCGCGCGGGGGTCCGGTCACTCCCGCGCTCTGCCGACCCGGGGTACAGCAGGCGCTACCACCGCCCCGCGCTGATCGCGGTCGGCGTCGCCGTCGTACCGGGTCCCTATGATCTGGCCATGGCGCTGCTGCACCGGGCGGAGATCCGCCCCACCAAGCTCGAGCTCCTGGCGACCTGGCTGCCCCGGCGGCGGTGGTTCGCGGGCGAGGCCGACGCCGCCGTGACGCGGGTCGCGGCATACCGCTTCGACGACCCCGAGGGCCGGGTGGGGATCGAGACCCTGCTGGTGCGCGCCGGTTCCGGGCCAATCCTGCAGGTGCCGCTGACCTACCGGGGCGCGCCCCTGGACGGGGCGCAGTCGTGGCTCGTCGGCACCTTCGAGCACTCGGTGCTGGGCCGGCGCTGGGTCTACGACGCCTGCGGCGACCCGGTCTACGCCGCGGCCCTGGCCGGGGCGATCCTCGCCGACACCGGTCAGGCGGAGGAATACTTCGAGTCCGACGGCCGGCGGGAGCACCGGGCACCCAGCATGGGGATCGCCGCCGATGGCGGCCGGGCGCTCGCCGGCGGTGGGCTCGCCGCCGACGGCGGCCCGGGGCTCGACGTCGGTGGGATCGGCGCGGTCGAGCGGGTCGCCGACGGCGACCCCACCCGCATCCGCACCGGCGCCGTCGAGCTGGCCGTGCTCCGGCTGCTCGGCGGCGACACCGCGCCGGGCGGGGCCCGGCTGACCGGCACGTGGAAGGGGCAGCCGACGCCGCTGCCGCTGGCGTACGCGACCCCCCGCTGACGGCCGCCGCCCGGCATCAGACATTGACCGCTGGGAATAAGTGGTCCTACGCTCGGTGCCGCCGGCTCACGTCCCGCCACAGGGAAGCAGGGCGACACATGCGACGATCAGCGCACCGCTTCAGGCCAGTTCCGCCGAGACGACTGGTGGCCGCCGCCACGGTCGTCCTGTTGGGTGCGACGCTGCCGTTGTCGACCGGCCCCGCCGCCGACGCCGCGCCCCGCGTCCCGGCGTGCAGCGCCGACCCGGCCGCCCGGCTGACGTCGGTGCCAAGCCCGGAGGGCTTCCTCGGCTTCCCGCTCGGCACCGGCCAGCAGCGGGTGGTCACCAACGAGGAGCTGCGCGGCTACCTCGGGGCGGTGGACGCCGCCTCGGACCGGGTCGTCACCGGCAGCCTGGGGACCAGCGCGCTCGGCCGGCCCCTGCCGTACGCGGTGGTCTCCGCCGACCGCCACGTGCGGCGCGGCACCCTGGAGCGCATCGCCGACGACGTGCGCTCGCTGCGCGACCCGCGCCGCACCAGCCCGCGCCGGGCCGACGGAATCGCCGAGCGGGGCCCGGCGATCGTCTGGATCACCGCCAACGTCCACGGCGGGGAGACCAGCGGCGCCGACGCGGCCCTGAAGACGCTCTACGAGCTGGCCGCCGGGCTCTCCTGCGAGGTCGCGCGCCGCAACGACAACGTGGTCACGGTCATCGTGCCGACGCAGAACCCGGACGGCCGCGCCGCCGGACGGCGGCAGAACGAGTACGGCTTCGACCTGAACCGGGACTGGTTCGCCCGCACCCAGCGGGAGACCGACGGCAAGATCGAACTGATGCGGCGGCTCCCGCCGCAGGTCTTCGTCGACGCCCACGAGATGGGCGGCCGGCAATACTTCTTCCCGCCCAACGCCGACCCCATCCACCACGAGATCGCCGGGGAGGCGGTCGACTGGATCAACCGGATCGGCGAGGCCAACAAGGCCGGGTTCGGGTTCAACGGCGCCTGCGGCGGGGCCGTCACCACCGAGTGTTACTTCAACTACTCGACGTACGACCTGTTCTTCATGGGCTACGGCGACACGGTGCCGGCGGCCGGCTTCGGGGCCGCCGGGATGACCTTCGAGAAGGGCAGCGCGTCGACGGTGGCCGACCGGGTCCAGCAGCAGTTCCACACCCAGTGGGCGACCCTGGGCTGGGCGGCGGCGCACCGGCGCGAGGTGCTCGACGGCTACTTCCGCCTCTGGCAGGACGCCCTCACGCAGGGGCGGGCCGGCGCGCTGGAGCCCAACGAGGTGGTCCAGCCGGGCAACACCGTGCAGTTCCCGGTGCCGCAGCAGACCGTCCGGTCGTACTTCCTGCTGCCGGACCGGCAGCTCGCCGACGCCCGCGCGCTGGTGGCCCGGCTGCGCCGGATGGACGTCGAGGTCTACGAGGTGACCAGGCCGGTGCGGCTGCCCACCGCCCGCGCCTACGGCGGGCGGGGCGTGACCGGCCTTACCGTGCCCGAGGGGGCGTACTGGATCCCGATGGACCAGCCCCAGAAGCACTGGATCCAGGCGATCCTGGGCGAGGATGCGTACGCGCCGTTCCCGTACTTCTACGACGTGTCGTCGTGGAGCAATCCCCTGCTGATGGGGCTCAACGCCGTCTGGACCGGCACCGCCGTGCGGCCCCGCGCCCGCCTCGTCGAGCGGATCGAGACCACCGGCGGTGGGCGGGGCTCGGCCGCGCCGCCGTGGGGCTCCTACCGCTACGAGCTGGACTCCGCCGCCGCAGCCGAATTCACCTTCACCCTGCTGGGCCGGGGCGTCGCGCTGGTGCGCGACCCGGGCACCGGCGCGGTCGGCCTGCCGGCCCGCGCGCTGACCGGCGAGCTGGACCGGGCAGCCCGCAGGCTCGGCGTCACGCTCACCCCGCGCCGCACGCCCGCCACCGGCAGCCCGGTCGTCCGGCCGGACGTCGGGCTCTTCGCGGGCACCGGCGTCTCCACCACGTCCGGCTCGCACGGTGAGGCGCGGTACGTGCTCGGCAAGCGGTGGGGGCTGGGCCTGACGCCGGTGACCACCGCCGACATCAACGACAACACGCCGGCCTTCACCGACCGCACCGCGCTCGTCGTCCCCGACGGCAGCAGCCCGACCGGCGGGCTCACCGCCGCCGGGCAGGCCCACCTGCGCGCCTGGGTCGCCGCCGGCAACACCTACCTCGGCGTACGCAACGAGGGCACCCGGCTGGCCCGCGCCGCCGGGCTGACCTCCACCACGGAGCAGCCGAAACCGAGCGGGTACACGGTGATCGGCTCGCACCTGCGGGTCGACGTCGACGGCGACAGCCCGGTGGCGCTGGGCCGCCCGGTTGAGGACTTCCAGTTCAACAACGACGACCCGATCCTGAACCCGAGCAGCACCGGCACGAACGTGCTGCGCTACCCGACTGGCGCAACCTTCTGGGCCAACGGCTACACGGTGGGCCAGGACACGCTGCGAGGGACCGTGGCGCTGGTGGACGAGCCGACCGGCGCTGGTCGGGCGGTGCTCTTCGCGTTCAACCCGCTGTTCCGGGCGTACAACGAGAGCGGTCTGCACTTGGTCGCCAACGCGCTGTTGGCACCGGGCGGCGGGGCGAGGCCATCCGCCGCGCCGCCCCACACGACCGGCGTCGACCCGGCCCGCGCCGCAGCGGCCGCCGCCCCGGCCCCGGCGAACCTCGGCGGTCAGTGGCGGCCGCTGCGCATCGAGGTGGCCGCCGCCGACCTGTCCCGCACGGCGGCGGTCGTCGACCGGTTCACCGACACCGCCCGGGTCTCCGTCGCGGGCGGCTCCGCCCACCTGGTGATCCCCAACCCGGGCGGTCTGCAGGCCGACGAGCACCCGTTCTTCGGTGATTTGGTGCGCGCCCTGCACGACGAGCGGATCCCGCTGCGCTCGGTGGTGGGCTGATGGCGAAAGCGGGAACCCCGCCAGGAAGAGCTCAGGTCACCGTCGCCGGAGCAGCCCACGCTCGATCATGTAGGCGCGCAGCGTCTCGGCATCCTCGTCGGACATCAGGCGGCGGGGGATCACGGTCACCGGCTTCCGGCCGACGTTCACGACCCAGAACTCGGGGGTGTCCCGCACCTCGGTGACCCCGTCCCAGGCGATGCCGGCGGACTCCGAGCCGCTGCGCATCATGATGTTCTCGTCGGTGATGTCGTAGGCCCCCTCGACGGCGTAGCGACCGGAGCGGCGTCGAGCGCGCCACCGCACCCACGGCGGATACAACATCGACAGCGTGCCTACCACCAGCATCGACAGCCACAGCGGCGGAAGTCGCGGACCCAACCCGAAGCCCCACAGGAGGACGAAGCCGATCACCCCGTACGCGAAGAGCACCTGGCCGATGTCTCGGTACCTGCGCAGCCGCACGCTTCCGAGCGCAGCGGCCACCCGGCCCGGATAGGCGGGATCGGCGGGGACGTCAAAGCGGATGTGCACACCAGCACGATAGTGCCCCCACCGGCGCACCGGAGCGCCTGGCTTTCCCCGCCGGCCGCTTCGTCGGGCCGCCCGCTGTCGGCGGTAGACCCGGTTCTCCGGCGGGCGGCCCACCTGTCACGCTGCTCTCCTTCCCCAGAAGCAGGACGACGTCGACCGAGGCGGAGCACATGACGGACAGGGCGTGGCACCGCAGTGGTACTCCGCTCCCGGTCTGCTCGCGTGATTCTGTGGTGGAGTTGATTACGGTGCTGCCCACATCCGGCACGTTCGTGGTCGCCCGCCTCGACGGCACGAGGATGGCCGACGCCGCCCAAATCTTTTATGACTTCTCGGACGCCTTGCTCTTCCCCAGCTACTTCGGCTGGAACTGGAGCGCGCTGTCCGACTGTCTCAGGGATCTGCAATGGCTGCCGGCGGACGGCTACCTGGTGATCATCGAAGACGCGCCTCGGATACTGCCGGAGAGCGCCCCGGAGCGGCACACACTCTTCCGCGTCCTCGCCGGGGTGGTCGACCACTGGGCCAGTCCGCTGGGCCAACCGGCGGGGAAGGCGGTCCCGTTCACGGTGCTGCTGCTGTGTGACCGAGACGAGGACGCGGCGCGGCTGCGGCAGGACATCGCCCGAGCGCTTCACGACGCGCGCTAAAAGGCGAGCGAAGTACCCCGACGAGCTACGTCCGCGCTGTGCGCTTCTATCGCGAGTCGGACCGGAGCCCGTGATCCGGCGTCCGGTTGGAGTACCAACCCGACGCTCCGACGATATCCACAGGCCGATGACCTGCCACTTCCTGCATCCCGCCGATGCGTACCGAACGCTTCGTCGCCTTGGTGCGATCGTTTGTCGAAGATCAGTTGGAATGTTGTGGGTCCTGCGTATACGGCCTTACGCTGCCACGAGTCGGGAGTCGGGTCATCGCTTCTCGTCGTCGAGCAGTTCGCGGCGCCAACCGCGCCGAGGATCGCCTCGTCTGGCTGTTCACGCTGCTCTTGATCGGTGTTTCGGCCGGCTACGGGGCGGGCGCGGTGGCGAACACGCTGCTGCTGGCCGCCGCCGGCAGGGTGGCCGACCTGCGGCTGATCCGGCTGGCCGGAGCGACCCGGAGGCAGGTCATCTGGCTGGTTACGGCCGAGTCCGCCCTGGTGGTGCTGATCGGCGCTCTGCTCGGAGGGGCTGTCGCGTTCGTCGGTCTGCTGAGCGTCCGTGCCGGCCTGGCCGAGCAGGCCGGCGTACCGGTCGACCTGGTGGTGCCGTGGTCGGTGGTCGGCGGGGTGGTGGGTCTCTGCCTGCTACTGGCGGTGCTGGCGAGCGCGTTGCCGACCTGGCGGTCACTGGGTCACCGTCCCGGGCAATCGCCCATCGGCATCACGGGATGAACGCGGGCACCACGCGGGCTAACGGAACAGCGTGTCGAGCCAGCGCAGCTGCCGCCGGCTGTGCACGGCCTCGCCGCCCTCATGGCCGTTGAACGGGTACGTGTGCAGCTCGTTCGCGGCCGGGGTCGGCCGGCCGGTCGCGGCGCCGTACTGGTTGTAGGCGGCGAAGCCGGTGCTCGGCGGGCAGACGTTGTCCCGCAGACCGATGCCGAAGTGCGCCGGGGCGCTCGCCCGGCGGGCGAAGGTGACGCCGTCGACGTAGGACAGGGTGTGCCGTACCGCCGGCTCGGCCTCCCGGTGCACGGCCAGGTAGCGGACGATGTCGCCGTACGGGGAGGCGTCGGTGAGCTCGATGGCCCGCTGCACGTCGCAGAGGAACGGCGCGGAGGTCAGCAGCGCCGCGAGGTCGCCGACCAGGCCGGCGACGGCCAGGGCGAGGCCGCCGCCCTGGCTGTTGCCGGCCGCTGCGACCCGGGCCGGGTCCACCCCCGGCAGGGCCCGCAGCGCGTCGACCGCCCGGACCGCGTCGGTGATCAGCCGGCGGTAGTAGTAGTCCTGCGGGTCGAGGATGCCCCGGGTGGCGGGCGACGGGCCGCCGGGCGCGCCGTGCCGGTCGGGGGTGTCGCCGGTGGCGTGCAACCCGGCCTGTCCCCGGCTGTCCATCAGCAGGTGCGCGTACCCGGCGACCGGCCACAGCAGCCGCTCGTGGGGCAGGGCGCGCCCGCGCCCGTAGCCGACGAACTCCACCACGGCGGGCAGGGCCTCGCTCACCCCGGCGGGGCGGGTGTACCAGGCACGCACCGGGTCGCCGCCGAAGCCGGCGAAGGTGACGTCCCAGGAGTCGACCAGGCGCAGGTCGGTGCGCTCCGGCCGCACGTCGACCAGGACCGGCCGGCGGGCGGCGTCGGCGAGGGTGCGCCGCCAGAACTCGTCGAAGTCGGTGGGCTCGACGACGGTGGGCGCGTACCGCCGGAGCTGGTCGGGCGGAAGGTCGAACGGGGACATGGCTCCTCGCAGGGGTTGACGGCCGGGGTCGAAAGCGACCCCGAGAGCGTCCGGAACTTTCGGCGGCAGAAATCCCGGTCGACGGACGAAGACCATGACGTACGTCAATCACTCTACGGCCATCTCCCCACCGCTCACCATGGTCGGCACTGGCGGTCACCCTGCCCCGTCCCTTGACGTTACCCATTGATGCCCCTAAGTTTCCGAGAAGACATCGGCGAGTTTTCTGAAACTTCCGGATCGGGTCGCCGCCGTAACGCCATCGCCTGTCGCGGCGCGGGGACGTGCTCGCAGCTAAGGGGTCGGGTATGAGAGGTACGCGCCGCCGCGCGGTGGCGGAGAACCGCTCCGACCCGCCGAGACGTCGCCGCGGTCAGAGCTGGCGGCGGGCCCTGCGCCGGGACTGGCAGCTCTATTCGCTGGCCGTCGCGCCGCTGCTGTTCTTCCTGGTCTTCCGCTACCTGCCGATGGCCGGCAACGTGATCGCGTTCCGCCGGTTCCGGCCCGGCGGCAGCATCTTCGGCGACTACTGGGTGGGCCTGCGGTACGTGGAGATGTTCCTCAACGACCCGACATTCTGGAAGGTCTTCGGCAACACTCTGGTGCTGGGCGCGCTGACCCTGCTGTTCTGCTTCCCGCTGCCGATAGTGCTGGCGCTGCTGCTCAACGAGGTCCGCACCGGCCGGCTCAAGCGCTTCGTGCAGTCCGTGTCCTACCTGCCGCACTTCCTCTCCACCGTGATCGTGGCGGCCATGGTGATGCAGTTGCTCTCCGTGGACGGCACGGTCAACCAGCTCGTCCGCGGCGTGGGCGGCGACCCGGTGTCGTTCCTGCAGCAGCCGGAGTGGTTCCGCAGCGTCTACGTCTCCTCGGAGGTCTGGCAGACCGTCGGCTGGGGCACGATCCTCTACCTCGCCGCCCTCACCACCATCGACGACAACCTCTACGAGGCGGCCCGGACGGACGGGGCCAACCGGTGGCGGCAGACCTGGCACGTGACGCTGCCCGGCCTCCGGCCGACCATGGTGACGCTGCTCATCCTCAACATCGGCACCTTCATGGCGGTCGGCTTCGAGAAGATCCTGCTGCTGTACAACCCGTTGACGTACCCGACGGCCGACGTGGTCTCCACGTACCTGTTCCGGATGGGCTTCGAGTCCAGCAACTTCAGCTACGCCGCCGCCATCGGGCTCTTCGAGGCGGTCATCGGGCTGATCCTGGTCCTGTCGGCCAACACGATCTCCCGCCGCACGGTCGGGACGAGCCTGTGGTGAGCGCCGGTCGGCGGCGCGGCATCCGGCCGACCCGGGGCTACCGGGTCTTCCAGGCCGTCAACGCGCTGATCCTGACCGGCGTGGTGGTCGTGACCCTCTACCCGTTCGTCAACATCGTGGCCCGCTCGCTGAGCGAGGAGGCGTACATCATCGCCGGGAAGGTCAACCTGGTGCCCCGGGGGTTCGACCTGACCGCGTACCGGCTGGTGATGTCCGACCCGATGTTCTGGACCAACTACCGCAACACCGTGCTCTACACGGTGGTCGCCACCGCCATCTCGATCGTGCTGACCACCTGCTACGCGTACGTGCTCTCCAAGCCCCGGCTCAAGGGGCGCGGGATGCTCGTCGGCATCGCGGTCTTCACCATGTTCTTCTCCGGCGGGCTGATCCCCAACTACGTGCTGATCACCAGCCTGGGCATGAAGAACAGCATCTGGGCGGTGGTGCTGCCCAATGCCGTCAACGTGTTCAACCTGCTGGTGATGAAGGCGTTCTTCGAGAGCCTGCCGGCGGAGTTGGAGGAGGCGGCGGCCGTCGACGGGCTGAGCACGTACGGCACCCTGTGGCGGATCGTGCTGCCGCTGTCGAAGGCCGTCATCGCCACGATGGTGCTCTTCTACGCGGTGTCGTTCTGGAACTCGTGGTTCACCGCCTTCCTCTACCTCGACCAGCAGGACCTGCTCCCGGTCACCGTCTACCTGCGCAACCTGATCGCCGGGGCCACCGGCGCGCAGTCGGCCGGCGGGGTCGCCGACGCCGACGCCATTCAGGCGGCGGTCACCCTGCAGTCCGTGACCACCGTGCTCACCACCCTGCCGATCCTGGCGGTGTACCCATTCATCCAGCGGTACTTCGTCTCCGGCGTGATGCTCGGCGCGGTCAAGGGCTAGCCCACCTCCCCCACCACCAAACCGAAAGGACGGCCATGCTTCATCGCACGTGGCGCCGCGTGGCGATCGCCACCGCCGCCCTGCTCACCCTGGGTGTCGTCGCCTGCTCCGAGGAGGAGACCGACGCCAGCGACCTCTCCGCGAACCGCGCCGGCTCGATGGCCGAGTACGGCGTCGGGGACCAGTTCAAGGCCACCGACCCGCTCTCCTTCTCCATCCTCTACAACAACCACACGTTCTATCCGCTGAAGCAGGACTGGCTGTTCTGGTCGGAGCTCACCAAGCGGACCAACGTGACGTTCGAGCCGGTCGCCGTGCCGCTGAGCGACTACGAGCAGAAGCGCAGCCTGCTCATCGGCGCCGGTGACGCCCCGCTGATCATCCCGAAGACGTACCACCCGGCGGAGAACGCGTTCGTCTCCTCCGGGGCGATCCTGCCGGTGAGCGACTACCTGGACCTGATGCCCCACTTCAAGGACAAGCTCGCGAAGTGGAACCTGAAGCCGGAGATCGACGCGCTGCGCCAGTCCGACGGCAAGTTCTACCTGCTGCCCGGCATCGACGAACAGCCCACGCAGGAATACTCGCTGCTGGTCCGCACCGACATCCTCGCCGAGCTCGGCCTGCAGGTCCCGAAGACCTGGGACGACGTGTACGCGATGCTCAAGGCGATGAAGGCGAAGTACCCCGCCTCGTACCCGTTCTCCGACCGGTGGGGCAAGCCCACCCCGGGCGGGGCCCTGTTGAACTTCCTCGGCGGGTCCTTCGGCACCCAGGCGGGCTGGAACTACCAGCACGCGACGTGGGTGCCGAGCGAGAAGAAGTTCGTCTACACCGGCGCCAGTGAGCAGTACAGGCAGATGCTGCAGTACCTCAACAAGCTGGTGGCCGAGGGGCTGCTCGACCCGGAGAGCTTCACCCAGAGCGACGACGCCGCCCGGCAGAAGCTCGCCAACGGCAAGTCCTTCGTCATCAGCGGCAACGCGCAGACGCTGGTCAACGAGAACCGGCCGGATCTGGCGAAGGCGCTGCCGAAGGCGAAGCTCGCCAAGATCCCGCTCCCGGTCGGCCCGGCCGGGGAGGTCAACCCCGCCAGCCGTACGTCCAGCGGCGGCATCATGATCTCCTCGAAGGCCCGCAACAGCAAGAACTTCGTCGCGATGATGCAGCTCGTCGACTGGCTCTGGTACTCCGACGCCGGTCAGGAGTTCGCCCGGTGGGGCGTCGAGGGGACCACCTGGACCCGCGACGCCAGCGGCAAGCGGACCTTGTCCCCGGAGATCGACATGGTCGGGATCAACCCCAAGGCGAGCAAGCACCTGCAGAAGGACTTCGGCTTCCACAACGGGGTGTTCACCTACGGCGGCCCGACCGAGCTGTCGCGGTCGTTCTTCTCCCCGGAGGAGCAGGAGTTCCAGAAGGTGATGAGCGCCCGGACCCCGATCCCGGTCGCGCCGCCGGCCCCGCTCACCGATGAAGAACGCGAGCAGGCGTCGCTCTGGGAGACCCCGCTGCGGGACTTCGTCACCCAGAACACGCTGCGGTTCATCCTCGGCCAGCGCCCCCTGAGCGAGTGGGACGCCTACGTCGCCGAGCTGCGGGCCAAGAACTCCGACCAGCACGTGGCGCTGGTCAACAAGGCCTACGAGCGCTACCAGAAGGAGAACGGCTGACCCACCGCCTTGCGGCCGGGCCCGGTCTCGGGTCCGGCCGCAAGCGGCGGCTGCTCGCAGAGAGGACCGGAAGACGATGATGCGGATCACTGTTCCCGACCGGCCGACCGGTCGGCTGACCGACGCCTGGCGGGCCTGCGTCGGCACCGGCCGGTTCGACCTGGCCCTGCGCCGCGACTACCAGGACTCGCTGGCCCTCGTCCAGCGCGACATCGGCTTCCGGCACATCCGCGGGCACGGGCTGCTCAGCGACGGCGTCGGCGTGCACCGCCCGTACGAGCACCGGGGCGACCGCCGGACCCGGTACGCCTTCACCTACGTCGACCAGGTGATCGACTCCTACCTGGAGCTCGGCATCCGCCCCTTCCTGGAACTGGGCTTCATGCCCTCGGCGCTGGCCTCCGGCGACCAGACGGTCTTCTGGTGGCGGGGCAACGTCACCCCGCCGAGCTCCTGGTCGCGGTGGGCGGAGCTGGTCCGCGCCACGGTGGCGCACCTGGTCGACCGGTACGGGCTGGCCGAGGTGCGCGGCTGGCCGATCGAGGTGTGGAACGAGCCGAACCTGACCCACTTCTGGGCCGGCGCGGACCGCGCCGCCTACCACCGGCTCTACGAGGTCTCCGCGCACACGGTCAAGGACGTCGACGCCGAACTGCAGGTCGGCGGCCCGGCCATCTCCCCCGGCGCCGACGAGTGGCTGGCGCCGTTCGCCGAGTTCGTCACCGACCGGGCGGTGCCGGTGGACTTCGTCAGCCGGCACGCCTACACCTCCGGCCCCGCCCAGCACGTGCCGTTCGGCACCCACCAGGCCCTGGCCCCGGCGGCGGAGCTGCTGGAGCAGTTCGCCGCGCCCCGCCGGCACCTGCGGGGCACCGCCCTGGCCGACCTGCCGGTGCACATCACCGAATTCAACTCCTCCTACCGGCCCGACAACCCGATCCACGACACCGCGTTCCACGCCGCGTACCTCGCCCCGGTGCTGGCCGGCGGCGGCGACCTGGTCGACTCCTTCTCGTACTGGACGTTCAGCGACGTCTTCGAGGAGGAGGGGGTGCCGAGCGCGCTGTTCCACGGCGGGTTCGGCCTGCTCACCCACCGCCAGATCAAGAAACCCACCTACCACCTGTACGCGTTCATGGCCCGCCTCGGGGCCGAGGTCCTGGCGCGCGGGGCGGACCACCTGGTCACCCGCCACCCCGACGGGCGGGTCGCGGTGCTGGCCTGGGCCCCGGTGGACGTCACCGGCCGGGAGCCGGTGCCCGAGCGGCACACCCTGGCGCTGTCGATCCCGCTCGCTCCGCCCGGCCTGGCGTCGGCGTACGTGGCCCGCTCGTCGGTCGGCGAGGAGGCCGGCAACGCCTGGGCCGCCTGGGGCGAGCTGGGCCGCCCCCAGTCCCCCACGGCCCGCCAGCTCGACGCGCTGCGGGAGGCCGCCGAGCCGGCCCGTACCCACCGGGCCCTGCCGGTCGCGGCCGGGCGGGTCGCGCTCGACCTGACCCTGTCCCGGCACGAGGTGACCCTGGTCGAGCTGACCCCGGTGCGCGACGAGACCCCGCCGTGGTGGGACGAGCGCCGGCTGCTCGGCGGGCCGGACGAGGCGACGCCCGCCACGGCCGAGGCGACGCCCGAGACCGCGGCGACGCCCGAGACCGCGGCGACGCCGGAGGCCGGGCGGGAGCGGCGGCCGTGAGCGGCGCGCGGCAGCTCTCGCGGGAGTTCGGCACCGGGCCGCTGTCGCGGGCCGCCGCGCTCGTGCACACCCTGCTGGTGGTGGAGCTGCTGCTGCTGGCCACCACCCTGCCCGCCCTGCTCCCGCTGGCCCTGCTCGACCGGGACGCCAGCAACCTGCCGCTGGTGGCGGTCTGCCTGGTCCCGGTCGGTCCGGCGCTCTCCGCCGCCCTGTACGCCCTGCGCCACCAGCGGCTCGACCTGACCGACCTGCGGCCGTCCGCCGTCTTCTGGCGGGGGTACCGGGCGAACCTGGCGGGCGTGCTGCGGATCTGGGTGCCGGCGCTGCTCTGGCTGACCGTCATCGCGGTGAGCCTCGCCCACCGCGCCGCCGCCGGGGTGCCGCCCTGGTGGACGGCGCTGCTGGTGCTGGTCGCCGCGGGGGTGCTCCTCGGCACGGCGAACGCCCTGGTGATCGTCACCCTGTTCCACTTCCGGACCCGCGACGTGCTCCGGCTGGCCGCGCACTTCCTCGCCCGCGCCCCCGGCGTCGCGGTCGGCACCGCCGTGCTGCTGCTGGCCGCTGCCGGGGTCACCGCCGTCGGCTCCGACGCGGTGCTGGCGCTGCTCGGCTCGGTGCTGGCCCTGGCGCTGCTGCGGATCGCCGAACCCATGATCATCTCGATCCGGAAGGAGTTCACCGCATGAGCGACGGCAACGCCGCCTGGCTGCACCCGGAGGCGTTCCGCCCGCTCGGTTCGCGCCGCGTCCTGGTCCACGGTGCCGGCGTGCTGGTCGACACCGTCTTCGACGAGGTGGCGCGGGCCTGCGCCGCGTACGGCGGGCGGGCCCGGCGCTCCGGCGAGGCCGCAGCGGGGCCCACCGACCTGGCACCCGCCTCGGCGTCCGCCGGGGCGGTGAACGCCGACACCGGGCCGGTGGACGCCGCGCCGTCACCCGCCGGGCAGGTGGACGCCGGCACCGTCCCGACGGACGCGGACGCCGACGCCGGACCGGCGGACGCCGGCAGTGACACCGGCGTCGACCTGGTGCTCGCCCTGCGCGACGCCGCCTGGCCCGGGGCGGTCGACGGCGCGGCGCCGGGCGACGAGGGGTTCCTGCTGACCCGCCGCGACGACGTGCCGGTGGTGCTGGCCGACGCGCCGGCCGGCCTGCTGTACGGCCTGTTCCACCTGGTCCGCCTCGGCGAGTCGGCCTTCGACGCCACCCGGCCGCCGCAGCGCCACCGGCCGGCGACGGCGCTGCGCATGCTCGACCACTGGGACAACGTCGACGTGCACCCGGTGATGGGGCAGGTCGAGCGGGGCTACGCCGGTGGATCGATCTTCTGGCGCGACGGCGCGGCGCGCGGTGACCGGGCCCGGCTGCGCCACTACGCGCGGCTGCTGGCCGCCAGCGGCGTCAACGCGATCTCGGTGAACAACGTCAACGTGCACGCCACCGAGGCCCGGCTACTCACCGGCCGACTCGGCGAGGTGGCCGAGATCGCCGACGTGCTGCGGCCGTACGGCATCCGGGTGCACCTGTCGGTGACCTTCGCCGCCCCGATCGTCCTCGGTGGCCTGCCCACCGCCGACCCGTGCGACGAGGCGGTGCGCCGGTGGTGGGCGGCCACCACCCGGCGGGTGTACGCGCGCATCCCCGACTTCGGCGGCTACCTGGTCAAGGCCGACTCCGAGGGGCAGCCGGGCCCGTTCAGCTACGGGCGCAGCCACGCCGACGGGGCGAACGTGCTGGCCGACGCGCTCGCCCCGCACGGCGGGCTGGTGCACTGGCGGGCGTTCGTCTACAACCACCACCAGGACTGGCGCGACCGGTCGACCGACCGGGCGCGGGCCGCCCACGACCACTTCGCCCCGCTCGACGGGTTGTTCCGCGACAACGTGATCCTGCAGGTCAAGCACGGCCCGGTCGACTTCCAGCCGCGCGAGCCGGTCTCCCCGGTCCTCGCGGCGATGCCGGCGACCCGGATGGCCGTCGAGTTCCAGGTCACCCAGGAGTACACCGGCCAGCAGCGGCACGTCTGCTACCTCGGCCCGGCGTGGCGCGAGGTGCTGCGCTTCGCGCCCTGGGGCCCGGGTGGGCCGAGCATCGCCGACGTCGCCGCCGGCCGGCGGGGCCCGGCCGGGCCGGCCGAAGACGAGCCGGGCCGGGACGGGCCGGGCGCGGCCGGGCCTGGTGCTGCAGGGCCTGGTACGGACGGGGCTGGTGCGGTCGGGGGCGGGCTGGTGGCCGTCGCCAACGTGGGCGACGACCCGTTCTGGACCGGGCACCCCCTGGCCCAGGCCAACCTGTACGCCTTCGGCCGGCTGGCCTGGGACCCCGAGCGGGATCCGCTGGCCGTGCTGGACGAGTGGATCGGGCTGACCTTCCCGGCGTCGGCGACCGGGGATCCGGCGCTGGTGCGGGAGACCCTGCACGCCGTGATGGACGACTCGTGGCGGTGCTACGAGCGCTACACCGCCCCGCTGGGCGTGGGCTTCATGGTCCAGCCCGGCGACCACTACGGCCCCGACGTGGACGGCTACGAGTACAGCCGGTGGGGCACCTACCACTTCGCCGACCGCGACGGCGTGGGCGTGGACCGGAGCCGGGCCACCGGCACCGGCTTCACCAGCCAGTACCCGCCGCCCTGGTCGGCGGTGTACGAGTCGGCCGAGAGCTGCCCCGACGAGTTGCTGCTCTTCTTCCACCACGTGCCCTACGACCACGTCCTGCACAGCGGCTCGACCGTCATCCAGCACATCTACGACACCCACTTCGCCGGGGTAGAGCAGGTGTTGGCGATGCGGCAGCGGTGGCGGGCGCTCGACGGGGTGATCGACGCGGCCGTGTACGAGCGGGTGGCCGAGCGCCTCGACGAGCAGGTCCGCAGCGCCATCGAGTGGCGGGACCAGATCAACACGTACTTCTTCCGCAAGTCCGGGGTCCCGGACCGGCGGCACCGCCGCATCTACTGACCGGGCCGGGCCGGTCGGCACCGGCCGGGGTCGGGTCTCACCAGGGGTGCAGGGTGCCGTCGGTCAGCCGGTTCACCGGCAGGTACGCCGGGGCGTAGGGGTAGCGGGCCGCCGCCTCCTCGTCGATGTCGACGCCGAGCCCCGGGGTCTCCGCCGGGTGCAGGTAGCCGTCGGCGAAGTGGTATCCGTGCGGGAAGACCTCGTCGGTCTGCGCGGTGTGCCGCATGTACTCCTGCAGGCCGAAGTTGGGGATCGCGATGTCGAGGTGCAGCGCGGCGGCCATGCAGACCGGCGAGAGGTCGGTGGCGCCGTGCGAGCCGCTGCGGACGTGGTGCAGCGCGGCGAGGTCGAAGATCCGGCGCAGGTGGGTGATCCCGCCGGCGTGCACCACCGTGGCGCGGATGTAGTCGATGAGCTGTTCCCGGATGAGCTGGGCGGCGTCCCAGATGCTGTTGAAGACCTCGCCGACGGCGATCGGCGTGGTGGTGTGCTGCCGGATGAGGCGGAAGCCCTCCTGCAGCTCGGCGGGGACCGGGTCCTCCAGCCAGGTCAGCGCGTACGGCTCCAGGCCGCGCCCGAGCCGGGCCGCCTCGATCGGGGTGAGCCGGTGGTGCACGTCGTGCAGCAGCTTGAGGGTCGGGCCGAACTCGTCGCGGACCCGGGCGAAGACGCCCGGCAGGTGCGTCAGGTACCGCTCGGTCGACCAGGTCGCCTCGCTGGGCAGCGCCGCGTCGGCCGGCTCGTAGAACATCTTGTCGGCGGCGACGCCGTAGGTCTTGGCCAGGCCCGGCACCCCGCACTGCACGCGTACGGCGTGGTAGCCCAGGTCGACGAAGCGGCCGACCTCGGTGAGCACCTCGTCCACGTTCTCGCCGTTGGCGTGCCCGTAGACGGTGACGCCCTCGCGGGACCGGCCGCCGAGCAGCTGGTAGACCGGCAGGCCGGCAACCTTGCCCAAGATGTCCCAGAGCGCGGTGTCGACGGCGGCGATGGCGCTCATCGTGACCGGCCCGCGCCGCCAGTATGCGCCCTGGTAGAGGTACTGCCAGGTGTCCTCGATGCGCGCCGGGTCCCGCCCGATCAGCAGCGGCACGACGTGGTCGCTCAGGTACGACGCGACGGCCAACTCGCGGCCGTTGAGGGTGGCGTCACCGACGCCGGTGACCCCATCGTCGGTGACGACCTTCAGGGTGACGAAGTTGCGTCCGGGACAGGTGACGATGACTCGGGCGTCGACGATCCGCACACGATCTCCTCAGGCCGGGAAACCCTGCATCGACACTAGCGAATATTGCGGGATGCCGGGCCCCCGCCACGCTGCGGCCTGACTCCGAGGTGCGGGCCCGCCCGCGAAGTTCCACTGGCCATAGATTGATCGTCGATATATATTCTCGGGGTGAGTGAGATGCGGGAACCGACCTTCCTGATCCTGACCGCGCTGGCCGACCAGCCTCGGCACGGCTACGGGATCATTCAGGAGGTCGCGGCGCTGTCGGCGCACCGGGTCAGGCTGCTTCCCGGAACGCTCTACACCGCGTTGGACCGCCTGGCCGCGCAGGGCCTGGTCGTCCGGGACCGAGAAGAGATCGCCGACGGGCGACTCCGCCGGTACTACCGGCTGACCTCCGACGGGCTGGCGGTGCTCGACGCGGAGACCACGCGCCTGCGTTCACTCGCCACCGCAGCGGAGCGCAAGTTGCGCATCGTCCGCCCGCGCCCGGCCTGAACCGACCTCACCCAAGAGGGGATCCCATGTCACGCACGCGGGAAAAGCTCGCGCGCAGCTACCGGCGGCTGCTGCTGTGCTATCCGCGCCGGTACCGACGGGCCCGCGGCGAGGAGATCGTCGCCACGTTCCTCGACCTCGCCCCGCCGGACCGGACCCGACCCACCATCCGCGAGGCCGTCAACCTGGTCCGCAACGGCCTGCGATGCCGACTGGGGCGACCGAACAGCCGCACGGTGGTGCTGTGGGCCACCCTGACCACCGTCGTGTGGGGGCTCTTCACCGGGGCATTCGCCACCCGGCTCGCCTGGGAAACCGCTCGTCCGCTACCCACGCAGGCTGAGGCGACGGAACTGTTCAGCCGCGTCCTGGGTCAGGACACGACCGGGCAGGTCAGTGTCGATCCGGCGCTGTTCGTCATCTACGGGGAACCGCTCGGCCCGGACAACCTCCACTTCCTGTTCTCCCTGGACGCGGGCGAGTATCAGCAGGGTCTCGCAATGGTGGACCTGAAAGGCCCGTCGGACGTCAGCCACCAAGGCCTGGTGGACTCCACCCGCGCGTGGCTACGCGCGGACGGATGGCAGGTGACCGACATCATCACCCGCAACACGGTGCAGTGCACCACCAGCTGCGACGAGTCGATGCTGCCCAGGGACGCGCTCTTCGCCGCGCGTCGTGGGGACCGCGTCCTGCGCCTCGAAATCTCGCTCGGCAGCCCCCGACAGCAGCCGCCGAAACCGGGGACGCCCGACAACGACGGGACGTACGCCCACGTCGAACTGAGCCGGGCGACTCCGCCGGCAGTCATGCCCTTCGGCACCGCGGGCGTCGCGCTCGGCATGGTCTTCGGCTGGTTGACATTCGGGTGGGCCAGCCGCCGCGCTGAAAGCCACCGCCGACCGCTACGCGTGCTCACCACGGTGCTGTTCGGTTTCGCCACCTTCATGTGGTACACACCGTTGCTCCTCGGCGGCCGGTACATGGTGCTCCATCACCTGCACGAATCGCATCTGTCCTGGCATCCCATGTGGGAGTGGATCGGGCAACCCGCCCTGGCAACACTGTTCGTGATCGGCACGGTGGCGGCCTTGCTCGCACTCGCTGCGTGCGCGCTGCCCAGCCGGAACCGCGAGCCGGCTACCGACGTGCGATCGACGGCCTGACCAGCGCACCGCCACCCGGCTCGGCCGTCAGGTGACGGCGACGCATGCCCGGTTCCTCGGCTCGCTGGACCTGAAGCGACAGCTAATCTTCGATGAGCTGGTAATCGCTCCTAAAGGTGCCGTAATCCGCAGGCTCCACCCAGCAACTGAAACGGCACCCAGGAAGGCTCACCTCCTCAACTTTCAAATTGAACGCCAGCGTGGCGGCATCCGTCTTCCGGACCTTAGAATCGATGCCTAATTCGCGAAACTCCGCGATCCCACCGCGTTTGTCAACCACGACATACACGACCCTCCTACCAGCATCGCTCGCACCAAGATGATCGCCACGACCATGGCAATCATCGATCGGAAGGCCACAAATTCCACATGAATGAAGATTGGTGGGACCACTCGAAGGCACTACAGCATCCTCTCGCCAGCCTGACTTTTGCGGAATCCGACAGGGCCTTGTGCGTGAAGCCCCCGTGGCGGCAGTTCCCGTCCATCACGCTGGATGCCGTCCGCCCCGATTTGATTCGCACCCACATCTGGCCCCGGGTGCGATCAGTGCACAAGCCGGAAGCGAACTGTTCGCCCGGGAAAGTCCTTCGGGAACATCCTCATCCTGAGGCGTTTCGAGAGCACAGCCGCGAGCCACTCGACAGCACCACCATCGAACTCCTCCCACAGCGGGCCGCGAGGCTCACCCAGAGCAACCCTCCACCGGTCGGGGTCACCGGCCGGCTCGGTTATCCAATAGATGACGTCGCCGTTGTCGGAGCGGCCGAGGGAGAGCAGCTCGGCAGGCTTCCGTGGCAGCGCGTGACCTCGATCGAGCAGGTATCGCAATGCCCAGGTGGTGCGTTCGCGCTGGTGCTCCAGGTTGAGACCCGGCCGCGGGTCGTCGGGGTGGAACACGTACAGGAACCCACCGAACGAACCCGTCCCGTAGCGGCCGACCAGCCATTTGTAGTCCGCCGGAAGAGGGGTGCCCAGGCGAGCCTCGACCGCACCCCAGTCGACAGGCGGAGGAATTTCGGCCGGCGGCCTCACCAACTGCTCAAGAGACTCGGAGACGAACACCAGGCACCGCCCTTTCCGCAGGTCGCCATCCTCGCAGCGACGGATGTCACCGGGCCGGCCCGGGCAGCTCGTCGGTCAGCCGGCGGCGGGCCCGACGTGCAGGAACGGGCTGGGGGTGCCGCTCCAGGTCACGTGCAGCGCCTCGCGGGCCCGGGTGGCGGCGACGAAGAGCAGGCAGCGTTCCCGCAGCAGGTCGTTGTCGTGCTGCACCGGGTCCACCTCCGCCGGCGTGACCTCCTTCGCGAACGGCACCGCCTTCGCCGTCGCGCCCAGCACGGCGACGCAGCGAAACTCCAGCCCCTTCATGGCGTGCATGGTGGCCAGCCGCACGCCGTCGACGTCCGCGCCGGGCTGGTCGCGTACCCGCACGGCCGGCACGTCGGCCGCGACCAGCGCGTCCTGCATGCTGCTCAGCGACGTGTTGAACCGGGCGCAGACCGCGATCTCGGCCGGTCGCACGCCCTGGCCGAGCCACTCGCGTACCCGGTCGACGACCGCCGCGACCTCGGCCTGGCCGGTCGGGTGCCCCACCGCCTGGGGTCGCCTGCCGTGCAGCAGGGACCGGTACCCGGCCAGGCTGTCGTCGCCGTCGCCGCCGAGGTCGGCGACGCGCGCCCCGACGAGCACGCCGGTGGCCCAGGTCAGGATCTCCTCGGTGCTGCGGTAGTTGACCCGCAGCCGGCTGCTGCGCCCCGCGACGGAGATACCCAGCGCCTGCAACGACACCCGGGAGTCGTAGATGCGCTGGTGCGGGTCGCCGGTGACGAAGAGGTCGTCGGGGCCGGGCGGCACCGCCGCGCGCAGCACCCGCCACTGCGCGGGGTGCAGGTCCTGCGCCTCGTCCACCACCACGTGGTCGAAGCCGTGGACGGCGAGGTCCGCGCCGGCGAGCAACCGCGCCGCCTGCGCGCAGACCTGCAGGTGCGTGGCGGTGCCGGCCGCCGTCAGCTCGGCGCGGAACGACTCCACGGCCGCCCACACCCGGTCGCGCTGGCGGGGGCCCAGCGCCGAGCCCCGGCCGCGCCGGCTGGCCTGCCGGTACGCCTCCGCGCTGGGCACGTCCTGGGCGAGGATGACGTGGCGGTACTCCTGGGCGAGGAACTGCTCGCCCCAGGGCAGGTCCAGCCGGCGGCACACCCGCCGCCAGACCTGCCGTTCGTCGGCGTCCCCGATCGGGGTCGGCACCCGCCCGGCGAGGCCGCGCACGATCCGGTTCGCGTACGCGTTGACGGTGGTGACGTCCACCCGGGCCAACTGCTCGTCGTCGCCGAGCAGCAGCGCCAGGTTCTCCCGCAGGGTCGCGGCCAGGGCGTTGGTGTACGTGGTGAGCAGCACCCGGGCCTCGGGCGAGCGGGCGAGCAGGTGCTTGACCCGATGCAGGGCCACCACCGTCTTGCCCGTGCCGGGGCCGCCCGTGACCTGCGCCGACCCGTTGTAGGAGACCCGGTACGCCACCCGCCGCTGCGACGGGTGCAGGAACACCCGCCAGGCGGCGAACGGCTTGTCGAGGATCTCGGCCAACTCGTCGGGCCGGGTCACCAGCGTGATGCGGCTGGCGGTGTTCGCGATCGCGATGGCCAGGCTCTCGCTCGGCTCGGGCGTGGCATCGACCGGGCGGCGCTGGGCGACGAGGTCGCGGTAGACCTCCTCCGGGGTGAAGCCCTCGGCGAGGTACTGCAACACCTCGAACTGGTCCTCGGGCAGCAGCGTGCCGAACGCCTCCAGTTGCGGCTTGTCGATGATGGTCCGCACCGCGCGCAGCACCTGGTCGTCGATGCCCAGGTCACGCAGCGCCGTGTCGGAGTGGCGGGCGAAGAGCAGCGTCGGCGCCTGCGCCGCCGCCTTCTCCAGCGCGGGCGTGAGCTGTTCGATGGCCACGGCGTTGCGGACCTCCAGCGCCCGCGTCGCCGTGTTGACGGTGTAGAGGCGCTTCGCCGCCCAGGTGTACGCGTCGTCGTGCGGGACGACGCTGAGCAGCAGGAACGTGTCGCTGCCGTCGTCGGGGGCGAGCACGACCCCGCGCCAGAAGTCGTTGACCCGGATGGTCCGCATCCGGGGGTCGCGGGCGTTGTTGACCGACTCCAGGTGCAGGCCCTTGTCGGCGTGCAGCTCGGCGATGGTGAGCTGCTGGAACTTCGCCATCGCCTTGCGTACGCCGGCCTTGATCGGTTTTTCCAGGACGTCGTAGCTCTGCCAGAAGCTGTTGGCGAAGGCGAGCTGGGGCACGGGCGGGCCTCTCGGGGCGGCAGGTCGACGGGGAGGTGGGTCGACGGGGAGGTGGGTGCGCGACGCCTAGCTGTCGGTGACCAGCCCGCCGGAGGCGGGCAGTTGCGCCTGGTCGTAGAACCAGCGCAGGTGATCGAGCAGCGCCTCGCGGGCGTCGGCGTCGGCGAGGACCGTCAGCGGGAAGTTCGGCCGCAGGGCGAGCTTGGCGGCGTCAATGTGCACCCCCGGCAGCTGGTTGAGTCGCTGCCGCAGCTCCTCGCGCAGCGTCAGGTCGTGGAACGGCGTCCGGATGCTCAGGTGCTGGAAGACGACCTCGAACTTCCCGCTCGGGTAGATCGCCGCCGGCCAGATGTTGCCCCACTCATGGTCCCGGCCCCGGGCCATCAGGAAGCAGGACGTCTCCCCGCCGGTGCCGTAGGAGAGCGTGCCGCCCAGCGCCGTCCACTCCTGCAGCACCACGAACGTGGCGGTCGCGACCGCCGGGCCCTGCCGGGCGGTGAGCTGCTCGATGAACCGCTCGGCGTAGGTGGTGCCGTCGGCCGGCCGCTGCCGGGGCGACCGCTCGGGCACCTCGCCCGGCGTGATGCCGGCGAGCTGCGCCAGCTCCTCGGTGCCGATGCGCTGCGCCTGGTCGGCGCGGCCGTACTGGTCGAACGTCACGCCCTCCGCCCGGAGCACATCGCGCGGGTCGTCGGTGCGGCCCGGCTCGGACCAGCGGAAGCCGGGCGCGACGGTCCCCTCGACCTGCAACACCCGGTGCGCGTTCGGGGCCGGGTGGTTGGCCAGCCGCACCCCGACCGGCATCGGCGCGGTGCCGATGAGCGCGGCGAGGTCCCCGTACGTCGTCCAGGAGCCGGCGGGCAGCTCGGAGAGCGCCCGGACCATCAGGTCCCAGGGCACCTCGGACTGGTTGCCGGCCTGCTCGGTGGGGCCGGGCCAGCTGGCGATCACCCGCTCGGCGAGGGCGTCGGCGCGGGCGTGGATCTCCGGTCGTCCCCACCGGGCCTGGTCCGTGATCTGCTGGCTGAGCCGGACCCCGCTCTGCCTGAGCCGGTCGCGCTTGGCCGCGAAGGGCTTGTTGCCCAGCTCCGGGTTGTAGCCGGTCAGCGTCAGGTTTCCCAGGGTGTGCAGCAGCGCCTCGTGCACCTCGTCGAGGTTCTCCCCCGGCTCGAGGTCGGCGGCGAGCAGCTGCCGCCAGTCGTCGGTGAGCGTCTGCGGCAGCACGTGCTCGATGGTCGCCTTCTCCAGCGACACCGGCTCCTTGCTGCCGTACGACTCCTCCAGCCAGCGCAGCACCAGGTTGCGCTGGGGCGCGCGGCCGTGCAGGTAGAACGGGATGGAACGGACCGCGGCGCGCACGGCGGCGTCGGTGGCGTAGTGCTTGCGCCCGGTCGACAGGTACGCCCGGACCGCCTCGTCCACCGGCAGGTTCCTGCTCATCTCGGTGACGACGGAGAGCAGGATCCGGTTGATGTTCATGGTGCTGCGCCCGATGAGCAGGCGGCGCACGAAGAAGCTCTCCACGTAGAGCATCGCCGAGGCGACCTGTTCGGAGGTCGCCGTGCCGTCCTCCCGGCGGTCGAGCAGGTGCAGGGCCAGCGGGTAGACGGTGGTGGTGCCCCAGGCGGCGAGCCGCTCCAGGCGCTGCCGTACCGCCGGGTCCTTCTCCTCGGCGGGGTGCAGGATGACCCGCAGCAGCGCGCCGAGGCGGGCGAAGCGGCGCACCTCCGCCTCGATGTCGGGCTCCGCGCGGAGGCGTTCGAGCCGGGCCTGCTGGGCCGAGTAGATGTCGGTCTGCTTGACGCGCGGGTCACGGTGGACCAGGTCGAGCCAGAAGAGCAGTTCCAGTTCCTCGGGCTTGAGCTGGCGCTGCAACGGCAGCCAGAGCGCGTCGTAGACGATCTCGCCCCGGGTGGGCAGCCGCATGAAGAGGTAGTTGCGCAGCAGGTCGGCCTGGGTGAGCCGCAGCCCGGTGTTGTTGAGCGACTCGAAGATCCGGTAGACGTTGTCGCCGGGTTGGGCGGTGACGGCCACCAGCCCCAGGCCGGTGATGATCGCGCTTTCGATGCGCTCGATGTCCAGCGGGTTCTCCGGGTCGTCGGCGGCCAGCGCGTCGGCGAAGAACTGGTACGCGACGCTGACCGCGTGGTTCCGGTCGATCTGCGGGGTCGACTTCACGCAGGCCACGTAGGCGTCGCGGTCGGCCTGGGTGGGGACGAGCTTGAGCCAGCGCTCTTCCTCGAAGGGGTTGGTCAGGTACTGGTGGTCGAGGCGCATCCGGTGCTTGGCACCCTCGCGTGCGGCCCGGTGGTCGCGAATGGCGCAGAGCAGAATGGTCAGGGTGGTGAGCCGCTGCTGCCCGTCCACCACCAGGTATTCGGCCACTCCCGCCGGGCTGAGCTTCGGGCTGGGCGCGAGGACGAGGGACCCGATGAAGTGCGTGGCGTTCGGGCTGTCGACGCGGTCCTCGGCGAGCTTGCGCACGTCGTCCCAGAGCCGCGCGAGCTGGATCTTGCTCCACGAATAGGTGCGCTGGTAAAGCGGCACGTGATACTGCTTCGCGCCCTCCAGCAGACCTTGCAACGTGGTTTCCGCCGCCGCGACCATCCCCGGTTCCCGCCTTTCGCCGACCCGCCCCTGAGCCCGGCAAGACAAACAGATCACCGGCCCGCGAAGCAACTCATGTCGGGCAATGCCGCCGGTCGGCGCGGCAATCCTGTCCCGACGGCCGATGCGACCGTCGGCGGTTGCCAATTTGCCGGGACGCCACGCAGCGCCACCCATTGGTAACGTGTCGGCCGCAGAGTGAAGGGCCAGGACAACGCGCATTCGGGAGGGTCGCGCATGTGGTCGGACGAGGCCGCGCTCGACGAGGCGACGCGCCGACTCGACGACTGGGAGTCGTCCATCGCCGCCCGCGCGGCCCAGGCCAAGGCGCTAGCTGGGCAGGTGCAGGCGCTGACCGGAACGGCCTCCAGTCTCGACCGCACCGTCACGGTGACCGTCGACTCGTCGGGCTCCCTGCTGGACCTGCGAATGGACGAACGCACCCGGCAGAACCCAGCGGCACACACCGCCCGGCAGATCCTCGACGTCACCCGAGCCGCCCGCGCCGACCTCCTGGAAAAGGTCACCCGGACGACCACCCAGACCCTCGGTGTCGACGATCCGACAGCGGCGGCGCTCGTCGAGTCGTACCGGCACCGGCTGAATCCTGACCAGGGCACCCCGGATGCCCGGCGGTGACGGCATTCGGGTCGACCCCGACAACCTGACCCGCCACGCCGAGCGCGTCGAGCGCAGCGGTGCCAGCCTCGACACGGCGCGCCAGGCCGGGCAGCACGTCCGGCTGGGCGCGGACGCGTACGGTCAGCTCTGCGCCGTCATGCCGCTGCTGCTCGACGGCCTCCAGCAGACCCTCGTCCAGGGCATCGACGCTGCCGCGGCCTCGGTACGCGACACCGCCGGCAGACTGCGCGCCGGCGCCGACGGCTACCGGGCCTCCGACGCCAGAGCGGAGCAGTTGCTGCGTCGCGTACGGGACGGCCGTTGACCACCAACCCCCTCGTCGCTCCGGCGGTCGACACCCCGCCCAGCGCGTGGGCCGGCGTCTGGATCTGCGAGGACATCGAGCTCATCGCCCAAGGCGTACGCGAGGGCAGTTGGATCGACGGCACGCTGGGCGTGGTCAGCGCCGGCCTGGACGCCCTCGCCTTCGTCTCCGACCCGGTCGGCGCGCTGCTCCAGTACGGCATCGCCTGGCTCATCGAGCACGTCAAGCCGCTCAGCGAGGCGCTGGGCTGGCTCGCCGGCGACCCGGCGCAGATCACCGCCCACGCCCGGACCTGGCGCAACGTCGCCGCCGCCCTCCGCGAAGAGGTCGCCGAACTGGCCGGTGCGGTCCGCGTCGACGTCGGCGGCTGGGGCGGCAGCGCCGGGCCGGCCTACCGTGCCTGGGCGAGCGAGCAGCAGCAGGCGATCACCGGGCTCGCCCAGGGTGCGGACACCCTCGCCGCCATCACCGAAGGAGCGGCCGGGCTGGTGGCCGCCGTCCGGCTGCTGGTCCGCGACGCCGTTGCCACCTGCGTCTCCCGACTGATCGTGTACGCGGGCGAACTGGTCGTCACCGGCGGGTTCGCCGCTCCCCTGGTGGTGGAGCAGGTGACGACGTTGGTGGCGTCGTGGGCGGGGCGGATCGCCCGGCTGCTACGCGGGCTGCTGGCGAGCCTGCGGCGGCTGATGCCGCTGATCCGCAAGCTCGGCGATCTCATGGAGAAGCTGAAGCAGGCGCTGGGACGACTCCATTCAGGCCCGTCGCGACCGAGCCGGAACCCATCGGGTCCCGAGGTGCCACCTCACGAGTCGACGCCGCCGCCGAAAGCCGAGGAGGACCGCGTTCGCCAGCTCGGCATGGATCCTGCGACTGGCAGGTTCCGTCCCGGAGAGGCCGAAACGGCACTTACAACTCCTAACTTAATGATGTTGGGCGTAACCGGCTGGACGTGAGGATCGTTTTGTTTGGACGTGAGGAGGGG
>NZ_JBNCLB010000006.1:290250-339381 GCF_049841815.1 Micromonospora sp. DT233 | reverse complement strand
CCTCAGCAGGAGCCCGTCCGGGGCTTTTCCGTACCCGCACCCGGCGCTTCCGCGCCGGGCACTTTTACTACGTTACCTCACCGTCTCGGCCGTGTCAAACCGAATGTTCCGGTCTGTCATGCTTCGTACGGTTGGTGCGCCGACGACCACGCAGCGGCGAACCGCTGTGCTTGTCGTCGGATTTGGCAGGCCGGCCGTCGTGGTCTCCCACGATCCCGCCCGGTTCCCTGCCGGTCGCCAACCCTACCCGGTCGGTTGCGCCGCTCCAAATCCGCCTCGCGGCGAATCGGTGGCCCCGCCCGTCCGTGCTCCGAGGTGCACAACCCTCGACGCCCGGCAGTTGTTCCGGCGCTCCGGCCTCCGGGGCTTTCACCCTGTTCGTCCGTTCCGCGCTGGCAGAGAGAAAGTTACGCGTCCGTGGGTTTGATCGTCAAATCGGCGGGTAGCGGTCCGCGTCACATCATCCGCGACGAAGAATACGCCCAGGTCAGGGGCGTCCCTTCCGACGCGCCGCCCGCCAACCCCGAACGCCCAGGACGCCGACCACCGTGCCGATCGCCAACGACGCCCCGATCAACAGGGCGTGCACCCAGAGGAAGCCGGTCGGCGCACCCTGCGCCACCGTCCCGCTCGCCCAGGCGCGCGGGTCGTTCCAGATGGCGACGGCAAACCGGGGCCAGATCACCCAGGTCCAGACGCCGACCCCGACGAGGAAGAGGGCCCAGCCGCGCGACAACACCATGGTTGGCGAGTATGCCAGCGCGAGGAGGCACACCGTCCGTCTTCGCGCCCGTGGGTCGGGCCTGTCCCATCGGCACGGGCCTCGATAGGTTGAGCTCCTCAGGAGTCTTCGTGGAGGGGAAACCCGGGCCCGTGTCGCACATCGAGAAGATCACCGATGAACTTCGGGCGCTCTCCACGGGCGTGGAGCGGGCGCGGGGGCTGGCCGGCGCAGCCCACAAGCAGGCCCAGGAGGTGGCGCTACGGGCCGCCGGGGCGGGCTTCGCCGCCGTGGCCGCCGGGATGGTGCGGGTGCAGGGGTCGATCTCCGAGATCCAGGGCGGGCTGGGTGGCCTGGCCACCTCGATCGCCGAGGCGACGAAGGCCGCCGCCGCGGTGCCCGAGCGCGCCACCGCGCAGGAGACCATCGCCGGCCTGGCCCCGGTGCAGAGCGCCGTGGACGGCGTACGCGACGGCACCGCCGCGACCATCGCCCGCGTCGGCGAGGTGCAGCAGCTCGCCACCATGGTCCTGCAGGGCGGTCAGCCGGGCCCGATGCTGTCGGGGCTGGAGAACATCAAGCAGGTGCTGACCATGCTGGCGCAGCGCACCGGCACCGCCCGGCAGGCCGTGGAGGTCGCGATCGTCGAGGCCCGACAGCTCGGGTCCTCGGGAAACTGACCGCCGTCGAGTGCTCCACGGCGCCTACCCCGCCGTCGAGGCCGTAGCTGACGAAGCCCGCCGACTTGTTGTGCCACTCCCCGTACAGGTAGTCGATCGCGTTCTTGAGCACGCCGGGGAATGGAGTGGTTGTACTCCGGCGTGACGAAGACGAAGCCGTCGTACGAGGCGATGGTCTCCGCCCACCGCCTGGTGTGCTCGGCCGTGTAGTGCTGGGTGCCCATGGCCGCGGGGACCGCCTCGTCGAGGTGCGGCGGGTGGTGGTCGGCGAGGTCGACGATGTCGTAGTCCGCGTCCCCCCCGCTGGGAGGCCAGCTTGTGGACCCACTGGCCCACCGCCTCGCCGCGCCGTCCGGGCCGGGTGCTGCCGATGACGTCCCGTCCCATGCCGACCTGGAAGAACAGCGGCATCACGATCAGCCCGCCGCCGCCCAGGACGAGCTTCTCGACGGCTTCTCGACGGCCGAACGGCACACCTTCGAGACCCTGCTGCGCCGCCTGGCCGACATCCCGCCGCCCTGACCAGCACCCCCTCGGGCCGCAGTCCCAGCGGGCCCGCGACCGCCCCGGCGCGACGACGAAGGGCCTCGAAACAGGCCGGCCGACCCGGCGGCCATCGACGCCTATAGTGTTTCCATGCGCTCACAACCGGTGATGTCGATCGACGAGGCGCGTGCCTGGCTCGCCCAGATCATGCCCGACCTGCACCGGCTCCGAGTGGAGACCCTCGACGGCAACCGCCTCGTCTGCGCCGCCGGCCCCGACGGTCTGGAGCGCCGGATGAACGGCACGCTCTCCGGGCCGGCCCTGTTCTGGGCCATGGACCTGACCGGCTTCGTCGCGGTCAACGTGCTGCTCGGCCCCGCGCCCGCGACGGTGCTCGCCAACAGCAGCATCAGCTTCCTGGAACCGGCCGAGCCCGGGGTGCTGCGCGTCGCCGCGGAGGTGGTCAAGCTCGCCAGCCGGTCGGCGGTCGTGGACGTGCGTACCAGCGACCACCGTGACCGGCTGGTCGCCATGGCCACGCTGCACTTCGCCCTGCCGTCGCGGGCGACCCGGGCGGCGCTCGCCGATCAGGCCGCGGCGGCGGCGACGTAGGTGCCGCGCTGCCACGGGTAGCTCGGCAGCGAGACCACCGCCCGGCCGGGGGCGACCGGCACCGGCTCGTCCGGGGCGAGCGTACGCACGGCGGGGTGGGTCGAGCCGGCGGCGAGCGCCGCCAGGGCCGCCGCCGCGTCGCCCGGCGCGACCGCCCGCACCCAGACCGCGTGCCGGAGCCGGGCCCGCCCGGCGTTGGCGGTGCAGGCGAACGCCGGGTAGTCGGCGTCCGGCAGGGCGGCCAGGTGCGCGGCGTAGCGGCGGGCCAGCGCGGCCAGCGCGGCCGGGGTGGCGGCCGACACCAGGATCCCGTCCGCCGCCGGCACGGTCCCGGCCGGCTCGGGCGGCGGGGCCGGCGACAGCACGGCGTACGCGTTGGTGCCGCTCATGCCGTACGAGCTGGTCGACGCGCAGCCGCCGATCCGGTCGTCCCAGGGCACCGCCGTCACCGGGAACTCGATGCCGGTGCCCGGCAGGTCGATGCGGGGGTTGGGCGCGCGGAAGTTGGCCTGCGGCGCGATGGTGCGATGGTGCAGGCAGAGCACGGTCTTGATCAGCCCGAGCACCCCGGCGGCCGACTCGGTGTGGCCGACGTTGCCCTTCACCGAGCCCACGTAGAGCGGTCGGCCGTCGTCGCGGCCCAGCGCCGCGCCGACCGCCGCCAGCTCCAGGGGGTCGCCGAGCGGGGTGCCCGTGCCGTGCGCCTCGTGGTAGCCGACGTCCTCGGCGCGCAGGCCGGCCGCCGTCAGCACCGAGTCGACGAGTCTCGCCTGGGCCGCCACGTTCGGCGTGGTGAACGTCGCGGTCCGCCCGTCGTGGTTGATCCCGGTCCCGCTGATCACGGCGAGGACCCGGTCGCGGTCCCGGCGGGCGTCGGCGAGCCGCTTGAGCAGGAGGATGCCGCAGCCCTCGCCCCGGACGAACCCGTTCGCGTCGGCGTCGAAGGGCCGCGACCGGCCGTCGGGTGAGAGCGCGCCGGTCTGCCCCACCGACCGGGTGGTGTCCGGGGCCAGGATGAGGTTGACCCCGCCCGCGACCGCGACGTCGCAGTCACCCGCCGCCAGCGCCCGGCCGGCGGTGTGCACGGCGACCAGCGACGACGAGCAGGCCGTGTCCAGCGCGAACACCGGACCCCCCAGGCCCAGGGTGTACGCGATCCGCCCGGCGGCGAAGCTGTGGCCGTTGCCGATGGTCCAGTACGAGTTCGGGTCGCCGCCCAGCCACTGCCAGTAGTCCCGGCCGGTGATGCCGACGAAGACGCCGGTGGCCTCGGCGACGCCGGCCACCGGGATCGCGGCGTGCTCGAACGCCTCCCAGGCGACCTCCAGCAGCAGCCGGTGCTGCGGGTCGAGCACGCGCGCCTCCTTCGGCGCGATGCCGAAGAACTTCGGGTCGAAGTCGAAGGGTGCGTGCAGGTAGCCGCCCCGGGTGACCATGCCGTCCCACTGCACACCGAACGGCCCGCGCCGATCCTCGGGCAGGTCGCCGGTGAGGTCGCGGGCCTCCAGGATCGCCGACCAGTACGCGTCGAGGGTGTCGACGCCGCCCGGCGCGCGGACGGCCATCCCGACGACCGCGATCGGCTCGGCCACTACAGCACCCGGCGCATCCAGCCGTGGGCGTCCGCGACCCGGCCGTACTGGATGTCCAGCAGATGCTGGCGGAACTGCTGGGTGTGCTCGCCGGGCTGGCCGTCGCCGACCGTGGCGGAGAACTCCTCGCTCTTGAAGCCGACGATCGGCGTGATCACGGCCGCCGTGCCGGCGGCGAACGCCTCGGTGACCGACCCGTCGGCGAGCCCGTCGCGGATCTCGTCCAGCCCGATCGACCGCTCGATCGGCTTGAGGCCGTGGTCGGCGGCGAGGGTCAGCACGCTGTCGCGGGTCACCCCGTCGAGGATGGTGCCCAGGCCCGGGGTGATGAGCTGCTTGTCGGCGGTCACGAAGAAGACGTTCATCGTGCCCGACTCGTCGATGTCGCGCCGCTGCTCGCCGCCGAGGTAGAGCACCTGCTCGCAGCCGTGCTCCAGCGCCTCGCGCTGCGGTTGCAGGCTGGCGGCGTAGTTGCCGCCGCACTTCGCCGCCCCGGTGCCGCCGATCGCCGCCCGGCTGTACCGGGTGCTGATCCAGAGCGTCACGCCGGTGACGCCGCCGGGGAAGTACGACCCGGCCGGGCAGGCGATCACGCAGTAGGTGACCCGGGTGGCCGGGCGCACCCCGAGGAACGCCTCCGAGGCGAACATGAACGGCCGCAGGTAGAGGCTCTGCTCGCCGCCGTACGCCGGCACCCACTCCTGGTCGGCGCGGACCAGCGCCGCCGCGCTCTCCACGAAGGTCTCCTCGTCGAGCTCGGGCAGGACCAGCCGCCGGGCGGACAGGGCGAAGCGCCGGGCGTTGAGCTCCGGGCGGAACAGCCAGACGCTGTCGTCCGCGCGCCGGAATGCCTTGAGCCCTTCGAGGATCTCCTGCGCGTAGTGCAGGACCGCCGCGCCGGGGTGCAGGGTGAACGGGGCCAGGGCACCGACGCGGTGGTCGTGCCAGCCCGCCTCCGGCGTCCACTCGGCGGTGACCATGTGGTCGGTGAAGTGCCGGCCGAACCCGGGGTCGGCGAGGATCTCCTCCCGCGTCGGCTGCGGGGTCGGGTGGTCGGTTCGCGTCAGCGGGAACTGGACGGTCATGCGAACTCTCCTCGCGGGGGTCGGTCGGTGAAGACGGCGACGCAGTTCTGCCCGCCGAAGCCGAAGGCGTTGGTCAGCGCGGCCCGCACGGGCAGCTCCCGGGCCTGGTGGGGCACGTAGTCCAGGTCGCACTCCGGGTCCGGCTCGTGCAGGTTGACCGTGGGCGGCACGACCTGGTCCCGGATCGCCATGGCGCAGACCAGGGCGCCGAGCGCCCCGGCCGCGCCGATCAGGTGGCCGAGCATCGACTTGGGCGCGCTGACCGCGACCCGGTCGGCCGCGTCGCCGAGGGCGGCCCGGATCGCGATGGTCTCCGTCCGGTCGTTGGCCTTGGTCGAGGTGCCGTGGGCGCAGATGTAGTCGACGTCGTCGGGGCCCAGCCCGCTGTGGGTCAGGGCCCGCCGGATCGCCGCCGTGGCGTGCACGCCGCCGGGTGCGGGCGCGCTGACGTGGAAGGCGTCGCTGGTCAGGGCGCCACCGGCGAGGACGGCGTAGTGGCCGGCGCCGCGCCGGCGGGCGTGCTCGGCCGACTCCAGCACCAGCACCACGGCGCCCTCGCCGAAGACGAACCCGTCCCGGTCGGCCGAGAAGGGCCGGCTGGCGCCGGCCGGGTCGTCGTTGCGCTGCGACATCGCGCCCATGCTGACCAGGCCCGCGAACATGACCGGGGTGATCGCCGCGTCGGTGCCGCCGCAGACCACCACGTCGGCCTCGCCGCTGAGGATCAGCCGGCGGGCGTCGAGCAGCGCGTACGCGCCGCTGGCGCAGGCCAGCGCGCTGGCGTTGACCGGCCCGTGCGCGCCCAGGTCGATGGCGACCTCGCAGGCGGGCATGTTGGTCAGCGACGACGGCACGAACTGGGCGCTGGGCGCGGCCGGCACGGGTGCCAGCAGTTGCCGGGTGGCTGCCTCGACGGTGTCGAAGCCCGCGACGGCGGCGTTGACCACCACGCCCACCCGGTCGGCGTTGCCCTCGTCGACGGTGAGCCCGGCGTCGGCGACCGCCTCCCGGGCGGCGACCACGGCGAACTGGCTGAACCGGGCCATCCGGCGGGCCCGTTTGGCGGTGAAGTGCTGCCCCGGCTCGAAGCCCCGCACCTCGGCGGCGATGCGGGTGGGCAGGTCACCGGCGTCGAAGGCGGTGACCGGGCCGACGCCGGACTTGCCGGCCAGCAGGGCGTGCCAGGTGCTCTCGCGGTCCAGGCCCAGCGGCGTGACCGCGCCGATGCCGGTGATGACGACGCCGCCCCCTACCATCCCGCCTCGGCCTCATCTCTCTGGCGTCGAACGACTGACAGCACCCTATCAATCGCCGTCAGTGCGCGGAATCCGTGCGGGGCTGCGGAAACGTCCCCGCTGCTCACGCCGGGCACCCGGATTCGCGGGCGGTCACGGGGGCCGCCCGCCACCCGTCGGGCCCGGTCCCGGCGGGCGGGGCGGCCGCGCAGAGCACGTACTCCGTCGGGGCCGCCACCCCGGTCCGGCCGGGCAGCAGGTCGAGCACCCGCCGGTGCAGGGCCTGCGGGGCGGCCGCCGGGTCGGCGACGTACGCGGTCAGCTTCCCGGTGCCGCCCGGGTCGGCGAGGACGGCCGCCTCGGCACCGTCCGCCGCCCGGCGGACCAGCTCCGCCACGTCGTCCGGGCGCACCCAGCCGGTCGGGGTGCGGACCCAGTCGGGGCCGCGCCGGGCGGGGGTCAGGCCGATGCGGGCGGCGACCTCGCCGACGCGGACCTCGCCGGCGACGGCGTCGCAGAGCAGCGTCTCGATCCCCGTCAGGATCGTCGCGCCGAGCGACCCCGGCAGGTACGCGGTGTCGACCAGCAGCCCCAGCCGGCACACCCCGTCGCCCTGGTTGCTGGCGGCCACCATGAACTTCATGTCGCTGCGGGGCAGCGGGTCCAGCCGCGTGTACGCCGAGCGGCCGCGCAGCTCGGTGAGCCGGGCCGGCGTGGCGTCCGGGCTGGTCGCGGCCCAGTCGTTGCCCCGGTGGCCGTTGTTGAAGTACGTGGTGAGGTCGAGCGACGCGCCCCGCCGCCGGCCGGTGGCCTCGATTAGCTCCGCGACGGCGGCGGGGTCGCACTGGGCCCGGCGGTACGCGTCGAACGCCGGCCGGTGCATCCGCCGGACGGCGGTGAGCAGGTCGACGTCGGCGTCGGGGGCGTCGACCGCCAGCAGGGCGTCCAGCGTGTTGAGGGCGATCAGGTCGCGGCTGCGCCGGTCGAGGCGGTTGCCGGCGATCAGCTTGAACACCGCCGTGTCGTGGCCGTTGTAGGCGGTCAGGACGACCGTGGTCAGGCAGAGCAGCACCGTCGAGAACGAGGTGCGGGTGCGGGCGGCCAGCGTGGCCGCCGCCGCCGTGACCGCCGCCGAGTCCAGTAGGTGCCGCTCGATGGGCTGCTCGCCGGTCTGCGCGCGGGGCAGGTCGAACATCGAGGCCGGCGCCGTCGCCAACCCCTGCTCCCAGTGCCGCAGCCCCAGCCGGCTCTGCTGCCGCCCGGCCGCCGACCGCTCGAAGGCGGCCTGCTGCAACGGCTGCGGGACGCCGGCCGGTTTCTCGGCGGCCGACTGCGGGACGCCGCCGCCGGCCGGTTTCGAAGGGGCCGACTGCGCATTGCCGCCGCCGGCAGCCGGGGTGCCCGGTCGGCCGGCGGTGGTGGTGAGCGGGTCGCGCAGCAGGTTGACCAGGGCGTTGAATGACCAGCCGTCGAGGGCCAGGTGCGAGCCGACGAGCGCGACGGCGGTGACCCGGCGCTCCCCGTCGACCACGCAGCCGACCCGCAGCGGCCACTCGGCCTCGTGGTCGAAGGCGGTCTCGGCCAGCCGGGCGGCCAGCTCGCCGCCGGTGCGGGCCGGGTCGGCGTGGTCGTCGGCGACCGTGACCGGGTACGTCCCCGACGCGGCGACCTCCTGCCGTGGCCCGTCCGCCCGCTGCACGTAGTGGGTCCGCAACGTCTGGTGCGTCTCGATCAGCTCGCGCAGCGCCGCCAGCAGCCGGTCCTGCCCCACCGGCTCGGGCAGCGGGAGCGCCTGGGCGATGTTGAACTGGTTGGCCTGGGCGCCGTACCACTGCATCGGCCCCCACATCACGCTCTGCGCCCAGGTCAGCGGCCCGGACTCGGCGGCCTCGCCGGTGTGGAACGGCAGGCCGACGGGGGCGAGCACCGCCGCGTCGCCGCTGGTCGGGTCACTCACCGGGGTTCTCCCGCCGCGCTTCGACCGGGCGGACGCCGGTGGTGGCCGGCGCACCGGCCGGCGCGGACTTCGGGGTCAGGCGCAGCGGCAGGTGGTCCAGCCCTCGGAACGCCGGGCTGGGAATCTTGACCAGCTCGCCGATGAGCGCGATGTCGTCGGTGCGGTCCATCAGCATCCGCAGGAAGGTGGCCGCCTGGAGCCGGGCCAGGTGCCGGCCGACGCAGGTGTGGATGCCCGCGCCGAAGCCCAGGTGGTCGTCCATGCGCCGGTCGATCCGGTACGAGTCGGGGTCAGGGAACTTGCGCGGGTCGCGGTTGGCCGCCGCGAAGGACAACTCGACCCGGGCGCCCTCCGGGATGGTGGTGTTGCCGACGAGCACGTCCGTCGTGGCGGTGCGGAAGACGTTCTGCACCGGCGGGTAGAAGCGGGCCGTCTCCTCGATCGTCGAAGCGACGAGGTCGGGGCGGCTGCGCAGCAGGCGGAACTGGTCGGGGTGGTGCAGCAGGGCGTCGAGCATGCTGCCCAGGAAGTGCGTCATCGTCTCCTGGCCGCCGACGAGCAGGGTGAGGCAGAGCCAGAGGATCTCGTTCTCGGTCACCCCGCCCCGCTCGGCGGCGGCGAAGAGCTTCGTGATCACGTCCCGGGCCGGCGGCCGGGTCCGGCGTTCCTTGATCAGGCCCCCCAGGAAGGTGGAGAGCCCGGCGACCGAGGAGAGCGCCGACTTGGCGGCCTGCAACCGCAGCGCGTTCTCGTCGGGGTCATCCGGCGCCGACTCCCCCACCTTCGCGTTGGCCACGAAGCTCTCCAGCACCCCGGCGGTGAGCTTGAGCTTGGCGATGTCGTCGCCGGGCAACCCGACGATCGTGGTGACCACCTTCACGGGCAGCAGGATGATCGCCTGCTGGACGAGGTCGATGTCGCCGGTGGCGACCGCCTCGTCGAGCAGCTCACCGCAGGCCTGCTCGATGAGCGGACGCCAGAACTGCACGCCCTCGGGGGCGAAGTCGTGCCGGACCAGCCGGCGCAGCCGGGTGTGGTCGGGCTGGTCGAGCCCGAAGAGCACGGGCAGCGTCGAGCGGTGGTAGGCGATCCCCTCGGCGGAGGAGAGGGCCGCGTGGTCCTTCGCCGCCACGCGCACGTGGTCGTACCGGATGACCAGCCACATGTCGCGCTCCGCGAGGTACAGCGGCTCCTCGGCCCGCAGCAGCCGGGCGTACGCGGGGTAGGGGTCGTCCATGGCGCTCGGGGAGAAGGGATCGAACTCGTCGGTGTGCGTCGCGCTGGTCACGGGCGGATCCTCCGGGGGTTGGCTGTTGCGCTGGGCCGCGCGTGCTCGCCGGCCCGGTTCACCGGTACGCCCCGGCCTGCAGCTCGAACATCTCCGCGTACCGGCCGCCGGCGGCGAGCAGGTCCGCGTGGGTGCCGAGCTCGGCGACCCGCCCGTCGGCGAGGACCACGATCAGGTCCGCGAGCTGCACGGTGGAGAAGCGGTGGGACACGAAGACGCTGACCGCGCCGGTCCGCGCGGCCACCCGGGCGGCCTGCTGGCGGTAGCGCTCGAACAGGGCGTGCTCGGCCTCGGCGTCGAGGGCCGCGGCGGGCTCGTCGAGGACCACCAGCAGCGGCTCGTCGCGCATGAACGCCCGGCCCAGCGCAAGCTTCTGCCACTGCCCGCCGGAGAGCTCCACCCCGTCGGCGTAGCTGGTGCCGAGCTGGGTGGCCAGCCCCGCTTCGAGCGCGTCGACGACGTCACCGGCCCCGGCCCGGTCCAGCGCGGTACGCACCGCCGGCTCGTCGTCGCGCCGGGGCAGGTCGCCGAGGCCGACGGTCCGCCCGGCGGGCAGTTCGAACCGGACGAAGTCCTGGAAGCCGGCGGCGATCCGGGCCCGCCACGCCGGCAGGGAGAGCTCGCCCAGCTCGGTGCCGTCGACGAGGATCCGGCCGCCGGTCGGGCGCAGCAGACCGCAGAGGAGCTTGACCAGCGTGGTCTTGCCGGCACCGTTGTCGCCGACGATGGCGACCGTCGCGCCGGCCGGCAGGCGCAGGTCGAGGCCGGCGAGCACCGGCCGCTCCGCGCCGGGGTAGCGCAGCGTGACGTCGGCCAGCCGGATCCCGTCGCGCAGCCGGGTCGGCGGCGGCGGACCGGCCGTCGCCGACGGCGGACCGCCGGCCCGGATCAGCTCGTGCACCTCGTCGAGGCGCTGGTAGACGCTGCGCAGCCGTTGCAGGTCCTGCAACGCCCCGACCGCCGCGGCCACCTGCTGGTTGACCTGCGCCGCGATGGTGACCACCAGGATCACGTCGCCCGCGCCCCGGCGCCCCGCGACGGCGTCGCGGAGGATGAGCAGGACGGCGGCGACGTAGCCGGCCGCGAACGCCAACTGCCCGGACATCCGGACCAGGCTGGCCGCGCTCTGGGTGCGCCACAGCCGGCGGGTGCTGCCCTGCCAGAGGAGCCGGTGGCGGCGGCGGACCTCCGCTTCGAGGCCGAAGACCCGCAGTTCCCGGCCGGCGGCGGCCTGGGTGGCGAGGCGGAACAGGCCCAGCGCCCGGCGGGTCGACTCGGCGCTGGACTCGCGGGCCCGGTCCACCATCCGCTCCGCCCACCGGCCGGCCAGCAGCGGCGGCACGGCGACCAGCGGTAGCAGCAGCAACACCGGGTCGAGGGAGGCCAGCACCACCGTCGTCAGCGCCATCGCCACGGCCAGCCCGACGCCGGTCAGCACGGCCTGCAACCCGACCCGCAACTGCTCGACGTCCTCCTCCAGCACGGCGACCTTGTCGGCCAGCTCGGGCCGCTCGTAGTGCGCCATCCCCGGCGAGCCGTTGGTGGCCTCCATCAGGTCCTGGTGCAGGTGCAGGACGTCGAGCTCGGAGAGCTCGAAGTAGGCGATGTGCGCGAAGTGGCCGAGGGTGAGGCCGGCGATCAGCAGCACCGCCACGGCGACCCCGGCGAGGCTCGCGGCGACCGGCCGGCCGGCGTTCGCGGCCTCGAAGAGCACCCGCAGCATGAGCGCCACCAGGGGCCAGGCCACCGCGCCGGCGACGACCAGCACCAGGGCGGTGACGGCCTTGCGGCGGTCCTGGCGCAGCGAGGTACGCCACAGCGACCAGGCGGCCGAGAGCACTCCGCGACTCATCCGGCGCTCCGTTCCGGCCCGGCCGCCACCGGGACGTCGTCGTCGGCCGACCGGCCGTGGTCGTTAACCGGCCGGTCGTGGTCCGGCGGCCCGGCCCCGCTCTCCGGCCGGTCGGCGAACCGGGCCGCCTGCAGGGCGAACAGGCGGGCGTACCGGCCGCCCTGACGCCGCAGCTCCGCGTGCGTGCCCTCCTCGACGACCCGCCCGTCGGCCAGCACCACGATGTGGTCGGCGTGCCGGACGGTGGCGAAGCGGTGCGAGATCAGCACCGTGGTCACCCCCGCCGTGGCGGCGATGATCTCGTCGAAGAAGCGGGCCTCCGCGCGGACGTCGAGGCTCGCCGTCGGCTCGTCGAGGACCAGCACCGACGCGCCGTGGCGCAGGGCGAAGAGCGCGCGGGCAATGGCGAGGCGCTGCCACTGGCCGCCGGAGAGGTCCACCCCGCCGCGAAGCTGACCGGACAGCGGGGTGTCCAACCCCAGCGGCAGCTCGTCGAGCGCCCCCAGGATGCCCGCGGCCTGCGCCGCCGCGCGCAGGCCCGCCAGGTCGTCGGCGTGCGCGGCGGCCCCGAACGCGATGTTGTCGGCGGCGCTGGCCTCGTAGCGCAGGTAGTCCTGGAAGATGACGGCGAAGTTGGCCCGCCACCGCGCCACCTCGATCTCGTCGATCGCCCGCCCGCCGACGGTGATCCGCCCGCCGGTCGGGGTAGCCAGCCCGGTCAGCAGCTTGACCAGGGTGGTCTTCCCGGCGCCGTTGAGCCCCACGATCGCGGTGCACCTGCCGGGCGCCAGGGTGAGGTCGAGGCCGGTGAGGACGGGCGCGGCGCGGTGCGGGTAGCGGTACGACACCGCCTCGAACCGGATCTCCGCCGATCCGGCCCGAGGGCCGCCGGCGGCGGCGACCGGCGGCCCGTGCGGCTCGCCACCCGCGCCCGGTGCGGGCGTCAAGGGGGGTACGGGTGGCGCGGCGGGTACGGGTGGCGCGGCGGGTACGGGTGGCGCGGCGGGTACGGGTGGCGCGGCCGCCCCGCCCGGCGGGGTCGACCGGGCGGCCATCCCGGCGCGGAACGCGCCGACCGACCGGTAGGCGTTCATGCCGAACTGGGTCTGGGTGTCGGCCTCGGGGTAGAACTCGCCGAGCTGGATCGCCGCGAGGACGGCCTGGACCACCAGGGCCAGCCCGGTGAGGTCGACCTGCCGCTGGCCGCCGGCCCGGCCGAGCGCCGCCAGCAGGGTGACGAGGACCAGCAGCCCGATCGCCGTGTAGCCGAAGTAGGGCTTGAGGTAGACCCGGCGGCGCTCGGCCCACACCGGGCGCATCCAGTCCAGGTACGCCGAGCGGTACTGCTCGCGCAGCCACGGCAGCAGGCCGAAGACCCGGATCTCCTTCGCGGCCGACCGGCCGGTGGCGACGTGGCGGAAGTAGGTCAGCCTGCGTACCCGGGCGATGATCGTGCCGTAGATCGCGGCGTACTTGCGCAGGCCGCCGCGCTGCCCGTGGCGGAACGCCAGGACGGCGACGAGCAGGCCGGCCCCGGCGAGCCAGGAGAACGCCGCGCCGACGATCGCCGCGTAGCCGGCGAGCTGGCCGTAGCGGGCGAGCAGGGCCAGCATCCCGGCGCAGGCGGCACCGGGGCTCTGGATGCCCTGCTCGACCTCGCGGGCGGCCTCGCTGAGCTGGTCGGTGAGCGCCCGGTCGTCCAGCGGCTCCATGCTGGGGCTGCTCAGCGCGGCGGTCATCAGCTCCTGGGCGACCCACCCGTCGACCCGGCGCTGGACCAGCAGCCCGGTGGTGACCTGCGTCTGGACCAGCAACTGCTGGGCGCTGAGCGCGGCGGCGGCGATGACGAACGCGGTCACCAGCCGCCCGAAGGCCGGCGAGTCGACGCCGTCGCGCATGGCGGCGGGAAGCCGGCCGATGAGCAGGCTCGTCTCGACGACGAAGAGCACGGGCGCGGCGGCCAGCAGCAGGTTGTTGAGCACGGCGGCGGTCAGCGCCGCCCAGCCGGCGCGCGGCAGCAGCCGGACGATGCGCCAGCGGTCCACGGCGGTGCCCCGCAGGGCACCGAGGGCGGCGGCCGCGCGCGGCCCGTCGATGGTCATACCCGTTCCTCGATCTCGATGGTGTGCCCGGCGCGCTGGCGGGCCCGTTGGAACTCCAGCGCCGCCGCCCGGCCCTGGTCGAAGGCGCGGACCGCGTCCAGCCCGGCGGTGTCCCGGGCACCGCCGACGACGCGGTGCCAGACGCCGGCCCGGCGCACCGTCTGCACCAGCCCGTCGTTGGGCAGCTGGCCGGCGGCGACCACCACCGTGTCGGCGGGGATCGTGCGGGTCCGGCCCTCGGCGTCGGTGACGTGCACCCCGTCGCGGCCGATGCGCGGGTCGCGGACGCCCTGCACGAGGTCCACCCGCTGCCGGCGCAGCTCGGCCAGGACCGCCCACCGGGTCGAGCGCCCGAGTCGGGGCCCGAGCCGGGTGCCCCGCTGGACGATCGTCACCTGCCGGCGCGGGCCGGCGGACCGACCGCCCCGCCCGTCGCCACCGGGGGCCGGGCCGCCGTCACCGCCCCGGCCGCCGGGGCCCACCGGGCCGTCGTCGCCCGAGCCGTCGTGGCTGGCCAGGTGCGCCAGGTCCACGGCGATGCCGCCGCCGCCGATGATCACGACCCGCTCACCCAGCGCCGCGTCGGCGAAGGCCGAGGGGTAGTCGAGCACGTGCGGCAGGTCGGCCCCGGGAAGGTCCACCCGCCTGGGCAGCACCCCGGTGGCGACGATCACCCCGTCGAAGCCGCCGAGCAGGCCCTGGTCGGCCGGGGTGACGGGGCGGCCGGTGTGCACCGGGCAGCCGAGCCGGGCCAGCTCCTCGGTCAGGTACCGGATGGCGTCGAGGTAGTCGGCCTTGCCCGGCACCCGGCCGGCCAGCCGGAACTGGCCGCCGGGGTCGGGGTCGGCCTCGTAGACGGTCACCCGGTGCCCGGCCAGCGTCAACTCGTGCGCGGCCTTCAGCCCGGCCGGACCCGCGCCGACGACGGCGACGGCGCCGGGCGTCACGCCGGGTGGCGGCGGCTCGTGCTCCCGGCCGACCCGCGGGTTGACCATGCAGGAGACCGGTTCGTCGACCAGCGAGCGGTCGATGCAGGCCTGGTTGCAGGCGACGCAGACGTTGACCGGCCGGCCGCGCCGGGACCGCTCGACCAGCGCCGGATCGGCGAGGAACGGCCGCGCCATGGAGACGAAGTCCAGCGCCGTGCCGGCCAGCACCGCCTCGGCCTGCGCCAGCCGGTTGATCCGGTTGCTGGCCAGCACCGAGGTCGCGCCGACGGCCGCCTTGACCGCCGCCGCCACCGGCACCCAGTGCCCCGGCGGGACCACGGCCTGCACCGTGGGGACGGGGGACTCGTGCCAGCCGACCCCGACGTTCAGGGCGTCCGCACCGGCGGCGACCAGCGCGCGGGCGTACGCGCAGACGGTGGCGCGGTCGGTGCCGCCCGGCATCAGGTCGTCGCCGGTCATCCGCATGACGACGGGGAAGTCGGGGCCGACGGCGGCGCGGACCGCGCGGACCAGGGCCACCGGGAAGCGCAGCCGGCGGGCCGGGTCGCCGCCCCAGTCGTCGTCGCGTCGGTTGGTCAGCGGGGAGAGGAACTGGTCGACGAGGTAGCCCTCGGATCCCATGATCTCCACGGCGGCGAAGCCGAGGTCGCGGGCGTGGGCGGCCCCGCGCGCGAAGTCCGCCAGCGTGCGTTCGACCTCGCCCGGGGTCAGCGCGTGCGGGGTCTGCCGGGAGAACGCGCTGTGCACCGCCGAGGGCGCGACCGGTCGGGGGCCGTGCGCCGCCGGCCTGGCGTACCGGCCGGCGTGGAACAGTTGCAGGGCCAGCAGGCCGCCCGCCTCCCCCACCTCGGCGGCGACCCGCCGCAGCCGGGCGCGGAACCGCGCGTCGTCGAGCACCCCGTAGCCGGGGCCGCCGGCCCCCGCCGGGCTCACCGCCGCCCCACCGGTGACCATCAGCCCGGCGCCGCCGCGCACCCGGGCGAGGTAGAACGCGGCCAACGCCCGGCCGTCGTCGTCGCGCGTCTCCCAGCCCAGGTGCATCGCGCCGGTCACGATGCGGTGCGGCAGCACCAGCCGGCCGATGCGGCCGGGGCGCAGCACGGTGGCGAGGGCGGCGGTCATGTCAGCGGGGCGCTGAGGTCCTGCATGAACGGCGGCGCGACGATCGAGAGGCCGCCGTCGGCGACGATCGTCTGCCCGGTGATGTATTCGGATGCCGGCGAGAGCAGGAAGGCGATGACGTCGGCGACCTCCTGGGCGGTGCCCATCCGACCCTTCGGGATCTTGGGCAGCACCCCGGCCAACGGGGCCATGCCCGGCACGTCGTAGAAGTACCCCGAGGACTCGGTGTCGATGATGCCGCCGTTGACCGCGTTGACGTTGATGCCCCGCCCGCCGAACTCCACGGCCATGTAGCGCACCCACGCCTCGATCGCGGCCTTCGCCGCGCCCAGGTTGGCGTAGGTGGGGTAGGCGCGGATGCTGCCGTAGCTGGAGAGCGCCACGATCCGGCCGCCGTCGGGCATCAGCCGCACCGCCTGCTGGCAGCCCAGCACGAAGGCCCGCAGGTTCATCGCGTACGAGCGGTCCAGGTGGTGCTGCCGCAGGTCCATGATGTTCTTGAAGGCGCTCGCCGCCGCGTTCGAGACGAAGAAGTCGAGGGCGCCGAACTCGGCCGCCACGACCGCGAAGAGCCGGTCGATCTCCTCGGGCTGCTCCACGTCGGCGGCCACGGTGAGCGCCCGTGCCCCGAGCGCCTCGACCTCCTTGCGGACCTGGTCGGCCAGCTCGGCGTTCTTCTTGTAGTTGACCACGATCGAGCAGCCGTCCCGGGCCAGGGTGAGCGCGAGCGCCCGCCCGATGCCCCGGGAGCTGCCGGTGATCAGCGCGGTCCTGCCGTCGTACGTCGTCATCGTTGGCCCGCCAGGATCTCTCGTGCGATGACCGTCTTCTGGATCTCGTTGGTGCCTTCCTCGAACCGCTGCGCGCGGGCGTCGCGGTAGACCCGTTCGATGGGGCTGCCCTCCCAGTAGCCGATGCCACCGTGCACCTGAAGGGCCTTGTCGGTGACCCGGGTCAGCATGTCGACGGCGACCAGCTTGGCCATCGAGGAGAGCGCGTCGGCGTCGGACGCGCCGCCGGACCACCGCCGGGCGGCATGCAGGGTGAGCTGCCGGGCCGCCTCGATGTCGGCGGCGTTCTCGGCCAGCGCGAACGCGACGGCCTGGCGGGCGGCCAGCGGCTTGCCGAAGGTGACCCGCCGGCCGGCGTGGGCGATCGCGAGCTCCTGGGCGCGGCGGGCCAGGCCGACGCAGGTCATCGCCACGCCGATGCGGCTGGGGGTGAGGAACCCGCCCAGCGCGACGGCGAGGCCGGCGCCCTCCTCGCCGAGGCGGTTCGCCACCGGCACGGGGGCCCGGTCGAAGGTGAGGTGGGCGTGGTCGGTGCCGCGCACCCCCATCGTGTCGGCCATCGACTCCACCCGGACGCCGTCGACCCGGCGGTCCACCATCAGGGCGACCGTGCCGTCCTTGCCGCTGGTGCCGGCGAGGCGGGCGAAGAGCAGCCAGTAGTCGCAGCTCACCCCGAAGGTGATCAGGTGCTTCTCGCCGGAGAGCAGGTAGCTGTCGCCGTCGCGGACCACGCTGGCCCGCAGGTCCGCCCCGGTGCCCGCGGTCGGCTCGGTGAGGGTGAACGCCACCCGCAGGTCCCCGGCGACCTGCGGCAGGACGAAGCGCTTGCGCTGCTCGTCGGTGGCGAACTGGTCCATGGCCCGCCAGACGCCGTTGCAGACGTGCACGATCATCCGCAGTGAGGCGTGCGACATCGAGAAGAGTTCGAGCAGTCGCAGGTACTGGCTGAAGGAGAGGCCGGCGCCGCCGTACTCGGCGGGCGCGGCGAGCCGGAGGTAGCCCCGGTCCCGAAGGTCGTGCCAGAGCTCCGGCGGCACCGTGCGGGTGCGTTCGATGGCCTCGGCGTACTCCTCGCCGGGCCCGCGTACGAACGCCTCGACCTCGCGGGCGAGGGTCGCGAACGCCCCGCCGTCGTCCTGGGTCACTGGGTCTCCTCGCTGATGATCGACGTGATCCGGTCGCGCAGCACGAACTTCTGCACCTTGCCGACGACGTTGCGGGGCAGCTCGTCGACCAGTTCCAGCCGCTCGGGCCAGTACTGCCGGGCGAGCTTGTGCTCGTCGAGGAACTGCCGCATCCCGGCGAACGTCAGCGGCGCACCCGGCACCGTCGGCGCCACGAAGGCGCAGGCCCGCTCGCCGAGGCGGGCGTCGGGCATGGCGACGATCGCGACGTCGCGGACCGCCGGATGGGTGTGCAGCAACTGCTCCACCTCGGCCACCGGAATCTTCTCCCCGCCCCGGTTGATCACGTCGCGCACCCGGCCGGTGATCCGCACGAACCCGGCGTCGTCGACGACCGCCAGGTCACCGCTGCGGTACCAGCCGTCCGGGGTCAGCGCCGCCGCCGTCTGGTCCGGGCGGTCCAGGTAGCCGACGAAGAGGCAGTCGCTGCGTACCTCGAAGTTGCCCTCGGTGCCGGCGGGCAGCACGGTCCCGGCGTCGTCGGTGATCCGGACCCGGACGTCGCGCAGCGGGCGGCCGTCGGTGCCCCAGGCGCGGGCGGGTTCGTCGGTGGGCGCGGCGAGGGTGCCGAGGCAGGACTCGGTGGTGCCCCACGCGCCGCAGACCGCCGCGCCCAGGGTCCGGGTGGCGCGCTCGGCGAGGGTACGCGGCACCGCCGCGCCGGTGGCGACGAAGACGCGCAGCTCCGGTGGCGCGGTGCCCCCGTCGGCGACGGCGTCGACCAGGTCGGCGAGGAACGGGGTGGCGGCCTGGACGAAGGTCGCGCCGGTGCGGTGCAGGGTGGCCAGCGCGCCCCGGCCGGACCAGACCGGCTCCAGCACCACGGTCGCGCCGAGCAGGCAGCCGACCCACATGCCGTAGAGGAAGCCGGTCTGGTGCGCCAGCGGCGACGGCACGTAGAGCCGGTCGGCCGCGCTCAGCCCGAGGTGGCGGGCCTGCATGGCGGCGGCGCGGTTGAGGGTGTCCAGGCGGTGCAGCACGCCCTTGGGCTCGCCCGACGTGCCGGAGGTGAAGAGCAGTTGCACCAGGGCGTCCGGCGCGGGCCGGCGGGCGGCCAGGGCGCGGGCGTCGGGGCGTTGCCGGGCCACCGCGTCGGCGTACCGCTGCCATCGGGTCTTGGCCGACTCCGGCAGCGGGTCGGCGCCCCCGACGACGAGGACGTGCGCCACGCCGGGGGCGTCGGGCCCGGCCAGCACGGCGACGGTCTCGGCGACCCGGTCGCGGCCCCGGAACTCGGCGCAGACCACGAAGACCCGGGCCCGCGAGCGGCGCAGCACGTCGTCGATCTCCCGCTCGCGGAAGAACGGCATCAGCGGGCAGCAGAGCGCGCCGATGCGGGCGGCGGCCAGGGTGAGCACCACGAACTCGTGCCAGTTGGGCAGCTGCCAGGCGACCACGTCGCCCGCCGTCACGCCCAGTTCCAGCAGCAACGACGCCGCCTCGTCGGCCCGCCGGTCCAGCTCCCGCCAGGTGAGCGCGCCGCCGGGGCGGCCCGGCGAGGGCGCCTCGAGCACCGCGTCGTGGTCGGGGCGGGTCCGGGCGTGCCGGCGTACCAGGTCGGTCAGCCGGACGGCGGCCAGCCGGGCCGGGGACGGCAGCGTCGGCGCGGTGGCCGGCGGCCGGGCGGCGGCCCGGTCGACGGACATGTTCATCCCGATGTTGTTCATCTGCTCGACGAACGTCGGGTACGAGATGCGGTGCGCGTTCGGGTACGTCAGCCGGCTCTCGCCGCCGGCCCGCGACGCGGCCACCGCCAGCGCCATCAGCACCCGGTGGTCGTTGAACGACGACAGGTCGGCCTCGCGCAGCCGTGGCACGCCCGCGCAGACGAGCCGGTCGCCGTCCAGCCGCACCCGCCCGCCCATCCGGTTGAGTTGCAGCATCGCCGTCACCCGGTCGGACTCCTTGAGCCGCACGTGCGCCACGTTCTCCAGCACGGTCGTGCCGTTGGCGTGGGTGCCCAGCACGCTGAGCACCGGCAGCATGTCCGGCACCGCCCGGCAGTCCACCCGCGCCGGGTCCAGCCGCGAGCCGTCGTGGCGCACCCGCAGCCAGCCGGTGCCCGGGTCGCTCAGCAGCGGCAGCCCCATCCGGCGCAGCACGTCCAGCAGGTCGGCCTCGGGGTGGTCGAGCCCGTCGGCCCCGGCCGCCGGCAGCCCCCGGAAGAGGACGTCGGACGGGTGCAGGGCGGCGGCGGCCAACCCGAAGGCGGCGGCCCCGACGTCCGGCGGCAGGTGGACCACCGCCGGGGTGGCCCGCTGGCCGGGGTCGATCTCGAAGCGCCGCCCGTCCGCGCGGACCGTCACGTGCAGGCCGAACTGCCGCATCATGGCGATGGTCAGGTCCACGTAGGAGCGCTCGTTGAACGGGCCGACGACGTCGACCACCGTGGGGCCGGTCGCGAACGGGCTGACCAGCAGCAGGCTGGAGATCCACTGCGAGAGGGTGCCGGGGATCTCCACCCGGCCCCCGGTGGGTGGGCGGGCGGCGACGCGGATCGGCAGCAGCCCGCCGGCCGAGTCGACCCGTACGCCGATGCCGGCCAGCGCGTCGAGCAGCGGGCGGATGGGGCGGCGGCGGAAGTACTTCTGGCCGGTGATGGTGACCGGCGTCGCGGCCAGCGCGGCGAGCCCGGCCAGGAAGTAGAGGGTGGTGCCGGAGCTGCCGACGGAGACCTCCGGGCGGGCCGGCCGGTACGGGCCGCCGCGCACCACGAACGTGTCCCCGTCGACGGTGACGCCGGTGCCGAGGCCGCGCAGGGCGGCGATGGTGTGCCGCACGTGGCCCGCACCGCAGGTCCCGTGGATGTGGCTGGTCCCGTCGGCCAGCGACGCCAGCATCAGCGCGCGGTGGGCGTGGTACTTCGAGGCCGGGATGTCGAGCCCGCCCGCGAGGGGCTCGCTCACCCCCTTGACGACAAGACGCACGTTCGCTCCCCCAGTGGTGTCAGACGGTCGCGCCGGGGCCGGGGTCGGGCGGCACCGTTGCCGCCGGGGGCAGGCCGGGGCCGGGCGGTGCCGTCGCCGCCGGGGGCAGGCCGACGCCGCCGAAGACCGCGTGCATCCCGCCGTCGGCGTGCAGCACCTGCCCCGTGGTGTACCGGGACAGGTCCGAGAGGAGGAAGAGGACCGCGCCGACCACCCGCGCCGGGTCGGTGCGGTCCCAGCCCAGCGGGGCCCACCGCTCGTACTGCTCGGCCAGCTCGGCGAAGGTGCCCACGCCGCGCGCCGACACCGTCTCCACCGGGCCGGCGGCGACCAGGTTGACCCTGATCCCCGCCGGGCCGAGGTGCAGCGCCAGGTAGCGGGCGACGGCCTCCAGCGCCGACTTGTACACCCCCATCCAGCCGTAGCCGGGCAGGGCGCGGGTGGAGTCGACGGTCAGCCCCACCACCGCGCCGCCGCCCGGCGCGGCCCGCAGCAGCGGCGCGAGCGCGGTGGTGAGCTGCTGCAACGAGTACGACGACGCCCGGAACCCGGCGAGCACCCCGGCGGCCGGGGCGCCGACGAAGCCGGTGCCCAGCGCCTCCGGCGGCGCGGCGGCGATGCTGTGCAGCACCCCGTCGAGCCGTCCCCAGCGGCGCTGGACCTCGGCGGCCAGCGCGGCGACGCTCTCGTCGGACATGACGTCCAGGTCGAGCACCTCGGGGCGGGTCGGCAGCAGGTCGGCCACCTTCCGGGTGATCCGGGCGACCCGCCCGAACGAGGTCAGGACGACCTCGCAGCCCTCCCGTTGCAGGGCGGCGGCCACGTGCCAGGCGATCGACTCGTTGTTGAGGACCCCGGTGACCAGGTAGGTGCGCCTGGCCAGGCCGAGCGGCGAGGTCAATGCGACGCGCCCGCGAGGATCCGCTCGACGAGTTGCCCGAGGGTGACGTCGGCCAGTTCGCTGCGGGGGATCTCCACGTGGAACTCCTTGGCCACCATGGCCATCAGGTCGGCGATGTCGAGCGAGTCGATCTCCAACTCGTCGAACTTGGCCTCCGGGATGATCGCCTCCTCGTCGACGCCGAGGTCGATCAGCTCGGCGCGCAGCCGCTCCTCGACGACGGACGCGGTGAGCTGGGAAGAGGGAGAGGACATGCGGGCACTCCTTCGGGTGGGGGTGAGGGGGCTACGCGGCCAGCGGCGCGCGGCGGGCGAAGTTGTCGGCGTGCAGTTGCGCCCAGTACCACTGACGCCAGTAGCTCTCCGCCAGGTCCAGCCAGGTCTCCAGCCGGTTGGCGTCGTCGAGGAACCGGTTGAGGCTGACCAGCAGCCAGCTGTAGACGCCCTGGCTGTCGCGGCAGTCGGAGCAGTTGCCGGAGGTGCAGCAGAACTGGAGGGTCTCGTAGTCGGCGCCGTAGACGGCGAAGCCGTCCAGGACGGGGTTGCCGTTGCCGATTCGCTCGGCGTGGTCGGGGTGGTCCACGCTGATGCTCGGGCAGACGTCGTACCCGAACTGCCCGCCCCAGTGGCTGCGCCCGGTGATCAGCGTCTCGATGAAGTACGGGTGGCTGACCACGGTCTCCGGGTACTTCTGCTGGATCCGCAGCGCCTCGGCGAGGGTGCGCTGCTCGTTGTCGATCCGCAGCGCGTTGTCGCTGCCGTGCTCGGAGTAGAAGTTGAAGGTGACCTGGTTGCCGTTCTCCCCGATGGCCCGCACCGTCGGCTCGACGTACTGCAGGCCCTCCTCCGACAGGGCGTACACGAAGATCACCCGGGGGTCGTTGCGGTAGTGCTTGAGGGCGGTCTCGAAGAGCCCGCTGAACGACGACCCGTTGGGGCGGTAGCCGCGCAGGGAGTCGTCCAGCGGGCCGCCGCCGAAGAGGCTGATCGCCACGGCGACGTTCTCGAAGCCGGCCCGGGGCAGCGGCCGGATGCCGTTGGTGGAGATCGTCACGTACGGCAGCCGCTCGACGAACGGCCGGACCCGGGGCAGGACCAGGGTGGGCTCGCCGCCGATCAGGGTCGCCTGGGTGAAGCCCCGCGCGACGAGGGAGTCCACGAAGTCGGAGATCACCTTCGGGTCCGACGTCTCGGGGACGGCCGCGTCGAAGCCGCCCTCGAAGTACCAGCAGCCCTTGCACCGGATGTTGCAGGTGGTCGTCAGGTGCACCTCGGACGCCTTGACCCGCAGGCCCATGTCCCGGACGACGTGCAGCCGCCGGGCCAGGTCCGGGCGGCCGGCCAGCAGCGACTGCAACTGGGCCTTGGCCTCCCGGCGGGAGGGCGGCCGTGGATTGATCGCAACAGGAGTGGGCATGGCGCGGTCGTCCCTTCCGGTCGTCAGTTCGGTACGACGAGTCCGAGCGCGTGGATCCGCGGCGTCACGGTGTTGATCCACTTCTCCAGGGCCTCGCGGTTGTTCGTCTTGCGCAGCCCGAACCTGACCGCCCGCTTCGAGCGCTCCGAGTCGGGGGTGCCGAAGAGGCCCAGGAACACCGGCCACAGGCGGTTCAGGGCCGCCTGGAGCTGCTCACGGCCCTCCTCGGTGGCCGCCAGGTTGCGGCACACCCGCGCGCCGTGCGCGATGTGGATCTTCTCGTCGAGGATGATCGTGCGGACCGCGTCCGCCCACGGCTTGTAGCTGCCCTCGGCGAACTCCTTGATCATCAGAAGCGCGCTCTCCTCGCCGATGTAGGAGTAGATCCCGCGCTCGGCCCAGGTCGTGCACTCGTGCAGGCGCTTGTCGGAGAAGAGCCGGCGCTCCTCGATCGTCTGCGCCTCCATGTACGAGGTGTCGATGCCGATCTCGGCCAGTACCCGCTTGCCGATCTTGTAGTGGTCGTACTCCTCGGCGGCCCGCTCCGCGCAGACCTGACGCTCCTCGGCGTTGGGCGCCATCGGGAGGAACATCATGGTGTAGTCGTCCCCGCCGGAGAGCTCGCCCTCCGTATTGATCATGATCTGGCTGATCAGTGCCTTCTGATACGCGCGAGGCATCCGCTTCAGCTCTTCGGGGGTGCGGACCACCACTTCCTCGTCGTCGAGAATCTCCACCGACGTCACGCAAACCACCTCCTGTCGACTGCCACACCATTTGCCGGAAATTCGAGCCGCCCCGCCGGAGCGACTCATACCAACCGCTCGATCGCCAGGCGGCGCACCTCCGCCCTCTGGATCTTGCCGAGCGGGGTACGGGGAAAGCCGTCGACGCCGATCTCCTTGAGCGGGACGAAGCGGCGAGGCACCTTGAAGGGGCTGAGGAACGTCAGCAGCGTCGCCCGCCACCCGTCCTCGTCGGCCCCGGCACCGGGCAGCAGGCTGTAGACGAGGACCAGCTCCACACCGGTGACAGGGTGCGGCAGCGCGGCCACCACGCCCTCGTCGACGCCCGCCAGGTGCGGCACGGCGTTCTCGATCTCGGCGGGATAGACGTTCTCCCCGCTGACGATGACCATGCTGTCGATCCGGTCGACGATGGACAGCTCGCCGTGGGCGTCGACGTGCCCCAGGTCGCCGCTGCGCACCCAGCCGTCGGCCAGCCGCCGCGCGGTCAGCTCCGGGGCCTTCTCGTAGCGGGTGAAGATGCTCGGCCCGCCCAGCAGCACCTCGCCGTTCTCGCCGGCCGGCAGGTCGCGCCCGTCGGCGTCGACGACGCGCACGGCGGCGAACGGCACGGGCGGCCCGGCGGTACGCGGCCGCCCCGGCGCGCGGTCGCGCGGCTCGACCGTCGTCAGCGAGGTCATCTCCGTCATGCCGTACACCTGGTACACCGGGATGCCGAAGGTCTCCTCGAAGCGGTGGATGAGCGCCGGGCTGAGCGCCGAGCCGCCGGCGAGGACGCCCTTGAGGCGGCTCGCGGCGGGTCGTTGCGGGCGGTCCGCCAGGTTGGCGAGGTAGGCGTTGACCACCAGCGTCCAGGTCGGGGCGTGCCGGTCCACGTAGGTCCAGAACCGCACCAGCGCCGTCTCGGAGCGCACGCAGATCGACCGCCCGCCGCTCCACAGCGGGGTCAGCGTCGGGAACCCCTGCCCGCCGGCGTGGAAGATCGGGATGACGTTGAGGAAGACGTCGTCGGGGCCCGCGTCGGCCCAGCCGACCATGGCCAGGGAGTTGGCCAGCAGGCTGCGGTGCGACAGTACGACGCCCTTGGGGACCCCGGTCGAGCCGGAGGTGTAGACGATCTCCGCGTCCGCCGCGCCGTCGCCGGCCAAAAACAGCTCGCCCTCGTACGCCGCGCCCCGGGCGAGGATGTCGCCGAGCAGGGCCTCCGCGTCGTCCACGCCCACCCAGCGCGGGCCGGTCCCGCGCTGCACCTCGGCCCCGACCTGCACGGCTGGTTCCGCCTGCGCGGCGGTCGACGCCGGCCCGATCTTCTCGGCGACCGCCGCGGGCCCGAGCACGAGCGCGGGTTCGCAGTGCGCCAGCAGGGCGTCCAGCTCGCCCGGCCCCGACCTCGGATTCAGCGGCACGAACACCCGCTGCGCGGCGACGATGCCGATGAAGAGCAGCGCCGCCAGCGACGAGTTGTGCAGCACCGTCGCCACCCGCGCGCCCGGCGGCACCCCGTACGCGTCCAGCAGTGCGGCGCAGCCCCTGGTGAAGGTCAACACGTCGGCGAAGCTCACCGTCCGCCCCCCGGGCTCGGCCGGGACGAGGTACGGGCGGTCGCCGTGGCGGGTCGCCGCGGCCGAGACGAGGTCGAGCAGGTTGGCGGTCGCCGCGAGGTCCGGCTCGCCCAGCGGATCAGGCATCTGTCACGCCACTGAGGGTGGCCCCCCGCACCACGTCGCAGAGGCGGCTCACCGTCGGGGTGTCGAAGATGACGTCCACGACGTCCACGCCGTAGGTCGCCTCGACGCTCGTCACGATCTCCACCGCGGCCACCGAGTCCATGCCGAGCGCGACGAGGTCCTCGTCCGGCCCGACGGTGTCCCGATTGAGCACCTTGGCGCAGATGGCTGTCATATCCGCTTGAAGATCATTGGTGGTCACTGAGGTGAATCTCCATGTCAGGTCATTCCACGGGCCACCGCGACCTTGCAGTAGCGAGCGTTTCCGTCGCTCCGGGACTCGTCGGGACCATACCCACGGGCATCGATGACTGTCTAGAAGTAGCGGTGTCGTGACGGGCGGGTCGACGAGGGTCGGAAGAACGCGCCGAAAATTCGTTCACATTGATGTAGCGTCGGTCACGTGGGTAGAGGACGGTCGATGTCCGAGCTGGCTCTCACCGATGTGGAGCGGGCCGCGCTGCTGCGGGGGGCCCGCGCGGCCCGCTCGCCCCAGGCGTACGCGCTGCGCTGCCGGATCGTGCTGGCCTGCGCCGACGGCGCCACGAACGCCGAGGTGGCAGCTCGGCTCGGCGTCTCCCTGCCGACGGTGGGCAAGTGGCGGTCCCGCTTCCTGACGCGGCGGCTGGCCGGGCTCGTCGACGAGTCCAGGGCCGGCCGGCCGGCGACGATCCGCCCGGAGCAGGTGGCGCGGGTGGTCGCCGACACCCTGGGTCCCGCCCCGGAGCAGGCGAAACGCTGGTCCCGGGCGTCGATGGCCGCGCGCAGCGGCGTATCCGCCTCCACGATCGGGCGGATCTGGCGGGGCGCCGACCTACGCCCGCACCTGCAGGACGGGCTCCGGCTGAGCCACGACCCGCGCTTCGTGGCGCGGGTCGTCGACGTCGTCGGCCTGTACCGGGGCCCGTCGGGACGGGCGGTGGCGCTCGGCACGGCCGAAGGCCGGCGGGGGCACGACGAGGACCGACGCGCGCACGACCCGGCGGCCGCGCCCGGCACGGACGAGGCCCGGCCCACCCACGGCCCGGGGGCGACGCTCGACGGGGCCGGGGCCGGGGCCGGGGCCGCCGGGCCGGGCCGGTCCCGCCCGGCACCGCCGGGACGGCGTACGCCCGCCCGCGAGTACCGCGCGTTCCTGCACGCGCTCCATGCCGCCGTCCCCGCCGACCTGGACGTGCACGTCGTCTGCGACAGCGCGGCCCTGCACGACTCAACGCCGGTGCGTGGCTGGCTGGCCGGTCGTCCCCGCTTCCACCTGCACCTCATCCCGGCCGGCCCGCACTGGGCCGACCAGGCCGAGCGATGGTTCGCCCTGGTCGGCGGCCCTCCCCCGCACCTCGTCACGGGCATCGGCGCGCGGCCGGAGCAGGCCGAGGAGCGCGCCGACGATGCGGAACCCGTCGTGTGGGTCAAGAGCACCGAGGAGATTCGTCATCCACCGGCCGGAGGACGTCAATGAACTTCTGGCGCAGCGTACGCGCGGTGGCGTCGGCGCGGGGCGCGGGCGGAAGCACCGAGTCCCAGTGGGCGGTCACCGCGAAACGCGCCCGCCCGACGGGACGGACGGACCGACGGGGTCAGCGGGACGGCGAGGGGGGCACCTTCACGTACGCCGAGAGAACCGCGGTGCCGTCGGCCCGGGTGACCGCGAAGAACGACAGCGCGGAGACCGGCACCGGCACCTCGCCGGTGACCTCCCGCGCGTCGGCCGAGCCGGGCCAGGCGGCGACCGGATGGGTGGCCCCGTCCGTGGTCACCGCGTGGAGCTGGTACCGGACGCCGGTCTTCAGGCCGGTGACGGTGGCCCGCACGGTGACCGAGCCGTCCGGCCCGGCGGCGACGACCGAGAGGGTCGCCCCGTCCGTGCTGGCGGCGGCGGAGGCGGCGAGCGCCACCTCCACCGGTGCCGTCGGCTTGCCGCCACCGTCCTCGCCCCCGCCCGCCAGGCCGATGAAGGCCACGGCCGAGGCCAGCACCACCAGCACCGGCCCGGCGATGCCGAGCAGGCTTCTGACACGTACCCGGCGTCGATTCTTCGGCCGGCTGGCCGGGGCCGACGAGGGCCTGCGGTGGGCGGGCCCCACGACGCTCGCCGGCGATCGGCCGGGCGGGACGGCGTCGGTGGTCGGTCGGTCCGGCCCCGGAGGGATTGCCGCCACCGTCCGGGTCACCTCCGACGCCAGCGGGGTGGCCGCCGCCAACGGACGGGGGGCCGGGGCCGTCGCGTTCGCCGGCTCGGGGGCCGCGAGCGGGGGCGCGCCGAACTCCTCGACGATCTCCCGCCCGTCCTCCTCGGAGATCAGCGCCAGCATGGCGACCACCTCGCCGAGCTCGTCACACTCCGCGAGGCACGCGGGGCAGACCGCGAGGTGGTGCTCCACCGCGTCGCGTTCCCGCGCATCCAACACGCCCAGCAGGTACGGCCCCAGCAATTGCCGCACGTGCGATTCGTCGGCGGAATCCGTCATTCGGCATCCGATCCTCAAGCCACCCCGATTTGCTGTTTGTTGAGACGGCTCCCGCCGCCTGCGGGTTCACGAAGCAGGGGTGCGACTTCGCCGGCGTTCACCATCTAGGGATTGACCCAGTGCGGGAAACCACCGCCGACGTTATCGCCGTCACGGTCGAGGGCACCGGAGGTCCCCGATCGGGGGACATCATAGGCCGACGGGAAAGTGACCCGGCCCGTGAACCACGGTGCGGAGCGGTCCGTCTTCAAGGCGGCCAGATACCCAGGTAGGCCGTGGAGGTGGATGTGTTCAGCGTCGCGATCGTCGACGACCAACCGGTGTCGCGGGCCGGCATGGAGAAGCTCGTCTCCGATGATCCGGAGTTGGAGGTGGTGGCCTCCGTCGGCACCGTCGACGACCTGCCGCACGCCGGCCGGGACGCGTACGGCGTCGTGATCGTCGACCTGCCGCAGCGCGGCGGCACCGCCGTGGAGATCATTTCCAGGGTCGCCGGCATCGGCCGACCGCTGGTCTGCGCGTCCTGGGAGCAGCCGCCCACGCTGCTGGCCACGATCCGCGCCGGGGCGCGGGGCTGCATCACCCGGCACACCGAGCAGACCGCGTTCCGCGACGCGCTGCGCATCGTCGCCGAGGGCGGCTTCTACCTCTGCCCCCGGCTGGTCGGCCGGTTCCAGACCGAGCTGACCCGGCAGGCCGACGACGACCCGAGCGGCCTGGCCCCCCGGGAGGTCGAGACGCTGCGGTGGATCGCCCTGGGCTTCACCCACGCGCAGGTCGCCACCCGGATGGGCCTGTCGCAGGCCACGGTGAACACCTACGCGAAGCGGATCCGCGCCAAGCTGAACGTCAGCAACAAGGCGGAGCTGACCCGGATGGCGATCGAGCTGGGGCACCTGACGGAGAGCCGGCAGTCCTACCCGGCCGCGTAGCCGCCGCAACGGCTACGCGACCGGCATCCCCACTGGGGCTCATTCCGGGCATCTCAGGATTATCGTCCCGATCTCCTCCAGCCCTGCTCTGTGCTCCACCGGGAGCCTGTCCTGAAGCTCACCGATCCGGCGCACCCAGTCGAGTCGGCCCTCCGTGGGCAGGTGGTCCTTGAACTGCCAGACGCTGTCCCGGACCTGGTCGGGCGTCATCGAGCCGTCGAGCTGGCCGGCGATGGCCGTCAGGATCCCCTGGCTGGCGAAGTCCTTCATGCCGCCGCCCGCCAACGAGGCGAGGTGCGGCAGCAGGGTCCGGACGGTGGTTTCCCGCGCCTGCGCGGTGTCGCCGTCGGCCCTGACGAGGGGATCGAAGATGGCGTCGCCGCGCTTGTCACCCGCGTTGAGATAGCTGACGACGGCTTCGCCCTTGCCCAGCTCGGCGAGCTGAAGGGTGGCCTCGTGGGCGGTGAACGACGGGTCGCGCCGGGCGATCTGCTCCACCAGGGGCCGGAGGGCCTTCACCCCCTGAAGATCCTGCGCGAACCTGCCGTCGCCGACCCGCGCGGCCAGCGGCGTGGACAGGAAGGTGGCCACCTGCTCCGGCGGGCGGTCGTACTTCGCGATGCGGTGCCGGCCGCCGGCATCGGCCAGCAGCGCCGGCGTCAGCTGAGGGTTCACGGCGGGCTTCGCGCCGCTCACCGTGGCGTCGCCGGGCTGGCGGACCCTCCAGCTCGACGATGGGCCGAAGTTCACCGACAGCCCGCCGGTGGCCGGCGACGGCGACGAAGTCCTGACCTTGTGCACCAGCGGCGCGCCGTAGCTGTCCAGCACCGTCAGCAGCTCGGCGTCGGCCCGGCCGCGGGTGACCACCACCGGCACCTTGTTCCGCCAGCCGTACTGCTCCAGCAGGGTCCGCACGGCCGCGACCCGCTCGGGGGAGGGCGACGCCCAGTTGGTGTCCACGCCCAGGACGATCACCGGCTGGTCGAGCTTGTCGATGGCGGCATGCGCCGTGTCGAGCAGGCTCTTCTCGCTCTCCTTCGTACCGACGACCACGACCTCCCGGTCGGGGCGGGTGCCTCCGCCCGTCACGGCCGCCTCGTCCGGCCAGCGGATCGGCCAGGTCGCCGGCGGCTCGGCCGCGTACCGCGCGGCGTCCAGCACGTCGAGGCGGTCCCCCAGCCGCATGGTGTCGGGCAACACGGTCAACTCGATCCGGGTCGGGTCGCCGGGGAAGGTCGCCGCCCCCGCCGACCCCGGATCGAGGAACGACACCCCGGCACCGTCGCGGTGGGCCAGGTACACCGCGGAGTCGACCCCGTCGGCCACCGTGACCAGTGCCTGACTCTCCGGCGGCAGGCCCTCGACCCGCCGCATCAGGTCGACGTACCCGTCGACCTGCACGATCGACGCCACCCCCTCCGACCGCGCCGCGGCCACGTCCGCCTGCTCCAGCGGCCGGCCGACCCGCGCCAGCGTGTCACCGAACCACGACTTCACCAGACCCGCCGGTACGCCCAGCTCGGCACCGTCCGGGCCGAAGACGATCCGCCCGGAGAGGTACGGCCGCCCCGCCATCAGCTGTGCCACCTCGGGCACCGGGTTCGCGTGGGCACCCGCCGCGAGCGACGTCCTCGGCAGCACCCGGATGCTGTGCGCCCGGTCGTGGGTGGTGACTCGGCCCGCGTCGTCCAGCGGAACGACCCGGTGCTGCCCGGACGGCGGCGTCGGGCCCGGTGCCACCTGCGCCGCCGACAGTTGCACCGGCAGGCCCAGCGTGTCTGCCCACCGCGCCAGCTCGGCCGGGTCCGGCAGCCGCCCCAGGCTGCTCGTCGGCGGCACGTACATCATCCGATCGAGCGCATCCGGCCCCTGACGACCCACGAAGTTGGAGGTCAACTGATGGCCCACACCTTCGGGTACGAAGCTGAGCGGGGTGATCTGCGGTATGCGTGGTCGACCGTCGACCTCCACCAGGACGGTGTCGGCGTGGATCTGGTCCCGGGGCCCCAGATGGAGGTGCATCCCGCCGGAGCGCAGCGGTACGGTGCGGCTGTCGGCGCAGAGCTCCGACATCCGGCGGAGCAGCAGCGGCAGGTTCATGGTTTCTCCAGCGAGACGGTGAGACGGCGGAACGGGTACGTCGGCTCCGGGTGCGTCAGCAGTTCACCAGCTTCTCCAGCAGTTCGTTGAGGAGTTCAGCGTGGCGCGGTCGGCCACCGTCCGTCACGCGCCTGCTGAAGTCGTCGAGCCGCGCCACCCAGTACATCCGGTCGACCGGGTCGACGGCGCAGTTCAAGATGGCATCCGCCAGCTTCTTGAACGTGGGGTTCTCGTGCGAACGCACGTCGGCCACCTGCTGCGGCATCCGCATGACCTGGGCGATGGCCTCGAAGACGGTCGCGTTGCCGGTGCCGGAGGCACCTTGGGCACCCGCCCTCGCCAGGGCCACCATCTGCGGGCCGGTCAGCGCCTTCATGTCGTACAGGCGCAGCAGCACGTCGTCCCAATGTTTGCGCTGCAGCCGGGTCGGCTTCGGCTGCAGGTAGTCCAACGCGAAGGTCACGGTCCGCGGCCCGTCCAGCCTGACGTCGGCCTGGACGTGGTTGCTGGCGATGGTCGGATCGGGCACGAACCTGCCCGCTTCCGCGTCGGCGAGGCCGCCATTGGCGCGCACCAGCTCCAGCACGGTTCGGGCCGCCTCCGCCAGCTGCACGTCCTCGCCTGCTGGCAGCCCGGCCATCCTGCCGTCGTCGTCCGCCGCGAGCACCGCCGTGACCTCGGGCGCGAGCAACTCCTTGACATGTGTACGCAGGTAGGCCTCGCGCTCCGGCCACGTGTTCTGGGAGAGCCAGTCGGCCAGCGCCGGCGGCAGCTTCTGAGCGGCAAGCTGGGTGGCGAACCGCCCGTCGGGCCGACCACCGGCCCTGGCGATCGTGTCGAGCACTACCGACATGTCCTTGTTGTTCGCCGTCAGAATGCCGTCCGGGCCGGTGACGCGCCACGTGACGTCGTCGATGTTCATGACGCTCCGCTGGACCGCCCTGAACACATGGTTCTCCTGACGGAGTTGCTCCAGCAGACCGCGAGGGGTGGTCCGGAGCACGACGGTCGGCATCACACCGATCCGGGCGACCCGCTGCAACGTGGTCCGTAGCTGGTCCAGGACGAGTTGGTCACCCTTGTCGTCGCTCGGATTCGCGGCGATCACGATCCCGGGGTGCTTGGTCGACCAGGTCCCGATCCTCGCGAGTTCGTCGACGGACGATCCTTGCCACGTGCCGAGCACCAGGGTGTTCCCGTGCCAACGGCTGCCCTCCGGTGCCGGCACCGGCGGCACGGCCGGCGCGTCCGGCAGCTGCGGCGCGTCCGACACCTGCGGCGCGTCCGACACCGGCGGCGCATCCGACACCGGCGGCGCGTCCGACACCGGCGGCGCATCCGGTTCGACGGCCGGCGTGCCATTCGGCCCTGAGCCCTTGGGCTTCCGGTAGTCGCCCGGCTCGATCCGGCCAGTCGGGAAGATCCGGTCGATGGCCGTCTCGGGATCCGACCCCGCCCGGGCCCGCTCCTCGGGCGTCACCAACTCCCGCAATCGGTAGCCCCCCTGTCGGACCACGACGTGGGTGTCCAACCGGAAGGCGATCTCCTGTGCCTGGTACAGCGGATCGCCGCTGAGCACGCCCACGACGCTCGGCAGCTCCACCTTCGGCAACGGGCGGTCCAGCGTCTTCTCCATGGCCGTCGCCATGAGCTTCCGCACTTCCTCTCGACCCTCGTATGCCTCGGCCAGGGCCTGCACCCTGTCGAGCTCCCCGCGTCGCTTCTGCTCCGCCTCGGCACGCGCGCTGGACGGCCCGTCGGCGTACTCCTGCGTCCTCTTGATGATGGCCGCCGTGAGCACTCGCACTTCTTCCACACCCGCCTTGGTCTCGACCAGGGCCTTCACCCTGTCGAGCTCCCCGCGTCGCTCCTGCTCCGCCTGGGCACGCGCGGCAGCGGAGGCGGAAGGCCCGTCGGGGTGACGGATGTCGAGCTCCCACTTCGAGACCGCATCGTAGGTCAGGTAGGCGCGCCGGCCGACGTGGGTGTTGAGGACCACCGCCGGTTGATCCGCCTGCGGCTGACGTATCGTCCGGGCCACCTGGCCGACCGGGTCCTCACTGCCGTGTTGCGCGGCATCGAACAAGAGCCGGTCGAGGTCCACCTGCTTAGCGGGCCTTTCCGCTGGGGGCCAGGGGCGCTCAGGTTCCGTCGACGGGGACCCCCGATAATGATCGATATCCTTCAGGATCTCGTCGATCTGCTCGGCGAAGGCGTGGATGTAGCCCTGGCCGAAGATCGGCGCGCTCCGCTGGATGGTCCTACTGCCCGCCTTCTTCCCCGACCCGAAGAGTGGCTGCACGAACGGGGCCATTTCGAGGAAGAACCGGCCTTTCACCTCGACCAGATAGGTCGGCCCCAACTGCTTGGAGTGCTGTTCCGCGCGTTGCGCGAGATTTTCCGCGGTGCTGACGCCCGGCGGGGCCTGACGGGAGAAGGGGGACGCGCCGTTGAGCTTGTCAGGCATCTGTTCCGAGCCGACCTGCCTCTCGTTCACCGTCCCGCCCTGGGTGACCTCGAGGCTCCCGACGACGTCCGGCTTGTCCAGCGTGACGTTGACGCTGTTCTTGCTGATGTCCTTGGCATATCGACCGGTGCCGGTGCCGCTGTCGATCACGCGCACCACTTTGAGGTCGTGCAGTTCGCCCCAGATGGTGAGAACGGCCCGGTCGCTCGAATGACCCGGCCTCAGCAGCAGGGGGGACAGCCGATGCCGCTGCCCGCCGAGCATCTTGTGCAGGTGGTTGCTGACATGGTGGGGGGAGAGCAGGGTCGACAGCGAAAGGCTGGCCCGATAGTTGTCAACATCCGCTCCGAACGCCAGTTTCGCCAGCTTGTCGCCGAATATCTTTCTCATGGTCGACTCGCCGAACGTCTTCTTCAGGAGGTCCTCTGCGATCGGCAGCGCGTCCTCGAGCCGGAACGAGGTGACCGCCACGTCGGCGGGCAGCTTCGGCACGGGCCGCTGGGTCGGCATCGGCTGCGGCCCCTGCAGTGGCGGCGCCTCGGCCACTCCCTGCGGGATCTTTATGACCAAATCGCCGAGGTAACTGGGGGCAGGTGACGGCGACGCCGGGGCACGGGACTTGGTGAGAACGTTGTTGAGGGGCCGACCCTTCATCATCTGACGACTGATATCGATCTTCAGCGTGATCGGAACCTGATAGTGGTAGACGGAATTCCAGGCATAGACGGTCGACTCGATGAGCTGCTCGGTGGTCCGCGTGTTGGCACGGCGTTGGCCGCCAGTCACCTGGGCGGACCCGCCCACCGTGGTGCCCGTGGCGGTGCCGTTGCTCGAATAGGTGGGAGCGAAGTTTCCCTTCAGGGTGGCCGAGTAGCTCGAGTCGCGACCCTTGCCCTGCGTCTCCAGTTGGTAACCGTGGAAGTAGTTCTCCACACCGGTGTCGGGGACCATGTCGACGACCGACGGTTCGCCGCGCCACTCCAGGCTCAGTTTCACGTCGATCACGTCCGCACGGAACCAGCCCCGCGGGTTGGTGACGGTGAACCTGAGCGGTGAGTCGCCCAGCATGTCCTCGATCAGTGGTTGGTCGCGCCCACCGGCCAGCATGGCCTGCAGCCCGTCCAGCCCCCCCGGCACCCGGCCGATCATTGACTTCCCCGGATTACCGACCCGCCACTCGGTCCAGACCTGCGCGTTGCTCCACGCCGACCGCTCCTTGCCGAACAGCCCCGGCGCGACGTCGTCCAGCGCACGACGGAGCAGGTCGTACGTCGTCGTGCGCCCGCTCTCCGGAGCCAGCGGGTCCGTGTAGGTGAGCGAGTGGATGCCGGCGTGACCGAGTGCCCGGTTTCCGCCGCCATTGAGCAGGTAGGGGGGGACGTAGGCCTTGCGGGCCGTGTTCGGCAGGTCCTCGTCGAGCGCGACGGGGGTCAGGGGGATCGTCGGAAAGGTCTTCTCGAAGAGCGTGCGGTCGGCGGGGTCGTGGATTCGACCGGTGTTGTTCCGGTGCTTCTCGGCAAGTTTCCGCGCCCAGGACTCGCGTTGGTTCAGGTATGCATCCGGTTCCGCGGAGCCGACCAGGGAGCTGTGCCACTGCACCAGGGCGCCGACGAGGCCCTTGATACTGAAATCCGACTTCCCGCTGCTCCAGCGACCGAACACGTCCGCCAGCTGGCTCTCGGGGAGATCGACCCACCCTGCGGCGAACACCTTCAGGGCATCCGGTTCGGACAGCGCGTACCGCACGTGACCGTCGGTAACCTGCCTTTCCGCACTGACCTTTCCCGAATTCGGCAGCACCTTCGCGCTCTTCTCGAGCACGGCCTGCACGGTGAAGTCGATCGGCGCGTCGAACACGTACACCCGCCCGAAGTTCAGATCCAGGAACTCCTTGCCACCCGTCTGCCGCGCACCGTGCCTCTTGGTATAGGCCCAGTTGTAGCCAAGCGCCGGACCCGCCGCCCCGCCGTAACTGGTGGCTGCGGCGTCGGGCGCAGCCGCGCTGCCGCCCGTCGCACCCGGACCGTCGCCCATGCCGTGGCCCGCGACGCCGCCGCGGTTCGTGGCGTCCGGGCGGGGGGGTGCGGTGTTCCCGCCGAAGGTGGCCTCCGCGTTCACGCCGTACTTGTTGGACCTGTTGGCGTCCTGGGACGACTGGCTCAGCGCCAATTTGATCAACCCGAGGGTGTACTTGTCCTTCGAGGTGCCGACGAAGGTCGAACTGCCGAGCGTCGCCTTGATGCCCAACGCCGCTTGGCTGGAGCGAATCCATCCGGCCTTGAAGAGACTGTCGGTGGTGTACTTGTCCTGCAGAAGTTCCTTGGTGTGCGCGTGCAGGTCGACGTTCGAGGCGAATTTCGAGAGCGCCTCGTCCGCCTCCCCGCCGGGCCCGGTGAGCTCGGGCAGGAGAAGTCGCGCCTGTGGCAGCACCCCCGTGCTGTCCAAGTGCAGGACGGCCGCGTTGTCCAGGGCCTGGGCCGGGGTGGATGGTGGGGCTTGGCCACGCGTGGGCGAGGCCGTCGTCGCCACGTTGAAATCCTCCATGAGGTGAACGTTGGCCCTGGCGTCGATGGCGTCGCTCGTCCAGGCTGTGCCGGATCCGAATTCGAGCTTGACCGTGTAGTCGGAGGGAATATCCACCTCATGCGTCTTTGCGGTGGACTCCTGGAGCTGAGGCATGTTCGTCACGATGTTGTTGGACTCGACTGCGCCGACGGCTCTGGTGTACGAGAGGCCGGCGCCCGCCCTGAACACGAATCCCTTCGCCAGGCGGAAGTACCCGCCGATCCCGAATGAAAGGCTCTTGCCTCCCCCGACGCTCTGCCCGGCGGAGTCCAGGCCCATGGCCAGGTTGACGGTCGAGTAGTCGTTGGTCAGGTTCTTGATGTGGACGGAACTGTTGTTCGCCTTGTCCACCACGTCGGTCAACCGGCTCTGCGTGGCCTGGACGGTGACGCGGACGACGGTTTCGGTGCCGAAACGGCTCTGCCGATGCAGCGTCAGGGTCAGGCCATCCTGATGGATCTGGTCGTAGTGGGAATCCAGACTGTCCGAGGAGAAGAGCAGTCGCAGCGCACGTTCGTTGCTCTGCCTGCTCTTCATGGCCGCGGAACCCTCGGTCCGCATGAAGTCGGGCAAGGCGGCGGTGGGGCCGACGTTCTTCGGCTGCTTGACGTACGGGTGGTCCAGATCCTCGGTCAGGAAGCCATGGTCCTGGAGCCTCTTACTGACCGCGTCGTAGAGCTTGTCGGGCAACTCGGGGTCGACCTCTACCAACGCGTGGCCCGCCCCCCTTCCCCTGAGGAGAAATTTGGGTAGCTGGGCGTCCTTGACCGTGTTCTCGGCACGGGAGTCACGCACCGCGTCGTTGATGAACGGAATGCCCTCCTCCGTGCTGCGCACGTTCGCCTTGAGGGCCTCCCGGTCGACGGGGAAGCGGTAGTCGAACGCGTCCGGCTCCGGAATCCGCAGCAGCGTCTCGCCCGAGGTCGGGGCAGGGAGCCTGAAAGTGTCCTTCGGCTTGTGCCGCACGGTCAGTTCCAGGTCGAACTCGAGATCGACACGGTACGCCACGGTATAACCCGTGTAGCGAGACACCAGCACATTGAGCCCGTTACGGCCCGCCGTGTTGCCGTCGGTGTTGGTCGTCGTCCACGTCGTTCTCGCCTCGGGCCCGGCAGCGATCAGCGGCGCCTTGACGATATCGAACGCGAGGTCGGCGCCGAGCGCGCTTTCGTTGGTCAACTTGAATCCGGTGCTGTGCGCGGAGATCGCGGTGCGCACCTTTTCCAGGTGCACCTGGTTGCTGGGCGTTCCGATCGGCTGGGGCTGGCCCTTTCGCCTCGCCCGCGTGACGAGTTGGCCGACCTCCTCGCCCAGGTCGTCGTGCAGTGGAACGCGGTAGCCGCGGGACTGGTTGATCGCCTTGTCCAGGTGGGTGTCGAGGTTTCCCAGGGCACGCGCCAACTGTTCGAGCAGGCTCTCGGAGGCGACCGGAAGCCCGGCTTTGTGAAAGAGGTTGGCCCCCTCCGCGTAGAGCTCTGGTATCCCGCCCAGGCCGGAGGCGAAGAAGATCCTGGGGATTCGTTCGCCGTTCTCCTTGAACTGCTGCGTTCGCTTGGCGAGGTCATCGGGCTGCACCGGCGTGTCATCCGGCGACGGGGGAATTGCCGTCACCAGGTCGGTTCCGGGCCGCCCCAAGTTGTGTCGCCCCATCCACAGGAGCAGTGGCTGCTTGTCCCCGTCCACCTGGACGGTCTCCGACGGAGTCCAGTAATAGCCCTGGCTCTCGTGGATCCCACCGATCTTGAAGGTCCAGGTGGGTTCGACTTCGAGCAGTACGGATTCCGAACGCGTGTCCTCGACGTGAGCGGCCTCGGCGGTCATGAAGTGGCCGGTGGTGCGATCCACCTTGTTCGCGGTTCCGGTAACGCGGCCGCCCACCCTGGCCGACGCGACTTTTACCATGGGGACCGTCCCGTTCAGGCTGAGCGTCGCACGCGTTGCGGCCGTCTGACCTGTTGTGCTCCCCCCGTGGCCGCCGGTTGCCACGGTCGCCTGGATCATCCCGACGCTCTTGATCTGCGACGGCTCCTGGACATTGTTGTCCTCGGCCGGCCCGCTCTTCGCAGACGTGTCCGACGCTTGGCGTGCCACCCGAGGGTTGTCCAGCACGAGTCGGAACTGCACGTCGATCTGACCCAGGCGTTCCTGGTAACCGCTCGGTGAGCTGACCTTCCGGTAGTTGGTCAGCAGCCGCTGCCTCAGCTGCGCCCACTCGGTGTCGCCCATCAGCGTCTCCGAAACGCTCAGGGCCTGTTTCACCCGATCGGTCACCAGATCCAGGTACGGCAGGCTGTCCTTCGGGATGCCCATCGGATACGCCGCGCGGTCCAAATGGACCGGCTCGCCGGGGGCCGGAACCTCCACGGGCTCCGGAGCGGGCCTGCCCTGCGCAGCGGACGTCTCGGGCGCGGACGTCTCTGGCGCGGTTGTCTCGGGCGCGGACGTCTCGGGCGCGGTTGTCTCGGGCGCGGTTGTCTCGGGCGCGGTTGTCTCGGGCGCGGTTGTCTCGGGCGCCGCGCCGCTGCGGCCCGTCTCCGTCTTCGGGCTGCCACCACGCTCGGCTACCGGTCGCCCGCTCTGCACCGCCGGGAGGATCGCGTTCTCCAGATGCCGCACCATGCCCGCATCGGCGGAGTCGGCCCGGGCCGTGGCCATGACCCGCCCGTCCGCGTCGATCACCAGTTGCAGCGACTGCCAGTCCGGATCGACCATCGCCCCGCCGAGCCGCACGTCCGGCTCGACGAGCATCACGTTCACCCCGAACAGCTCCGCGACGGCGCGAGCCAACCGCTGCGGGGTGTCCCTCGGCTCGGGGGCTCCCGCCGTGGACAACTCCCTGACCCAGCGGAGCAGTTCGTCCCGTCTGCTGCCGATCTCGTGCCGCCCCACCCCCAACAGCGGCCATTCGTCACCCGCAGCCGCCAGGTCAGCCCGCAACAGGGTGCCGAAGATCGCGCGTAGTTCCCCCGCCGACCAGTTGGTTAAGGGCAGCAACCGAGGCTGGTCGTACTCGGCGACCTGCAACAGCGCATCGAAGAAGCCGTTCGGCCCCGCCGGGTTCCACATCGCGGACCGTCCGCCGTCGGCCAGGTGCCCGGCCTGGGCGGCGGTCAGCTCCGGATTGCCCTGCCCGGCGGGCACCTGCCGCCACCTCGGGGGCTGGCTGGGCGGTAGCCGGCTGGCGTTCTCCGTGACGGCGTCGCGCATGTCGGACAGGAGCTTGGTCAGGCCCGGCCCGTCCACCAGACCGTCTGGCTCGCGCAGCGCCGCCACCCGCAGCCGTTCGGTTAGATCCGGTGGAAGGGTGGACCGCGCGTCGCCGGACACCGCCGTCAGGAAAGCGGCCAGGTCCTTGAAGGCAACCCAGTCATCGGGCATTCCGACCGGCAGACCGGCCGACGCGACCGGCCTGACCAGGTTGCCCTCATCCGCCGCCAGCAACGCCGGCAGGGCGTCGGCCGGCACCGTGCCCAGCACACCGGACGAACTCTCGACCAACGTGATGACCGGGTGCTCGGCGACCGCCGCATCGGAAGGCTTGTACGACTCGTCCGTACCGTCGGCCCGGACCAACCGGATCTGCCGGGCCAGCGCCGGGGCCGTCAACCGCAGCAGCACCTCGGTTGCGGCCGAGGACGGCGGCAGGTTCTCGGTCAACGCGCCCGGCACCCGATCCGGGTCCAACCCGCCCGCGATCCACTCGTCGATCTGCGCCACCGTCGCGGGATCGGGCTCCGGCACCCCCAGCAGCGGCCAGTTCTGGGCCTCCCGGAGGCTGCTCGCGTAGTCCTGGACCCTGCTGCGGACCATGTCGGGATCCAGGTCGCCCAGTGCTTGGTCACCCTGGTAGCCCGCCGACACCGCGACCTTCGTGAACAACGTCGTCTTCGGCTCGTCCGCCAGCCCACGCAAGCCGTCGACGATCAGGGCCTGCCGCACCGGCGCGGGCACCATGTCCCCCGCCGGGACGGAATTCCAGCCCGACTTCGCCATCCCGCCCAGGCCCTTGATGTCACCGATACCCAGGGCGGCCAGGCTGGCGGGGATGGCAGTGGGCCGAGGCGCCTCCGTAGGGGTGGCGCTCTGAGGCTGGCCCTCGGGGGCCTTGCCTTTCCCCTTCTCCGGGGCCGGTCGGCTGCCGAGGGATGCGGTCTGATCGCGCGGGGTGATCGGCAGGCCGGTCGCGTTGGGGCTCGGCGACACCTCGCTGGCAGCGGTCGTCGCGATCCGTTCAAGATGCCGTTGCTGCAACCGCGGCTGAGCGGCCGGGTCCGTCGTGGCCATCAGGGAGTTGTCCCCGAAGACGGCCGACGACCGCGATTTGCTCAGCAGCACCCGCTGCTCGTCGCCCGCCTGCTCGACGTACTCGTCGGGTAGACCGAGGTAGTGACCGATCTCGTGGGCATACCGCAGGCCGCTGTCGGTTACCGACCACTCTGTCTGGGTGGTCCTGGGATCCGATTCCCCAAAGAGGTCCACGATGGCATGCGCCGACGTGCGATCGTTCGTGAACTCGACGTTGACGTGGAGTTGTTCGGCTTCGATCCGGAAGCCCTGGTTGAACACGTTGTCAACGGCGTCCAAAACGCGCTTACGCACCTCCGGTTCCGCCTCACGAGCGGTGGCGTCGCGCGGGTTGAGGTGCAATCTGACGGTGAAATCCCGCACTGTGCGGCCGTCGGAGGCCGATAGGAGACGATAGTCGTAGGCCACGGGGCCCTCGACAGGGATCAGGTTGGGCCGGGGCGGGTTAGCCACCGGCGGGTCGAGCCCCTTTTCGAGATAGGAATCGATGACCACCTGGGGCACGTTGCGCTCGGTGGGGGTCCGCGCGACGACGTCGTACGCGGACGTGTTGGCGGTCTGCGGAGGCACGCCGGGGCGCAGCGCGTCGATCTCGGCGCGGTCGACCTTGCGGTCCACGGTCGCCGGGCCCTCGCCGAGGGCACGCACCCCATCCGAGTCGTCCGGGCCGGTCGGCGCCCGCCGGCTCCGCGGCCTTTCGGTGATGGCGCTGGCTGTTGAGCTGCGCGCAAAGTGGTCAGCGACGCCTTGGCCCACAGCCGCCGTGCTCAAATCTCGGGCGTAGTGGTACGCCTCGCGCTCCTGGTGGACGAGCTCTTCCGTGTACACCTCGGCGGTAGCCGCATCTACCTGCCGGTCCTTGTAGGCCCGAACCTCGACGACGAGCCTCGGCAAATCCATCCTCGGGTTGATAGGAGCACGGGTCATGCCGAACTTTTCGCCGGGTCGGCTCGGTCCTTCCCGCCGCTGACCCAGAGCGTCGCGGATGTCAGCATATAGCTCCGCACGCCAATCATAATTCATCAACTCTGGGGACAGTCCGTGCCGCGCGACGAATGTGGCCTTGAACCCTTGGATGATGTCACCGCCGCTGACCGTGAAGAATTCCCTGATTCGGTCGGGAAGTGCCTCGTACACGGCCTGCGGATCATTCCGCAGAAGAATCGCGGCGTCGTTCTTGCCAACCCCACGCCCTTCATCGAATCCGATTACATCGGACCATTCGTGCCTGGCGGGGATCACAAACGTCATGTAGTGCAGGGCGATGACGCCCCGAATCGTCTCGGTGTCCGCGTGGGGCTGATCGAGCAGGGCCTGCGGGTCTACCGGCGATCCGCTGATCCAATCAACGTAACGGGCGGCGGCCTGAAGCCCGATCCTCAGGCCATCCTCCAGATACTCCTTGGCCCAGTGTGGATGCCCGGTCGCCGCCGTCCGCCAGGTGTTCTGCGCGACGTACTCCATGAACCTCGCGGCTCCCGCGAACGGCACGTCATGGTTGTACTGCATCAGAATGCCCGACCAACCGCCGATCAGGCGCTGCCCGACCCGAACTTGTTCCCACTCAGGTTGGACGTCCCACCCCATCTCCGGCGTCAACAGGTCCGACAGTAGCGGCGGTTGTGGGCTGTGGTGCGCGCGATCAAATGCAGCTGCCACCTGCCTACGCACCTGGTGAATGGCCTGCCTGTCCTGGCCCCGCTCCTCCCCCGGAAACGAACTCGAGATCGGAGCGACGAACTCAGCCAGGAACACATCGTCAGGATCTCCGACGTAGCCACGCGGCCTGTTGGCCGAGAACGGTGGTTCCCCGTTTTGGCCGTAGGCGCCCCGTTTCTCCACGGTCAGCTCGATACCGTGGGGCCCTGTAGCAATCACATCGCGTGGGTCCGGCCAGACGTCCCCGTCCAGGAGGACGTTGCTGAACTCGCCCTCGTCGGCCGACCCCAGGTAACGCAGCCCGGGCGAGGGATCAACGAGCGCGTTCGCCGTGGTCGCCCCAGTGACAACCGGACCCACCTCACCACCGGCGAACGGCACCGCAACCCCATCAGGACCGGCCACGATGACCCGCGCCCCCAACAACCCCGGCATCCACGCCGGAGCCACCGGCCGCCCCGCCCCATCAACGGCATCCCACACCCGCTGCCCCACAGGATTCTGCGTCTCGACAGCGAAGACACCACCACCCCGAGCCGTCAGCACAATCCCATGACGCGGACCCACCGGCGGAGCCACCAACACAAACGCCGCCGCACCATCACCCAACCCCCGCAACCGCATCACCAAAGAATCAAACGAATCCCCCACCGGCCGCCAATCACCACCCAAAGCAGCCGCCAACCGATCCTGCAACCGCCCCGTCCCCAACCCCGCATCATCAACCGCGACCGGCGCACCGAACCAACCCCGACGAACCGCCTCCAACCGATCCAGACAATCCTCCAGAGCAACCCCCACATCCCGCCCCGGCGGCAACACCTTCGCCAGATCAACCTCCAACCCACGCCGAACCCCCGCCAACGACCCCGACAGGTCCCACCCGACCGACCGACCAACCGAATCCACAGGTGCCACCCGAGTAGCGGCGTCACCCAGCACCCCAGCCCGCCAGCCGTCGGAGTCCGGGTCGCGCGGCGAAGTCGGCAGGCTGGGATCGGTGGGTTGCGGGGAGACCTCGCTGGCGGCGGGCGGGGCCATCCGTCCGACGTGCCGTGACTGCAACTGCGGCTCATCGGCCGGCTCCGTCGCGGAAGGCCGGTCGCTGCCCACAGAAGACTGAAAACTGTCCATGAACCGCACATCCGGCACCCCGTACGAATCCGGCGCGAACGGCATCGCCGACGCCGACAACGCAGGCGGGTCCGGCACGCCGTACGAATCCGGCGAGAACGGCATCTCCGACGCCGACAACGCCGGCGGGTCCGTAGGGCCCGCACTGGGCAGCGTGCCTCTACCGGTTTCCAAGTTGGACTGAGCCGCCACATTCGGATCAGGATGCGAGGTACCGCCATACGGCCGCTCGGAGGCGGACGCCGGCAGTACCGAGAGACCCCCGGACGTCCTCCATAAAGGACGGGGGGCCAAATCGTCAGCGACGCCCACACCCGCCTCCAAGTCCGACAAAGCCCTCACATCCGGATCAGGATGCGAGGCGCCGGGATAGAGCCGCTCGGAGGCCGACGTGCCATCGAAATAATTGGTGAAATGGTCACCGACGCCCTGGCCGTCCGAGATCGTCGCCGTCAACCGCTCGGCGTGGGTGTACGCCTCGATCTCCTGACTGACGAGCTCTTCGGTGTAGGCCTCGACGGTGCGGGCGTCCCCCTCCCGGGCCTTGTAGGCCCGAACCTCGATGACGACCCTGGGCAACGGCATATCCCTGTTGATGGGGACGATCGTCATGGTGTCCACCGTGTCGGCGTCCGGATCTACGAACTCTTTGCCATCCGGTTCCCCCACTCGCTCGGTGTGCGAGTCTCCAACCCCCGCGAGCTTGCCCAAGCCGCCGATGACGTCAGGATGCGCCTCGATGTCCCAATTCCGGGTAAGATAATCTTCGGGAAGGCCTAACTGCGCCTGAAAGGCCGCCTTGAACTGGCTCAGGATGTCAGCGCTCTGGTCCGCGAAGAATGTCCTGATCCCCTCGGGCAGTTCCTGGTAGATGAGCCGCTTGTCATTTCGCACAAGAACTGCGGCCTCGTTCTTGAGGGTTCCCCGGCGGTCCCAATCTGGATGATGTAATATGAATTCCCGCGAACTGCCCATCGCGAACGTTTCGTAGTACAGTGCGATGACGCCCCGGATCGTCTCGGTTTCCACGTGGGGTCGATCGAGCAACTCCTGGACGGGCACCTGGCGACCGGTGCGCCAGTTGACGTAGTCGGCGGCTACCTGAAGCCCAACTCCCAGACCATCCTTCAGGTGCTCCTTGGCCCAGTGCGGATGCCCGTCCGCCTTCGTCCGCCAGGTGTTCTCCGCAACGAACTCCAGGAACTTCGCGACTCCCGCGAACGGAACATCGTGGTTGTACTGCGGCAGAATATTCTGCCAACCGCCGATCAGACGCTGCCCGACCTTGATATTCGGCCGGTCCGGGTGAATCGTCCACCCCATCTCCGGCGTCAGCACCTCCGAGAGCAACCGCGGCACTCCGCTTTCATGCGCCTGCCGAAACGCTTCTTCCACCTGCCTACGCACCCGGTGGATTTCCTGCCTGTCCTCGCCCCGCTCACCCTCGAACGAACTCGACACCGGGGCGACGAACTCGGCCAGCCCCACCCGGACCTCATTGGTCGTGGGTGTTGAGGGCTTGGATTGCCAGAACGACGTTCGCCCGCGATTGACATAGGCCGATCGAGTTTCGAGCGTCAACTGGGTGCCGTGGGGCCCCGTAGCAAGCGGCGCGTGTGGCCTCGTCCCGTCGGGCACACCGTCGAGGACGTTGCTGAACTCGCCCTCGTCGGCCGACCCCAGGTAACGCAGCCCGGGCGAGGGATCGACAAGCGCATTCGCCGTGGTCGCCCCAGTGACAACCGGACCCACCTCACCACCGGCGAACGGCACCGCAACCCCATCAGGACCGGCCACGATGACCCGCGCCCCCAACAACCCCGGCATCCACGGCGGAGCCACCGGCCGCCCCGCCCCATCGACGGCATCCCACACCCGCTGCCCCACACCATTCTGCGTCTCGACAGCGAAGACACCACCCTGCCGAGCGGTAAGCACGATCCCATGACGCGGGCCGACGGGCGGAGCCACCAACACGAAAGCCGCCGCACCATCACCCAACCCCCGCAACCGCGTCACCAGAGAATCGAACGAATCCCCCACCGGCCGCCAATCACCACCCAGGGCAGCCGCCAACCGATCCTGCAACCGCCCCGTGCCCAACCCCGCATCATCGACCGCGACCGGCGCACCGAACCAACCCCGACGAACCGCCTCCAACCGATCCAGACAATCCTCAAGGGCACCCCCCACATCCCGCCCCGGCGGCAACACCTTCGCCAGATCAACCTCCAACCCACGCCGAACCCCCGCCAACGACCCCGACAGGTCCCACCCGACCGACCGACCAACCGAATCCACAGGTGCCACCCGAGTAGCGGCGTCACCCAGCACCCCGACCCGCCAGTCGTCGGAGTCCGGGTCGAAGGCGACCGGCAGCAGGTTCCCGTCGGCCTGCGGCTCCACCCACCACAGCCCTGGCGCGTCGCCGTCACCCGACATCAGCCAGGCGGTCCGGGTGCTCCCCCCGGCACCCGAACGCACCAACGCCGCCGAGCCGGGCACCTCGCGCAGTCCGCGGATCAGGGTCGCGGCGTCGGCGGTCACGGGGTCGACGGTCGCGGCGTCGGGGAGGAGCCCGGCCACCGCGGCCCTCGGCAGCGTCGACCGGCGCACGGCCTCCACGTCCAGCCCGGGCGGTACGCCGTAGCGACCGAGGTACGCGACGACGGCATCGATCTCGGCTGCCGCCGCCGCTGCGGCGGGGGACCTCTCCAGCGATACCTGGAAACGGTCCTCGGTCGCGGCCGTCATCGTGAGCACCTGCGCCAGGCGTTGCATGGACGGCGGCTGGGCACCCATGGCGATGTCGAGCGCCTCGTTAAGGGCGACCCGGGCGGCGGCCTGCGGGCGGTCCAGCAGCCGTACCGCCGCCGCCTCCGGCCAGGGCACCTCCCGGCCGTGACCGTCGATCGGCACCGCGCGCGGCGACTGGCTCAGCTCCGGGGCCACCGGCAGTTCGACGGGGAGGTGGTAGATGTCGGTCAGCTCTTCGAGGGCCTGGACCCCCGCGGTGCCCAGCCCTTCGACCAGGGCCGGCGCCGGCACGACGACGAGGTGGACACGAATGTTGTCGGGCAGCCCGGCGAGGTAGTTCAGGGCGATCGAGGAGCGGTGCGCCCCCGGGGCCAGGTGCACCAGGGTGGCGTCCGACCGTGGTTCGTAGAGCGACGCCCGGGCCAGCGCGACCGGGTCGGCCGGATCGGCGGGGTTGGCCGGGTCCGCCGGGTCCGGCAGCCTGCCCCCCGCACCGCGCTTGTGCACGTACGCCCCGCTGGCCACCGGAATGACCCGCCCGTCGGCGCAGATCACTCCCCCGGACGCACCGATGCCAGCCATGCCGCTCCCTCATCATCGTGGAAACGCCGTTACCGTGAAACGGTTGCCCAGGGAGCTAGGTTCACCCCGGCCGTGGCGAGAGCGGCCCAGCCGCAGCGGTCAACAGGTCACGACCTGCTCGGTCAACGTGTCGATGTCGTCGGCCCGGCCGGGGAGGGCGTCGCGCAGTTCGCCCAGCCAGCGCACCCAGTCGAGTCGCTGCCGGCCGACCAGGGCGGTCCGGTTCTGCAGGACGACCTCGTGCGCCAACGCCGGCTGGTCGGCCAGGAGGAGCCGGATCGCCTCGAGTATCGCCGCGTTGGCGTGCTGCGACGGGCTCGCATCCGCGCCCCCGCGGAGGGCAACCGGCGGCGGCAGGCTGGGCCCCACCTCGCGCAGCAGCGAGGTCATCTGGTTCCCGCCCACCTCGACCTGGACCGCGGCGAGGTGGTGTTCGGCGAGGTCGTGGTGACCGAGGTTGTCCAGCTGGAACGCCCGGGCCGGGGACGCGACCACGGGCGCGACGGTGGCCTGGCCGGTGGCCTGCGCCACCCACGTCCGGGTCGTGGCGGTCTGGACGGCAAGGGTTCGCTCGGCGTCGATCACCCGCGATCGTTCGGCCTGGTGCACGACGTGCTCGGAGGGCCACTGCCTGCCGCGCAGGTGGGGTGGCACCCAGGCGGCCGACAGCGGGTCGTCGCCGCGCCGCAGCACGGCCCGGTTCCGCACGCCGGACGGCAGCGACCCGAGGATCGTCCCGACGGGCACGTCCCTGCCGACCTGGATGAGCGTCACGTCCGGTGCCGGCGGGACGTCCCGCGCCCCGGCCAGCTCCGCCGGCGTCGCCGCGTCCGCGCCCCGAACGACCAGGTGGCCCGCCGGGAGCTGATGGGCGGTGAACCCCGGTGGCAGGTTCTCCCGCACGGCGGCGTTCTCCAGCGCACGCATCCCGTCCGGCTCGCCCGCGAGGCTGACCTCCACCGGGCGGCCCGCCCGCAGCCCCTCCAGCACGGTGAACAGGCCGGCCCGTTGGGACTGGTTCGGGGTGCCGTCGACCCTCACCCGTATCGCGTCCGAACGCGCCGAGCCGGTCGACGGCGTGGGCTGCAGCGCGACGTCGCGGGGCGCGATGTGCACCATGTCCGGGTTCGTCGTGTCGACCACCCAGCCCCGCAGACCGGGCAGGTCGATGCCGAACCGGCCGGTGCCGTCACCGGCGGTCAGGCCCGCCGGCAGCGACTCGCCCGGCGTCGCGTCGGACCCGTACACCCGGTAGTGGTCGGCGAAGTGCGGCAGCGTGCGCACCGGGCCCGCCGGGCCCCACATCATCGGCACGAACCCCGGCGCGGACGCCGGCGGCAGCTCGGCCAGCCGCACCACCGGCACCACCACGGCGGGCACCCCGGTGGTACGCGCCGGCAACATGCCGCTGAGCTCGGCGATCCCCTGCCACGACACCGCCGCGCCCGACGCCGGCTGCACCACCACCCGACCCCGCAACGGCTCCGGCAGCGCCGCCACCAGCTCCGCCACCGACCGGGCGCCCGCCGCCGCATCCACGAACAACACCTGGGAATCCGGGTACGACGCACGGATGGCCGCCACGCCCGGATCCGCTCCGGCCGCCCGCCCTGCGGTGACGACCCAACCGACCGGGACCGGATGCGCCTGCCAGCCCTTTGGCAGCGCGGCGCGGACGTCCGCCAACTGCTGCCGTTGCCCGCCGGTGAGAGTCTGCCCCAGCAGCCCCACCTCGGTGGGCGGCGCGACCGCACGAATCTGGCCGAGCTGCGCCATCACCTCATCCGGCACCAACTCGCCCGCCCGGCCGACCAGAATGGGCACCGGCCCGTCGGCAGCGGCGCGCCGGGGCGCGACGGTCTCCGGCAGGTGCCGCCCGACCCACAACGCGTCCGGGCTCCGGGCATCGACGAACCAGCCGGGTGTCAGCTCGTACGTGCCGTGCCGCGGGCCGGGCGTAAGCCCGTACGGGGACGGGGTGCTCAGCACGGGCACACCGTTGCCCGTCTCCGCGTGAAAGCGGAAGGCGGCGGCGGTCGCCGTGAAGGTGGGGTTGCCGCTGCCGTCGACGGGCACCACCCTCGGGTTCGGTGCCGGGCGTTCGGCCAGCCTGTTCGCCGGCACCTGGAGCGCGGCGGTGGGGTGCAGGTCGCCGAGCAGGTCGTTCGCCATCGACTCGGCCTGCTCCGGGGTGCGGCTCGGCGAACGGTCGGTGACCTGGAGGGTAAGCCCCGGCCGGAACTCCGGACGCAGCTGTCGCAGGGCCTCCGGCACCCGGGCCAACTGCGGCCCGTCCAAATCGAGGGTGACCATCAGGCCGGCACGGGAGCCGCGTGGCTGGTCGGCCACGGGCAGCGTCGGGGCCGGCCCCTCGTGCAGGATGACCGCCCGGCCGCTGACGCTGGCCCTCAGCCCGTCGAGCGGGCCGGCGAAGTAGTCGGACCCGCGCGGCGGCACTGGACTTGCCGGCCGGGGAAGCGGTGCCGGCGCCGGCGCCGGCCTGGGGATGGACGCCGGTCGCGGCAGGTGCCCGGGACCGGACCCGGGCGGGAGCACCGCCGCCTGCGGTGGCACGGCAGCAACAGGAGCCGGGGCAACGACCGGCGTGGGCTGGCGCGGTGCAGGAACAGGCGCAGGAGCCGGGGCGACGACCGGTGCCTTCGGGCGCGGCGCAGCAGCGGCAGGAACGGGCGCAGAAGGCGGGGCAACCACCGGCGTGGGCGGGCGCGGCACGGCAGCAACAGGAGCCGGGGCGACGACCGGCGTGGGCGGGCGCGGCACGGCAGCC
>NZ_JBNCLB010000006.1:274794-290151 GCF_049841815.1 Micromonospora sp. DT233 | reverse complement strand
ACCGGCGTGGGCGGGCGCGGCACGGCAGCAACAGGAGCCGGGGCGACGACCGGCGTGGGCGGGCGCGGCACGGCAGCGGCAGGAACAGGCGCAGGAGCCGGGGTGACGACCGGCGACTTCGGGCGCGGCGCAGCGCCGACGTCGGCCAACGGGCTCCGCGCCGGGACCTTCAGGGCGTCGGCGGCGGCCATCGAGTTGCGCAAGGGATTGCGCCTGGCATCGGCCGAGGAGCGTTCCGCGACCGAGGTTGGTGCTCCGGTCCGCCCGTTGCTGCGCGCAGTGGTGTCCGCGCCGCTGGCCGGACCGTCCAGCCGGGACGGCGGCACGACGCCGGAGTCGTCCCTGACCGGCGGAGCCTCCACCACAGCGCCGTCGCTGCCAGCGGTTGAGGACTGCTCGCTGCGGAAACCTGTGCCGGCCGCACCGGCCGACTCGGGCTCCGAGGGAGTCCGGGGGAGGTCGGCCGAGCGGGCGTCGGTGACGCGCCCGCTGTCGGCGTTGAAGCGCGCAGCTCTCGACGGCACTTCCCGGCCTTCGAACATCTTGACCGCATAACCATCCGGCTTCAGGGGCAGACTTGCGATGAGCTCCTGGCCCACCGCCAGCACCGAAGGCGGGATCTTGGTTGCAGTCGGACCGACGACGAACGCGGGATCCGTGGCTGTCACATCGACATATCCGCCGGCGCGGGCCAAGCTGACGACATCGTCCGGCACCGTCTCCGGTCGCGCCCAGAACCCCCAGTCGAGGAACTCCAATTTCCAACCATCGGGCAAATCGACCGTGTACGGACCGTCCTGAAACTTGTTCCATTCGGCGAGGCGTCTCCACTCCCGCAGGAAACCCAGCCCTTCAATCGTACGCTGGAACTGGTTGGTCGACCCCTTTTCGTGGGCTAGCCACCGGTCGATGGAGTCACCAGATAGACGCATTTCCTTGTGGTAGTTGACGACATACTGGTTACGAAATTCTTCGACGATTCGGAGGTGCTCCTCCTGGGAGATGTCGTAGCGGCCCTTGAACTGTCGTACGACGGACGCGGGTCCCTCGATTACCTTGGGCTGACCGGCTACGCGGGACAGGAATTTCCGTACGCCGGACGCGGATTCCTCGTTCACCTTGGGCAGATCGATTACGCGGGACAGGATTTTCCGTACGAAGGGCACGGATTCCTGGTTCACCTTGGGCAGATCGATTACGCGGGACACGAGGGGCGAGTCGCCCGGACCGAAGACCGCCTCGAAGTCGCGGGCTGCGAGGTCGAGAACCTTCCGGAGTCGATGCTCGTGCAGCACGTGCACGTCCAGCCGCCCGTTGAGATCCTCGGTACGGGACTCCCAGCGGGACCAGACGCTCTTGAGGCTCTCGTCGCCCGGCCCCTTGGCGAACGCGCCCGGGTGGTCGCCCCAGACGTCCCTGTACGCCTGCTGGAGGTCCGCGTCGAACGCTTCGCGTACCCGAGCCCTGGCGTCCTCCGAGAGGTTGAGCTGCCAACCCTTTTCGACCTCGCGCTGCTGCACGTCGGCCATGAACTGCTCACGCTCGGCCAGCAGGGCAAGCCTGTCTGCCGCCTTGTTCTCGGCCAGGGCCCTGAGGTCCAGCCACTTCGGCACCGCGTCGCCGGGATTCTCCCCCGCACGGGCTTCCAGATAGGCCTCGCGGGAACGCTCCACGAAGGCGAAGCCCTCTCGCTGGATGGTCTCGTTGTCGAGCAGCGCCGCCTTCTCCGGTGACAACTCGGCCAAGGCCCGATTGAAGGGACTGCCGTCCTCAAGCACGTAAAAGCGGTTCTTCTCGCGATCGTCGGCAAGCTTTTGTAGCTGCGCTTCGTGGGCGCGGTCGAAACGATCCCGCAACGCGTCGGCCGCCGCGTCCTGCCAGCGTTGGTTGTCACCCGGCTGCTCGCCGTGCGCCGAAGCCCGCCCGGACGGACTCGAGCCCTCCGTCAGGAGCGAGCGCTGCTCCTTACGGAAGTCCTCGGCGACCTGCCGCTCCCACGGGAGCGGACCATCGTCCATGCCCCGGCCCTGCTTCCACTGGGCAAGCCGCTCGGGGAACTCGCCCTTCATGAAGCTGTCGAGCTGTATCTCCTTGTCGAACCGGGCCGACAGCCCGCTCTCCGCCTGGTCCTGCGAAGCAATGAAGCGGCGGTCAGCCTGCGGCTTCCAGACCTCGTACGACTTGTCCGCCCTCCTGCTGAGCTCATCCTTGTAGTGGTGTCGGTAATTCCTGGTCACCATGTCGACGTACTGAGCCCTCGACTCCGCGAAGTCGATGGCCGACCGGTCGTTGCCCGGTTGCGCACTCTCGAAGTTCGCCCGGGCATCGTCGAACGCCCAGCCCGCACGAGCCTGCGCCTTGTACAGGTCGGCGTAGTAGTCGAACCTGAAGCCCTTGGCCAGGCTGTCGACCCTCGTCGGCCAACTCTTGTAGAAGAGGTCGAACCTGTCGGCCCGGACGCGATCCGCATTCGTGAACTTGGCCTGCCAGATCTGGTCCGCTTGCTTGGTGAATCTCGCCTCCGCTGCGGCCAACTCATCGGGGGTGTAGCTCTTGCCGGTCCGTTCCTTCCAGGCAGCGTACTCCCGGCGGAAGCGATCGATCGGCGTGCCGCCCTTTCCATCCTTTATTTCGTTCATTTTTTGCAGCATCTCGGCGTGCGCCTGGGCCCTCTTTTTCTCCCGCTCTTGGAACTCGGCGTGCTTCTTCGCCGCTTTTTTCGCCCTGGCTTCGTATGCCTCGCGGTTTCGTCGTTCGATCGGACCGTAGCGGTCGGGATCCTTGCCCTCCGGTGGGCCACTGCGGCGTTGCAGACGCCGTCCCGGCGTCTTCTCCGTCGCCGGCTGGCCGGCCGCCTCGGGCGCCGCCCGCTCCGGTACCGGCGTGCCAGGTGGGGCGTCCGGAATGTCGCGCGGCGGCGCTGCCGCCCGCTCCCCCGAAGAACCCGAAGCAGACGATACGAGGGAATCCGAGGCTTGCCTCCTGCCCGTCTGCGTGAGCGACAGTGCGGCGCTGGCTTCCGCCGGCCCTTGACGAGTACTGGCGTTCCCGTCGGCTGCGGCGGAACTGCGGTGGCTCGGGGAAGAATCCGGGCTGCTCTGGCCGCTGAGACCCACTGGCGCAACATCCAGGGAGGCCGGACGGGCACCAGAAGCGCCAGCTACCGAGCGCTCGCGCTGCGCACCCATGGCCTCACCACGCCCCGGCACCACGGAGGCGCCGTCGGCCCGCGCTGCAACACCCTCACTGCCGCCAGCCTCACGACGCCCTGCCGCTGGCGCATTGGTCTCACCCGCCCGCACCGGAGCAGCGTCACGCAGACTCGCCGAAGCACCGTCACGCAGGCTCGCCGGAGCAGCCTCACCACGAGGCGCCTGAACCTCCGGCCGCAACGGCGGAGCAACATCCACCGGCACAACACCTTCGTCACCAGCAACGTCACGACGCCCTGTCACCGAAGCCCCGGAGTCATCCCTCCCAGCGACCGACCCAGCCGCCACCTCATCGGAACGCTGAGTGGTCGTCGACGAGCCGTCCACCACATCCACATCCGACCGCGCCTCACCCGAACGTTGAGCGGCCGACGACGGAGCCTCCACCACATCCACATCCGACCGCGCCTCACCTGAACGTGCCCGAGACACCGGCGAGCCATCCACCGCACCCACATCCGACCGCGCCTCACCCGAACGCACCGGAGCCACCGACGAACTGTCGGCCACACCACCACCCAACTGCGTCTCCGGACGTACCGGAACCACCGGAGCCACCGACGAACCCTCGACCACACCACCACCCAACTGCGTCTCCGGACGCACCGGAACCACCGGCGCACCCTCAACCGCACCACCACCCGACTGCGTCTCCGGACGCACCGGAACCACCGGCGCACCCTCAACCGCACCACCACCCGACTGCGCCTCCGGACGCACCGGAACCACCGGCGCACCCTCAACCGCACCACCACCCAACTGCGCCTCCGGACGCACCGGAACCACCGGCGCACCCTCAACCGCACCACCACCCGACTGCGTCTCCGGACGCACCGGCTGACCAGGCGTCCCCCCATCACCACCCGACTGCGTCTCCGGACGCACCGGCTGACCAGGCGTCCCCCCGTCGCCACCCGACTGGGGCCGCACGGTCTCGACCTGTGGGTGCGGCGACACCGCGATGCCGTTGCCGTTGACCCCGTTCGGGTCGGGCTGATACGTCCGGCGGGAGGCAGCCGGGTCGTACCCCTGCTGCGGCACGGGCTCTCGAGGACCGCCGCCGGCGTGGACCGGTCCCCCACCTGCGGATGCCGCAGGCAGAGGGCCCTGCCCGGCGAGCGCGGGCTCGGTGACCGAGTGCCGATTGATGTCGATGTTCGGGCGGCTCTCCGCAGGGCCCGGAGGCCCCGTCACGGAGCTCGCGGAGCCGCGCACGGGTGGATCATTGTCCAGCCGTGCGCGGAGAATCGAGCCGTTGCCGCTCGACCCCACCCCGGACTCCGGCGGGTTGATGAAGCTCACTGCCGGGAGGGCTGCGCGCTGCCACCCGCCGGAATTCGTTTGGCCGTCGACGGACGATTTACCGGTACCCCGGCTGCTGCCTGAGGACGTGTCGATCCCAGCGCGAACCGGCGAGCCGTTGCCGAGACCCTTGCCGCCAGCGTCGGCCATTGCCGGAGGCGGTGTAAGGGCCTTCGAAGGGCCGCCCCCGCCCAGGTTACTCGAACCGATGTCCGGAGAGCTTCCATTGCCGCCTCCGCTAACGGTCTTGGGAGCGCCGCTCGAACTCGATTTCCACTTGTCGCGGAGAATCGGATACCGTCGGTGGATGTTGGGGAAGGGGTGACGGTCCAGGAAGCCACCGCCCCGAAATTTTCCATCCGTGAGCAAACTGGCGAACAACATTCCGCCGCCGAAACCGGCGCCGGTGGCTATACCGAAGTTCACCGCATCGATCGTCACATCCGTGTGGGTCGCTGCGGAGGCGATGAACTCCCCGACGAATTCGATCGCGACTTCATCGGCCGCGCCGGCCGCGCCGCCTCCGAACAATTGCGCCACCACCCTCGGTGACACGAGCGGTGAAATGAACTTCACCGCGCTGGCCGGCAGGACCTTGACCGCAATGTTACCGACCGTGGTGAGAACCTTCGTGAGCCCGTCGACGATTCTCCCCATCAACACGCCAAGCCCCGGCAACGCCATGGTGAGGAAGGGCAGGAAGGTCGTGAGCATGGTGATGAGGCCGGCCTTTTTATCTTGGGCGATCATCTCCCGAACTTGGTTCGCGTATTCCTTTATGTGCTGAGTGATGGCTAGGGCCGACTGGACGACTTTGAGCATCTGCTCCAGGACCCGCACGGTTAATTTCATGAAATAATTGCTCGCCGAACCATGCCAGTCCAGCACTTTCATGGTATCTGCCACCGCGTACAAAAGTTCTGCCATGACAACGGTGATGTTCGCCCAGTCCGAGGCCAGCTTGTCGAGCTTGTCCGGATCCGGGTAGGCGTAGTCCGCAGTGCCGATGGCCTCAGGCACTCTCCGCACCCTTCATCGAGGAACTGGGCAGGCACGACATTTGCTCACCGTGCCACTGCCGGCCCCTCGCCGCACAGTCCCGGAAACGAGGACGTGATCGTTGGCCAGCGAGGACGTGCCGTGTCCCCTCGTCTCGTGAACCCCGGTGCCGGTCCGACCGTCTTCAGGTGGAAGACCATGGCTTGCGGGAACTTCCGGGGGCCGAGCGAATCCGGGACGGGAGAGCACGATGGGACACCACGACGATCTGAACGAGCTCCTGCGGCAGACGCGGGAGCTCGCCGTGCAGACGCAGGTGGCCAACGCGGACTTGGCCGACCGCGAGGTCACCGGCGCGTGCGCGGGCGGCGCGGTGCGGGTGACGATAACGACGTCCGGTGCGGTCCGATCGGTGACGATCGACCCGCAGGCCGTGAACCCGGACAACCTGCGCCACCTGGAGGGCAGGGTCGCCGAGGCGATGCAGAACACGCTCGACAACGTGCGCGTCCTCATGGAGCAGATGATGCAGCCCCTGACCGACGGGTTGGCCCGTTTGACGGCCGAACAGCCGTGACGGGCGTCGCCCGGGTACGGTGCCGGCCGGCACCGTACCCGGAGGACGCCCGACTCAGCCGACCATTTCGCGGCCCAGCGTGAACAACTCGGTGAAAACGCCGAACACTCCCATCGCCAGCGTCGCCGACAGCACGAGGCAGACCACGCCGATCGTCTCCACGAACTTGCCTCGGTCCCGGGTGTCGACGACCGGGCCGAACGGCGTCTGTCCGTCTTCCTTGGCCGCAGAGCGGGGTCGGGAGGCCAGCGCGACCGCGACGCCGACGCCGACCACGGCAGCCCCGATCAGCAGCAGCACCACGACCGACGGGCCCGTGGTGAGATAGCGGTAACCGGTCGCGCCGATGACGCTGAACAGCCCGACCGCGCCGGGCGCGGCCAGCAGCACCACCTCACTGACGAAGCCGACCTGCCGGGCGCGGATCACCAGTGCCGCCCCGGCCACCGCCGCCAGGGCCACCGACCACCCCTGGTGGGACATCGCGAGCACCGGGAACGCGGCGGCCAGGGCCAGCGCCGGAAGCACCAGAACCAGCGCCAGCAGCTGACGGGCGTTCAGCATCAACCGGGCGGTGGCCGGTGCCACGCCGGCCGCCGCCTTCGGCATGGGCGTGCTCCAGGCCGCGAGCGCGGCGGACAGCCGGCGGGCCACGGCCACCAGCAGCAGGGCCGCGAGGACGGTGGCGGCGGCGATCTGGGTGGCGTCCGCGTCGAGGACCACCAGCACCACAGCGAACGTGCCGGCCAGCGCGAAAGGCACCTCGACGGCGAGGATGGCCGGCTCCGGCGTGGCGGCCAGGGCCATCAGCACACCCGCGTTGGCGCCCAGCACCACCCCGCACCAGAAGAGCCCACCACCGAGCGACTGACCGACCAGGCCGCCGGCGGCGGCCAGGCAGGGCACGGCGGACAACGAGACGGCCAGGCACGCGGACGCCGGCAGCCGGGCCCGCTTCTGGTTGAGCACCCACCCGAGGCCGAGTACGACGATGCTGACCAGGACGAGGCCGAGCGCGGCGAGGAGGCCGCTGTGGTGCGGACGCACCGCGACCACCGCCGAGACGAGGGTGATCCAGCCGGCGCCGATCCAGATCGTCAGCACGCCCCGGTCCCGGGCGTCGACCCGGCGTTCCTGCGCCTCGGCGGCCACCAGTTCCTCGATGTCCTCCACGACCGGTGCGGTGCCCGGGTCGCGGGCGATGTCGCGCAGGTAGAGCACCTGCCCGTCGGCGACCCCGGCCTCGGCCAGCGACGACTCGACCGGCAAGGGCGCGCCACCGGCGGGCGCCAACGACCAGGCGGGGGGCATCATTCCCCCACCGGCCTGGCCGCACAGCTCGGCCAGCCCCGCCACGTACTCCCCGATCGGGCTCTCGCTGGGGAGCGCGACGTCGACCCGCTTCCCGCCGCCGTTCACGGTGACCCGGCTACGCCTGTCCAACATCCGTGCGTTCCCTCCCATCCCCCGGTTTCGGTACGCGCGTCACCACATTCCCATGTTGGTGCTCTCGGCGGTCATGTAATTGTCGTACGCGGTGTCGAGCACGTGCGCGATGAACGGCAGCGTCCCGCCCCCGCCGCCGTCGCCCCACAGGCCCGCAGCGGCCACGTTCCACGCCATCTCCAGCTCCTTGAATTGCGCGTAGGTGCCGCCCTTCCAGGTCCCCTCCAACGGGGCCAACTGTGCCTTCAGGGCGTTCAACTCGTTGATGAGCTCCGTGGAGACCGTGCGGACGTGGTTTCCAGCGTCGGCCAGGTCGGCCGGTACCTGCAAATTGCTGTCTTCGACGGGCATGGTCGACTCCTAACGACGGGACAGGTCAGAGGTTGGCGGGTGGGACGACATTCCCGTTTGCGGGCTGCGGCCCGCCGGGGTTGGGGCCCCCACCACTGAAGGACAAGTTGTTGAGGTTGTCCGTCTCGGCGTTCACGTAGTTCGCCGCGTTGACGCGCAGGCCCTGGCCGATCTCGGTGAGGGCGTTGTGCAGGTTGATGGAGTGCCTGTGGAAGTTGCCCATCTCCTCGACGAACTTCTGGGAGGAGATCCCCTGCCACGTTTCGCTCTGCCGCTGGACGAATGCCTGCAACGCGCTGAGCTGTGTCTGCACATCGGCGGCAACGCGGTCGCAGTCCACCGCTGCCTGCTGTACGTACGCGGGGGTGACCTGGAACTGCCCTTGCGTCACGATCCACTCCTTTTCGTCGTCGACGTGGCCGACCGGCCGCGTCCGTAACAGCCTGGGCCCTCGGGAGAGGACACCGGTAGTTCCCCAATCACCGGACAGCCGCCGTGCCGCGCCGGGGGTGTCACGAGACGGCCCCGCTGGTCGCCATCGCGTCCTCGGTGAGCGCCACCTGGATCAGCTCGGCACTCGAGCGCGTCACCAGCACCCCGCGACCGGGTGGCTGCGGGGCCGCCCGGTGGTCGCCGACGAGCGTGCCCTCCCGGCGGTCGCCGCTGAGGATGAGCCCGAGGGAGCCCATCTCCTGCATGCGGGTCGCCAGCACGTCGGACATCAGGGCGCGGGACGAGCCGGCGACGCGGCGGGCCAGCACCAGGTGGAAGCCGATGTCGCGGGCGTGCGGCAGGAACTCGACGAGGTCCCGCAGCGGGCTGTTCATACCGCCACCGAGCAGGTCGTAGTCGTCCACCACGAAGTAGATGTCCGGCCCCTCCCACCAGTCGCGCGCGGCGAGCTGCTGCGGGGTGACCGTCGGTGGGGGCAGCCGCTCGCGCAGCTTGCCGGCGACCTGTTCGACGTAGACCTTCAGCGCCTCCGGCTCGGCCGCGTAGGCGCCCAGGTGCTCGTCGGGGACGACGCCGAGCAGGCTGCGACGGTAGTCCGCGACGACGAACCGGACCTCCCAGCCGGAGCGGAGTGCGGCGGTCGAGGCGATCCAGGTACGTAGGAAGGAGCTCTTGCCCGAGCCGCTGTCGCCGAAGACGAGCAGGTGCCGCTCGTCGCCGGAGAGGTCGAGGGTGACCTGCCCCAGGTCGCGCTGGGAGATGCCGATCGGCGTCCCGGCTCCCGGCCGTGCGGGCAGCGCAAGCACGTCGGGCAGCGAGATCGTGGCGGGCAGCATCTTGACCGGCGGAGCCACCGAACCCGACCAGCTCCGGGCTGCCTCCTCGATGACGGCGGCCTGCGCCTCGCGCAGCCCGTCGGTGGTCTCGGCCCCGTCCACCCGCGGCACGGCCATGTGCAGATACAGGCCGGGAGCGACCAGGCCCCGGCCCGGCAGACCGGCCGGGATCTGCGCGGCGAGCTTCCGGTTGATCTCCGAGTCGCTGTGGTCGTTGAGCCGCAACTCGATCCGGGTGGCGATGGAATCCCGCAGCGCCGGGCGGATCTCCAGCCAGCGGCCGGCGGTCAACACCAGGTGGACGCCGACGCCGAGCCCCCGCGACGCGATCTCGGTGACGATCGCGTCAGCCTCCTCGAACGTGCTTCGCAACCCACCCCAGTTGTCGATGAGCAGGAAGACGTCGGCCGCCCGCAGCCCGCTGGGCAGCCGCCCGGCGAGTCGGCGGGCGCGGAACTCGGCGATGGAGTCGACGCCGAGGGAGCGGAACAGCTGTTCGCGCTCCGCGATCAGGGTGTGGACCTCGTTGAGGGTGCGCCGGACCAACTCCTCGTCGCTGCGCCCGGCCACCGTCCCGACGTGGGGGGCCTCCGCGAACGGATAGAGGGTGCCGCCGCCGAAGTCGATGCAGTAGAACTGCATTTCCGCCGGGGTGTGGGTGAGCATCGCGCTGAGCAGCACCGTACGCAGGAAGGTGCTCCGCCCGGTCTGCGGGGCGCCGACCAGCGCCAGGTTGCTCTGCGTCCCCCCGAAGTCCATCATCAGCAGTTGCTGTTCCTGGTGCATCGGGCGGTCGAGCACCCCGATCGGAATCCTCATGTCCGATCCCGGCCACTCGGACGCGCAGAGGCCGCGACCGCCGCTCACGGCCGGCGTGCCGAGCAGCATGTCCAGCGGGATGACCGGCGGCAGCGGCGGCAGCCACACCTGGTGCGCCAGGGCGGCGATCGGCTTCATCCGATCGACCAGGACCTGCAGCTCGGTCGGGCCGGAGGGTGCCGGCTCCTCCGCCGGCTCCTCCTCGACGGGCTGCGCCACCGCGCTGTCCGGCAGTGGCCCGACCGTGAACGGGACGACCGCGCGGAGCAGGCCGCCGGCCTCGGTGCGCTGCTCGCTGGTCAGGTACGGCGTGGAGACGTGCGCCACCCGCAGCCGCAGGTAGACGGACTCACCGACCTTGAGGTACGCGGACCCGGGAATCGACGGCAGCTGGTAGGCGTCGGTGGTGCCGATCACCGTGCGGCTCTCGTTGGCGGAGAACGTGCGCAGGCAGATCCGGTAGGACAGGTGCGAGTCGAGGCCGCGCAGCCGGCCCTCCTCCAGCCGCTGGGTGGCCAGCAGCAGGTGCATGCCGAGGCTGCGCCCGACCCGACCGATCTGCACGAAGAGGTCGACCAGCTCGGGGCGGCCGGAGAGCAGCTCACTGAACTCGTCGACGATGATCATCAGGTAGGGCATGGGTTCCAGCTCCGTACCGTCGGCCTTGGTGGCCCCGGCGGCGCGGCGGGTCTGATACTCGCGGATGGAGTCCACGTCCCCGGCGTCGCGCAGCATCTGCTGGCGGCGCTGCTGCTCGCCGAGGAGCGCGGCATGCATCCGGCTGATCATCGTCTGGTCGTCGACCAGGTTGGTGATCAGGCCGGCGACGTGGGGGAGCCCGGCCAGCGGCGCGAACGCGGCACCGCCCTTGAAGTCGACCAGGACGAAGCTGAGCACCTCGGGCGAGTGGGTGAGCGCGAGGCCGGTCACCAGGGTCCGCAGCAGCTCGCTCTTGCCGGAGCCGGTCGCGCCGACGATCAACCCGTGCGGGCCCGCACCGCCCTGCGCCGCCTCCTTGAGGTCCAGCAGGACGGTGCCGCCCTCGCTGTCCGTGCCGATCGGCACGCGCAGCAGCCGACTGCTGTCCGGTCGTACCCAGAGGGTGGTCGGGTCGATGGCCAGCGGGTCGCCCACGAAGAGCATGTCGGTCAGCGACACGTCCCGGATCAGCACCTGGTCGCGTTCGTCGATGAGGCGCAGCGGCGACAGCCGGCGGGCGACCAGCTCCGCGACCCGGGTGTCGAGGCTGTCGGGGACGCAGTCGGGGACGGGGGCGGTCATCAGCTCGGCCCGGCCCTCCACCGCGGCGTGGCCGCCGTCGGTCAGCCGGATGCGCAGGTCGACCCGGCTCGGCTCGTCCAGCTCACGCCGGGCCAGGAAGAGCGCCGTGATGCCGAGCTGCGGGCCGGCGGCCTGCAACAGCGAACGCAGCAGCTCCGAGCGGCCCCACTCGGAGACCGGCTGGAAGCCGGTGAAGAGCACCACCAGGCGCTGCATCCGGGGGGCCTGGGTGCGGTCGAAGCTGATCTGCACGCGCCGTACGGCGACCTGCTCCTGCCGCTTGCGGATCTCCCGCTCCAGGAAGCCGGCCAGGTCGACCGGGTCCACCCGGACCAGGGGCAGCACGCCGGCCTCGCCGGTGGCGTCGGGCTCCAGCGCGTGTGGCAGCCACTTCGCCCACTCCCAGTCCCCGCCGCCGGAGGACTCGACGGCGATCACCACGTCGTCGGGTGCGTGCAGGACCGCGAGGTGGGTGAGGACCGCCCGCGCCAGCCCCTCGGTCTTCTCGGGCGGCCCGAGCAGGCTCACCACGCCGGCCTCGGCGAGGTTGACCACGGCCGGCTGGTCCTGGACCCAGCCCAGGCGGGCGACGAGCTTCTTCGCGGCGGTCAGCGACTCCCAGTCGTACTCGCCCAGGGGGTCCAGCCGTTGGCTCATCTGCATCGGCGGGCTCAGGGCGACCCGGCCCAGGCCGATGCGTACCCGCATGAAGTCCGGATCCTCCGGGCGGCGCTCCCAGACCCGGTCCAGCGACGTGCTGATGGACCACAGCCGCAGCGGGTCCGGCTGGTTGACCGCGTTGACCGTGCGCTGCGCGGCGGCGTGGGCCCTGGCCTGGGCGCGGGCCTCGTCGAGGTGCGCGCGGTAGCGGCGGCGCTTCCGGCGCACCTCGCGACGGTTGCTGCTGCGGGTCTGCGATCGCATGGCGATGGCCACGCCGATCGACATCACCACGAAGAGCAGACCGAACACGATCAGGATGGGACGTCCGTACGTGATCATGTAGCCGGCCATGCTGACCGAACTCAGCAGCGGCAGGACCGTCGCGAACCAGCCGCTGGTGTTGGTGCCGGTGCCGGCCTCCGGCGGCGGCGGCAACGCGATCGGCTCGGTGGAGAGCGCGGGCGGCAGGAACCGCGGCGGCCGGTGGAATGCCAGTCGAGTCATGCCCTCTTCCCCTGCCGGTCTGCCCGCATCATCCGGTGCAACTGACCCTCACGTGTGCCACCGCGAGCATGGCCCGCTTGGCCGGCGGGTCGCCGACGGCGGACAACCGCACCGTGATGCCGTTGCGCCCCACCTGCCAGGTCCCGCCGGTCACCCAGCCGCCTGCGGCGGCGTCCTGCCGGATCTCGAACTGGGCGAACTCCGCGCCGCCCGGCTCGTTGAGCACCGAGTACGCGGCGCGGGAGACCGGCCGGTAGGCGGACCGGTTCGCCGCCGGCACGAAGACCTGGACGGTGCAGCTCCGCATCTGCTTGGCCGGCCGGAACCACCACTGGGCGGTGGCCGGGGCCCCTGCCCGGGGGCCGCTGCCGGCGAACGGCACCGCCACGTAGTCGCCGTGGCAGCCGTCCTTGCTCCAGCCGCCCTGGCCGATGGTCAGCCAGGTCGGCCCGCGCCCGTTGGCGACGAAACCGTGGTCCTCGGCGGCCGCGCAGTCCCAACCGGCGACCGCGGTGTAGCTGGGCCCGGCGGTGGGCGCGGCCGGGGCCGCCTTTGCCGACTCCAGCTTCACCGGCTTGATCAACTGCATGAACACGCCGCTCAGCAGCGCGATCAGCGTCGCGACCGAGGCGACGACCATCGTCACGTGCGGCTTGGCCGTCGGTCGGTCGAGACCCGGCCGCGCCCAGCCCTGCTCCATGAACGCGCGCGTGAACTCCCGCCGTTGCTCAGCGGGCGCTCCGAGCCCGCTGTCCCGGTGCTGCGTCTCGACGCTCGTCACGGCCTGCCTCATTCGCGCGGTTCCTCAACTCCCCCCCCTAGACGCCCGGACGGGGGCCGAGGTTCACACACCTGATCGTCCCCACTCCCAGATCGGCCCGCCGAGGCGGTCACGGTCGTCGCCCGCCGGGTCGTTGGGGTCGGGCTTACCGGCAACCGCCTCCTTTGCCTCGGGGATCTCCGGCGGGAGCTCGGCGGAGACCGTCGTGGTGTCGCCGACAACGGCCTGACCGAACTCGTAGATCCTTCTGCGCAGCCAGTCCTCGGTGTTGGCGTAGTTGGCCGCCGCGGCGTTCGCCATGTAATGGATCGTAGGCAGGGCGCCCCGCTCCCCTTCCTTCGAACCGAACATTTCCGTCATCGCCTTCTGCCAGAGCGCGTTGAACTCCTCCGCTTCAGCCTGGGTCTGCCCGGTCCAGCCGAGCTTGAGTTCGGCCCAAGTGTCGTGCACGTCCTTAATTATCTGTTCGATAAGCTTGGCGGCGAGGTCGAGCCCCTGTGCGGCTTTCTTCACCTCGGCCGTATTGACCACGATTCGTTTCCCCGCGTAATCCTGGGGCGCTACTTCTGCGGCCATTTCGCTCCTTCCGCCCGCTTGGCTACTTGTGTCCGGACTTTGCTATCTCAGCGATGCTCTCGGCGTTCTTTCTCTCCGCCTCGAGGTAGTTCTGGTGCGAGGTCTTCAGCCGGAGCGCCGCCTCGTCCAGTGCCTCGTGCAAAGTGTCGCTAGCCTTCTTGAAGTTCGCAGCCAGCTGCGAGAACGTCGTACCGGCAGGGCTCTGCCACGCGGAGCCTATTGTGTTGAAATTCTTTGTGACGATGTCCAGGTAGCCACCGATCGCGTCGTGGGCATTTTGCACCGAGTGGGCCGCCCTTTCCAGAGCCGGCAGGTCGACCCTCCAGTCGATCTTCTTGCCCTCCGGGGTGGACGTCTCGGACGCTTTGCCGTCCGAGCCGTACGTTGTCCTGGTGCCGTCCGGGCCTGTGATGACGACCTGCCCGGGGACGGGGTAGGTGTAGCTGGTGCCCTTGGACTCGTCGTCACCGGTCCATGTCCGCGTCAATACGCCGTTGCGGTCGAACCTGGCGTGCTGGTCGCCCTGCGTCGTGATGTAGGAGCCGTCGGGCTGCCACTGGATCGTCTTGGGCTCTTCACCGGGCACCTCGACCCGGATCGGCCGATGGTCCTTGTTGAACTCCGTGACCACGCCGTCTGGGTCGGTCAGCGTGTAATGGCCATCTTCGAGGGCCTGGTAGGTGGAGGCCTTCGACTCGTCGTCGCCCTCCCAGATCTTGAGCGGAGTCCCGTCTTTGTCGTGCAACACATGGATATTACCCGTTATCGACACATACTGATCACCGCGATACTCGAACGTCGTCAGCTCACCATTCGCCGCCGTCCGCTGCACCATCCGCTTGTCGGCGGAGAATTCCGTCACCGAGCCGTCGACGCCCTTGACCGAGAACGTCCCGTCCGCGTTGAACGTCGTGACCTCACCATCCGGCGACGTCTCCCGCACCGGATCCCTGTCCGCCGTAAACTCCGTCACCGTCCCATCGGGACCCTTAATCGAGAACGACCCATCCGGATTCCACGAAAACACGGACCTCACAGACTCATCGTCACCCACCCACGAATAGATCTCCCGACCATCCGCCCCCACCAACACCCGCTCGTCACCGGTCTTCGCCACATACTGATCACCGCGATACTCGAACGTCGTCAGCTCACCATCCGCCGCCGTCCGGCGCAGCATCCGCTCATCCGCCGAGAATTCCGTCACCGAACCATCGACGCCCTTGACCGAGAACGTCCCATCCGCGTTGAACGTCGCGACCTCACCATCCGCCGACGTCTGCCGCAACCGATCCCTGTCCGCCGAAAACTCCGTCACCGTCCCATCGGGACCCTTAATCGAGAACGACCCATCCGGATTCCACGAAAACACCGACCTCACAGACTCATCATTGCCCACCCACGAATAGATCTCCCGACCATCCGCCCCCACCAACACCCGGTCATCACCGGTCTTCGCCACATACTGATCACCGCGATACTCGAACGTCGTCAGCTCACCATCCGCCGCCGTCCGCTGCACCATCCGCTCATCCGCCGAGAATTCCGTCACCGAAC
>NZ_JBNCLB010000006.1:0-274694 GCF_049841815.1 Micromonospora sp. DT233 | reverse complement strand
CTCCCGCACCGGATCCCTGCCCGCCGTAAACTCCCGCACCGAACCATCCGGACCCTTAACCGAGAACGACCCATCCGCCCCCCACGAATACACCGACCTCACAGACTCATCATTGCCCACCCACGCATAAATCTCCCGACCATCCGCCCCCACCAACACATGATTACCGTCCGTCGTCGCCACATACTGATCACCGCGATACGTGAACGTCGTCTCCACACCATCGGGCGAGACCTGGCGGATCGCGTTGCCGGACTCGTCGTCGTAGTAGACGGTCGACCCGTCCGGCTTGGTGACCTGCTGAACGGCCATCGACTAGCTCCTCACGAGACCTTGTCATCCGCGCTGGGGGGCGACAGGGCTGGCGCGGGCGCGGGCGCGACTCAGCCTGCCAGACGGTGATGGGGACGCGGCAGTGGCCGATTCGAGCGACCCCGCCGACCCGACGAACGGGACATGAACCATCGCCCGCACGCCGCCGTTTACACGGCCATGACCGCCACCACACCGCCCAGCCTCCCGCCGGTGAGGGGCCGTGGCACCCAACGGGTCGCCGCCCGGGGGTGGGGCAGCCACCGCACCATCACCGCCGCGCTGCGGGCGGCGTCCAGCGGCTCGGTGATCAGCGTGTCCCGGGGCGTCTACCACGAGAACGTCCTGATCGATCGGGACATCAGCATCGTGGCCGACCGCGAGCACGGCCCGGTGGAGCTGGTCTCGACCGACGGGCCGGCCCTGGTCAGCCGGGCAGGCGCGGCCGTGGTGCACGGCCTGACCGTGCGTGGGGCGGTGCACACCAGCGACGGTGCGTTGACGATGGTCGACTGTGACGTGTCGGGCGGCGAGGTGACGGCGGACGGGTGGGCCCGGCCGGTGCTGCGCGACTGCCGCCTCCACTCGACCACGGGTGCCGGGCTGCGGCTGCGCGGGGACGCCCAGGCCGAGGTGGTCGGCTGCGCCATCGAGGAAGTCGACGGCGACGCGGTCGTGGTCACCCAGTCGGCCTCGGCGACGCTGCGTCGCACGACGGTCATCCGCCCGTCCGGCAACGGGGTGGTGGTGTCGGACCGGGCCTCGGTCGAGCTCGACGAGTGCACGGTGACGCACACCGGCGGCGTGGGGGTGCACGCGCAGGAGCAGGCCCGGGTGACGCTGCGCGCGGGGCGGGTCAGCGACACCGCAGGCGACGGCATCCGGCTGGTCGGTGCGCCGCGCGACGCGGACTCCGCCGAGGCGCATCCGGCGGAGGCGGACGCGGGGACGTGCCAGGCCGAGGTGGACGACACCGTCGTCACCCGCAGCGGCGGCAACGGCCTGTCGGCGTACGGGGCGGCGCAGCTCACGGCGCGGCGCGTCAAGGTGGACGACTCGGCGCGCAGCGGCCTGTACGCGCAGTCGGGCGCGCGGGTGGTCCTGACCGGATGCGAGATCGGCACCACGGGCAGCACCGGGCTGGCGGTGCGGGACGCGCGCCTGGAGGCGGTCGAGTCCACGGTCGCCAAGGCCGGCGCGAACGGCATCTTCGCCGACGGTGACACCCGCGCCGTGCTGCGGCGCTGTGTGCTGCGCGACTCCTCGTTCAGCACCGTGCACCTGGCCGGTCACGCCGACGTCGAACTCGACGACTGCACGATCAACGGCACCCCGCAGCACGGGGTACGGGTCACCGGGCGGTCGTTCCTGCGGATGTCCGGCGGTGCCGTGAAGCGCGCCGAGATGACCGGGGTGCAGGTCGAGGAGGACGGCGACGCGACGGTGCGGCACACCACGATCGAGAACGTGGCCGTCGGGATCCGGGTGGAGAGCTCGCACCGGCCGCTCTTCGAGGACTGCACGGTCCGCTCCACGCCCCAGGCGGGCATGGAGGCCGGGCCGGGTTCCGGGCCGACCGTACGCGACAGCCGCTTCTCCGACAGCGGCGGCGCCGGGGTCTTCCTCGACCGGGACAGCGCGGCGACCCTGGAGGACTGCGTCATCCTCGATGCCGGCGGCAGCGGCCTGGTGGTGTGGGACGGCGCCCGACCGGTGGTGCGGACGCTGCGCGTGCGCAACTGCGGCAAGAACGGGGTCTACCTCGGCACGGGCAGCGCCGGCGTGCTGGACGACCTCACCGTCTCGGCGAGCCAGTTCCCCGCCCTGTTCCTGGGCGCGCAGGCCCGCCCCAAGATCCGGCGGTGCCACGTGGAGGACACCGACAGCGACCTGAACCTGGCCGAGGGCAGCGAGCCGACGTTCGTCGACTGCACCACCAGCAACGTGCGGTCGGTCAGCATGCCGACCACGCAGACGCCGACCCGCCGGGTGCTGGCCGCGCAACCGGGCGGCGCGCCGGCGGCGACCGAGGCCGGGCCAGGCTCCGAGGCGGAGGAGCGTCCGAATCTGGAGACCCTGCTGGCCCAGTTGGACGACCTCGTCGGGCTGACCCGCGTGAAGCACGACGTGGGCACCCTGGTCCGGCTGATGCAGATGGTGAAGCGGCGGCAGGAGGCGGGCCTGGCGCCACCGCCGCTCTCCCGCAACCTGGTCTTTGCCGGCAATCCGGGCACCGGGAAGACCACGATCGCCCGGGTCTACGGTCAGATCCTCAACGCGCTGGGCATGCTCACGCAGGGCCATCTGGTGGAGGTCGACCGGGGTTCCCTGGTGGGTGAGTACGTGGGCCACACGGCCCCGAAGACACAGGCCGCGTTCCGGCGGGCGATCGGCGGCGTGCTCTTCATCGACGAGGCGTACGCCCTGGTGCCCGACGGCCAGTCCAACGACTTCGGCCAGGAGGCCATTTCGACGCTGGTCAAGCTGATGGAGGACCACCGCGACCAGGTGGTGGTGATCGTCGCCGGGTACCCGGACGAGATGGTCCGCTTCGTCGCGACGAATCCGGGCCTGTCGTCCCGGTTCAACCGCACGCTGACCTTCGACGACTACGTCCCCGACGAGTTGGTCGACATCGTGGCGCACCACGCCGGCCAGCACGAGTACGAGCTGGCCGATGTCACCCGGCAGGCCCTGGCCACCTACTTCTCGTCCGCTGACGAGGCGGCCAGGTCCGGCAACGGCCGGTTCGCCCGCCAGGTCTTCCAGGAGATGACCGAGCGGCACGCCTACCGCATCGCCGACGACGACGACCCGACCAGGGAGCAGCTGAGCACCCTGCTCCCCGCCGACGTGCCGGAGCAAGCTCAGCCGCGGGAGCAGTGAGACGGCGACCGTAGGGCCGAAAAGACCGAGGAAGACCACCGAGCCGAGAGGAATGTCCAGTGGCTGAAGCGGACACGACCAAACTGACGGACGTCACCCCGCCGAGGGTGGCGATGAACCCTTGGTCGCACCAGCTCAACGGCGAACTGAAGGGCGTGACAGATAAGGAGAAGCCAAGCGACGATTCCTCGCCGGATGTCAACGTCCCCGACGTGCCGGAGATCTCGGTGGCACTCTCATCCCTCGTCGATGCGCAGACGGCCGTCCTGGGGCCCTTGAGAACAGCGGTGGACTCGTACGAAGAGCTGAGGAAATCGTTCAACGCATGCAAGGAATGGATCTTCACCAAGGAGAACGATCGCCCTCTCGGTAGGACCGAGCAGCGGGTCAGCGCGGGTATGGGAGACGGGAGGGGCCTTGGTGGTCTCGAGAACGACAAACAGATCGTCGAGCACGAAAAGCTGAAGGAGATGGCGCCGGAGCTGAGGGCCGGGGTCGACAACGGGTTGCTGGCCATCGCGGACACGTTGTACCTGGTCGGTGAGTTCATCAATATGTTGAACACCGCGGCGCAGATGTACACCAACGCCGACCAGGAATCCTTCGTGCCCACGGAGTGACCGCTCGGCGCTCGGTCGGTCAGCGCTCCTCGCGCCCCCGGACGCCCGGCGTGAACCCGCGCTCGATGAGTTGCTCCCGCAGCGCCCGCAGGGCGTAGAAGGTCCGTGACTTCACGGTGCCGGGCGGCACGTCCAGCGCCTGTGCCGCCTCGGCGATCGAGTACTCCTGGAAGTAGACGGCCACCAGCGCCGTACGCAGCCGCTCGGGGAGGGCGGCCAGCGCCGCGCGCACCTCGCGGGCGTCGAGCAGCCGGTCGATCTCGTCGTCGGAACGGGAAAAGGACTCCATCCGCTCGTCCGAGGTCTCGGCGGGTCGCGCCTGCGCGGCCCGGACCTGGTCGATGGCGATACGCCGGGCGACCGTGAAGAGCCAGGCGCGGCTCCACCGGCCGTCCGCGGACTGGGCCTCGGGGTGCTTCCAGGCGCGCAGCAGGGTCTCCTGCACGATGTCCTCCGCCCGGTGCCGGTCGCCGTTGGTCAACCGCAGCAGGTAGCTCAGGAGGACGGGGGCGTGCGACTGGTACAGGTGACGCAGCGCCCCGTCATCTTCCTGGGGCTGATGTCCCCCGCCGTGCGGGGGTTGTCCCACGACCGTGCCCATGGCCTGCACTACGTGGGAGTACCCCTCAAGGTTCACATCGCCTGACACCCGGAAGAGGATAGTGATCGTCCCTGGGAGGCCCGGGGGCCGCACGCCGAAGCGAAATATCCCTCTTTAATGATTCAAAGACGGCTTTCTAGGTGCTTTGCGATAGTGCACGCCACCCGAAGACGATCATTCATCGTGGCTGACTGATGGACTACGGCCGCCACCAGGCACGTCGGGCTCGGTTATTGTGGCGCCGTTCAGTGAACCGGACACGGGTTTCGCCCGTCGTGCAACCGACGGCACACGCACATGGGGAGAGCGATCCGTGAAGGAAACCGCGTTGCTCGGCCGGCTGGCCGCGTCCGCCAGGACAGTCACTCGTTCGATGACCGGCCCGACCCGGGGCCGGAGTCGCCTGCGCCGCACCGACCTGGTCCTGTCCATGGTGCTGGTGTCGGCGGTGGCCACGGTGGGCTTCCTGCAACTCGCCCCGGCGCAGGCGGACAACGAGCGGCTGGTCGGCAAGCCGGTCCCGGCCGCCGACCTCTCCACCATCCAGAGCGCCGCGCTCTCCTGCCCCGCGCTGACCGGTCCGCGCCTGGCCGCGCAGGTCATGGCCGCCAGCGGTTTCGACTCCGGCACCGCCCGCGCGGCCGGCGGGGTCCGGGGCCTGGCCGGCCTCGACGACACCACCTGGCGCAGGTGGGAGCCGTGGCCGAAGGCGCAGCTGACCGATCGCCGCGCCAACGTCGTCGCCCTCGCCCACCAGACCTGCGAGATGGTCGGTCAGCTCCGGGTCGCCGGGGTCACCGGTGACCCCTGGCGCACCGCCGTCGCCGCCACCCGCGCCGGGTTGCAGGCGGTGCTCGACGTCAAGGCCGTGCCGGCCAGCGCCCAGAACTACGTCGACACCGTCTCCGCGTACGCCGAGTGGTATGCCCGGCAGCCCCAGTTCGGTGGCCTCGACGACGCCGGCACCCCGTCGTCCGACCGCCCGCTGGCCGCCGCGGCGGCCGACGCCAAGCCGCTGCCCGAGCAGTACGTCGCCGACGTTATCCGGGCCGGCCTCATCTGCGCCGCCGTCACCCCGGCACGGGTGGCCGCCCAACTGATGGCCGCCTCCGGCTTCGACCCGAACATGCGCTCCGCCAACGGCGCCCAGGGCATCGCCCAGTTCCTCCCCGAGACCTGGGGGCAGTACGCCGCCGCAGGCAACTCCCGCGACGCCTCGCCCTGGGACCCGAAGGCCGCCATCCCCATGCTCGGCACCGTCATGTGCGACCTCTCCGGGCAGCTCGCCGGGCTGACCGCCGGCGACCCGTACACCCTCGGCCTGGCCGCGTTCCAATGGGGCACCGCCGCCGTCCGCGCGGCCGGCGGCGCGCCCCCGACGCTGCAGCGCGACACCGCCCGCGTGCTGGCCTACGCGGAGTACTACGCCAAGGACAAGCGACTCAGCGGCAAGCCCGCGCCGACCCCCTCGACTTCGGCCTCGGCCTCGAAGTCGCCCTCGCCGTCGCCCAGCCCGTCGGCCGTCGCCCCGTCGTCGCCCACCGCCAAGCCGAGCCCGGCGAAGCCCAAGCCCCCCGCGCCGACCAGCTACACCTTCGAGTCCGGGACGATGGGCTGGAAGGCCGGCCAGAACACCGGTGTGGTCCGGCGGGTCACCACGTTCGAGAACCGCCCGGGCACCTGCTTCTCCGGTGGCTGCCTGGAGGCCGTCGGCCACTTCATCTCCAGCACCGACCCGCGCAGCGTCTACGTCGCGCCGGAGACCCCGATCGACATGTCCAAGAACTCCCTGTTCAAGGTGAAGTTCAACAGCTTCGGCGGGGTGCAGGGCGCGACCGGCTACCGGGCGAGCGTCGCGCTGACCGGCAGCGACGGCAGCCGGGTGATCGCCACCCTCACTCCCCCGGCGGACACCTGGACGACCCTGTCGGTGAGCCTGAAGAACTGGTCCTCGGTGAAGTCGGTGACCCGCATCGAGGTCACCTTCCAGGCCGTCGGCACCTCCTACCCGGGCTGGACCGGAAACTTCCAGCTCGACAACGCCACGTGGTAGGAGTCGAGCGGTCGTGACCTCACCCAGACCAACGCCAAGGACCAACGGTGCTTCCTGACCAGATGAACGACGGCGTACGCCGGGCCGGCGCGACCGGCCCCGGCCACCGGCGTCGCCCGGTGACCGCGGCGGTGCTGGGGCTCGTCGCCGTCGTGGCGAGCCTCCTGCTGGCCGGGCTGCCCGCGGGGGCGGCACCCCCCGCCGAGTACGTGAAGTACTACACCGTCGCGGCGTCCTACCAGGGCGCCCCGGAGACGCTCGGCGGCATCGCCAAGCGGTTCCTGGGCACCGCGGACCGCTCGGTGGAGATCTTCACCCTGAACGTGGGACGCACCCAGCTCGACGGCCGCAAGCTCACCGACCCCAAGGTCCTGCGCCCCGGCTGGCATCTGGTGCTGCCGTGGGACGCGGTCGGCACCGGCCTGCTGTACGGGCTGCTGCCCCAGAAGGCCCCGAAGGCCCCGAAGCCGGCGGCCTCGGCCTCGGCCAAGCCCGACCAGCCGGCCCCCGCCCCGACGCCGGCGGCCGGCGCGGCGCCGAAGGCCGGCAACCCGGCGACGGTGCCCAGCGCCGCGCCCAAGCCCACCTACAAGAAGGGTCAGTGCGCCGCCGCGAGCACCTCCGACTCTCCGTCGAACTGGGCGGCCCTGCGGCTGGCACCCGAGCAGGCCTGGACGCACAGCCGGGGCAAGGGGCAGCTGGTGGCGATCGTGGACTCCGGCATCGACGGCAGCCTGGCGCAGCTGGCCGGGCGGGTGGCCCTCGGCTCGGACGTCGTCTCCGGCAGCGGCCGGGGCAACACCGACTGCCTGGGCACCGGCACCGGGATGGCGGGCATCATCGTGGCCAAGCCCACCGATGGCAGTGCGCTCTCCGGCCTCGCGCCGGAGGCCACCGTGATGCCGGTGCGGATCGTCACCACCAAGGCGAAGGCCCGGGTCTCCGACCAGGTGGCCGGCATCGAGGTCGCCACCTCGGCCGGCGCCACGGTCATCGCCCTCGGCTCGTACGTCAACACCGGCAACGCGGAGGTGGCGCAGGCCATCGCCACGGCCGTCAGCCGCAACGTGGTGGTGGTGTACGGCGCCCCCACCAAGGCCACCCCCGCCGGCCCGGAAATCGTCAAGGGCGGCGGCGGGCTGCTGCGGGTCGGCGGCGTCGGGGTGGGCGGCCAGCCGGCCGCCGCCTACCGGCCCGGCGCGGTCGACGTCGTCGCCCCCGGGCTGAACGTGACCACCCTCGGGGTGACCGGGACCGGGGTGCTGGCCGGCAACGGCACGCCCTACGCGGTGGCGTTCGCGGCCGCCCAGGCGGCCCTGGTCCGGTCCGCCTACCCGGGCCTCGACGCCGCCCAGGTCACCAACCGGTTGAAGGTGACCGCCGACAAGCTCTCCGACGCGGAGCCGGACAACCGCTACGGACACGGCATGATCAACCCGGCCGCCGCCCTCACCCGGGAGCTGGCCGAGGAACGCCAGCCGGTCATCCCGCCCGCCAAGCGCACGCTCGACGACGGCTCCACCCCCGGCGGCCGTACCCTGGCGCTGATCATCGTCGGCGTGGTCGGGCTGGTCGCGGCCGCGCTGCTGGCCCTGCGGGTGCGCCGGTTGGTCAGCCCGGACCAGGACGAACCCGCCGACGGCCCGACGGACCGGGGGCCCGACACCCGGACCGCCCCCGTCGGCGGCCCCCTGCCGGGGAGTCCGCCGCCCGCCGCCGGCAAGGTCGCCGGCAGCGTCGACACCCACCGGCCGGCACCCGGCACGCCGACGGCGGCCCCGGATCCGACCAGCGTGAGCGCCGCGCCTCGGCAGGCCACCCCCGCCGTACGCGAATAGGCAGGACGACGGCCGGGCCCGCAGCAGGGCCCGGCCGTCGTCCTGGTCTCGCCCGCCCCCGATGCGGCCCGGGGCTGCACACCGACGGCCCGCCCCGGCCCACCTCGATCGCCCACCCGGGTTGTGGTCGAATGGGGCCATGGCTGAGTTCCGCAGGGTCGAGCACGGGCCGCAGTTGCACCACCTGCTGCTGCGGCTGGCCGGCCACGCGCCGGCCGACGCGCTCGCGCAGGCGCGGGACGCGCTGGCGCAGGGGCGGACGGCCGACGTGGCCCGCACCGTCGGCGAGATCGCCGCCGCCGCCGGGCTCGCCCCCACCGCCGAGGACGTCGCCCTGCTCACGGCCGTGGACCCGGGATCCGTCGGCGTGCTTCCCGGCGCGCAGCCCGCCCCGTGGCCGACCCCGCCCTTCGAGTTCCGGCCCACGCTGGTCGACGAGTCGGTCTTCGCGCCGGAGGCGGCCCCGCCGCTGCTGGACCTGACCGACGCGGCGGGCGACTTCGTCGATCTGGTCACCGACCAGCTCGACCTCGCCGCCATCGAGGCGGTGCGGCGGGTGCCGGGCGCGACGGCGTTGTGGCGGGCCTGGCGCGTCGGCGGTCCCGACGCCGCAAGCAGCCCGCTCGCCCGGGTGTTCGTGCTGGCCACCGAGGTGCCCGCCGACGACCTTCCGGCGCTGACCGCGCTGGCGCAGGCGCAACTGCGCGCGGCGGGGGCGACCGAGACGCTGGTCGAGGCGTACGCGGCGGGCGACGAACTGCCCCCGTACCAGACGCAGGCGCGCGGGGGCGCCGCGCTGCTGTGGACGGCGGCCCCGGCGTACCCGATCGAGGTGGCCCGCGTCTTCGACGGCGTCGACCCGGCCGCCGGCCCGTGGTTCGACCCCGGGCACCCGCGCCTCGCCGGGGCGGACCGGGAGCGGATGGCGTCCTTCCTGGACGCCGGGCGGCCCGTGCTGACCACGACCCAGCTGATGGATGACGTCGTGGAGCGCTCGCGCGGCGCGGTGGTGCCGCTGTCGTACCGCACCGACGGGGCGTGGGTGTGGACCGACACGGTCACCTACTACCTGCGCACCCACGGGCTGGCCCCCGACCCGGGCCTGCTCGAGCACGCGCGGGCCCTCGGCTTCCGCCCTCCGCCCGTGGACGCGGTCGCCGAGCACCGGGTGCTGGCCGCGCTGTTCCGCCCGGCCGTGGCGGGCCCGCCCCGGGTGGGCTGAGCGCTCAGGCCGGTGGCTCGGCGGCGGGCTCGGGGCGTCGGCCTGCTCAGACCAGCGGCGCGAAGAAGAACGTGTCCCGGCGGGAGAAGGCCGGCTCGTCGTCGGCGAAGGTGAAGAAGTCCGCGAAGCGCAGGGCCACCTCGCGCCCGTCGTGCAGCACCCCGTGGAACTCGCCGTGCACCGCGATCTCGGCCCCCGAGCCGACCAGTGTGCGCAGCGTGTGCCGCCCCTGCCGGATGACGCGCTGCTCGCGGTAGAAGCGTTCCAGCGCCTCGCGACCGACGATCGGGGGGTAGCCGGGGCGGTGGTAGACGGCGTCGGCGGCGAAGAGACCGACGAGCGCCGGCACGTCGCCGCCGTCCACCAGTTCGTAGTAGCGGCGTACCCGCGACTGCCTGACGGCGGACGCCTGGTCGGAGCCGGTGCCTGGCATCGTTCCCCCTCGAGGAGGGCGAGTTGCTCGGCACCGGCGGTCGTCGCTCGCCCTCGGCGACCACCGGGGTCGGCTCAGGTGCCCGCCGTCAGCTCGCGCAGCGCGCGGTCCACGGCGACGAGTAGCTGTTCGGCCTGGTCGTGGCCCATCCCGTCGGCCCGGCGGAGCATGAGGACGTCCCAGGAGGAGTCGGGCTGGGGCACGGCGTGGATCAGCAGCTCCTCCGCAGTGGTCGGCTGCGGCACCCGCACCGACTCGACGGTCAGGCCGGCGGCGAGCTCACCCCGTGGCGGCGGCTGCTGGAGCACCGAGAAGACCTGGAACCAGGGATGCCGCTGCCGGTCCGGTCGCAGCACGCGGACCAGCTCGTCGAAGGGGAGCCGGCCGTGCGCCAGCGCACGGACGGTCGTGGCGGCCACCGCACCCAGCAGGTCGGCGGGGGGCAGGTCCCGCGCGCCCCGGATCGGAACGACCAGCGGGTTGACGAAGTACCCGACGATCGGGTCGAGCGCCGGGTCGAAGCGGCCGGTGGTGACGGTGCCGAGGGTCACGTCCGCGACGTCGAAGGTGCGGGCCAGCGCCCGCCCGGTCGCCGCCAGCAGCGCGCTCACCGGCGGCCCTCCGTGCGCGCGCGCCACCCGGTTCAGCCGGTCGACCCGCTCCGCGTCGACCGGGAGGACCGACTCGACCCGCCGCACCTCCTGCGCCCCGCCCGGGGCGGGCAGGAAGGCGGCCGGCACCCGGGCCAGCGCCTCCCGCCAGAAGGGCAGTTCCTCGGTACGCCAGCGGTCCAGCAGCCGCCGCTCCCACCGGCTGTAGTCGCCGTAGGCGAGGCCCGGCGCGAAGGCGGGGGCCTCGCCGGTGCGCCGCGCCCGGTAGGCCACTGCCAGGTCCCGAATCAGGATCGCCTCGGACCAGCCGTCGAAGGCGATGTGGTGGATCTGCAGGCAGAGCAGGTGCCGCCGGTCGTCCAGCCGGCCGAGCCGCGCCCGGATCGGCAGCTCCTCGTCGAGCAGGAACGGCGTCCGCCACCACTGCTCGGTCAGCAGGGCCGCCGTGGCGGCGGGGTCGTCGCCGGCCGGGGCCGCCACCTGTTCCAGCGTCAGCGCCACCTCGTCGTCGGGCAGGACCCGCTGCTCCGGGGTCTCGCCCACCCACGGGTAGACGGTGCGCAGGGCCCGGTGGCGCAGCACCACGTCGCGCAGCGCCGCCGCCAGGGCGTCGACGTCCAGCGGGCCGGTCAGCAGGTAGGCCTGCACGAGGAGGTTGTCGGCACCGCCGGGGGTGGCCAGCTCGGCCATCCAGAACCGCATCTGGGCGTGGGTCAGGGGCACCGGGCCGGACGTCGGACCGTCCGCCACGGGCATGGTCGGCTCCACGGCGGGGAACTCCCGCCGGGCGGCCAGCAACCCCTCGACGGTACGCAGCCGGTAGACGTCGGCGACGGTGACCCGGGCCCCCCAGTCCGCGCCGACCCGCGCGGCGAGGCGGATCGCGTCGAGGGAGGTCACGCCGGCTTCCAGGTAGTCGTCGGTGGCGGCCAGCAGGGGCAGGCCGAGCACGTCCCGCGCGACGGCCAGCAGCCCCGCCAGCGCCGGATCGGCGGCGTCCGGATCGGCGGCAGGGCCCCTGGCGGCCGGGCTGGCGGCCGGGCGTCGGGCGTCGGCGGCGGGGCCCCGGGCGGCCGGGTGTCGGGCGTCGGCGGCGGGGCCCCGGGCGGCCGGGTGTCGGGCGTCGGCGGCCTCGGCCAGCAGGTGCGCGGCCCGGGACAGGTCGACCTTGCCGTTGGCGTTGAGCGGCAACCGGGGCACGTGCCGCAGCACCGTCGGCACCATGGCCGGCAGCAGGGTGCGGGCCGCCGTGGCGCGGAGCTCCGCCGCGTCGACGGGTCGACCGTCCACGGTGGTGTAGAGGCAGCCGAGCTCCGGCCGTCCGGCCGTGCGTTCCAGCCGCAGCGCGCGGCAGGAGGCGATCCGCGGGTCGGCCTCGATCGCGGCCTCGATCTCGCCGGGCTCCATCCGGAGACCGTTGATCTTGAACTGGCGGTCGGCGCGTCCCCGGTACCGCAGGTTCCCCTCGTCGTCGGCGGCGGCCAGGTCGCCGGTGCGGTAGTGGCGCACACCGTCGATGGTGACGAAGCAGCGCCGGGTCTCCTCGGGGTCGCCGAGGTAGCCGGCGGCCAGGCCGTCGCCCGCGACGGCCACCTCACCGACCCGGCCGGCCTGCACCGGCCGCCCCTGCGGGTCGAGCAGCCGCACGGCGGTACGCGGAACGGGCCGGCCGATCGGGATCTCGGTGCTCGCCTCGGCGACGTCCACCGGCCGGACCACATGGGTGGTGGTGAAGATCGTGCTCTCCGCCGGGCCGTACCCGTTGACCAGGTGCAGCCCGGGGAAGCGGTCGAGCACCCGGCGCGCGTGCGCCACCGAGACCCGCTCCCCGCCCACCAGCAGCAGCCGGAGCCGGCCGAAGAGCTCGGGGGCCTCCTCGACCAGGACGTTGAACAGCGAACTGGTCAGCCACATGCTGTCCACGCCCCGGGCCAGCACCCCGCGCAGCCCCTCGGTGTCCAGCGCCTGCACCCCCCGGCCCAGCAGCAGGCAGCGCCCGCCGTTGAGCAGGGGCGCCCAGAGCTCCAGCGACAGCCCGTCCCACGGCAGCGGGGCGGCCTGGAGGAAGGTCGTCTCCCGGCTCAGCGGGATGGTCGGACAGCCGACCAGGGTGCGGATCGGCCCCCGGTGCGGGGAGACCACGCCCTTCGGCCGGCCCGTCGAGCCCGAGGTGTAGAACACGCAGGCCGCTGCCCGGCCGTCCCGCCCGGCCGCCCCGTCGCCGCCGCCCGGCGGGACCGGCGTGGCCAGCAGCGCGTCGGGGCGCACCTGGCGTACCCCCGGGGTGGGGTCGTGGGCCGGGCGGTCGGTGACGAGCAGCCGGCTGCCGGCCCGGCGGAGCACGTCGTCGACCCGCTCGCGGGGCCACGCCGGGTCCAGGGCGATGTACGCGGCCCCGGCGGTGAGGACCCCCAGCAGCACCGCGACCAGCTCCGGCGAGCGGTCGAGCAGCACCGGGACGAAGTCGCCCTCCCCGACGCCGTGCCCCCGCAGCCCGGCGGCCACCGCGGCGGCCGCCGCGCCCAACTCGGCGTAGCTGAGCGTGCGCTCGTCCTGCTGCACCGCGACGGCGTCGGGGGTCAGCCGGGCGTGGTGGCCCACGACCCGCTCGATGCGCTCGCCGAAGACGTACGGGGAGTCCGTGGCGCCCGCCGTGGGCGAGGTCGCTGCGGTGGTCACCGCGCGACGCGGGTCGGGTCGAGGACGCGGGAGAGGAACGAGCGGGTCCGTTCGTGGCGCGGCGCACCCAGCACCTGCTCCGGCGGCCCCTGCTCGACCACCACGCCGCCGTCCATGAAGACGACCCGGTCGGCGACGTCGCGGGCGAACGCCATCTCGTGGGTGACCACCATCATCGTCATGCCGTCCTCGGCCAGCGCGCGCATGACGGTGAGCACGTCGCCGACCAGCTCCGGGTCGAGCGCGGAGGTCGGCTCGTCGAAGAGCATCAGCTTCGGCTCCATGGACAGCGACCGGGCGATCGCCGCCCGCTGCTGCTGCCCGCCGGAGAGCTGCGCCGGGAACGCGTCGGCCTTGTCGGTCAGGCCGACCCGCTCCAGGTTCTTCCGGCCGATCCGCTCGGCCTCGGCCCGGCCGCGCCGCAGCACCTTGCGCTGGGCGATGGTGAGGTTGCCCAGCACGGTCAGGTGCGGGAAGAGGTTGAACGACTGGAAGACCATGCCGATGCCGCGCCGCGCCGCGTCGATCTCGACGTCCGGGTCGGTCATCTCGATGCCGTTCACCCAGATCGTGCCGGCGGTCGGCTCCTCCAGCAGGTCGACGCAGCGCAGCAGCGTGGACTTGCCCGACCCGGACGGCCCGATGACGCAGACCACCTCGCCCTCGCCGACCTCGAAGTCGATGCCCTTGAGCACCTCCAGCGGCCCGAAGGACTTGTGCAGGTCGCGGATCTCCACGGCGGGGCGGGGCGGGATGGCGGTCGTCATGCGGGTCACCGAGCCTTGGCGTAGCGGAGTTCGAGGCGTCGTACCACCTGGGACAGGGGCAGGGTGATGATCAGGTAGGCGAGGCCGGCCACCAGCAGCGGGGTGACGTTGACCCGGTCGTTGAGCAGGTCCCGGCCGAACTTGGTGACCTCGATGCTCTGCGCGGTCACGCCCAGCACGTACGCCAGCGACGAGTCCTTGGTGAGCAGGATGAGCTCGTTGGTCAGCGGCGGGATCACGATCCGGAACGCCTGCGGAATCACGATCGTGCGCAGCGCGGTGGAGTGCGACATGCCGAGGGTGCGCGCCGCCTCCAGCTGCCCCTTCGGCACGGCCTGGATGCCGGCCCGGATGGTCTCGGCCATGTAGGCCGCGGCGGTCAGCCCCAGGCCGATCGCGATCGACCCGAACACCCCGCCCGGGATCTCCCGCTCTGGGAAGGCGATGGGGATGCCGTACCCGACGAGGAAGAGCACCAGCAGGGCCGGCAGACCCCGAAAGAGCTCGATGTACGCCGTCGCGACCCAGCGGTACGGGGCGACCCGGGAGAGCCGCATCAGCGCCAGCACGGTGCCGAAGACCAGCCCGAAGGCGAACGCGCCCAGCGTGTAGAGGACCGTGTTGCGCAGCGCGACCGTGATGATCGTCGGGAACATCGACTTGATGATGTCGACGCGGAAGAACGCCTCGCGCAGCCGGCCCCAGTCCGCGGCGTAGGCCACCGCGGCGACGACGGCGACGAAGGCCAGGTATTGGAGCCCGAGAGACAGCCGCTCTCGCTGGCGGCGGCGCAGCTTCACGTGGATCGCTCCTTGCCTTTCCGGAAGGTGCCTACGGGCAGGGCGCGCCCGAGGCACGCCCTGCCGCCGTGGGCTCGGATCACGCGCTCGGCCGCTTGCCGATCCACTTCTCGTAGATCGTGTCGTAGCTGCCGTCCTGCCGGGCCTTCGCCAGCACCTCGTTGATCTTCTTGAGCAGCTCCGGGTTGCCGTCCTTCTTCACGGAGAAGCCGTACTGCTCGCCGGTGTCGAACTCGGCCGCGACCACGAAGCCGCCCGGGTTCTTCCTGAGGTACTCGGTCCAGACCGGCAGGTCGTTGACGGCGGCCTCGACCTGGCCGTTGGCCACCGCCTGCTGCAACGCGGCGAGGTCCTCGAACTCGACCAGCCGCAGGTCCTTCTCCTTCTCGAACTTGCGGGCGTAGTCCCGGCCCGTGGTGGCCGCCTGGACGCCGAGCTTCCTGCCCCGCAGGTCGTCCAGCGACTTGTACGGCTTGCCGGCCTTGACGAGCAGCGCCTGGGTCGCGTCGAAGTACGGAGCGGAGAAGTTCATGACCTTCTGCCGTTCCTCGGTGATCGTCATGCCGGCGGCGGCGGCGTCGCACTTGCCGGTGTTCAGGTCCTGACCGGACTTGATCCCCTCGAACGGGGTGTCGACGATCTCCTGGGTGACGCCCAACTCCTTGGCGACCAGGTCCATCAGCTCGACGTCGAAGCCGGTGACCTTGCCGGCGGCGTCCTTGGACTGGAACGGCGGGTACGGCAGGTGGGTGCAGACGGTCAGCTTGCCCTGCTGGATCAGCCGGACCCCGTTGGCCTGGACCTCGCTGTCGTCCTCCTTGGCGCATCCCGCGCCGAACGCCAGGGCGGCGATCGTCACGATGAGGCCGGCGTTGCGGGCTGCGCTGTGGAACCTCACGGTTCTGTCCCTCCGGTTCGGCTCCCGCGGTCGACGGACAGCCAGCTTGGTACAACAGGTATGCCAGGGGAGGCTACCTGGTTTTCCGAGCCGTACTCACAATCATGCCAGGTCATCGCGCCGACGCGGCCACCCGGACCGTCGATGGGGCCCGCCACCGAACCAGCAGTGCGGCCGGACCGTCTTGACACGAAAGCCGAGGCCAGCGATGGTCCTAAGCATTGAGGGCGAGGCGGCTGTGAAAAAGGAAGCTGATCCACTGGTCGAGCAGTGGAAAGACCTGGTGCGTCCACGCGCCATCCACGGTCATCGCCGGAGGAAGGCCCCTCCCCGACCGCTGGTCGTAGCGACTCTTGTCGTGATGATCGTGACGATCGCGGCGGTGACGTTCGCCGGTGGACGGCCACCCAGCGACGACGCCCTCCCGTTGTCCGGTGCGGCGTCGCAGGCACCCGCCGAGCCGGTGCCCATGACGATCGCCGGGCAGACCCCGCAGAGCGGCATGACCGCGACGCCTCGGGCAACGCAGACGGCCAGCCCCTCGGCATCGCCGACGCCATCGACGCCATCGACGCCACGGCCACCGTCGAAACCGCCCGCCTCGCGGCAGGCGCCCGAGCCGAGTCGAGGAGCGGGGGCGGCACCGCACACGACCGCGCCGCCGGCCAAGTTCGTGCCCCTGCGCATCGAGGCCGAAGCTCCGGCCACCCTGCTGACCGGCAACGCCGCCCCCGTTTCGTGTGGCACCTGCTCCGGCGGCGCCCGCGTCCGGTTCATCGACTTCACCTCGAGCGTCGTCTTCGTGGCGAACCTGCCCACTGCCGGCCTGCGGACGGTGCGCGTCACCTACGAGACCGGCGAATTGCGCCAGATCAAAGTCAAGGCGAACGGGGCGTTGGTCGTCACGCGGTGGCTCGAGGGAAGCAACTGGGAGGCGCCGCGCTCGTTCACGTTCACCACGACGCTGCCGGCCGGCCCGCTGCGGCTGACGATCTACAACGACCAGAATCCCTCGCCCGACGTCGACCAGGTGGTCATCAGCTGACGCCCTGGGCCGCCGCGCCACGCCGCGCCGCAGCCCGCTGGCCATAGACCCGACCAATCCCCAAACAACGGATCGTCCACGTCACTCCCATGGGGATCACGACGAGCAGTCGGGGCTGGTCACGGCAGCCAGGTGCGCTTTCCCGACAACCGCGAAGATCATTGTCTGGGCGGCACCCCAACTCATTCCTGACGCGACTTGCACGCGCCTGAAGACCACTTTCCGGTACCGTATCATCGCAATCGACGGCTTCCGTGACCTCCGTCGCGGCACCGAGCCGAAGCCGATGTACGGGAGGATTCGTATGCGAGCTAGTGGCACCTTCAGTGTGAAGAGCTTCGTCCCGACGAACGTGACGCCCGACCCTCCGATCACGACCGCCCTGCCCGTCGGCATCTCGCTGATGGAGAAGCAGTACGAGGGTGAGGTCACCGGGCGCTCGGCCACCCTGTTCACGTCCGCGTTCGACCAGTCGTCCGGCGCCGGTACCTACTTCGCCATGGAATCGTTCGAGGGCAGCCTCGCCGGCAAGTCGGGCAGCTTCAACTTCATCCACTCGGCGGCGACGACCGGCAGCGACCGCACCGACGAGTTCGTCACGATCGTCGCCAACAGCGGCACCGCCGAATTGACCGGCATCACCGGCACCGGCCAGGTGACCGTGGACGAGGACGGCACGCACCGCGTCTCGTTCGAGTACGACCTGCCGTAACCGCGCTCCGGCCGCCGGACACGCCCGGGGCCTTCGGGTCGCGGTGGAAGCATGGGGTCGGCCCGGGGCCACGCTGCCCCGGGCCGACCCCACGCCACCGCTCACCCGGTCGCCGGCAGGCGATACTCGAAGGCGAACTCGTGCCGCCCGTCGACGACGGTGATCGACATGCTGCCGGTGATGCCCGTCAGCTCACCGGTGCCGGTGTCGGGCACGACCAGGACCTCGAGGGTGGCGTCGCCCCGGTCCATCAGCCCCGTGTGCCGCAGCACGAAGCTGCCCGAGCGGCCGCCCACCGAGCCGACGACCCGCTCCACGCCGACGTACGCGGCCGAGCCGGGCACCGGCGACACCGCCTTGATCACGTCGACGCGGCTGGTGCCCTCGATGCCGCCCCGGAACACCTTCTGCCCGGTGCCGTGCAGCAGGCGGCCGCCGTCGCCCTCGTCGTAGGGGCGGTCCTCGGAGGTGATCTCGAAGGTGCCGGTGACGCGCTCGGCCATGCGTGACTCCTTGTCAACGGGGGCGGTGGCCATGTCAGCGGGCCGCCGCCAGCAGCGCCTGCAATTGTGGCGTGTAGAGCTCGGTGGGGGACCGCATCCCCGCCACCGCGTCGAAGTAGAGCTGCGTCAGCTCCGGGCTGTGCCCGATAGCGGCCAGCAGGCCCTTGCGCTGTAGCCGGGCCGCCGCCTGCGCCACCAGCAGCGTGCCCTGGTACGACTCGGTCAGCAGCCGGTCGCGCTCCTGCTCGAACGAGGCCAGTGCCGCGTCGAGGGCGCCCGGGTCGGCCAGCGCCGGCACCACCCGCTCCGCCAGCAACTCCGCCTGGAGGAACGCGTCGCCGATGCCGCGCGCGGTCAGCGAGTCCTTGTGGTGCCCGGCGTCGCCGACCAGCGCCCAGCCGGGGCCGTGCGCGCGGCGGAAGAAGTTCTGCTGGTCGCCGGTGCCCTGGATGGGCTCCAACTGGGTCGCGCCGCTCATCCGCTCGAGGAGCCCGGGCGCGTTGGTCCGCACGTTGTCCAGGTAGTAGCGCTGGGCGTCGTGGCGGACCTCCTCGAAGCGCTCCATCGGGTAGTACGCCGAGACGAGCACCGCGTCGTTGGTCGGCACCGCCGACACCCAGCCGGTGGGCCCCTCGAAGAGCTCGAAGTCGGCCGGGAACCGACTCCAGATCGCGTAGTACGCGCAGGTCAGCTTCGGGTGCTCGATCAGCTTCGGGGCCCCGACCAGGTCGGCGACCTGCGAGCGCATGCCGTCCGCGCCGACCACGAGGCGGGCCCGCACGCGGACGGGCTCGCCGCCGGGGTCGTTGGCGTCGCGGTACTCCACGCCCGTGACGCGGTCGCCCTCGCGCAGCAGCCCGGTCGCCCGGCAGCCCTCGCGCAGCTCCGCACCGGCCGCCACGGCGGCGTCGGCGAGGATGCGGTCGAGCACGAAGCGGCGTGGCGCGTACGCCGCCCGGGAGCCGTCGATCGGGCTCGCGCAGCCCTCCAGCCGTACGTCGTCGAGCTGGTACACGACGCGCTCCAACGGCGGGGCGCCGGAGCGGCGGACCGCGTCGAGCACGCCCCAGCGCCGCAGCAGCGCGACGCCCGGCTGCTGGATGTAGAGGGTGGAGAGCTTGTCCGCCGCCAGGCTCCCGCGTTCGAGCAGCAGCACCCGCAGCCCCGCGCGGGCCAACAGCATGGCGGTCGGGGCACCCGCACAGCGAGCACCGACGACAACGACGTCATACATGGACACCTCCGGAGGCGATCGGGTCTTTCCCGTCGCGTAGAACGTTCTTCAGGACCTTTCCGGTGATCCCCCGGGGCAGCCGCTCGTGCCGCTCGACGTGCCACTGCGGCGCCCCGGCGGGCATCCGCTCGCGCAGCACCTCGGCGACCCCGCCGGGACCGTCGACGTCGTGCCCGGCGGCGGTGACCACGGCCACGCAGAGCCGGGGCGAGCCGTCGTCGGCCGGGTGCCCGTAGGCGGCGGCCTCCAGCACGCCCGGGTGTTCGTAGGCGGCGTGCTCGACCGCCAGCGTGGAGAGGACCCCGGCGGGGGTGTGCACCGCGTCGGCGGCCCGGTCGACCAGGTGCAGGGTGCCGTCGTCGGCGAGCCGGCCGAGGTCGCGGGTGCGGGTCCAGCCGTCGACGTGCACCTCGCGGTTGCGGCGCTCGTCGAGGTAGAGCCGCTTGGGGGCCGGGCAGCGCAGCCAGATCTCGCCCACCGCACCCGCCGGGGCCGCCGTGCCGTCGTCGGCCACGACGCGTACCTCGGTGCCGGGGCCGGGGCGGCCCACGCAGAGCGGTCGGGCCGGGTCGTAGCTGTTGAGCACCACCGCCGGCGCGGCCTCGCCCTGGGCGTAGGCGGTGCTGATGACCAGGCCCGGCATCATGGCGGCGAGCCGGCGGGCGACCGAGGGCGGCAGCGCCGCCGAGGCGATCGCCAGCCGGCGGACGGAGCCGAGGTCGTGCCGCTCGTGCACCCGGGCGTTGGCCAGCCGGATCGCCGTCCACGGCGTGATCATCAGCGACACGACGCCCAGCCGCGCCACCAGCTCCGCCATCAGCTCGACGTCGTCGACCGGGCAGATCGTCACGGTCGAGGTGGTGGTCAGCGAGAGCATGCCGACGGTGCTGGCGCTCGACGGCGTGCCCAGCGGCATCGGCGCCAGCAGCGGCGCACCGCCGTCGAACGAGGCCAGCGCCGCCGGGCCGCGCCCGTACGTCAGGGCGCCGTGCGGGTTGGTGAACGCCTTCGGCCGCCCGGTGGTGCCGGAGGTGTAGAGGATGTCGGCGATGTCGTGCGGGCCGACGGCGACGGCGGGGGCCGGCCCGGTGCCGGCCGCCGTGAGCCCGGCGACGGTGTGGCTGGCCGCCGTCTGCGGGGGGCGCACCCCCGCGCCGACGACGGCGTGCCGGGCCCCGCACTCGCGCAGGCGGTCGGTGAGGTCGGCGGGTTCGAGGGTGGCGGGCAGGTGCACGGCGGTCGCGCCGGTCTTGAGCACCGCCGCGTACGCGACGGCGTAGTCGACCCAGTCCATGCCGCCGAAGAGCAGCGCGATGCGGTCCCCTCGGCCCTGGCCGGCGGCGGCGAGCGCGGCGGCGACCCGGTCGGAGCGGCGGTCCCACTCGGCGTACGAGGGACCGGGTCGGCCGTTGACGGTGAAGGGCACCCGGTCGCCGTGCTCGCGGGCGCGTTGGCGCAGCAGGTCCGGCGCCATCGGAGAGTAGTCGGATGCATCCGGCATGACGCGACGGTAGGCAGGGGCGCCCCGGGGGCGCTGCTCCATAGTGAGCAGTTGGGATCGACGCCCCCAAATGAAGCGCCACCGGGGTGCGGCCGCGCGGCCGCGCCCCGGTGGCGCAGGTGGTGCGACGGTCAGCCGCCGCAGCGGTACAAGGCGATCGCCGGCTTCTGGTCGGCCGGTGCGCCGTACTCCGCCGGCGGCACCACCGTGCAGTTGCCGGTCACCCACGCCTTCACGGCGTCGGTGTTGGGGTTGGGCAGCAGCTTGCCGAGCACGCTGGCGTCGGCGAAGTAGACGAACTTCAGCTCCTTGCGAGCCACCAACCCGCTGAGCTCGTCCGCCGTCGGGGTGTGCGTCCGCCCCGACAGGCCGGCCATCGGCAGCACCGGCGCCTTCTCGGCCAGGATGAACGGCAGGGCCTGGACCTCGGGATAGATGGCGGTGACGAACTTCTCGCCGCTGTTCTGCGAGCGCACGTACGTCAGCAGCGCGCGCTGCTGCGGGGTCAGCTCGGTGGTGGTGCCGAAGATGGGCCGGATGACGTGCAGGATCTCCCGCATCGTGTCGGCGTCCTTGCCCTTCGGCAGGAAGCCCACACCCCGCACCGGCCCGGCCGTGGCCTCACTGACCGTGCCCCGGTACTTCGGGACGACGACCGACGCCGACCAGACCACCGACGGCAGCAGGATCGCCACCAGCGCGACGATGAAGGCGTACCGGGTGGTGGAACCCTCGGCCCCGCCGCGCGCCGCCGCGAGGCCGAGCAGCACCACGGCGACCAGGCCGACGACGAGCACCACCACGCCGAAGCCCGGCAGGAACTCGCTGTAGGAGAGCGTGAAGTACGCCCCCCACGCGACGGTCAGCGCCAGCACGACGGGCAGCGCCCAGGCGCGCGGCCCACCGCCTCTGAACTCCCGCCACAGCAGCACGATGCCGTAGCCGGCCAGCGCGGCGATCGGCGGCGCGAGCGCGGCGACGTACGCGGTGTGCGCCAGGGTGCCGAAGCTCAGCGCCAGCCCGGTGACGACGAGCCAGAGCCCCCACATCACCAGCCCGGCCAGGATCGGGTCGGTGCGCTTGCGGCTGGCCCGGCCCCAGAGCAGGCCCAGGACCAGGCCGGCCAGCGCGACCGGGTAGAGCCACCCGATCTGCGAGCCGAGGCTGCTCCAGAAAAGCTTCACGGGGCTGCCCTCGATCTCGGCGAAGCCGCCGAGCAGCGGCACGATCGCGCCGGGCACGTGGATGATGTCGCCCATCCGGCTGAACCCGTTGAACCCGAACACCTGGGAGAATGCGTTGTCGTTGGTGGTGCCGTCGAGGTAGGGCCGCTCGCCGTGCGGCACGATCACGGTCACCAGCATGTACGACAGCGAGACCAGGATCGCGACCGCGCCGGCGATGCCGACCTGCCCCCAGCGCTTCTTGGCCGAGACCGGCGCGGCCAGCAGGTACGCCAGCCCGAACGCCGGCAGCACCAGCCACGACTGGAGCATCTTGGCCTGGAACGCGATGCCGATCCACACCCCGCAGAAGATCAGCCAGCGGAGGCTGCCGGAGTCGACCGCGCGCTGGTAGCCGTACGCGGCGACGATCAGACCGCAGATCAGGGCCGCGTCCTCGATCTGGTTGCCGAACAGCGCCGCCGTCACCGGGGTGAAGGCGAAGATCCCGGCCGCCAGCAGGGCGGCGTGCAGCCCGGCCCACCGCCGCACGATGGCGTAGATGAGCACGACGCTGATGATGCCCTCGATGGCCTGCGGCAGGATCAGCGCCCAGGGGTGGAATCCGAAGATGGCGGCCGAGACGGCCTGCGGCCAGATGTATCCGGGCAGCTTGTCGAAGCCCGCCCAGCCGTTCGGGTCCACCGCGCCGAAGAAGAAGTTGTGCCAGCTTTCGGTCATGCTGCGCACCATCGGGCCGTGGATCGGCTTGTACTCGCTGCCGCCCATCTGCCAGAAGTACAAGAAAGCGGCCCCGGCGACGATGGCCAGCAGGACGGGGCGTGCCCAGGTCGGGTCCCCCTCGGGCCCCGTCCACAGCCTGCTGATGCTTCTCTTTTGTTGCCCGGGGGGCATTTCGCCCTTTTCCCGCTCATCAGTGTTTGGCGATTTCTGCATGGCTTTAATTACCGTGTGAGGATGTCACGGGTCAAGGGGTAATCGCTTCGGGTCCGCAAACCGTGACCGCCCTATCGGACAATTCACTACGCACGGCGACATGCCAGCTTTGCACCATTTGCAGTGCGGGGCGCCCGGCGGCGGTTGATCATGGTAGGAGCTATCGGACCCACCCCAGAATGCTCAATTTGGGGCAGACAGCGGGCACTGCGGTGATCGACCCTGGTCGAGGCATGCGACATTTCGCGCCGGCGATCCACGCGTTGCTCGGTCACGCCGTCGCAGGCCGGTGCGACACAGAATGGAGGCTTCATGAGCGACACCGAGGCCAATGCGCCGGTCGACTACCCTCCCGGGTTCCGCACCGACCCCTACCCCGCCTATGCGGACATGCGACAGGACGGCGCCGCCTGTCACGTCCGTGAGCCCAATGGCCTGCGCCACTGGCTCGTCGTGCGATACGACAGCGCCCAGGGCGTGCTCGACGACAACACGTCCTTCTCCAAGGACCCCCGGCGCTTCTGGGACCAGCTGCGCGACGCCGGTTACGTCACCGCGCCGCAGCCCGACGAGAACGACTACATCTTCCATCTGATCAACACCGACCCGCCCGACCACACCCGGCTGCGCTCGCTGGTCTCCAAGGCCTTCACCGTGCGCCGGGTCGAGCGGCTGCGCCCGATGATCGAGCGCATCGCGCACGGGGCCATCGACGCCATCGCCGGCCGGGGCGAGGCCGACCTCATCCGCGACTACGCCCACCCGGTGCCCTCCACCGTGATCTGCGAACTGCTCGGCGTGCCGCAGGGCCACCGCGACGACTTCCGGCTCTGGTCCACGGCGATGCTGACCGGGCCCGAGGTGACCGACGCGCCGATGACCCGGCAGGAGGGCAACCGGCTCATGCGCGCCTTCCTCACCGAGCTGCTCGAGCGCAAGGCGGCGACGCTCGACGCCGCGCTGCCGCCGGAGGAGCAGCCCGACCTGCTCTCCGCCCTCATCGTGGCCCGCGACGGGGAGAGCCGACTGTCCCAGCGGGAGCTGCTGGCGATGGCGGAGCTGCTGCTCGGCGCCGGTCAGGAGCCCACCGTCAACCTCATCGCCAACGGCGTGCTGGCCCTGCTGCGCGCCCCCGAGCAGCGCGCGCTGCTCGCCGAGCGCCCCGAGCTGATCACCAGCGCGGTCGAGGAGTTCCTCCGCCTCGACGCGCCGGTGCACCAGGCCACGCTGCGCGTCGCGGTGCGCGACGTCGACCTCGACGGCGTACGGGTGCCGGCGGGCAGCGTGGTGACCGTGGCGCTCGGCTCCGCCGGGCACGACCCGGCCCGCTTCACCGCGCCCGAGCAGCTCGACATCACCCGCGCCGGCCCGGCCCACCTGGCGTTCGGCCACGGCATCCACTACTGCGTCGGCGCACCGCTGGCCCGGCTGGAGGGGCAGGTCGCCGTCGACACGCTCCTGCGCCGCCTGGGCGACCTGGCCCTCGCCGTACCCGAGGACGCGCTGCGCTGGCGCGACACCCGGATCATGCGCGGCCTGACGGCCCTGCCCGTCACGTTCACCCCCGTTCCCACCCGAGCGCAGACTGGAGAGTCCGAATGAGCACCAACACCCCCGCGGAGCCGGCGGCGGTGCCGACCGCCGCGAGTCAGGCACCCATCCCGACCGAGCAGATCGTGCACTCGGCGAACTGCGGCCTGATCATCCACCGGGTCGGGCAGCTCGAGTACGAGTTCGCGGCGGAGGGCCGCCAGTTCGGCCACGACCTGTTGGCCTACCTCAACACGGCGCAGGCCGGCGTGTTCACCACCTTCCTCTACGAGGAGGTGCTCGGCACCCGCGACCGGCTGCACTGGTACATCCACCTGAAGTCGCCGCACGACTACCAGCGGGTGCTGCACATGGTCGACCACGACCGCGACTTCCAGGACATCTCCGAGAACGACCGGCTGGAGGAGAAGGGCGGCGGCAACTGGGAGCGGATGTTCGTGCAGGGCAGCATCCAGGAGCGCATCATCTGCCCGCAGCACGGCAAGACCCACCCCGACGACGGCTTCGACCCGCAGGTGATGTTCCTGCCGCCGGCCCGGCACCAGACCGAGCAGCCGGTCGAGGCGCAGCTCAACACCGCCACCAGCGGCGCGCTGCTGCACCGCACCGCAGAGGTGCGCTACGACGTGCGCGACCCCGCCCGGGACTTCGCCGTCGCCTGGCAGGAGCGGCTCAACCTGGCGCTGCCCGGCGTCGTCACGTCCTTCTTCTACGAGGAGACCTTCGGCAAGCAGGACCGCATCCACTGGCTGATCCACCTGCGCTCGCTCGCCGACTACCCGGCGCTGCGCGAGGCCGCCGCGGGGCCCGGGGCCGAGGAGCTGCTGCGGCGCGAGTGGGTGCCCAAGTCCCGGGGCGGTGGCTCCTGGGGCGGCATGTTCATCCCCGGCACCATCCAGGACACCGTGCTGGTGCCGTACGTCGGTGGCGTGACCCCGCGCCTGCCGCTGTGACCCCCGACGCCCCGACCGCACCCCAGGAGGAGCGATGACCGCGACCAACCACCAGATCCCGTGCGCCCAGCAACAGACGAGCGTGGCGCCCGACAAGATCCTGCACTCGGCCAACGCCGGCGTCATCGTCGAGCGCGTCGGTCAGCTGCGCGGCGACTTCCGCTCGGAGGGCCGCCAGTTCGCCCGCGAACTCGCCGAGTACATGAACACCAACTACTCCGGCCTGGTCACCGTCTTCCTGTACGAGGAGACGTTCGGCACCAAGGACCTGCTGCACTGGTTCATCCACCTGAAGTCGTTCGACGCCTACGACACCCTGCTGAGCATGGGCACCCGCGACGAGGGGTGGCGGGACCTGATCCTGCGCCACCGCATCCCCGCCGAGCGCGGCGGCGGCGGCTGGGAGCGGATGTTCCTCGACGCCGGGCTGCGCGAGACGGTGCTGCTGCCGCAGTTCAACGGCATGTACGGCACCGGCGACCTGGCGCCGACGAGCAACCGGCTGGGCGGGGCGGAGGTCGTGCCGCCGGCGCAGCACCAGACCACCCTGCCGCCCGAGGAGATCCTGCACTCGGGCAACGCCGGCATCGTCATCCACCGGTGGGGCCAGCTGCGCTACGGCCTGCGCGCCGAGGGCCGGCAGTTCGCCCGCGACGTCGCCGCGATGATCAACGAGCAGCAGCGCGGCGAGGTCACCGTGTTCGTCTACGAGGAGGCGTTCGGCCGCTCCGACCGGATCCACTGGCTGCTGCACCTGAAGTCGCTCAGCTCCTACTACTCCATGATCGACATGCGGGCGTTCATGAAGCCCGAGGTCCGCGACGTCTACACCCGCGACCGCATCGCCCCGGAGAAGGGCGGCGGCACCTGGGACCGGATGTTCATGGACGCCACCCTGACGGACCTCGCGCTGACCCCCCAGCACTGGGGCATGCACGCCACGGCGGTGACCAGGCAGTCCTGACGCCGACGCCGAGCGAGGTGCCCCGGGGGCCGCGGCCCCCGGGGCACCGCCGTGTCACCGGCCCGATCGGGTCACCAGGTCACCGGCAGCGCGTGGACGCCGTGCACGCTCATGTCCTCCCGGAACGGCACCTCGTCGAACGGCACCGCCAGGCGGACCCCGGGCAGCCGCCGCAGCACCGCCGGCAGGGCGATCTGCAACTCCAGGTTCGCCAGCGTCCCGCCCAGGCACTGGTGCGGGCCGTGCCCGAACGCGAGGTGCTGGTGGGCGTTGGGGCGGTCGAAGTCCACGGTGTCGGGCGCGGGGAAGACCGTCTCGTCGCGGTTCGCCGACGGCAACGAGATGATCACACCGTCGCCGGCGGAGATCAGCACGTCCCCGATCCGGACGTCCTCGGTCGCCACCCTCGGCACGCCGTCCTTGAGCACCGAGTGGTACCGCAGCAGCTCCTCCACCGCCCGTGGCACCACCGCCGGGTCGCCCATCGCCGCGCGCAGGTGGTCGTGGGTGAGCAGGGTCAGCAGGCTCAGCGCGAGCATGTTGGCCGTGGTCTCGTGGCCCGCGACGAGGAGCAGCCAGGCCATCGTGACGATGTCGTCGTGGCTGAGCCGACCCGCGCGCCCGTGCTCGCGGACCAGCTCGCCGAGCAGGTCCTCGCCGGGCGCCCGCTCCTTGGCGGCCACCAGCTCGTCGAGGTACGCGTACACCTCCGCCCGCGCGGTGCGGGACTGCTCCGCCGTCACGTCGCGGGAGACGATCGCGGTGGCGGTGCGCTCCTGGAAGAAGGCGTGGTCGGTGTAGGGCACCCCGAGCAGGTGACAGATCATCTGGGTGGGCACCGGCAGGGCGAAGTCGCGTACCAGGTCGGCCGGGGGGCCCTTGTGCGCGATCTCGTCGAGCAGCTCGGCGACGACGGCCTCGATCTCGGCCCGCCGCCGCTGCACCGAGCGGGTCGAGAACGGCTGGGCCACCATCCGGCGCAGCACGCCGTGTTCCGGCTCGTCCATCCGGCTGAAGCTGCGCCGCCCGGAGCGTTCGGCCCCGACCAGCAGGCCCGGACTGAGCCGGGGGAAGCGCGGGTTCGTCGCGTCGGCGCTGAACCGGCGGTCCTGCAACACCTGCCGGGCGTACTCGTGCCGGGTGACCAGCCAGGCCTCGTCGTCGTTCCACAGCCGGATCCTGGCGATCGGCTGCTCGCGGCGCAGGTCGCGGAGCTGGTGCGGCGGGTCGAGCGGGCACTCGCGGCGCCCCGGGAGCGGGGGTGGCTGGGACATGGCGGTCCTTCCTGGGCGGGGCCGCACGAGGAGGTCGTCGGGCCCGCCCGGAGGCTGCCGGAGCGCTCAGGCGCCCTCGTGGGCCGCGGCCTCCCGAGGGCCGGCTGCTGTGTCGGTGGCGGGCGCGGGGTCGGTGGGGGTGGGGGTGGGGGTGGGGGTGGCAGCGGTGCGGGCGGGGTCGGTGGGGGCGGGGTCGGACTGCGGGACCTCGCGCAGGAACAGGCTGGCCACGGCGGCGACGAGGGCGATGACCGCGGCGGTCAGGAAGACGGTGTGCAGGGCGTCGGCGACGCCGAGGCGGACCGTGCCGAGGATCTGGTCGTAGAGCGCCGGGCGGTCCGGGGGCAGCGAGGCGCGCATCCGCTCCAGGGCCGCCGGGTCCAGCGCGCTCTGCGGGTCACCCTCGGCGAGCCCGCCCGGCAGCGCCACCCCGGGCGGCAGGCCCACGGTGGAGAGCCGGGCGGCCACGGCGTCGGGCAGCCGCGCCGAGAGCACCGCGCCGAGCACGGCCACCGAGACGGGGCCGGACATCACCCGCCAGAACTGGATCTGGCTGGTGCCCACGCCCAGGTGGCTGCGCTTCACCGCGTTCTGCACCACCGAGGTCGTCAGGGGCAGCAGCACGCCCATGCCGAGGCCGACGAGGACCATGGCCAGGGTCGCCCAGCCACCGGCGGTGCCCGGCCGGGTGTAGGCCAGGATGGTCAGCGCCACCGCCAGCGCCAGCAGCGCGGCGGTCGCCAGGTAGCGGTAGCGCGGCACCCGCGACAGCAGCCGGCCGGTGAGCGTGCTGGTCACGATCAGGCCGAGCATGAGCGGGGCGAGCAGCGTGCCCGAGCGGGTGAGGCTCTGCCCGAGCACGCCCTGGAAGAGCAGCGGCGCGAAGTAGACCGCCGCCATCATGCCGAACGTGGCCAGGAAGGCCACCACGATCGCCAGGGTGAACGGATTGCTGCGGAACAGCCCGAACGGCACCAGCGGCTGGGCCACCACGCGCGTCTCCACGACGTAGAAGCCGACCAGCACGGCCGCGCCGACGCCCATCAGCAGCCACGCCGTCGGCGACGGGCCGCCCTGCCCGGTGCCCGCCGCCGAGAGGCCGATCAGCAGCGGGGTCAGCCCGGCGGCCAGCAGCGCCGAGCCGAGCAGGTCCAGGTCCCGCCAGGTGGTGCGGCCCTGCACGCGCGGCAACGAGAGCGCGAAGGCGAGCGCCACCAGGCCCAGCGGGACGTTGATGTAGAAGACCCACCGCCAGCCGAACTGGTCGGTGACGAACCCGCCGGCCAACGGCCCGAGCACCGAGCTGACCCCGAAGACGCTGCTGGCCACGCCCTGGATGCGGGCCCGCTCCGAGGGGCGGTAGAGGTCGCCGAGCACCGTGTAGACCGTCGCGATGAGCATGCCGGCGAAGACGCCCTGCAGTGCCCGCGCGGCGATCAGCCAGCCCATGCCGGGCGCCGCGCCGCAGAGCCCGGACGAGCCCATGAAGCCGACGATGCCGACGATCAGGAACGGCTTGCGCCCCACCAGGTCGCCGAGCTTGCCGGCGATGGGCACGGCGATCGCGCAGGACATCAGGTACGCGGTGCCGACCCACGCGTACAGCGACAGCCCGTTCAGCTCGGCGGCGACCCGGGGCAGGATCACGCCGATGGCCTGGTCGAGGGAGGCCAGGGCCAGGGCCAGCAGTGCGCTCGCCGTGCCCAGGATGCGCCGGTGGGTGGGCAGCAGCCCGGCGGCGGCCGGCATGGTGTCGGTCGACATCCGTCGTCCTGTCCTTCGCGTGTGCGCAGAACGGGCCGCGCGGGATTACGCGGCCCACTTCGGTGCGTCTTCGTTACGCGGCGACGAACGGCGGAGTGTCGATCTCGGCCGCACCGCGACAGAGTACCGTCCGTGCCGACGCGCACACAATGCGACAGCCGCCGGGGATCCGGTCAGCCCTCGACCTCGTCCCAGTTGCGCATTCCGCCCTCGGAGCCGGAGACCTGCCGCCAGATCAGCCCGTCCTTGAGGACGTACGCGCCGAAGCCGATCTCCTCGACGCCCTTCACGCTCATCACCCCGCGCAGCAGGATCGTGTCGTCGGTGTGGATGTACTCGAGCATCTCCAGGTACTGCATGTTCATCTTCATGTAGTCCTCGAGCATGCCCCGGATCTCGTCGCGGCCATGCAGGATGCCCTGGAAGCGCACCACCTCGGCCTCCGGGTGGTAACACTGCATCAGCCCGTCCAGGTCGTTCTTGGCCAGGTGCTCCGCCTGCTTCAGGAAGATCGGGTGCATCTGCGCCATCTGGTCGCTCATCGGGCCTCCTCGGTCCGGTCGTGGTCCATCGACTGCCACCCATGCTCGCCGGGCGACCGGATCCTGTCTGCGCACTTCTGCGCACTCACCAACCTCGATGGCATTCCCCGCCGCTCTGCGCAGATTTGCGCAGACGGGCGCGGGCACGGTTCGTATCTTGACGGTGACCGACGGCAATGCCGTACCCCGTTCGGAGGACCCCGCCCATGACATCCGTCGGCATCGAGGCGATCAACGCGTACGTCGGACCGGCGTCCCTGGACGTCCGGCAGCTCTTCGAGGCGCGCGGGCTCGACCTGCGCCGCTTCGGCAACCTGCTGATGACCCGCAAGTCCGTCAACCTGCCCTGCGAGGACGCCGTCACCAACGCGGTCAACGCCGCCAAACCCATCGTCGACGCGCTGCCCGCCGCCGCCCGCGAACGGGTGGAGCTGGTCGTCGTCGGCACCGAGTCGGGCCTGGACTTCGGCAAGCCGATCAGCACCTACGTGCACGCCGCACTGGGGCTGGGCCGGCGCTGCCGCTCGTTCGAGACCAAGCACGCCTGCTACGGCGGCACGGCGGCGCTGCAGATGGCCGCGGGCTTCGTCGCCAGCCACCCCGACCCGGACGTACGCGCCCTCGTGGTGGCCGCCGACGCGGCCAGCGTCGCGGCCCGCTCCACGTACTGGGAGCCGTCGCAGGGCGCCGGCGCGGTCGCCATGGTGGTCAGCCGGCACCCGGACATCCTGGCGCTGGACGCCGGCGCCAACGGCTACTACAGCCACGAGGTGATGGACACCCTGCGCCCCCGCCCCGACCTGGAGGCGGGCGACTCGGACCTGTCGCTGCTGTCGTACATGCACTGCCTGGAGCAGTCCTACCAGCACTACGCGGAACGGGTCACCGGCGCCGACATCGTCGACACCTTCGACTACCTGGTGCTGCACACCCCGTTCGCCGGGATGGTCCGCAGCGCCCACCGCACGCTGCTGCGCAAGGTCAAGGCGATGCCGCCGGCCGGGATCGAGGCGGACTTCCAGGCCCGGGTCGCGCCGTCGCTGCGCTACTGCGCCGAGGTCGGCAACGTCTACTCGGCCGCGCTCTACCTCGCGCTCTGCGCGCTGATCGACACCGGCGACTTCGACCGCCCGCGCCGCATCGGGCTGTACTCCTACGGCTCCGGCTGCGCCTCGGAGTTCTACAGCGGGGTGGTCGCCGACGGCGCGGCCCGCCGGCTCGCCGCCCTGGACCTGCCCGGCGCGATCGCCGCGCGGTACCCGCTGAGCATGCCCGAGTACGAGGCCGTCTCCGACGCCAGCCTGCACCGGATGTCCGGCGTGCGCGACCACGTCTTCGACGTCGACGGCTACGCGGCCGTCTACGAGTCGCGGATGCGGGGGCGCGGGCTGCTGGTGCTCGACGAGATCCGCGACTTCCACCGGAGGTACCGGTGGAGCTGACCGCGCCGAACGGCACCCTGCTCCTGCGCTCCGAGGCGGCCGTGCTGACCGTCACGCTGGCCCGCCCCCGCGAGCAGAACAGCATCACCCCCGCGCTCATGGCCGACCTGCACGACGCGCTGGACCGGGCCGAGGCCGACCCCGCCTGCCGGGTGGTCGTCCTGCGCGCGCAGGGCCCCGCCTTCTGCAGCGGCATGGACCTGCACGCCGCCGCGGGCAGCACCGACGACCTGGCCGCGCACGGCGGCGAGCGGTTCCTGGGCCTGCTCAAGCGGCTCACCACCGTCGAGCGCGTGGTGGTCTCCTGCGTGGACGGCCGGGCCTCCGGCGGCGGCGTGGGTGTCGTCGCCGCCAGCGACTTCGCGTACGCCACCCCGGCCAGCCAGTTCGGCCTGCCCGAGGCGCTGTGGGGGCTGCTGCCCTGCTGCGTGCTGCCGTTCCTCATCCGCCGGGTCGGCTTCCAGCGGGCGTACACGATGACGCTGTCGACGCTGCCGATCGACGCTGCCGAGGCGGCCCGCCGGGGCCTGGTCGACGAGGTCGCCGAGGATCCGGGCCCGGCGCTGCGGCGGCTGCTGGTGCGGGCCACCAAGCTCGACCCCACCACGATCGGCGACCTCAAACGGTACTTCCGCCGCATGTGGATCGTCTCCGACGAGATGGAGGCCGAGGCGCTGCGCGAGTTCGGCCGCCTGATGACCTCGCCGGTGGCCCGGGAGCGGATCACCGCGTTCGCCACCGGCCAGCGGATGCCGTGGGAGCGCTAGGACACCCCCAGGCGACAGCGACGAGCAGGGAGGCACGATGCGGGCGGTTCTGTTCCCCGGCCAGGGGTCGCAGCGACGCGGCATGGGCGTCGACGTGCTGGACCAGCGGCCCGACCTCGTCGCCCAGGCCGACGAGATCCTCGGCTACGACCTTCGCGAGCTCTGCCTGACCGACCCGCAGGGCCGGCTGCGCGACACCCGGTACGCCCAGCCGGCGCTCTTCGTCGTCAACGCGCTGAGTTGGCTGCGGTGGCGCGAGCGGGAGCCCGAGCCGGACTTCCTGGCCGGGCACAGCCTGGGCGAGTACGACGCGCTCTTCGCCGCCGGGTGCTTCGACTTCGCCACCGGGGTGCGGCTGGTGCGCCGACGCGGCGAGCTGATGGGCCGGGCCGCCGGCGGCGGCATGCTCGCCGTCGTCGGGCTCGACGCGCAGCGGGTCGCGGCGGTGCTGCGCGAGGCGGGTGAGGACGCGGTCGACCTGGCCAACCACAACAGCGCCGACCAGGTGGTGCTCTCCGGGCCGCGCGAGCGCCTCGAGGCGCTCGTGCCGCCGCTGCGCGCGGCTGGCGGCCGGGGCGTGCCGCTCAACGTCAGCGCCGCGTTCCACTCCCGCTACATGGCCGACGTCGCCCGCGAGTTCGGCGCGTTCCTCGACGGTGTCGCCTTCGCCCCGCCGCGCCTGCCGGTGATCGCGAACGTGACCGCGCGGCCGTACGCCGCCGCCGAGGTCGGCGCGCTGCTGCGCCGGCAGGTGGGCAGCCCGGTGCGGTGGTGGGACTCGCTGCTCCACCTGCGCTCGCGCGGCGTCGACGAGGCGGTCGAGGTCGGGCCGGGCCGGGTGCTGTCGGGGCTCTGGCGCGCGGCGCTGGCCGCTCCCACGCCCGCCACACCGGCCGCCGCACCCGCAACCACGCCCACGACACCGGCCGCCGCTCTCGCACCCGCCGCGCCCGCTCCCGCACCCGCGACCGTGGGGGCCGGTGAGGTGGGGGCCGAGTCGCTGGGCAGCCGCGAGTTCCGCGCCGACTACGGCGTGCGGTACGCCTACGCGGCCGGGTCGATGTACCAGGGCATCGCCTCGACGGCCCTGGTGCGGCGCCTGGGCCGGGCCGGGCTCATCGGCTTCTTCGGCGCGGGCGGCCTGCGCCTCGACGAGGTGGAGGCCGCGCTGCGCGAGCTGACCGACGAGTTCGGCCCCGGCGGCCGGTTCGGCATGAACCTGCTGTACGGGCTGGACGACGGCGACCGCGAGGACGCGACCGTCTCGCTGTACCTGCGCTACGGGGTGCGCCACGTCGAGGCCGCCGGTTACCCGCAGGTGACCGCGCCGGTGGTGCGGCTGCGCTTCGCGGGGGCGCACCGCGACGCCGCCGGCCGCCCGGTCGCCGGCCGGCACGTGCTGGCGAAGGTCTCCCGCCCGGAGGTCGCCGAGGCGTTCCTGCGCCCACCGGCCGAGCCGCTGCTGCGCGGGCTGGTCGCGGCCGGGCAGCTCACCGAGGAGGAGGCCCGCATCGCCCGGGAGCTGCCGGTCAGCGGCGACCTCTGCGTGGAGTCGGACTCCGGTGGCCACACCGACGCCGGGGTCGCGCTCACGCTGCTGCCCGCCATGACGCGGCTGCGCGACGAGGTCTCGGCCCGGTACGGCTACCCGGTGCGGGTGCGCGTCGGCGCGGCGGGTGGCCTGGGCGCGCCGGAGGCGGTGGCGGCGGCGTTCGTGCTCGGCGCGGACTTCGTCGTGACGGGCTCGGTGAACCAGTGCACGCCGGAGTCGGGGGCGTCGGCGGCGGTGAAGGACCTGCTGGCCGGGCTCGACGTGGCCGACACCACGTACGCCCCGGCGGGGGACATGTTCGAGCTGGGCGCGCGGGTGCAGGTCGTGCGCCGGGGCACGCTCTTCGCGGCGCGGGCGAACAAGCTCTACCAGCTCTACCGGCAGCACGAGTCGCTGGACGCGCTCGGCGCCGACGAGTTGGCGACCGTCGAGCGCTACTTCGGCCGGTCGGTCGACGAGGTGTGGAAGGAGACGGAGGAGTACCTGGCCCGTACCAGGCCGGGCGAGCTGGCTCGCGCGGATCGCAACCCCCGGCACCGCATGGCCCTGGTCTTCCGCTGGTATTTCGTGCATTCCACCCGAATGGCCGCCGCGGGCGTCGACGGTCAGCGGGCGAATTATCAGATTCACTGCGGGCCGGCGATGGGTGCGTTCAACCGGTGCGTGGCCGGCACCGAGCTGGCGGACTGGCGGCGTCGGCACGTCGACGTGGTGGCTGACCTGCTGATGTCTGGCGCGGCGCGGTGGCTGACCCGGTACGCGCGTCGATGACCGCCCCTGACAAAACAGCGCGGTTGCGCAAATGTGAGCAGCCGAGAAGCGTCAGGGACGCCTACATTAACAGTGACAGACATCAATGCATATGGATGTCTGAAGAGTTTTTGTCACACGAGGAGGCGGGCAATATGGATGACGTTGGCGCGGCCTGCCTGCACGAGGCGTTCCGCCGGCAGGCCGAAGCGGACCCGGCCCGGACGGCGGTGATCGCGCCGGACGGCCGGCTCACCTACAGCGAGCTGGCCGAGCGCGCGGAGCGACTCGCGAGGCGGCTGCGCGAGGCGGGCATCGGGCCGGACATGACCGTCGGGCTCTCGGCCCGTCGCGGCACCGGCCTCGTCGTCGGGCTGCTGGGCATCCTGATGGCCGACGCGGCGTACCTGTCGCTCGACCCGGACTATCCCCGGCGGCGGCTGCGGTTCCTGCTGGAGGACAGCAAGGTGGCCGTCGTGGTCGCCGACGCCGACGCGGCCGGGGCGCTGCCCACCGAGGTCCCGGTCGAGGTGCTGCCGCTGGACTCGGCCACCACGAGCGGCGCGACCGGCGCGACCACGGCGGGGCAGGGAGCCGCCGACCAGCTCGCGTACGTGATCTACACCTCCGGCTCCACCGGGACGCCCAAGGGGGTACAGGTCGAGCACCACAGCGTGCTGCGGCTGTTCGCACAGACCCGGCCCTGGTTCGGGTTCGGCCCGCAGGACGTGTGGACGCTGTCCCACTCGACCAGCTTCGACTTCTCGGTCTGGGAGATCTGGGGGGCGCTCCTGCACGGCGGGACGCTGGTGGTGGTGCCGACGGAGGCCACGCGCAGCCCCCAGCTCTTCCGCGAGCTGCTGGCCCGCGAGGGCGTCTCGGTGCTCAACCTGACGCCGTCGATGTTCCGCCAGTTGCTGGCGGACGCCACCGAGCTGCCCCCGGCGCTGCGCTGCGTCGTCTTCGGCGGCGAACGGCTCGACCCCGCGCTGCTGCGGCCGTGGGTCGCCCGCTTCGGCGACGAACGCCCCGAGCTGGTCAACATGTACGGCATCACCGAGACGTGCGTGCACGTCACCTACCGGCGGCTCCGCCGCGCCGACCTGCACCGCCCCGGCGCGAGCCCGATCGGCACGCCGATCCCGGACCTGAGCGTGCACCTGCTGGACGCCCAGGGGCACCCGGTCGACGACGGCACGCCCGGCGAGCTCTACGTCGGCGGGCCCGGCCTGGCCCGGGGTTACCTGGACCGGCCCGAGCTGACCGCCGAGCGGTTCGTGACGCTGCCCGTCGACGGCACCCCGCACCGGCTGTACCGCTCGGGCGACCTCGCCGTGCGCGAGGACGGCGAGCTGCGCTACGTCGGCCGGGCCGACGAGCAGTTCAAGGTGCGCGGCTACCGCGTCGAGCCGGGCGAGATCGAGGCGTGCCTGGCCGCCGACCCCCGGGTCCGGGCCGTCGCGGTGCTGCCGTACGACTTCGGCGACGGCGACCTGCGCCTGGTGGCCCACGTGGTGCCCGCGACGGCCGACGCGGCCGGCGCACCGACCGGCGGACTCGTGGACGACCTGGCCGAGCGGGCCCGCCTGGAGCTGCCCGGGCACCTGCGCCCGGCCGCCTACCACCTGCTGGAGCGGATGCCGCTCACCCCCTCGGGCAAGGCCGACCGCGCCGCGCTCGCCGGATACGACCCCCGCTCCGCAGTCCCCGTGCCCGGCCCGGCCCAGGCGGCCGACGACGGGGTCCTCGGCGTCGTCGGCGCGATCGCCGCCGAGGTGCTCGGCCGGCCGTCGGTGGCCACCGATACCGACCTGTTCGACCTGGGCGCGACCTCCCTGGCCTTCATCCGCATCATCGCCGAGGTGAACCGCCGCTTCGGCACCGGACTCAACGGCAGTGAGCTCGGCGTCGCCACGCTGCGGCGGCTCGCCACCTGTATCGAGGAGCAGTCATGACCACGACCGACGAGACCCACCGGTTCGCGCTCAGCCCGCAGGAGCTGGCCGACTTCCGCGAGCGCGGCTACTTCGGCCCGTTCAAGGTGTACGAGATCGACGAGATGATCGGGGCCTGGCGCCGGGAGCGTCTCGCGCTGATGGACCGCTCGGCCGCGGTCTACCAGGACGAGGCGGCGACCTCGGGCAACACCAACATCGCCAACTACGACCGGCACCTGGACTCGGCGTTCCTCGCCGACCACGTCATGCGCCCGCAGATCGTCGACCGGGTCGCCAGCGTGCTGGGACCCGACCTGCTCTGCTGGCGTACGGAGTTCTTCCCGAAGTACCCGGGTGACGAGGGCACCGACTGGCACCAGGCCGACACCTTCGCCAACGCCTCCGGCACCCCGCAGATCCTCTGGCCCGACGACGTCAAGGACTTCGGCGGCACGATCACCGTCTGGACGGCGTTCACCGAGGCGAACGAGGAGAACGGCTGCCTGCAGTTCATCCCCGGCTCGCACCAGCAGATGAACTACGACGAGACGAAGCGGATGCACTACGACCCGACGGCGATCAACGGCCGGGACAAGGACGGCGTGCGACGCGGCTTCTTCGGCTACGACTACCGGGAGTTGCAGGTCGACCCGGACTGGAAGCCCGACGAGTCGAAGGCCGTGTCGATGGTGATGCGGCCGGGCGAGGCGATCCTGTTCTGGTCCACCCTCATGCACGCCTCGCACCCGCACGCCGGCCGCACCGACGAGATGCGGCTCGGCTTCGCCGCGCGGTACGTCCCGACGTCGGTGCGGGTCTACCCGGACACCGAAGCCATCGAGGAGTACGGCGGCCGGGTCTCGCTGGAGCAGTACGGGGCGGTGCTGGTGCACGGCGAGGACCGCTTCGGGCACAACCGCCTCACCGACCGCACCACGCGCGGGCACCGCTTCCAGCGCGGGTGAGCCCGCCGCCGGCCCCGGCGGCAACACGACATCGACAGTGACCACGGCAGGTGCAGACGGCGACGTGCCGGCGGGCCCGTGCGGCCCGCCGGCCCGATGAAGGGTCGGGCGTGATGGAACGGAACGGCGTCGAGGCGGTGACCCGGCTGGCGGAGCGCGTGCTGAGCGTGCGCCCGCTCGCGGGGGTGCTGCCCCCACCGGTCGCCGTCGCCAGCGCGGCCGCGGACCCGGCCGAGGCCGACGCCGCCGACCGGCTGCTGGGGCGGGTCGCCGAGCGGGTGGGCGCGGGTCCGTTCCGGCTGCTGCCGGCCGGCGAGCCGGCCCCCGACGTCTTCGCCGCAGTGGTGGCCCGCCGGTTGGACCTCTCCGCCTCCTGGCTGCGCGCCGCCGCGCCGGCCGCCGTCGACCCGCGCGAGGTCGCCGCCGCCGCCGACGACGTCGTGGCCCAGAGCCTCGCCGCCGCCTGCCGCCGGGCCGAGTTGGTACGTCCCGACGGCGCGCGGCTGACCGCCTACGCCCTCGGTGACCCGGCCGCGCCGGCCGTCGTGCTCGCCTCCGCCTGCGGGATGCCGGTGCAGCTGAGCGAGCGGTGGGTGCGCCGGCTGGCGCAGACCCATCACGTCGTCACCTGGGAGAGCCGCTGGCTCTTCGGCCCGGACGTCGCCGGTGGCGGGGGCGGACCGGCCGGTGACCCGGTGGCCGTACCCGCGCCCGCCGTTGACGTCGCCGCCCAGGCCGGTGACCTGCTGGCGGTGCTCGACCACTTCGGCGTGGCGCGGGCGCACCTGATGGGGCTCTGCGGCGGCGCGGTGATCGCCCTGGACGCCGCCGTGCGGTGGCCCGAGCGGTTCACCTCGATGAGCCTGTGGCACGGGGACTTCGAGCTCGGCCCGGCGGCGCCCAAGACCGACCACCAGCGCAACCTCCAGGCCCTGCTCGACATGGCCCGCCAGGGCCGCGACGGGGCGGCCGCCGTGCACCGGGTGCTCTACGGCTCGCTCGTCGACCGGCTGCCCGAGGACCTGGCCCACCTGGTCATCTACCCGTACGCCACGGGTGAGCTGTGGTACCGCTACAGCCTGCTCAACGGCGCCATCATGACCACCGACGTGCGGGCCCAGCTGCGGCGTGTCGCCCTGCCGACGCTCGTGGTGACCAGCGCCGACGACGCGACCGCCCATCCCGACGGCTCGATCGCGGTGGCGCGGGGGCTGGCGGACACCACCCTGCACATCGCCCCGCACGGCGATCACATCTCCCTGTTCCGGGGCCCGACGGAGCTCATCGACCTGGCCCTGGACTTCCTGACCGGGAGCCGTTCGTGAGCCGCCGCGCGGCGCCGGGTGCCGGCTGTCGGCTGCCGCGATGTCGCGGCACCCGCCGGTTCGGCTCCACCAGCGGCTGGCGCGGAGGGTCCTCGGGGACCGTCCGTCGCCGGCCGCTCTTTCTGTGTGGCATGGCGATCGGCGCTGCTGAACTGCGGCGCGGTCCGCCCGCCGCCAATGCCGTTAGACATTGCCAGATGTAAATTTGCTAAACGCCAGTCATAGTGTTGCTAATCACGCCTGAGCCTGGGTTCGTCCAGGTCCGGTGTCGAGAAGCGCTGCCCAGGATGAGGCGAGTGAGCTTGGGGGCTCCATGTCAAACGGCACGTGTGACGGCATGTCGGAGTTGTTCGGCCAAAAACTGCTGGAGTTCGTGGAGCGGCGCCCGTCCAACGTCAGCAAGGTGACGGTCGAGAAGGGCGACAACCTCTACAACTACGGAAATAGGGCCGGCAACATCTATTTGCTCGAATCAGGACTGATGAAGACGGTCATATACGCAAGAGACGGCAAAAAGTGCCTCCTGTCCATCTTCACCCCCGGCGACTCCCTCGGCGAGCTGTCGATGTTCCTGCCCTTCTGCACGGAGACCGCCTCCGCGATGAAGCGCTCGGTGGTGTGGCAGATCCCGTCCTGCCGCTTCCTCGACGCCCTGGCGGACGACACCCTGGTGGAGGGCCTGATCTTCCACCTGGCCCGCCGCGTCGCCGAGCAGCAGCAGATCATCGCGAACCTGGTCACGATGGACTCCGAGCGCCGGCTCGGGGTCATCCTGCTGAACCTGGCCCGGAAGCTGGGTCGGGCCAATGGCCACAAACTGCTCATCGACGACCGGATCACCCAGGACGACCTGTCCGGAATGGTGGGCACGACGCGCTCGCGCGTGGGCTTCTTCCTCAAGCGGTTCCGGGCCGCCGGGCTGGTGGAGTGCGCCCCGCAGGCGTTTCTCGTCGTGCACGAGCCGTCGCTGGCGGCCTTCGTGGAGGCCAGCGCCTGAGGATGCCCCGGCATGCTCAGTTATGAGCAGGAATATGCCGTAGTGCTGACTAGTATCGAGAACGGTAAATAGGTAAAGACAGTTTTTCATTTCATTCATTCATGTCACCGGCGGGGCGCGAAGATCCCTCGCGCCCCGGGTGCCCACGCCCGTCGCCACCGCGTCGGCCCACATATCGCTGGGGGAAACGATGTCCCAGGACGAGCCGTACGCCGAACTGATCCGCACGACCCTCGCCGGCCTGCCCGGCGGCCCGCAGGTGGACGACGACCAGCCCCTGCGCGAGCACGGGCTCAGCTCGCTGGTCGCCGTCCGCCTGGTGCTCGAGCTGAGCGCCCGGCTCGGCGTCGGGGTGCCGGTCGAGTGGATCACCGGCGGAACCACGATCCGTGACCTGGCCGCCCGCCTCGCCGGCCTGACCCCGTCCCGGCCCGCCGGCCCGGCGCAACCGCCACCCGCCGGCCCGGTGCCGGGGCAGCCCGCCGGCCCGGCGCCGGGGCAGCCCGCCGCAGCCGACGGGCTGCCCCTGAGCCCCGTCCAACAGGCGTACCTCATCGGGGCCGACCCCGACCTGGGTGCCGACCCGGCGGGCTGCCAGTTCTACCGGGAGTTCACCGTCGCCGGCCTCGACGCTGCCACGGCGGCCGACGCCTGGCGGCGGGTCGTCGCCGCGCACGACGCGCTGCGGCTGCGCGTCGGCGACGACTGGCGGCAGCGCATCGCCCCCGCCACCGAGGCGCCGACGGTGGCCGTGCACGACCTGCGCGCGGTGGCACCGGCGTCGTTCGACGCCCACCTCGCCCGGGTCCGCGCCCGGCTGACCGCCCGCGTCTTCGGCACCGGCGACGGCCCACGGTGGGAGCTGGAGATCAGCCAGGGCCCCGACGGGATCGGCGTCGCGCACCTCGTCGTCGACGGGCTGATCCTCGACGGCCACGGGCTGGACCTGGTGCTCGCCCACTGGTGGCGGGCCTACCGCGACCCGGCCGCACCGCCGCCCGCCGACCCGGCCGCGCCCACGCTCGCGTCGTGCCTGCGCGGCCTCGCCGAGGGCGACGGCCACGAGGCCGACCTGGCGTACTGGCGGCAGCGGCTCGCCGGCGACCTGCACGGCCCGGCGGTGCTCGCGGCCGGGCCGCCGCCGGCCGGGGCGCTGCCCCGCAGCACACTGGCCGCCACCCTCACCCCCGCCCAGTGGCGTCGGCTGCGCGAGCGCGCCGCCGCCCTGGACGTCTCCCCCACCTCGCTCGTCCTGACCGTCTTCACCGACACCCTCGCCCGGCACGGCGCCCGCGACCCGTACGCGCTGGTGCTCACCGCCAGCGACCGGGTGCGCCTGCCCGCCACGGCCGAGGCGGTGCCGGGCCCGTTCACCTCCACCGTCGTCTTCGCCGTCGAACCCGCCTCCGGGCCGTTCGACGAGACCGCCACCGCGCTGCACGCCGCGCTCTGGCGCGACCTCGGGCACGCCCGGGTCAGCGGCGTCGAGGTGCTGCGCGACCGGCGGGCCACCGGCGACGGCGTCCTGCCCGTGGTCTTCACCAGCCTGCTCGACCTCCCCACCGGCGACCGCCGGGACAGCTTCGCCGCGCACACCACCCACCGGTGCAGCCGGACCTCCGGCGTGGCCCTGGACCACCAGATGTGGGAGCAGGACGGGGCGCTGCGCATCCACTGGGACGTCACGCCGGCCCGGTTCGCCACCGGCACCCCCCGCACGCTGCTCACCTCGTTCACCAACGCGCTGCGGGCCCTGGCCGCCGACCGGGGCGAACCCGAGCAGCAGCGCCCGCTCAACGAGCTGCAGAAGGCGTACTTCGTGCCCCGGATCAGCGGCCCGGCCCCGTGGGACGGGTGCCAGGTCTACCACAGCTTCACCGTCACCGACCTCGACGTCACCCGGCTGGAGGCGGCCTGGCAGCGGATGATCGAGGCCCACGACGCGCTGCGCTCCCGGCTCTGCTACGACGGCACGCTGCGGGTGCAGCCCCGGGCCGGCGACGGCTGGCACCTGCCCGTGATCGAGCTGGACCCGGCCCGCGAGGCCGAGGAGCTGGCCCGCATCCGCGACGAGATGGCCGGCACCGCCCTCCCGCTGGACCGCTGGCCGCAGTTCGACCTGCGGGTCACCCGGACCGACCGGGCCGAGTCGCCGTGGACGGTGCACTGCGCCATCGACCTGACCATCGCCGACGGCGTGAGCATCCACCGGATGTTCCGCGAGCTGTTCCGGCTCTACGCCGACCCGTCCGCGACGCCGCGTACCGCGCAGCCGTGGCCGGACCAGCAGCGCCACCGCGCCGCCCGGCACCCGGCCGAGGCCCGCGACGCCGCCCGCGCGTACTGGCGGGAGCGGTTCCGGGGGATGCCGCCCGGCCCCCCGGTGGCCCACGCCCCCGACCGGCACCGGGAGCGGCTGACCGGGCGGCTCACCGGCTGGTCGGCGCTGCGCGAGCGGGCGCGGGCCGAGGGGTACGGCTCCGACGCGCTGCTGCTGGCGATCCTCGTCGAGGCGCTCGACGCGGTCTGCCCCGACGACTTCGCCCTGCCCGCGGTCCGCTGGACGCCCGCCGACGAGCCGTTCCGCCCCGGCGAGCACACCGGGCTGAGCTGGATCGCGCGCGGGCCGCGCACGCTCCCCGTCGCCGACCGCGCCACGGCGATCCGCCGGCAGTACGACCGGGACGCGGCCGGCGACGCGGCGAACGGGCTGGAGGAGCTGCGCCGGGTGGTCATGACCCAGCGCCGGGGCGGCGACTACGGCTTCCCGGTCGTCTACACCGGCCTGCTGGAACTCACCGACGAGGCGCTGCCCGACGGGGTGACCCCGGGGCCGTGGATGACGTACACCCCGGACGTCTCCCTCGACTGCATCGCCATGGAGGAGGGCGACACCCTCACCTACTTCTGGGACGCCGTGCCCGGCGACTTCGCCCCCGGCGCCGTCGCGGCGGCGTTCGCCACGTACGAACGCCTGCTGCGCACGCCCGTCCCGTCCGCCGGGACCGCCGCCGCCGAGCCGGTCGGGACCGCCGCCGCCGAGCCGGTCGCGTCGGCCGTCGACGTCGAGACGATCGTCTACGGCTGGAACGACACGGCCGTGCCGTATCCGCCGCCCGAGCCGGCGTACCTGCGCTTCCAGCGGCAGGCGCGGCGGCGGCCCGACGCCGTGGCGCTGCGCCACCGCGGCGGCGAGCTGACCTTCGGCGAGCTGAACCGCCGCGCCAACGGCGTCGCGGCGCGGCTGCGCGAGCTCGGCGAGGGACCGGGCTCGTTCGTCGCCGTCCGGGCGCAGCGGGGGCCGGGGATGGTCGTCGCGGTCCTCGGCGTGGCCAAGGCCGGTGCCGCGTACGTGCCGGTCGAGCCGGCGCTGCCGCCCGCGCGGGCGCACGTCATGCTGCGCGACGCGGCCGTGCGGACGGTGCTGACCTGGGGCGACGCCGCCTGGGAGCCACCCGCCGCCCTGACCGTGGTGGACGTCGAGACGGCGACCCGCCCCGTCGACGCCGACCCCGAGCCGTCCGGGACGCCCGACGACCCGGCGTACGTCATCTTCACCTCCGGCAGCACCGGGACGCCGAAGGGGGTCCGGGTCGCCCACCGCGCGCTGGACAACCTGCTGCGCTGGGCGGAGCGGGTGTACCCGGTCGGGGAGGACGACCTCGGCCTGCAGGTCACGTCGCTCGGCTTCGACCTCTCCGTCTACGACATCTTCGGGCTGCTCGGCGCCGGCGCCGGGCTGTACCTCGCCGACGCCGAGCAGCGCAAGGACGCCGCGCTGCTGCTCGACGTGCTGCTCACCGAGCCGATCACGTTCTGGAACTCCGCCCCGACGACGCTCGCGCAGCTCATGCCGCTGCTGCCCGAGCACGCCGCCGGCCACCCCGGGACCGGGAACCTGCGTCTGGTCTTCCTCAGCGGCGACTACACCCCCCTGTCGCTGCCCGACGCGCTGCGGGCCGTCTTCACCCGCGCCCGCCTGATCAGTCTCGGCGGGGCGACCGAGGCGACGGTCTGGTCCAACCACTTCCCGATCGAGGCCGTCGACCCGTCCTGGCGCAGCGTCCCCTACGGGCGACCGATCGACAACTGTCGGTACTACATCCTCGACGAGCGGCTGCGTCCCTGCCCCGTCGGGGTGGAGGGCGACCTGTACATCGCCGGCGCGTGCCTCGCCGACGGCTACGTGAACCGGCCGGAGCTGACCGCCGAACGCTTCGTCGACGACCCGTACGCCCGCCCGCCGGGGCAGCGGATGTACGCCACCGGGGACCGGGCGGCGTACCGCCCCGACGGGGTCATCGTCTTCCTGGGTCGCGTCGACACGCAGGTGAAGATCCGTGGGTTCCGGGTGGAGCTGGGCGAGATCGAGCACCGGCTGCGCGAGCACCCCGCCGTCGCCGACGCCGTCGTCGTGCCGCGCAGCGACCCGGCGGGCGACACCAAGGTCGTGGCCTACGTGATCGCCGACGGGGCCGTACCGCCGACGCGGGAGCTGCGCGAGTTCGCCGCCCGGACGCTGCCCGACTACATGGTGCCCAACGTGGTGGTGGCGGTGCCGACCTTCCCCGCGACCGCCAACGGCAAGCTCGACCGCGACGCCCTGCCCTGGCCCCCGCCGCCCGACCGGCCGGCGACCGGGGAGACCGCGCCGCCGCACCACCGGCCGGCGGCCGAGGAGACCGCACCGCCGCCGGTGGGCGCGGAGCTGGCCGGGCGGTTGGGCGACGAGCTGGCCGGGCGGTTGGGCGCGGAGCTGGCCGGGATCCTGGCGGGGCTGCTCGGTCAGCCGGCCATCGACACCGAGCAGGACCTCTGGGACCAGGGCGCGACGTCGTTCACGATGGTGCAGGTCGCCGCCGAGCTGCGGCGCCGCTACGGCCGCCGGGTGCCGGTCACCGTGCTGCTGGCCGAGCCCACGGTGACCGCGATGGCCCGCTACCTCGCCGAGACGGGCGCGGCCCCCGCCGCGTCCACCCCTGCCCCGGCACCCGCTGCCGCGCCCACCCCAGCCCCGGCCCCCGCCGAGCCGCCGCCGCCCGTTGCCGCGCCGGCCCCCGCCGCGCCGCCGCCGGTCCCGGTCGGGTCTCCGGCCGCCGAACCCATTCCGGCCGTGCCGCAACCCTCCAGCGTGGACGTCTTCTCCGAGCGGGAGCGGGCCGCGTTCAAGGCGGCGGGGTGGAGCCGCCGCCCCGCCGGTGAAGCCGGCCGCGAGGTCGTCGTCCCGCTCGGGGACGTCACCCCGCCGGCCGCGCACTACCGCTGGCGGGCCACCCAGCGCTCGTTCGCGCCCGGACCGGTCCCCCGCGAGGCGTTCGCCGGGCTGCTCGGGCTGCTCGGCACGCTCCCCGGCGACGCCGAGCGGCGACTGTACCCGTCGGCCGGCGACACCTACGCGGTGCAGGTCTACGTGCGAGTACGCCCGGACGCGGTGCAGGGGGTCCCGGCCGGTCTGTACTACCTGCGGGCCGAGGAGCGCGCGTTGCAACTGATCGACCCCGACCCGCAGATCCCGCGCGGCGTGCACTTCTTCTACAACCGGCCGATCTTCGACGCCGCCTCGTTCGAGCTGTACCTCATCGGGCAGTCGCGCGGCATCGAACCGGTCTACGGCGCCGACGGCGACGGCTACCTGCGGCTGGAGGCCGGGTACCTCGGTGAGCTGCTGATGCTCGGCCAGGCCTCGCTCGGCCTCGGCCTCTGCCCGATCGGCAGCCTCGCCTTCGAGCGGATCCGCGACCAGTTCGCGCTCGACGACGGCCACCGCTTCCTGCACGCCTTCCTCGGCGGTCCCGCCACGCACGAGCCGGCCACCGCCGACGCCGCTCCCGCGTTCGCCAGGCCGGCGGCGGCCGTCGTACCGCACCCCGAGCCGACGCCACCACGAGGCGACGTCGCCGTCGTCGGGCTCGCCGGGCGCTTCCCCGACGCCCCCGACGTCACCCGACTGTGGCGCAACCTCGTCGCCGGCCGGCGCAGCGTCGCCCCGCCGCCGCCCGGCCGGGCCGCCGACGTCGGCGGTGCCCCGCCCGGCGGTTACCTCGACGACATCGACGGGTTCGACAACCTGTTCTTCCACATCGCCCCGGCCGAGGCCCGCGAGCTGGACCCGCAGCTCCGGCTCGCCCTGGAGGTGTCCTGGCAGTGCCTGGAGGACGCCGGGTACACCCCGGCCGGCCTGCGCGCCGCCGCGCCCCGGGTGGGCGTCTACGCCGCCGTGATGTGGCAGGACCACCAGCACGTCGGCGCGGCCGGCTGGGACGCCGGTGGCCCCGCGCGGGTCTCCGGCGTCGCCGCCGACATCCCCAACCGGATCTCCCACTTCCTCGGCCTGACCGGCCCGAGCGTCGCGGTGGACACCTCCTGCTCCTCGGCGTTGACCGCCCTGCACCTGGCCGGGGCGGCGCTGCGCTCCGGCGAGTGCGACGCGGCCCTGGTCGTCGCCGTGAACCTCCTCGCCCACCCGTACCACGCCGCCGTCCTGCGCGGCCTCGACCTGGTCTCCCCCGGCGGCGTCAGCGGTGCCTTCGACGCCGACGCGAACGGCTGGTCGCCGGGCGAGGGCGCCGGCGCGCTGCTGCTGCGGCCCGACGCCGACGCAGTGCGCGCCGGCGACAACCGGTGGGCCGTCGTCGAGGCCACCTGGGCCGGGCACGCCGGCGGCGGCAACCGCTTCCTCGCCCCGAACGTCGCGTCGCTGGCCCGGTCGCTGCGCGAGGCGCTGGCCCGCGCGGGGCGCGGCCCGCACGACATCGCCTACGTCGAGTGCGCCGCCACCGGCGCCGGCATGGCCGACGCCGCCGAACTGCAGGCCCTCGACGAGGTCTTCGCCGACCGCCGCGCCGACCCGGTGCCCATCGGCACCGTCAAGGCCAACGTCGGGCACCTGGAGTCCGCGTCCGGCCTCGCGCAGTTGGCCAAGGTCCTGTTGCAGTTCCGGCACGGCCGGATCGCGCCCACACCGCGCGCCGAGCGGCCCAGCCCGCTGGTCGACTGGGACAGCCTCGCGCTACGGGTCGTGGAGCAGCCCGCCCCCTGGCCGCCGCCCGGCGACGCGCCACGGTCGGTGCTGGTCGACGCCCTCGGCGCCACCGGCTCGTACGGGCACGTGGTGCTGCGGGCACCGGAGCCCACCGGCCCGCCCGCCGCCGCCGGCCCGCTGGTCGTACCGCTGTCGGCGCAGACGCCGGGGCAGTTGCGCGAGGCCGCCCGCCGACTGCGGGAGTTCCTCGCGGACGGCCCGCCGCCGCGCCCCGCCGACGTGGCGTACACGTCGCAGGTCGGGCGGGTGGCCATGCCGCACCGGGCGGCGTTCCCGGCCACCGACCCGGCCGCGCTCGCCGACGCCCTCGACGCGTTCCTGGCCACCGACCGGGCCGACGCCCCGGACGACCCGACCACCCGGCGCTGGCTGGCCGGCGAGGACGTCGACTGGGCCGCCGCGTGGGCGGTGCCGGCCCGGCGGGTGTCGCTGCCCGGTCATCCCTTCGCCCGGGAGCGGCACCGGCTGGCCGTCGAGCCGACGGTGACCCCGCAGCGCAACGGGCCGGCGGTCGACCTGGAGGCCTACCTCTGCGCCCTCTTCGCCGAGGTGTCGGAGGTCCCCGCCGACCGCGTCGACGCGCGCACCCCGCTGGAGCACTACGGCCTCACGTCGCTGATGGTCACCACGCTCAACGCCCGGCTCGCCGAGCGGTTCGCCGACGTCTCCCGGACCCTCTTCTACGAGCACCGCGACCTGGCCGGCGTCGCCGCCGCCCTCGGCCGTGCCGCCGAGGCGCGACCGACCCCGGTCCCGTCGACCGCTGCGATGCCGTCGACCGCTGCGGGGCGGGACCGGGTCGACGACGCCGGGCCGATCGCCGTGGTCGGCGTCGCCGGTCGCTACCCGCAGGCCCCCGACCTCGACGCCTTCTGGCGCAACCTGGTCGCCGGCCGGGACAGCGTCACCCCGCCGCCGCCCGGCCGCCCCGGCCTGCACGACGACGCGGCCATCGGCGGCTTCCTCGACGGCGTCGACCTGTTCGACCCGCTGCTGTTCCAGCTCACCCCCCGCGACGCGGCGCTGATGGACCCGCAGGAGCGGCTCTTCCTGGAGACCGTCTGGCGGCTGCTGGAGGACGCCGGCTACAGCCGGGCCCGGCTGCGGCTGCGGCACGGCGGCCGGGTCGGGGTGTTCGCCGGCACCATGTACAACGAGTACCCGTTCTTCGGGGTCGAGCGGTCCCTGCTCGCCGAGCCGGTCGCCACCGGCTCCGCCGTCGCCGGCATCGCCAACCGGGCCTCCTGGTTCCTCGACGCCTGCGGGCCGAGCCTGACCGTCGACACCATGTGCTCATCCTCGCTGACCGCCCTGCACCTCGCCGCGGCGAGCCTGCGGCGTGGCGAGTGCGAGGTCGCCGTCGTCGGCGGGGTGAACCTGTCGCTGCACCACAACAAGTTCCACCAGCAGCGGGCGATGGGGATGACCGCCGCAGGGGGCCGCTGCCGGCCCTTCGGGGCCGCCGGCGACGGGCTGGTGCCCGGCGAGGGGGTCGGCGCGGTCCTGCTCAAGCCGCTCGCCCGCGCCCAGGCCGACGGCGACCACGTGCACGCGGTGATCCTCGCGACGGCCGTGAACCACGGCGGGCGGACCAGCGGCTACCTGGTGCCGAACCCCGTCGCGCAGGGCGACCTCGTCGCGGACGCGCTGCGCCGCGCCGGCGTCGCGCCCACCACCATCGGGTACGTCGAGGCGCACGGCACCGGCACCGCCCTCGGCGACCCGATCGAGCTCACCGGCCTGCGTCGGGCCTTCGGCGACCTGCCGGTGGGCAGCGTGCCGATCGGCTCGGTGAAGTCCAACATCGGTCACCTGGAGGCCGCCGCCGGCATCGCCGGGCTCACCAAGGTGCTGCTGCAACTGCGCCACGGCGAGCTGACGCCGTCGCTGCACGCGGAGCCGCTAAACCCCAACGTCGACTGGGCCACCAGCCCGTTCGCGGTGCAGCGCGCCCGCGCCCCCTGGCCGGCCGGCGGTACGCCCCGCCGGGCCGCGATCAGCTCGTTCGGGGCCGGCGGCAGCAACGCCCACGTCCTGGTCGAGGAGGCGCCCCCGCAGGTCGTCGCCCGTACCGTGTCGGGCCCGCAGCTCGTCGTGGTCTCCGCCGCCGGGGCCGAGCAGCTGGCCGCCCTCGCCGGCCGCCTCGCCGCGCACCTCGCCGCGCACCCCGACCTGCACCTCGCCGACGTCGCCCACACGCTGCGGGTGGGCCGCGACGCGTTGCGACACCGGGCGGCGTTCGTCGCCGCCGACCTGGACCAGGCGCGGCAGCGGCTGGCGGCCCTCGCCGTCGGCGACCACGGCGGCGTCGCCGTCGGGCGGCTGACCGGCCCGGCCGGCTCGGGCCCGAGCGTGCCGGAGCCGGAGCGGCTGGACCTCGCCGACCTGGCCCGCCGCTGGGTCGACGGCGCGCAGGTCGACTGGGACCGCCTCGGCCGCGCCGCGATCGTGCCGCTGCCCGGCCACCCGTTCGCCCGGATGCGCTGCTGGCTGCCCGACCCGGCCCCGACCGGTCCCGTCGCGCCGCCGACCGCGCCCGCCCCGACCGCGCCCGCTTCGCCGCCGACCGCGCCAGCCGCGCCGCCGGCTGAACTCGCCGGGCCGCCGGCTGGGGTGGTGGACCCGGCCGTGGTGCCGCTGCGTACCCGCCGCTGGTTGCCCGACGAGGCGCCACCGCCGGTCGGCGGGCCGGTCGGCGGGCCGGTCGGCGGCACCGTGCTCTGCCTCGTCGGCGTCGGCGACGACCACCTCGCGGAGCGGATCGCCGCCGCGCTGCCCGGCGCCCGACTGGTGATCGCCCGCACCGGCGGCGACGGGGGCGACGGCCGGCCCGTCGTCGACTCCGAGGCGGCCGGGCTCGCGCTGCTCGACGCCCACCCGGACGTGACCGGCTGGCTGGACCTGTCCGACCTGGACGGCCCCGCCGACGGCGACGGCCGCCCGGAGTCCTGGCGGCCGAGGCTGGCGATGCTGCGACGGCTGCTGCAAGGGCCCCGGCCGGCGGCGCGGATCCTGCACGTCACCCGGGGCGTCCAGCCCGTCGACGGCGCCCCGCCCCGGCTGACCGGCGCGGTCCTCACCTCGCTCGTGCGGGCGCTCGGCGTCGAGCATCCCCGGGTCCGGATCGGCACGCTGGACTGCGACGTGCCCGACCCGGCGGCGATCGCCGCCGAGTTCAGCGCCGGCACCGGGACCGAGGTCTGCCACCGGGCGGGGCGGCGACTGCTCCCCCGGATCGTCGAGGCGCCCGCCCGCGCTGCCGCGCCGGTCCGGCTGCGCGCCGACCGGGCGTACCTGGTCACCGGCGGGACCCGGGGGCTCGGCGCGCTGGCGGCCCGACACCTGGCCCGCCGGGGCGCGCGGCGGCTGGCGCTGCTGTCGACCACGCCGCTGCCGCCCCGGCCCGCCTGGGACGCCCCCGGCCTGCCCGCCGCCTCGGCCGCCGCCGTGGCGACGGTCCGCGCCCTGGAGGCCGCCGGGGTGACGGTCCGCACCTACGCGCCCGTGCTCACCGACCGGGCCGCGCTCGACGCGGCGCTGCGGCGGGTACGCGAGGAGCTCGGGCCGATCGGCGGGCTCGTGCACTGCGCCGGCCGGGCCGGTATGCCGGGCCCGCTGGTCCACCGCGACCCGGACGACGTGGCGGCGACGCTGGCCCCGAAGGTCACCGGGGCGACCGCCCTCGCCGACCTCTGCGCGGCCGACCCGCTGGAATTCGCGGTGCTGTACTCCTCCGTCGCCGCCACGGTCCCCGCGCTCGCCGCCGGGATGGCCGACTACGCGGCGGCCAACGGCTACCTCGACCTGCTGGCCGCGTACCGGGTCCGGATCGGCCAGCCCGCCTACCGCAGCGTGCAGTGGACGGTGTGGCGCGAGTCCGGCGCCGGCCGCGACGCCGCGTCGGCCTGCCAGCGGGCCGGCCTCGGCACGCTCAGCGACGCAGAGGGGCTGGCCGTGCTGGACCTCGCCCTCGCCGGCGCGACCGACCCGGTCGTGCAGACCGCCCCGCCGGCCGCCGCCCGGCCCACCGCCCCCGTGCCGGGGCCGTCCGCGCCCGGCACGCCGGGGCCCGCGACCGGCACACCGGTGGCCGCGACCGGCACGCCGGGGCCCGCGACCGGCACGCCGGGGCCCGCGACCGCGCCGGGGCCCGTCCCGGTGTCCATGGCCGCGCCGGGGCCCGTCGCCGCGCCGGAGGGCGAGCCGCCGCGTTGGCTGGTCGAGATCTTCGGCACCACGGCCGGCATCCCGATCGAGGCGCTCGACCCCGACGTGCCCTTCGGTGACCTGGGCGTCGAGTCGGTGATGCTGGCGGAGCTGGTCACCCGGATCGAGGCACGCCTCGGCCACCCGGTGCCACCGGGCCTGCTGCTGGAGCACCCGACGCTGCGCGCCCTGACCGCCGCGCTGCCCACCCCGGTGCCGCCGCTGCCCGCGCCGCCACCCGAGCCGGTGCCGACGCCCGCCCCGGTGCCCGCGCCGCCGCCGCCACCCGAGCCGGTGCCGACGCCCGCCCCGGTGCCCGCGCCGCCGCCGACGCCCACGTCGGTGCCGCCGCCGCCCGCACCCGCCGCGCCCGCCGCGGTCCGGGAGCCCGCCGGCAGCACCCCCGCCCCCGGCGGTGTCCCCGTGGCGGGCGGCGGCAAGGTGGCGGTGATCGGGCTGGCCTGCCGGCTGCCCGGTGCGCCCGACGCCGCGACGTTCTGGAACAACCTCGTCGCCGGCCGGTCGGCCGTGGGCGAGGTGCCGCCGGACCGCTGGGACGTGCCGGCCCTCTACCCGACGCGCAGCGTCAGCAAGTGGGGCGGCTTCGTCGACGGCATCGAGGACTTCGACGCCGACTGGTTCGGCATCGGCGCGGAGGAGGCCGCCTGCCTGGACCCGGCGATCCGGCTGTTCCTGGAGGGCTCGGTGACCGCGCTGCGCGACGCCGGCTACCGGGACGAGGAGGTACGCGGCCGCGACGTGGCCGTCTTCGCCGGGGCCCGGCTCTCCGGCTACCGCCACCGCGCCGGCATCCGGGGCGGTGCCGCCGGGCTGGGCGCGGACCAGAACTTCGTCGCCGCCCGGGTGGCCGACCTGCTCGACCTGCACGGGCCGAACCTCGTCGTGGACAGCGCCTGCTCCTCCGCACTGGTCGCCGTCGGCCTCGCCTGCGGCAGCCTGCTGACCGGGGAGTCCGAGCTGGCGCTGGTCGGCGGGGTGGAGATCCTCCTCGACGAGGAGCCGTACCTGCAGTTCACCGCCGCCCGCGCGCTCTCCCCGTCCGGGCGCTGCGCGGCGTTCGACGCCGACGCCGACGGCTTCGTGCCCGGCGAGGGCTGCGGTGTGCTCGTACTCAAGGAGTTGTCGGCGGCGATCCGCGACGGCGACCGGGTCCGGGCGGTCATCGACGCGGTCGCGGTGAACAACGACGGACGCACCATGGGGCTCACCACGCCGAATCCGGTCGCCCAGGCCGCCGTCGTGCGCCGGGCCCTCGACCGCAGCGGGTACGACGCACGCGACGTCGGCCTGCTCGAGGCGCACGGCACCGGCACGATGATCGGCGACCCGATCGAGCTGCGGGCGCTGACCGAGGTGTACCGGCAGTCCACCGCGGACACCGGGTACTGCGCGCTGGGCAGCGTCAAGTCGAACATCGGGCACCTGCTCTCCGCCGCCGGCATCGCCGGACTGCTCAAGGTGCTCCTCGCGGTCGAGCACGGCGTGCTGCCCCCGACGCTGCACTGCCACCGGCCCAACCCCCGGTTCGACTTCGCCGCCTCCCCGTTCGTGCCGTGGCCCGCCGCCACGCCCTGGACCGGCCAGCGGGTCGCCGGGGTCAGCGCCTTCGGCCTCGGCGGCACCAACGCCCACGCGATCGTCTCCGCACCGGACGACCGGGTGGCCGCCGCGGCCCGCCGCGCCCCGCTGCCCGCGCCCACGTTCCGGCGGCGGCGGTACTGGCTGGAACGCCAATCCGCCGCCCCCGCGCCGGCGGTCGCGCCACCGCCCACGGCCACGCCCACGGCCACGCCCCCGCCCGTCGACCCACCCCCGCCGCCCGCGCCGGTGTCGTCGTTGCTGGACCTGCGCTTCGTCCCGACCACCACCCCGGCGAACGGTCACCTACCGAGCTGAACACGCCGCGCCGCCCCCCATCGCGGAGGAGACAACAACGATGAACGACCCACAGATCGAGTGTCGGTTGGAGTTGTCGGACACCGATTTCATCATGCGTAACCACCGGGTCCACGGCGTCTCGGTGCTGCCCGGGGTGACGTTCCTGGACATCCTGATGCGGATGCTCGTCGCGCAGGGCTTCGACCCCGAGCGGGTCGAGCTGCGGCGCATCCTGTTCCCGGAACCGGTGGCGACCGCCGAGTCCGCCGCCCGCGAGCTGCGCCTGCGCGTCGGCCCACCCGGCCCCGACGGGGCCCGCCCGGTGACGGCGCAGAGCCGCTGGGCCGGCCGGCCGGACGCGCCCTGGCACGACAACATGCGCGCGGAGCTCGTCCACACCGACCCGCCGCCGGCCGCGCCGCTCGACCTGGCCGCGCTGCGGGCCGGGATCCGGCGCAGCTACCCGCTGGCGGAGCTGTACGCCCGGGCCCGCGCCGAGGACATCCGCCACGGCCCGGCGATGGCCTGCCACGGCGACATCCACGTCGGCGACGGCTACCTGCTGGCGGAGCTGGACATCGACGCCGGGGCCAGCGTCCCCGAGGAGGCGTTCCACCTGCACCCGGCCAAGCTCGACGCCGCCACCATCGCCGCGTACGGGCAGACCGAGGCGGTCTCCCGGGAGCCGTTCATCCCCATGTACATCGACCGGTTCCGGGCCCCCCGTCCGCTGCGCGGCACCACGATCCTCTACGCGCCCCGGGTCGAGACGCTCTCCGCGTCCCGGGACGTCATCGACAACGACTACGGCCTGTACGCCACCGACGGCACCCTGCTGGCCGAGTTCGGCAAGCTCACCTGCAAGCGGATCCGCCACGCCGGGCTCATCTCCCGACTCGTCGCCGACGCCACCCCGACGGCAGGGGCTGCGGCCGCGTCCCCGACGCCGACCCCGGCTGCGCTCCCGACGCCGACCCCGGCTGCTGCCGCGACGCCGGTCCCGGCGACGACCGGGGATGCCGGCGGCGGGGACGTCGCCGCCGGTGGGGACGCCGTGCGGGCCTACACCGGGCACCTGCGTGGGCTCGTCGGGGCGCGGCTCGGCCGGTCGGCCGCCGACGTGCCCGTCGACGCGGGGTTCTACGAACTCGGCCTCGACTCGGTCGCCATGCTCGACCTCGGCAGGCAACTGGAGGAGGTCGCCGGGACCGCGCTGTACCCGACGCTGCTGTTCGAGCACACCGACATCGCCGCCCTCGCCGCGTACCTCGGCACCACCCACGGCTTCCGTCGCGCCGAGCCCGCCGCCGCAGGCCCGGCCGGGCCGGCGGAGTGCGAGGTGACGCTGTGGCGCGCGGAGTGGACCCCGGCACCCGCGTCCGCCGCCCCGGACGGCGGGCGGCCGCTGGTGGTGCTCGGCGCCGACGACGCCACGCTGGCCGCGCTGCGCGCCGCCCGCCCCGGCGTCGACGTGCGCCCCGCCGAGGGCGTCGACCCCACCGACGCCGAACAGGTGGGCCGGCTGGTCGACCGGTCCGGCCCGGCCGCGTACGTGCGCCTCGCGGCGACCCCGGAGACCGGGGACCCGGCGCGGCCCGCGATCGAGATGTGGACCCTGGCCACCGCGCTGCACCGCCGGCACCCCTCGACGCCCGCGCCGTTGCTCTACGTGCACCGGCTGCCCGACCCGGCCGGCGCGGCCGTCGGCGCGCTCGGGCGCACGCTCGGCGCGGAGGCCCCCGCGCTGCGGGTCCGTTCGGTCGGTGTCGCCGACTGGTCCGCCACGGGGGTCGCCGAGGCGGTGTGGCAGGAGGTCGCCGACCCGACCGGCGGCGCCGAGGTGCGCCGCGCCGAGCGGCGGGTGACGCGCGGCTACGCGCCCCTGCCCGCGCCCGCCGGGCCCTCGCCGCTGCGCGAGGCCGGCGTCTACGTGATCACCGGCGCGGACGGGGCGCTCGCCGGGCTGGTCGGCGACCACCTGGCGCAGCGGTACCGCGCCCGGCTCGTGCTGCTCGGCCGCCGACCGCTCGGCGACCCCCTCGCCGGCCGGATCGCGGCGTGGCGCTCCGCCGGTGCCGAGGTGCTGCACGTCGTGGCCGACCTGACCGACGCCGCTGCCGTCCGGCGCGCCGTCGACGGGGGGCGGGAGCGGTTCGGCCGCATCGACGGGGTGCTGCACCTGGCCGGCGTCCTGCGCGACGGGCTCTTCCCGACCAAGCACCGCACCGACTTCACCGACGTCGCCGGCCCCAAGGCCGTGGGCGCCCGGCACCTCGACGCGGCCACCGCGACGGACCGGCTCGCGTTCTTCGCCCTGTTCTCCTCGCTCTCGGCCGTGGTGCCCAACCCCGGCCAGTGCGACTACGCCTTCGCCAACGCGTACCTCGAACACTTCGCCGCCGGGCGGGCCGCCCGCCCGGACCGGCACGGCGCGAGCATCGCCGTCGCCTGGCCGCTCTGGGCCGACGGCGGCATGCGGATCCCCGCCGAGGCGGTGGCCCGCTCCCGGCGCGAGCACGGCGCGGCGCCGCTGCCGACCGCCGACGGCCTGCGCGCCCTGGAGACCGCGCTCGCCGCCGGTGACGGCACCGTCGTCGTCCGCTACACCGAGCCGGACCGGGCCGCCGACGGCCTGCCGCAGCCGACCCCTGCCGCGCCGGCCCCCGCCGCGCCGGTCGTGGACGTCGCGGTCGTCGGCCTCGCCGGCCGGTATCCGCAGGCCGCCGACGTACGCGAGTTCTGGGCCAACCTCGTCGCCGGGCGCGACTGCGTCACGGAGGTGCCGGCGCAGCGCTGGGACCACGACCGGTACTTCGACGCCGACCGGGGCCGGGCCGGGCGCACGTACGGCCGGTGGGGCGGCTTCCTCGACGACGTCGACGTCTTCGACCCCGGCTTCTTCGGCATCTCCCGCAAGGACGCCGAGCGGATGGATCCGCAGGAGCGGCTCTTCCTCACCACGGCGTGGCAGGCGGTCGAGGACGCCGGCTACCAGCCGCAACACCTGCGCGGCGCACCCGTCGGGGTCTACGCCGGCGTCACCTGGAGCCACTACCAGCTCTTCGACGAGGACGGCGTGGCCCCGACGGCGATGCACGCTTCGGTGCCCAACCGGGTCTCGTACACCCTGGGCCTGACCGGCCCCAGCCTGGCCGTGGACACCGCGTGCTCGTCGTCGCTGTCGGCCGTCCACCTGGCGGTGCGGGCGGTCCGGCAGGGCGACTGCGACCTGGCCATCGCCGGCGGGGTGAACCTCACCCTGCACCCGCAGAAGTACCTGCAACTGGCGCAGGGGCAGTTCCTGTCCACGGACGGGCGCTGCCGCAGCTTCGGCGAAGGCGGCGACGGCTACGTGCCGGCGGAGGGCGTCGGCGCGGTCGTACTCAAACGCCTCGACGACGCCCGGCGCGACGGCGACCACGTCTACGGCGTCATCCGCGCCTCCACGCTCAACCACGCCGGCCGTACCAGCGGCTTCACCGTGCCCAGCCCCACCGCGCAGGCCGACCTCGTCCGCGCCACCTGGCGAAGCGGCGGCGTCGCCCCCGAGACCGTCAGCTACGTGGAGGCGCACGGCACCGGCACGTCGCTGGGCGACCCCATCGAGATCGAGGCCCTGCGCGCCGTCTTCGCCGAATCCGCGCCGCCCGGCGGCTGCGCGGTGGGCTCGGTGAAGTCGTCGATCGGCCACGCCGAGAGCGCCGCGGGCATCGCCGCCCTGACCAAGGTGCTGTTGCAGCTTCGGCACCGCACGCTCGTGCCCTCCCTGCACGCCGAGCGGGTCAACCCGCACATCGACCTCACCGGCACGCCCCTGCGCATCCAACGGGAACTGGCGTCGTGGTCGTCCGGCCCGGACGGCGGCCCGCGCCGGGCCGGCGTGAGCGCCTTCGGTGCCGGCGGCGCGAACGCCCACCTGCTGGTCGAGGAGGCACCGCCCGCGCCGCCGGCCGAGCGGGACAGCGGGCCCGCGATCTTCGTGCTCTCCGCCCGCGACGAGGCCACCCTCCGCCGGTACGCAGGGCGAATGGCGGCGGCCCTCGCCGAGGCCCCGACGGGCGGCGCGATGCCGGGCGACGCCGGGGCGCTCGCGGCCGTCACGGGGATCGTCGCGGACCTGCTCGGCGTGGCAGCTGCCACGGTCGGCCCCGACGAGACGCTCGGCGACCTCGGGCTCGACCGCGCGGCGCTGCTGGCCCTGCGCGACCGGGTCGCCCAACGCTGCGGTGCCGCCCCGCCGCCCGCCGAGCCGATCGACGGCTCCGCGACCCCCCGTACCGTGGCCGCCCTGCTCGACCGGGCCGGCACGCCGGACGGCGTCGAGCTGGCCGACGTCGCGTACACCTCGCAGCTGGGTCGGGCGGCCATGGCGCACCGCCTGGCCGTGGTCACCGCCGACGTGGCCGCCCTGCGCGCGGCGCTGCGGGCGGTGGCCGACGGCGGCGAACTCCCGGCCGGAACCCTGCTCGGCGTCGCCGAGCGGGACAGCGGCGACCAGCCGGACGCCGCGCCGCTCGAACCCGGCGGCGACCTGCTGGAGCTGGCGGCACGCTGGGTGCGCGGCGCGGACGTGGCGTGGGAGCGACTGCACCGCCCCGGCACCCGCCGCCGGGTGCCGCTGCCCGGCTACCCGTTCGGCGGCGAACGCTGCTGGGTCGGGCAGTGGCGTCGACGTGGCGCGGGGCCGGCCGGGGACTCGGCCGGACCCGCCGACCTTCCGGGGGCCCTCGTGCGGACGCCGACCGGGCCCGACCGGCCCGCCGATCGTCCGGCGGCCGACGCGCGCCCCGCGACGCCGGCACCGGCCGGGCCGGTGGGCTCCGGTGGCCGGCACCCCGATGCCGACGAGGCCGGGCCGGAGGACCCGGACGCGCCCGTCGACGTGCGGGTGGTCGGGGACGGGGTCGCCGTGGTGACCATGCGCGGGGCCCGGAACATGTTCACCGAGGCACTCGTACGCGGGCTGGAGCAGGCGTTCGCCGAGATCGCGGCGCAGCCGGCCGTCCGGGCGGTCGTGCTCACCGCGTCGGGCCCGGCGTTCAGCATGGGTGGCACCCCCGACGCGCTGGAGCGGCTGGCCCGTGGCGACGGACGCTTCAGCGACGTGCCGTTCCTCTACCGGGGGCTGCTGCGCTGCGACCGGCCCGTCGTCGCCGCGATCACCGGCCACGCCTCCGGTGGCGGGTTGGCCTTCGGCCTGTACGCCGACATCGTCGTGATGGCCCGCGAGGCCTCGTACGCGGCGAACTTCGTGCACTACGGCTTCACCCCCGGCATGGGTGCCACGTTCATCCTGGAGCAGCGCTTCGGCCGGGCCCTGGCGACCGAGATGTTCTACACCGCCCGCGCGTTCGACGGAGTCGAGTTGGAGCGCCGGGGCGCCCAGGTCCGCTTCGAGGACCGGTCGGACGTGCTGCCGGCGGCACTGGGCATCGCCCGCGCCATCGCCCGCCAGCCCGAGACGGCCGTCGCGGGGCTCAAGCGGGAACTCGCCGACCGCCTGCTGACCGCCGTCGACGACACGGTATCCCGGGAACTCGCGCTGCACGAGCGGGTGCTCGGCGACGGCGCTGTCGCCCTGGTCCGCGACCACATGGACCGGGTCAACCGCTTCGTCGGCGGTCCCGCCCCGGCAGCCGCCCACGCGGAGGTCCAGGCCACCGACGCCCACCGGGCGGGCCCGGCCGCCGACGCCGAAGGGGCGGGCCAGGTGGGCGGCCGGTCCCCCGCTCCCGTGTCGGTGCCCGCCGCGCCGGCACCTGCCGCGCCGGTGCCTCCCGCCCCCGTGGCCGTCGCACCGACGCAGCCCACCCCGCCGCCTGCCGCGCCGGGCCCGGTGGCGGGACCGGTCGAGGTGGGGCTCGACCGGGACGAAGTGCTCAGGGTGATCGGGGAGACGCTCGGTGCCCAGCTGTACCTCGACCCGCACGAGATCGACCGGCGGCTGACGTTCAGCGAGATGGGCATCGACTCGCTCGGCGCGGTCGAGCTGGTGCGCGACCTCAACCGCCGGTTCGGCCTCGACCTCGACTCCGTCACCGTCTACGACCACCCGACGGTCGACCAGCTCGCCGATCACGCCGTGGCCAGCGCCGCCGAGGCCCGCCGCCTGGACCGGGCCGGTGCCGAACCGGCCGTACCCACCGAGCCGACCGCAGCCGCGCCGGCCGAGGCGCAGTTCTCGCCCCCGCCGCCGGTTCCGGGCGGCGCGTCGGTTCCGGCCGCGCCGGCACCCACCCCGGCCGGGCCGCCCACCCAGGCACCCGCCCCGGCCGGGCCGCCGCCCACCCAGGCACCCGCCCCGGCCGGGCCGCCGCCGCTGCGGCTCGCCCCGGTCACCCCACCGGCGCCGGCCGCCGCGCCGGAGCGCGCCCCCCGGGCCGCGGCCGCACCGAAACCGGACCTGCCGCCGGGCGCGAACCCGTCGACGGACGCGGACCGGCCGCCGGCCGCAGATTTGTCGTCGGGCGCGAACCCGCCCCCGGGCGCGGACCTGTCGCCGGGCACCGGGCGGAGCGCGCCCTGGGCCCCGGCCGTACCTGCCCCGGCGCGGGGCAGCGCCGTGACCGTCGCGCTGGCCGCCCTGCCACCGCCGCCCAACGGCACCGCCCCCGCGGCCCCGGGCGACCTCGACGGCAGCCGGCCGTCGGCCGACACGAGCGGCCCGGTCGAGCCGGACCGCCTCGACCAGGGCCGGTCGCCCGCCGGTGGCCACGCCGCGACCGCCGACATCGCCGTCATCGGCATGTCGGGGCGGTTCCCGGACGCGCCGGACGTCGAGACGTTCTGGCGGAACCTGCGCGACGGCCGGTGCAGCATCCGCGAGGTGCCCGCCCAGCGGTGGGATCCCGCCGAGTTCTACGACCCGGACCGGCACGCCGCCGGCCGCACCTACAGCAAGTGGGCCGCGCTGCTCTCCGACGTCGACAGCTTCGACGCGGCGTTCTTCCGCATCTCGCCGATGGAGGCGGAGCTGATGGACCCGCAGCAGCGGCTCTTCCTGGAGCAGTCGTGGGCGGCGCTGGACGACGCCGGGTACGCCACCGCCGGCCCGCGTCGCTGCGGCGTCTTCGTCGGCAGCGGCGGCGGCGACTACCTGCGGCTGCTCGAGCGCTCCGGGCAGGACGACACCGGTCAGGCGTTCCTGGGCAACGCGCCGTCGATCCTCGCCGCCCGCATCGGTTACCTGCTCGACCTCACCGGCCCGACGATGTCCGTCGACACGGCGTGCTCCTCGTCGCTCGTCGCCGTGCACCTGGCGGTGGAGAGCCTGCGCTCCGGCGCCTGCGACATGGCGATCGCCGGCGGGGTCGCGGTGATGGTGACGCCCCGGATGCACGTGTGGACCAGCAAGACCGGGATGCTGTCGCCGACCGGCCGGTGCGCGCCGTTCGACGCCTCGGCGGACGGCATCGTGCTCGGCGAGGCGGTCGGCGCGGTCGTACTCAAGCGGCTCGACCGGGCCGTCGCCGACGGCGACCACGTGTACGCCGTGGTGAAGGGCACCGGCCTCAACGGGGACGGGCACACCAACGGCATCACCGCCCCGAGCGCGGAGTCGCAGGCGGCGCTGCTGCGCGACGTGTACGCCCGCAGCGGCGTGAGCCCCGCCGACGTCGGCTACGTCGAGGCGCACGGCACCGGCACCCCGCTCGGCGACCCGATCGAGCTGAAGGCCCTGACCAGCGTGTTCACCGAGCACGCGCGGGGCCGGTCCGGCTGGTGCGCGGTCGGGTCGGTGAAGTCGAACGTCGGGCACACCACCCTGGCCGCCGGGATCACCGGCTTCATCAAGGCGGTGCAGGCCCTGCGGCACCGGGTGGTGCCGCCGTCGCTGTCCTTCGACACCCCGAACCCACGGATCGACCTGGCGGGCGGCCCGTTCACCGTCCCGGTCGCCCCGGCGCCGTTCCCGCCGGGTCCGGCCGGGGTACGCGTCGCCGCCGTCAGCAGCTTCGGCTTCAGCGGCACCAACGCCCACGTGGTCCTCGCCGAGGCGCCCGACGCGCCGCCCCCCGCCGACGGGGCACGCGACGAGGTGGTGGTGGTGTTGTCGGCCGCGAACGAGGGCGCGTTGGCTCGGCGGGTCGCCGGGCTGCGCGACGCCCTGCCCAGCGGGGTGCCGCTGCGCGACGTCGCGTACACCCTCGGCGCGGGACGCGCCCACCTGCCGGTGCGGGCGGCGTTCGTGGTCGGTGGCCTGGACGAGCTGCGCGACCGGTTGGCCGCCTGGACGCCGGTCGAGCCGGTGGGGCGGGCCGAGCCACCGGACGCGCAGACCGTGCGGGCCGACGTGGCGGCGGCGCGGGCCGCCACCGGTCCCGCCGCCCGGCGGACCGCCCTGCACCGCCTGGCCGCCGCGTACGTCGCGGGTGCCGACCCGGACTGGGCGCTCCTGTGGCGCGGCGAGCCGGTGCGCCGGGTGCCGCTGCCCAGCTACCCGTTCGAGCGGGAGACCCACTGGGCGGCACCGGCCCGCGCCGGTGCCGTACCGCCCACGGGGGCCGTCCCGGATCGCGCGGGGGACGCGCCGGCCGACGCGGACGGGTGGCGGCTCGACCCGGCCGACGAACTGGTCGCCGGCCACCGGGTCTCGGGTCGGCCGGTGCTGGCCGGCGCGGCCTCGGCCTGCTGGGCGTTGCTGGCCCGGGGTGGCCCCGCCCGCCTCACCGGCCTGCGGTGGCTGCGCCCCGTGCCGGTGACCGCCGCCCGTACGCTGCGCCTGCGATCGGGCGACGGCGGGGCGTTCACGGTCGTGGGCGAGGACGGCGAGCCGTACGCGGGCGGTGCCGTGGAGCCGTTGCCACCGGCTGCACCGCAGCGGCTCGACCTCGACGCCGTGGCGGCCCGCTGCCCGCAGGTGCGCCCCGGCGCGGAGCTCTACGCCGGGTTCGCGGCCGCCGGCCTCGACTACGGCGAGCCGTACCGGAGGATCGTCTCGGTCCGCGTCGGCGCCGGGGAGGCCCTCGCCAGCCTGGCCCGGCCCGCCGCCCCGGTGCCGGTGGGTCCCGGTCTGACCGCCCCGGCCGGGGGTGTGCTCGACGCCCGCTGCCTCGACGGCGCGTGGCAGGCCGTCGCCGTCCTCACCGACGCCGACGGGGCCGCCGGGCCGCTGGTGCCGTTCGCCGTCGAACGCATCGACGTGCCGCACCCCGACGCGGTGGCCGCCCACGTGCACGTCGAGCGCACCGGCCCGTACGACTTCCGGGTCACGGTCGCGGACGCCGCCGGCCGGGTGGCCCTGCGCTGCACGGGCTTCGCGCTGCGGGCGGAGCGCGACCAGGCCGGGCCGCTGCTGCTGCGCCCGGCCTGGGTCGAGCCGCCGCGCGCCCCCGACGGGCGGGCGCAGCTCGACGGGCGGGCGCTCGTGGTCGCCGCAGCCGGGACCGGGGCGCAGGCCGACGCGCTCGCCGCCCGGCTCGGCCCGGACACCCTCCGGGCCCGGCTCGGCGAGCCCCTGCCCGCCGCCGCGTCCACCGTGGATGCCGCGTACGTCCTGGCCGGCACCGGCAGCGACGACGGGGAGACGACCACGGTGGCGGCGGTGCGCACCGTCCGGGCGCTCGCCACCCAGGTCCCCGCCGGTCGGGCGCTACGGTTGACCGTCGCCGCGGCCGGCGCGGTCGCGACCTGCCCCGGCGACGCGGTCCACCCGGGCGTCGCCGGGGTCTTCGGCGTTGCCCGGGCCGCAGCCGCCGAGCACCGCGCGTGGGCGGTGTCCTGCGTCGACGTCGGGCTCGACGCCGACCCGGCGACCACCGCCGCCCGGGTCGCCGCCGACGCGGGCGGGGTGCCGCTGCTGGCCTGGCGCGACGGTCGGGCGCTGCGCCGCGCCTTCGTCCGGGTCCGACCGGCGGCCCCGGCCGCCGACCGGGACCCGTTCCGCGAGCGGGGCGTCTACCTGGTCACGGGCGGTGCCGGCGGCCTCGGGGCCGCGCTCAGCCTGCTGCTGGCCCGGCGGCGCGCGGCGCGGCTGCTCTGGACCGGGCGGCGCGGGCACGACGACACCGTCGAGGCCGCGCTGCGGGCCGTGCGGGAGGCCGGCGGCGAGGCGGAGTACGTGCGCGCCGACGTCACCGACCCGGCCGCCGTCCGGCACGCGTTGGACGTGGCCCGACGCCGGTACGGGCGGCTCGACGGCGTCCTGCACGCCGCCGGGCTCTGGCGCGACGCGGCCCTGACCCGGCTGGACGACGACGCGGTCGCCGAGGTGCTGGCGCCGAAGCTCACCGGCACCGCCGTGCTGCTCGACGCGCTGCGCGACGAGCCCCTCGACCTCTGCGTGCTCTTCTCCTCCGCCGCGTCCTTCGTCGACGCCGGGGGCCAGGCGAACTACGCCGCCGCGAGCGTCGCGCAGGACGCCTGCGCGGCGCGGGCCGCCGGCCGGGTGGCGTTCCCGGTCACCGTCGTCAACTGGGGGTACTGGGGTGGCGTCGGGGCCGTCGCCGGCAGCGGCTACGCCCGGCGCTTCGCCGACCTGGGGGTGCGCTCGATCGAGCCGGAGGCCGGCTACGAGGCGCTGCGCCGGGTCCTGGCCGCCGGCCTGCCGCAGGCCCTCGTCCTCGACGCCGACCCGACCCGACTGCCCGAGTACGGCATCACCCTGGTCGAGTCCGCGCCCCCCGCGCCTGCGGCGACCCGGCTCGACGCCGCCCCACCGACCGGCCCGGTGGCGCTGCCTGGGGCGGGCCTCGCCGGGACGCCGCAGGCGGACCAGACCGCCACCGCCGGGACGGGCCCGGCAGCCGTCACCGCCGGGACGGGCCCGGCAGCCGCCACAGCCGAGGCCGGCGGCGGCGAGGTGCCCGGCGTGGCGGCGGTGCGGGACTACCTGCGCGAGGCGTTCGCCGAGGTGCTCAAGTGCCGGCCGGAGACCCTGCGGGACCGGGAGACCTTCGAGACGTACGGCATCGACTCGCTCGTCGGCGTCGACATCGTGCACCGCCTCGCCGCCGACCTGGGGGAGCTGCCGGCGACGCTGCTCTTCGAGCACATGACCCTCGACCGGCTCGCCACGCACCTGCGCGCCGAACGCCCGGCCGAGCTGGCGCGGGCGCTGCGCGCCGACGACCCCGGGGCCGGCCAACCGGCGGCGTCCGGCGCGAGGGCGACCGGCGACGAGCCGGGGCCGGCAGCGACCGGCGACGGGCCGAAGCCGGCAGCGACCGGCGCGACGGCGACCGGCAGCGGAGCCGGGCAACCGGCGGCGGCCGCCGCCGGTGACGCCGCCGGTGGGTCGCAGCGCGCGGCGAGCGGGGCCGGCGGCAGCGCCCGACCCGTCGCGCCGGGTGACATCGCGGTCGTCGGCGTAACCGGCCGCTACCCCGAGTCGCCCGACCTCGACGCCCTCTGGCGCAACCTGCGGGCCGGCGCGAACTGCATCCGCGAGGTCCCGGCGTCGCGGTGGGACTGGCGCGAGCACTACGACCCCCGGCGCGGGCGGCGCAACCGCACGTACGGTCGCTGGGCCGGCTTCATCGCCGACGTCGACATGTTCGACGCCGCCCACTTCTCGGTGCTGCCCCGCGACGCCGCCGCGATGGACCCGCAGGAGCGGCTCTTCCTGGAGACCTGCTGGAACCTGCTGGAGGAGACCGGCCACCTCGGGCCCCGCCGGCACGAGCCGGCCACGGGCGTCTTCGTCGGCACCATGTACGGCTCGTACGGCAAACTCGCCGCCGCGACCGGCTGGCCCCGTGGGGAGTTCGCCGGGGCCCACTCGGCGTACTGGTCGTTGGCCAACCGGGTGTCGTACACGTTCGACCTGACCGGCCCCAGTTTCGCCGTCGACTCGGCCTGCTCCTCGTCGCTGACCGCCGTGCACCTGGCCTGCGAGAGCCTGCGGCGCGGGGAGTGCAGGATGGCGATCGCCGGCGGCGTGAACGTGATCATCCACCCGGCCCACCTCGTCGCCCTGTCGGCGATGAACATGCTGGCCACCGGCGACGGGTGCCGCACGTTCGACGCGCACGCCGACGGGTACGTGCCGGGCGAGGGCGTCGGCGCGGTGCTGCTCAAGCCGCTCGCCGCCGCGCTCGCCGACGGCGACCACATCTGGGCGGTCATCAAGGCGAGCCTGGCCAACGCCGGCGGCAAGACCAGCGGCTACACCGTGCCGAACCCCAACTCGCAGGCCGATCTCGTCCGCGAGACGCTGCGCCGGGCCGGCGTCGAGCCGGGCACGATCGGGTACGTCGAGGCGCACGGCACCGGCACCGAGCTGGGCGACCCCATCGAGATCGCCAGCCTCACCCGGGCCTTCGGCCCGCTGCCGGACGGGTCGCCGCCGTGCCCCGTCGGCTCGGTCAAGGCCAACGTCGGCCACCTGGAGGGCGCGGCCGGGATCGTCGGGCTCACAAAGGTGCTGCTGCAACTGCGGCACGGCGAACTGGTGCCCGCCGCCAACCTCGACACGGTCAACCCGAAGATCGACTTCGCGGGCTCCCCGTTCCGTCCCCAACGTGAGCTGGTGCCCTGGCGGCGGGGCGTCGAAGTCGTCGACGGCGAGGAGCGCGAGGTGCCGCGCCGTGCCGGGGTCAGCTCCTTCGGCGCCGGGGGCGCGAACGTGCACGTCGTCGTCGAGGAGCCCCCGGAGGTGACCGGGGACGCCCCGGAGGTGACCGGGGACGCCCCGGAGGTGACCGGGGACGCCCCGGCACCGCAGGGCCCCCGGCTGTTCCTGCTCTCGGCGCGTGCCCCGGAGCGGCTGCGGGCGTACGCGGGCCGGGTCGCCGAGCACCTGCGCGGGTCGGGCGGCGGTGGCCTCGACGCGGCGGCGCTCGCGTACACCTCTCAGGTCGGGCGGCGGGAGTTCGACGAGCGGCTGGCCGCCCGCGCCGAGGATGTAGCCGCGTTGGCGCGGTCGCTGGCGGAGTTCGCCACCGGCGACGCCGGCCCCGACCTGGTGTGCGGGACGGCGTCGGCCCGGCCGCCCGCCGCGCCGGACGACGCCGACACCGAGGCGCTGGCCCGCGCCTGGGTCGGCGGCGCCGACGTGGACTGGCCCGCGCGGTGGGACCGCCGGCCCCGGTTGGTCTCCTTCCCGACGTACCCGTTCGCCCGCCGCCGCTTCTGGCTGCCCGACCCGGCACCGATCGCCGCGCCACCCGCCGCCGACCCCGCCGGCACCACCGAGACCGACCCCGCCGAGGCCGGCACCGTGCAGAGCGCCGCCACCGAGACCGGCACCGTGCAGAGCGGCATCGACCTGGGTGGGGACGGGCCGCACCTGACCGACCACCGGGTGCGCGGGGAGCGTTGGCTGCCGGGTGCCGCGCTGCTCGACGGGGTGCGCCGCGCCGCGGCCGCCGCCGGGGTCACCGGCGCGGACGTCGTACGGGACCTGCGCTGGCTGGCGCCGGTGCGGCTGGACGGGGGCACGGCCCGGCTCTCCCTGCGGCTCGTCCGGGCGGGCGCGGTGACCACCTTCGCCGTCGGCGGGGCGGGTGCCGAGGTGGCGACCGGCGTACTGGAGCCGGCCACCGGCGACCCCGTCGCGCCGGACCTCGACGCCGTGCGGGCCCGCTGCCGGCGTGCCCACGACGTGACCGACTTCTACGCGGCGCTCGCCGACGGCGGCCTCGACTACGGCCCCGGGCTGCGGGTGGTCCGGGAGCTGTGGAGCGGCGACGGGGAGGCCCTGGCCCGGCTGCGCGGCACCCCCGGTGGGGCGGCGGCCGGGGTGGCCCTGGCCGACGGCGCGCTCCAGGCCCTCGCCGCGCTCGGCACCGCCGCCGACGCGCGGGTGCCCGTCGGCTTCGACCGGGCCGAGTACGCCGGGCCCGCCACCGACGCCGGCTGGGCCTGGGTACGCCGCAGCGGCCCCCACCGCTTCGACCTCGACCTGACCGACGACGACGGCCGGCCGGTGCTCGCCGTACGGGGCCTGCGGGTGGCCCCCGCACCGGCCCGCGACGACGCCGGGGTGTGGTACCTGTCCAGCCCCACCTGGAGCCCCGAGCCCCTCGGGCCGGACGGCCGGGCGGCCGTGCCGTCGCTGACCGTGCTGCTGGCCGCCGACGATGCCGCCGCGACGCCCACCCGGGAGCTGCTGGAGCGCCGTGGTGGCCGGTGCGTCGTCGTCGTGCCCGGCGACGCGTTCGCCCGCACCGAGGGCGGCTTCGTCGTGCGGCCGGGCGCCCACGACGACCTGCACGCGGTCGTACGCCGGCTCGCCGCCGAGGGGCCGCTGCCCGACGCCGTGCTGCGGCTGCCCGCCGCCGGGCCGGCCTGGACCGGCGGCGACGACCCGGCGGGGCGGGTCGCCGACGGGTTCCTGACGCTGCTGTGGTTGTGCACGGCCCTGCTGGCCGAACGCACCCCCGGCGAGCTGCGCATCGGGTACGGCTTCGCCTCGGCCAGCCCCGCCGGGCAGCCGCACGACGCGGCCGTCGTCGGCGCGCTGCGCACCCTGGCCCTGGAGCACCAGCGGGTACGCGGGGTGGTGGTCGGCTTCGAGGGCGCCGACGCCACCGCCGGGCCGCAGCGGCACGCCGAGCCGCTGGTCGACGAGCTGCTGATCTGCGGCCCACAGGTCGCGCGGGTGCGCTACGGCAGCGGGCTGCGCCGCGTACGCGGGCTGGACCGGGCCGTCACCGCGACCGCCCCGGCACCCGCCCCCGCCGCGCCGTTGTTCCCGCGACCCGGCGGCGCGTACCTGCTCACCGGGGGCGCGGGCGGGCTGGGCCTGCGCTTCGCCCGGCACCTCGCGGCCGGCGGCGCCGGGGCGGTCGTCCTGGTCGGCCGGTCCCCGCTCGACGCGGCGCGGCGGGCCGCGCTGGACGAGCTGCGCGCGGACGGCACGGCGGTGGAGTACCACGCCCTCGACGTCACCGACGCGGCGGCGCTCACCAGCCTCGTCGCCGAGGTGGCCGGTCGGCACGGCCCGCTGCGCGGCGTGCTGCACGCCGCCGGGGTGACCCGCGACGCGCGGGCCGTCCGCAAGACCCCCGCGCAGGTGGCCGAGGTGCTCGCCCCGAAGGTCGACGGCGCGCTCGCCGTGGACCGGGCCACCGCCGAGCAGCCCCTCGACTTCCTGGCGTTCTTCTCGTCCGTGGTCGCCGAGACCGGCAACCCGGGCCAGGTCGACTACGCCTACGCCAACGCGTTCCTCGGCGGCTTCGCCGCGCTGCGCGAGCAGTGGCGGGGCGCGGGCACCCGCAGCGGCCGTACGGTGGCCGTCGCCTGGCCGCTGTGGCGCGACAGCGGCATGACCGTCGACGCCGCCACCCTCGCCGCGCTGCGTCGGCGGTGGGGCATGGTGCCGCTGGACCCCGCCGACGGGCTGCGCGCCTTCGAGGCGGCGTTGGCGCTCGGTTCGCCCGAGGTGACGGTCACGTCGACGACGGCCGTACGCCCGGCGGTGCCCGCACCGCCCGCCGCCACCGAGGTCGATCCGCCCGCCGCCACCGCCCTGACCGACGCGCCGCACTCCCCACCGCCCGACGCGGCCGGGCCTGCCGACACGGCCGACGCCGCCGCGCCCGGTGCCGACGCGCAGCCCGACGCCGACGCCGGCTCGGCGGACCTGCTGCCGCCGGTGCTGGACGAGTTGCGGGAGCTGGCCGCGTCGTTCCTGCTCGTGGACCCGGTCGAGGTCGAGTCGGGTGCCGAGCTGATGGACCTCGGCTTCGACTCCATCTCGCTCACCGAGCTGATCAACCAGGTCAACGAGCGGTACGGCCTCGACCTGCTGCCGACGGTGCTGTTCGAGTGCCCGGACCTGGCCACGTTCGCCGCGTACCTGGTCACGAACCACCCCGCCGCCATGTCCGCCCGGCATCGGGAGCCCGCCCCGGCCGCTTCGGACGCCTCGACCGCCCCGGATGCCCCGGAGGCCCCGGATGCCCCTGACCTGGATGCCCTGGATGCCTCCGCCACCCCGGATGCCCCGGCCGACTCGGCCGTCGCCGGCTCCGCCGACGTCGCCGCTGGACCCGCCCCGGCCGTGGCGGTGCCCGCGCCCGCGCCCCGGCGGCGGGTGGCGATCATCGGGATGGCCGGGACGCTGCCCGGCAGCGCCGACCTCGACGAGTTCTGGCGGCACCTGCGGGCCGGCGACGACCTCGTCGGCGAGGTCCCCGAGGACCGCGCCGACCTGCGCGCCGACCCCGGCACCCGGCACCTGCGCGGCGGCTTCCTGTCGCACGTCGACCGCTTCGACGCCCGGTTCTTCGGGGTGGCGCCGCGCGAGGCCGCGCTGATGGACCCGCAGCAGCGGCTGTTCCTGCAGACCGCGTGGCAGGCGGTGCAGGACGCCGGGTACCGCCCGTCCGCCCTGGCCGGCACCGCCACCGGCCTGTACGCCGGGGTCTCCACCTCGGACTACCAGGACCTGCTCAGGGCGCACGGGGTGCCGGTCGAGGCGCACACCGCCACCGGCGTCGCGCACTCCATCCTGGCCAACCGGGTGTCGTACCTGCTGGACCTGCGGGGCCCCAGCGAGATCGTCGACACCGCCTGTTCCAGTTCGCTGGTCGCCATCCACCGCGCGATCGCGGCGATCCGGGCCGGCGACTGCGACCTGGCCCTCGCGGGCGGCGTGAACGTGCTGCTCAGCCCCGGTCTGTTCACCGCGTTCACCCAGTCGGGGATGCTCAGCCCCGACGGCCGGTGCAAGACCTTCGACGCCGACGCCGACGGCTACGTCCGGGGCGAGGGCTGCGGGGTCGTCCTGCTCAAGGACCTCGAACAGGCCGAACGCGACGGCGACCACATCTACGCCGAGGTCCTCGGCAGCGCCGTCAACCACGGCGGCCGGGCCTCGTCGCTGACCGCCCCGAACCCGGCCGCCCAGGCGCGGGTCGTCGCGGCGGCGTTCCGCGACGCCGCCGTCGACCCGGCCACCGTCACCTACCTGGAGTCGCACGGCACCGGCACCCGACTCGGCGACCCGGTCGAGATCGAGGGGATCAAGCAGGCCCTGGAGACGTTGTACGCCGAGCGGGGCAGGCCGGTCACCGCCGCGCCGGGCACCCTGGCGGTCGGGGCCGTGAAGACCAACATCGGTCACCTGGAGGCCGCCGCCGGGATCGCGGGGGTGCTCAAGGTCCTGCTGGCCATGCGGCACGGCGAGCTGCCGCCGAGCCTGCACCTGCGCCGCGTCAACCCGCACATCCGCCTCGACGCCACCCCGCTGCGCCTACAGACGCAGCTCACCCCGTGGCCGGGGGTCGCCGACGGCGCACCGGTCCCGCTGCGCCGGGCCGGGGTCAGCTCGTTCGGCTTCGGCGGCACCAACGCGCACGTGCTGCTGGAGGCGTACCGGCCCGCGCCCGCCGCCGACGCCCCGCCGCCGGACTCGCCGTACGCGTTCGTGCTCTCCGCGCCGACGCCCGAGGCGCTGGCCGCGTACGCCGGCCGGGTCGCCGAGCATCTGACCACGGCCGCGCCGGACCTGGCGCGGGTGGCGTGGACGTTGCAGACCGGCCGCGAGGACCTGCCGGAGCGGCTCGCCGTGGTCGCGGGCGACCGGGCGGCGTTCGCCGCCGCCGCTCGCGGTGAGGCGTCCGGGGCGATCCTGCGGGGCACGGTCCGCCGCCGGCCGGCCGGCGAGCCGACGCCCGTGGCCACGGGCACCGACCAGGCCGAACTCGCCCGCGCCTGGGTCGACGGGGCCCGGGTGGACTGGCCGGCCGCGTGGGCCGTGCCCCCGCGCCGGACGCCGCTGCCCGGTTTCCCGTTCGCCGAGACCCGCCACTGGTTCCCCACCCCTGCTGCCGAGCCTTCCACGGAGGTCGCCTTGTCCCAGCCAGCCGAGGCGCCCGCGAGCGCCGCCGTGCCGCCCGTCGCACGCCGACCGAAGCTGCGCCTGACCCGCCCGACGACACCCGCCACGCCGACATCCCCGCCGCCGGCCCCCGCGCCGGCCCTGGCTGCCGCGCCGGCAGCCCCGCCGCCGGCTCCCGCGCCGCCCACTGCCGTCCCGGCACCCGCAGCCGCGCGGCGTGACCCGGCCGCCGTCGCCGAGGTGGTCGTCGGCCGGCTCGGCCAGATCCTCGGTACGCCGACCGACGAGATCCCGCCCGACCAGCCGTTCAGCGATCTGGGCCTGGACTCCATCTACCGGATGGAACTGGTGCGCCTGCTCAACTCGACCTTCGACCTGGACCTGAAGGCCACCGAGCTCTACGAGTACGACACGGTGGACCGCCTGACCGCCTTCGTCGCCGCCGCCGAGCCGGCCCGCCCGGAGGCGGCCCCGCCCGAGCCGGCGCGGCCCGTCCCCACTGGTGCGGGCGGTCCCGCCGACGACCCCGAGGCGGTGCTGGCCGGGGTGATCGACGCGGCCGTGCAGCGGCCCTGGGACCCGGCGGCGACGTTCGTCGACAACGGGTTCACCTCGTTCGACATGCTCCGGGTCGTCGCGGCCCTGGAACGCGGCCTCGGCGCGATGCGCAAGACGGTCCTGTTCGACCATCCCACGCTGCCCGACCTGACCGCGCACCTCGCCCAGCAACACGGTGCCGCCCTGGTCGGCCGGCTGCACCAGGCCGCGCCGCCGCAGCCGCACAGCGTCGCGCCCCGGGTGGCGGACGCCGACGGGCCGCTGATGGTGGTCAAGCGGGAACTGGACCCGCAGACCGCCCGCCTCGTCGCCGAGCTGGAGCAACGCCACGGCAAGGAGGGCGGCCTGCCCGGCCGGGACATCGCGCCGCTGCTCTTCGTCGGCTCGCGCCGTACCGCGTACTTCAACGCCTCCGAGCGCGACGGGGTGCTGCTGGCCTGGAGCTACGTGGGCAGCGCCGCGGACCTCGAGGAGCTGACCGCCGAGTGGGTGGCCTACGCCGAGCGGCACGGCCTGCGCCCCAACCAGCTCTCCATGGTGCGGCTGAGCGAGGTGGCGGGCCGGCCCTTCACCGCCACCCCGTTCGGGGTGGTGCAGCGGTTGGACAAGCTGCCCGAGTTCTCGCTCGACGGCGGCCCGATGAGCCGGGTGCGCTCGCTGGTGCGGCGCTTCGAGCGCGCCGGGCGGGTCCGGCTGGTCGAGTACCGGGTGGGCTCAGACCCGGCGACCGACCGCGCCATCGTCGACCTGATCGACGGCTGGTGCGCCACGAAGGAAATGATCAACCCGTACGTCGGCACGGTGCGCGACGAGATCGGCCGGGGCGTGCTGGCCGAGCGGCACCGGATGTTCCTCACCTACGTCGACGACCGGCTGAACGCCGCCGTCATCGTCACGAAGATCCCCTCGGAGCCGGGGTACCTGCTCGACCTGGAGTTCTATCCGGGCGAGATGCCGCGCGGCGGGCTGGAGTACACCGTCGTCAAGATCATCGAGCGGACCACCGCCGAGGGCAGCACGATGTTCAGCTTCGGCGGCACGTTCGGCGTGCAGGTCACCGCCTCGCCCAACGCCGATCCGGCGGTCGACCGGGCGCTGGTGGAGCTGCGCCAGTCGGGCGTCTTCTCCGGGGAGGGCAATTTCCGGTTCAAGAACAAGTTCCGGCCGGTGAACCTGCCGATCTACCTGTGCCGGCCCGCCGACGCCGACCCCGCCGACGTCACCGCCGTACTCCTGATGATCACGAACCCGTCGGTGCGGCGCGACGACCTGCCCACCACCGCCACCCCGCCCGCGCCGCCGCGACCGGCGGCCCCGCCGGTCCCGACCGCCCCGCCGGTCACGGCGCCACCCGCGCTGCCGGTCAAGACGGCAGCCGCCCCGCCGGTCGCGGCGGCCCCCGCGCCCGGGCCCGCGCGGGTCACGACGGCCCCGCCTGCGGGGTTCCAGCACCAGCTCGACCGGTACGGGCACAACCCGGTGCGGGTCCCCGCCGCCGAGGTCGACATCGACCTGCTGACCGACTCGTGGGCCGAGCTGGACGCCGACTTCGTCCGCGCCGGCACCGCCGCGCTGCGCGAGCGGACGGCCGGCCACTCCGGCGTGCTCGACCTCGGCTCGCGGCCCACGCTGCCCTTCGCCTGCGTGGTGCCGACCGGCTCCGGGCGGGCCGCCGAGGCGCTGCTCTGCCGGGCGTGGCCGAGCGCCGGCCGGTACGTCGTGCAGAACCCGCTCTTCCCCACCTGGGCGCTGAGCCGCCTCGACCGTGGTCTCACCGCGCTGCCGGTGCGCCGCAGCGGCGGGGGTGCCGACCTCGACCCGGCGCACCTCGGCGAGCTGCTGCGGGCGCACCCCGGCGACGTGGCGTTCGTCGCGGTGGAGCTGAGCACCAACGCCCTCGGCGGGCCGCCGGTGCGCCTGGCGAACCTGCGGCGCGTCCGCGAGGTGGCCGCCGAGCACGGCGTCGGCCTGGTCCTCGACGCCACCCGGGTCGTCGAGAACGCGGTGGCCGAGTCCGACCGGGAGCGCCGCGACCCCTGGCCGGTGGTCACGGAGCTGCTCGGGCTGGCCGACGCGGTGACGATGGGGCTGTCGAAGGACTTCGCCGTCGACCGGGGCGGCCTGGTCGCCACGAACGACCCGGCCCTGGCCGAGCGCCTGCGCGAGCACGTGACGATGCGCGGCTGCGAGGCCAACCTCGCCGACCGCCGGCTGATCGAGGCCGCGCTGGCCGACCCCGACCGGGTGGTCACCGGGGTACGCGAACGGATGGCGGCGGTGGCGGCCCTCGCCGCCGTGCTGCGCGACGCCGACCTGCCCGTCGTCGAGCCGGTCGGGGGCCACTGCGTGCTGCTGGACACCGCCCGGATGCCCCGCCTGGCCGGCCTCGCCCACCCCGTGCCGGCGCTGCTGTCGTGGCTGTACGCGGGCACCGGCGTGCGCGGCGGCGCCCACCACGGCGCCGACGACGTCGCCGGGTCGGCGGCCTGGATCCGCCTCGCCGTCCCGGTGGGCCTGCCGGTGGAGCGGGCGACCGAGGCGGGCCGGCGCATCGCCGAGCGGTTCGGTGACCCGGCGCCGGTGCCGGACCTGCTGCTGGTCGAGGGGACCGGGCCGGCCGCGCAGGCCGCGTACCACCCGGTCGACCGGGTGCCCGACGACGTGCGGCAGGCCATGGACGAGGGCCACCGGCCGGCCGACGAGAACTGGGCCGTGCTGCGCGAGCACCAGCCGCTGGTACGCCGGGAGCTGGTGCGCCTGGCCGACGGCGAGGTGGAGGTCTTCGTCGCCGGAGACGAGGGCGGGGACGGGGACGGGGACCGGCCGACGCTGCTGCTCATGCCGCCGTTCAACATCGGGGCCGGCTTCTACGGGCCGCAGTTCGCGGCGCTGACCGACCGGCTGCGGGTCGTCGCCGTGCACCACGCCGGGGTGGGTGCGACGACCGCCGCCGCCGACCTCTCCATCGACGGCATCGTGGACCTCGTCTCGCGTACGGCCGAGGCGTTGGGCCTGCGCGAGCCGCTGCACCTGGCCGGCGCGTCCTTCGGTGGCCTCCCCGCCGCGGCGTTCGCGCTGCGCCACCCGGGGCGCACCGCCTCGCTGACGCTGATCAGCAGCTCCTACAAGGTCGGCAACCGGGCCGGCCAGATGAACCGGTTGTCGCTGGTGGCGGAGGAGGACTTCGACCGGCTCGCCCAGGTGGGGGTGGCCGGCGCGGAGCAGCGCGCGCAGTGGCTACGGCTGCTGCTGCGCTGCGAGAGCATGGACGCCCAGATCGGCCTGCGGTACCTCGACGAGTTCGCGGCGAACCCGGACCTGCTGGGTCGGCTGCCCGAGCTGCGGGTGCCGACGCTGCTCGTGCACGGCCGGCTGGACTCGGTCGTGCCGTTGAAGACCGCGCACCTGCTGCACGGCACCATCCCCGACGCCCGCTACGAGGAGCTGCCCGACGCCGGGCACTTCCCCAGCCTGACCCACTCCGCCCGGGTCAACGCGCTGCTGGCCGAGTTCACCGTCGCCGCCACTGGCCGGCGCACCAGCTGAGAGGAGAGGACGATGGCAGCACCGCCGCCGGTGATGACCGGCGCCACGCCACTGGTCCGGGACATCACGGTGACCCCGGCGATGTGCGGCTACAACTCGTTGTTCGTCGGGCAGGTCGGCGACTGGACCTGGCAGACCGTCAGCGAGCTCTGCGGCACCGACGCGTTCACCGCCCGCGACGAGACGGGCGCGCCGACGTACCTCGCGTTCTACTACTACCACCTGCGGGGCAGCGCCGAGATGCACCTGCGCCGTTTCACGTTCGGCGACCGGCTGCGGGTGCTGTCGGCGGCGTACGGCTACGGCAGCGAGTCGGTGCTGACGCTGCACCGCATCGCCATGGCCGACACCCCGGCGGCGCGGGCGCGTGAGCTGGACCCGGTCGAGTTCTACGAGCGCCCGCGCGCCGACTGCCTCTACGTGGAGACCTTCAACCGCTGGGTGACCCGGAGCGTCGCGCGCAGCAACCGGGACCTGGTGCGCTCGACGCCCGTGGACTTCCGCCACGAGCACCTGCCGACGCTGCCGGAGCGCTACTCGCCGCGCGCCGTGTACCACCGCGCCCGCACCGCCCGCACCTTCGACGAGGACTTCGGCGGGGCAAGCGGCGGCGGCGAGGTAGGCGGCGGGGCGGGCGGCGGCGAGCTGGTCGTCGACGGGCACCGGAGCACCTACCGGGTCGACCCGACGCGCGACCTCAACGGCGTGGGCCTGGTCTACTTCGCCGCGTACTTCTCCATCGTCGACGCCGCCGTGTGGCGGCTGTGGCAGTTCCTCGGCCGGGGCGAGGACGACTACCTCGCCATGCGGATCACCGACGAGCGGCTCTGCTACCTGGGCAACGCCGACGCCGGGACGACGCTGGGCCTGACGAGCAGGCTGCGGCGGCGACCGAGCGGGGCGGAGGTCGTCGACGTGGTCGTCGAGGAGCACGGCACCGGCCGGCTGATCGCGGTCGCCACCCTCCAGGTGGGTGCGGCGTGAGCGCGCCGAGCCGGGAGGCGGTCACCGCCGCCGTGCACGGCGCGATCACCACGATCCTGCCGGGGCTGGCCCCCGCCGACATCGACCACGGCCGGCACCTCAAGGAGCTGGGCGCGGACTCGGTGGACCGGGTGGAGATCATCCTCGCCGTCACGGACCGGCTGGGCGTACGCCGGCCGCTCTCCGACTTCAACGACATCCCCACCGTCGGGGCCCTCATCGACCACCTCTGCGGGGTGCAGCCATGAGCGAGTACGGGCAGGTTCCGGAGCAGATCGGCGTCGAGGCGCTGAACGTCTACTGCGGGGTGGCGCGGATCCCCGTGCCGGTCCTCTTCGAGGGTCGGGGCCTGGACCCGGCCCGGTTGGACAACCTGATGATGAGCCAGCGCTCCATCGGCCTGCCCTGCGAGGACCCGGTGACCAACGCGGTCAACGCGGCCCGGCCGATCGTGGAGGCGCTGACCGCCGAGGAGCGCGCCTCGATCGAGCTGCTGGTCACCTCCACCGAGTCCGGGGTGGACCTGAGCAAGTCGGTGGCCTCCTACGTCCACGAGCATCTCGGCCTGGGCCCGCGCTGCCGGGTGCTGGAGGTCAAGCAGGCCTGCTACGGGGCCACGGGGGTGCTGCAACTGGCCGCCGGCTACCTGGCCGGTGCGGTCTCGCCGGGGGCCCGCGCCCTGGTCGTGGCCACCGACGTGGCGCTGGTCGACGCCCGCACCGAGTACGCGGAGCCGGCGACCGGGCACGGGGCCGCCGCCGTCCTGCTCGGCGACCGGCCCCGGGTGCTCACCCTGGACCTGGGCGCGTTCGGGCTGCACAGCTACGAGACGATGGACTCCGCCCGGCCGACGCCGCAGTTCGACATCGCCGACACCGACCGGTCGCTCTTCGCGTACCTCGACTGTTTCTCGCGCAGCTTCGCCGACTACGCCGAGCGGGTCGCGGACGTCGACTTCGTCACCACGTTCGACCAGTTGGCGCTGCACACCCCGTTCGCCGGGCTGGTCCGCGCCGCGCACCGCAAGATGCTGCGCGAGCACGCCGGCCGGGCCCTGGACGCCGAGGCCGTGGAGGCCGACTTCCAGCGGCGGGTCGCGCCGTCGCTGACGTACCCGAGGCTGGTGGGCAACCTCTGCTCCGGCTCGGTGTACCTGGCGCTGGCCTCGCTCGTGGAGCACGCCGACCTGACCGAACCGGCCCGGGTGGGGCTGTACTCCTACGGCTCCGGCTGCGCGTCGGAGTTCTTCAGCGGCACCGTCGACGCCGGCTCCCGGGCCGCGCTCGCGCCGCTGGGCATCGGCGCCCGGCTCGCGGCCCGCGGCGAGCTGACCTTCGAGGAGTACGCCCAACTACTCAAGGAGAACCTTCGGGTGCTCGTCCCCGAGGCACACCGCGAGATCGACGTAGCCCGCTACGACGAGTACCTGGACCGGGTGCCGGACCGACCGCCGATGCTGGTGCTCACCGGCATCGAGAATTTCCACCGCCGCTACACCTGGCGTTAGGGAGGAGCACGATGGACGACGATCAGGTCTTCGAGCTGGTCCGCAAGAACCTCTGCGTGGTGCTGCCGGAGGTCGATCCCGCCTCGGTGCGGCCGGACATGGCCATGGCCGACCTCGGCTGCAACAGCATCGACCGCACCGAGGTGGTCGCGATGACGATGGAGGACCTCGACGTGGACGTGCCGGTGATGGAGTTCCGGGACGTCTGTGACATCCGCACGCTCGTCGCGGTCCTGCGCCGGCACACATGAGCACCGGGCCCGCCGCCGTCACCGGCATGGGCGTGCGGTGTGCGATCGGCACCGGGGTCGCCGCGTTCACCGCCGCGCTGCGCCGGGGCACCTGCGGCATCACCGAGGTCCGGGACCCGGCCACACTCGGGCCCGCGTACGCCGCGCTGCTCGGTGAGGTGGACTTCGCCGAGGCCCTGGCGGGGGTGCCGGCCCCGGTGGCCCGTCGGGCCGGCCGGGCCGCCGCCCGCGCCCCGCTGGGGCTGCGGGCCGCCGTCGCCGTCGCCGTGCAGGCGTGCCACGACGCGGACCTGCTGGGCGGTGCGCTGGCCCGCGACCGCATCGGCGTGGTCGTCGCCGGGCACAACCTGACCGGCCAGTACGCCCAGCAGGTCGGCCAGACCCTGGCCCGCGCCCCGGCGCGGGTGCCCGGCCGGGCCGCGCTGCGGCTGCTCGACAGCGACCACCTCGGCGTGCTCAGTCACGTGTTGGACGCGGCGGGCGAGGGCTGCCAGATCGGCGGGGCGTCGGCCAGCGGCAACATCGGGATCGTCACCGGGGCCCGCCTGGTGGCCGCCGGCGTCGTCGACGCCTGCGTGGTCGTCGGCGCGCTGGCGGACCTGACGCCGCTGGAGATGCAGGCGCTGTTCAACCTGGGCGCGATGGCCGACCAGCCGTGCCGGCCGTTCGACGCAGGTCACCGGGGCTTCGTGCCGGGCCAGGCCAGCGCCGCGCTCGTGCTGGAGCACCCCGACTCGGCCCGGTCCCGCCGCGCCACCGTGTACGCGGAGATCGTCGGCGCGGGGATCTGCCTGGACGCCAACAGCGGGGCGAACCCCGACGAGCACGGCGAGGTCCGCGCCATGGCCGCCGCGCTCGCCGCCGCCGGTCGTCCGCCGGGCGACGTCGGGTACGTCAACGCCCACGGCACCGGCTCACCGCTGGGCGACCGCACCGAGGCCGCCGCCCTGCTCCGGATCTTCGGCTCCGGCGCGGACCGCCCGTGGGTCAACGCCACGAAGGCCCTGACCGGCCACTGCCTGTACGCCGCCGGCGTGCTGGAGGCGATTGCCACGATCGTCCAGTTGCGCGGCGGGTTCCTGCACCCCGATCCACGGTTGGTGGAATCGATCGAGCCGAGGCTGCGCCTCGTCGGCCGGGAGCCGATCCCGGCGCGGGTCGGCCTGGCGCTCTCCAACGGCTTCGGCTTCGGGGGCATCAACACCAGCGTCGCCATCGCGGTCGACGGAAACTCGCCATGATTCCTCGGACAATCGCATGAGAGGGGGCCGGGCATGACGTCAGCGCGGGTCGGTACGGCGTGGGTGGGTGGCCCCACCGACGAGACGGGGGCGCCGGTGCGGCTGTTCTGCTTCCCCCACGCGGGCGGGGGCGCCACCTCGTACCGCACCTGGCGACAGCCGCTGCTGCCGCACGTCGCGCTGGCCCCGGTCCAGCTTCCGGGGCGCGAGTCGCGGCTGCGGGAGCGGCCGGTGCGCCGGATGGCGGAGCTGATCGGGCCGCTCTGCGACGGGCTGCTGCCGTACCTGGACCGCCCGTTCGCCCTCTTCGGGCACAGCATGGGCGCGGCGATCGCCTTCGAGGTGGCCCACGAGATGAGCCGCCGGGGCTGGGGCGTCCCGACCCGGCTCTTCGTCTCCGGCCGCCGCCCACCCCACCTGCCCGCCCGCCGGCCCCCGCTGCACCTGTTGACCGACGAGCAGTTCCTGCCCGCCGTCAACTCGCTCAACGGCATCCCGTCGGAGATCCTCGACACCCCCGACGTGATGGCGCTGATCCTGCCGGCCCTGCGCGCCGACTTCGAGCTCAACGAGACGTACGTCCCCGGCGACACCGACCTGCTGCGCTGCCCGGTCACGGCGCTGACCGGCGACAAGGACCCGGAGGTGACGGTCGACGAGATGGCCGCCTGGCGGGACACCACCCGCGCCGACTTCGACCTGGCGGTCCTCCCCGGCGACCACTTCTACCTCAGACCGGCGGCCACCGACGTGCTGAACAAGGTCCTGCACCACCTGGCCACCCCTGACGCCCTCTGACGCGCCGTCAATTGTCGAAGGGATTACGCCCGAGAACGTCCTGGAGCACTTCGCGGAGGTTAACCGTTGCTTCCCGTTCCTGGTCTACCGCCACATCAGCAGTCGCACCAATTCTGTCCGCGACAGCCCGGATCTCCGCAGCGGATAGGACGACCGGAACGGACTTGCCGTCCGGCATCTCGAAAACTATCGACACAAGCCGCATGTCTCGGTCCGGGGTCACGCGCATAGCCATCATGCCGAGCCTTCGTTCCCGCAATTGAAGCTCGAAAGATCGTGCTCAGCGCATAACTCCTCTGAAACCCACTCACTCATCGACGAACAAACCGCTGCCTGCGCCTCGCCACGCGCTCCAGCGCCGGTGCTTCATCTGCCTGATCCAGAGAGGAGATCAACTCGTCGAACTGATCGTTCGGCATGATGACGTGATGCACCCGGGTGATCATTCGATCCGCAGCGGCATTCGCTGCGTCCAGAACGAAGGCGGAAACAGTTTGACTGGAAAGACGTGCCGCTTGGGCGATTCGCGCCTCGCTGTCCGGATCGGCCCGCATCTCGATACGTTGAGTTTTGGTAGCCATCGATCACACCTCCCACGTCGCCGTACGGCACTTGTACGGCGCTTTGCGAGCCTTGCGGAAACCAGCCACCCTATGTGATGGCGAAGAGGCGGTCCGTCGGGTCCACGACGACGGGCAGCACCGCGCCGGCCACCAGGGCCGGGCCGTCGGGGCGGATCGTGTCGGCCTCGAACGTGGCGAACCCGGGCCCGCTGATCCGCAGGCGAAGCTCCAGCCCGGGGTCCTCGCCGCCCAGGTGGTGTGCCACCGTCAGGATCTCCGCCGTCGCGGCGACACCGGCGACGGAGAGCCGACGCGCGTCACGGCGCGAGCGGGCCACCAGCCGCAGGCCGAAGACGCCGAACCCGACGCCTACAAGCGTCGCCAGCACGCCACCGGCGAGCAGACCCCAGAAGTCCACGGGTGACAGCCGTGGGTCCAGCGTCCCGGCGACGACGAACAGGACCGGGCCGGGCAGGCAGATGGCCAGGAAGACCAGCCGGCAGAGCAGCGCGCCGATCGGGCCGAGGCGCGCTTCCGCCTCGCGGGGAGCGCTCGTCACCCTCGCACCCTAGCCTTGCTCGGCGTGGCGCGGCGTCCGCCGTCACGGCCACGAGGAGCCCCCGGACCGGTCGATGAACGGGGAGACGGGTTGAGCTTGCGGAGCCCGGCCGGCTGGACGAAGAGCTCCCGCCGGGCGACCGCGTCCCCCTTCTCGTCCAACTGATAGCCCTCGATCCAGATCCACCCGTCGTACGTGATCCGGTCGGTCATCACCCGGATGAGGCGGAAGAGGATCGGCTTGCCGAACTGCACGCTGGCGGCGCTCGTCAGGTGGAGCAGGTCCCCCGCGGCGAGCGCGCTCATCGCCAGCCCAGCAGGGCGCGGTACCTGCGCCACTGCCTGATCCGCTCCCGCGCCGCCTCGGTCATCGGGCAGCACTCCGCCTCGGTGCACACCGGGCAGCGGTGGTGGCGGTGGTAGTCGAGGCAGTACCACGCCGACCGCACCAGGAGCGGCACTTCGAGGCGCGCGAACGCCGCCCCGCCCCGGCCCGGCGCGGGCCGACGGGGACCGGCGGCGGGTTCGGCGGGCGGGGCCGGTTCGGCGGGCGGGGCCACCCGGGTCTCCCCCGCGCCCCGGTACGCCCCGGCCTGCTCCGGGTAGGCGGTGGCCGGCCCTACCCGATCGAGCAGGGGCGGACGGCGGCGGCGCGCGAACGGCCAGAACCTCATGACCCCTCCCAACAGCGGGTTTACCGACACCTACGGAGGGTAGTCCAACCTGTCCTGTCGGTACAACACTTACGGCCGGTATTAGTCCTGTAGGACTACCAATCAGTCTCAGTCTTACCCAACGACCAAGTGAGATCGGGCATCCATAAGGTCCAACGCATGGTTGACGAGATGTCTCCGATCGCGCTCTACATCCAGCTCGCGAATCTCCTGGAGGCTCGGATCAAGTCGGGCGAGTTCCCGCCGCGCAAGCCGATCCCGAGCGAGCCACACATTCAGCAGGAGTACGGCGTCTCGCGGGGCACCGTCCGGGCGGCCCTGCGGCTGCTCCGGGAGCGGGGCCTGGTCGTGACGATGCCAGCCCGAGGCACATACGTCGCCGAGAAGAAGGCCTGACGCGACCCGACCAGCACCCAAGGAGGGAGGGTCGTCGTCTGCGGGTGCAGTTCTTGTCGCCAGGGCGACAAGAAGTGCACCCGATGACCGGGGTCCCACGATGTGAACCGATGGGCTGCGCCATTCGACCGCGGTGATGCCCGCATCCCCCGCGCGTGCGCTTGACCCTGACGCTGGGTCAGCCCTCCATGCTGAGCGTCATGAGCATCCCGACACCGACCAGACAGGTCGAACGCCCCGCCATCGAGGTGCGGGGCCTGGAAAAGTCTTTCAAGCAGGTGAACGTCCTGCGTGGCGTGGACCTCGAGGTGACCCGAGGCAGCATCTTCGCCCTGCTCGGCTCGAACGGGGCGGGCAAGACCACGGTGGTCAGGATCCTCTCCACGCTGCTGCGGGCCGACGCGGGAACCGCCCGGGTCAACGGCTTCGACGTCGCGACGCAGGCCGCCGACGTACGCGAGTCCATCAGCCTCACCGGCCAGTTCGCGGCGGTCGACGAAATCCTCAGCGGCCGGGAGAACCTGATCCTGGTCGCCCGGCTGCGGCACCTGAAGGACCCGGGCGCTATCGCGGACGACCTGTTGCGGCGCTTCTCGCTGACCGAGGCGGCGACCCGGCGGGTGGCGACGTACTCCGGTGGCATGCGCCGCCGCCTGGACATCGCGATGAGCCTGATCGGTGACCCGCCGGTCATCTTCCTGGACGAGCCGACGACCGGGCTGGACCCGCAGGCGCGCATCGAGGTGTGGCACGCCGTCAAGGAGCTCGCCGAGGGCGGCACGACCGTGCTGCTGACCACCCAGCACCTCGACGAGGCGGAGCAGCTCGCCGACCGCATCGCGATCCTGCACGAGGGCCGGATCATCGTGCACGGCACCCTCGCCGAGCTCAAGCGGCTGTTGCCACCCGCCCAGGTCGAGTACGTCGAGAAGCAGCCGACCCTCGAAGACGTCTTCCTCGCCCTCGTCAGCGCCGGAACGACCAAGGAGCAACGATGAACAGGCACTTCCTCGGCGACACCGCCGTCCTGCTGGGGCGCTCGCTGCGCCACGTCGCCCGCAGCCCCGACACCATCATCACCACCGCGATCATGCCGATCGCCTTCATGCTGCTCTTCGTCTACGTCTTCGGCGGCGCGATCGAGACCGGCTCCGACTCGTACGTGAACTACCTGCTGCCCGGCATCCTGCTCATCACGATCGCCTCGGGCATCTCGTACACCGCGTTCCGGCTCTTCCTGGACATGCAGGGCGGCATCTTCGAACGGTTCCAGTCCATGCCCATCGCCCGCTCCGCGCTGCTCTGGGCGCACGTGCTGACCTCGCTGGTCGCCAACCTGGTCTCGCTGGCGGTCGTCGTCGGCGTCGCCCTCATCATGGGCTTCCGCACCGGAGCCGGGGTGCTCGACTGGCTCGCGGTCGCCGGCATCCTGATGCTGTTCACCCTGGCGTTGACCTGGATCGCCGTGATCCCCGGCCTGACCGCGAAGTCCGTGGACGGGGCGAGCGCGTTCTCGTACCCACTGGTCTTCCTGCCCTTCGTCAGCTCGGCCTTCGTGCCCACCGAGTCGATGCCCGGCCCGGTGCGCGCCTTCGCCGAGCACCAGCCGGTGACCTCCATCGTCAACGCGATCCGGGACCTGTTCGCCCAGCGGCCGGTCGGCACGGACATCTGGATCGCCCTCGCCTGGTGCGCCGGCATCCTCGTCGTCGCCTTCGTGCTCGCCGACGCCGTCCACCGCCGAAGGATCGCCTGAGCCGCGTCGACCTGCGCCGGGCGAGGTGAGGGGAGGATCGAGGCACGCTGACGATCGGTCAACTGGCGGCGTACACCGGCGTCACGGTGCGGGCCGTGCGGCACTACCACCAGGTCGGGCTGCTGCCCGAGCCGGATCGGGACGATTCGGGTTACCGACGCTACGGCGCGACGGCGGTCGTGGCGCTCATCAAGATCCGTACCCTCGCCAACGCCGGCGTGCCGCTGTCCCAGATCGGTCGGCTGCTCGAAGCCGACGCGGCCACCTTCGCCGAGGCGATCCGCAGCATCGACGGCCGCCTGCGCGCCGAGATCGAAAGACTTCAGACCAGCCGTACGCAGATCGCGCAACTCGCCGCCGGGGACGCCCTGACGCTCCCGCCGGAGGTGGTCGCCTACCTCGATCGACTCCGGGAGATCGGCGCGTCGGAGCGGTTGGTGAACGGGGAACGGGACGGCTGGACCCTGATCGCGGCGCGCTGGCCCGACCGCGTCAGCGAGTTCATACCGGCGAAGCTCGCGGAGCTCAACGACCCGCAGACGGTCCGGCTCTACCGGGTGCTGTCGGCGATCTTCGACAGCGACGTGGTCGACGACCCGCGTCTGGAGGAGGCCGCCGACATCATGGCCTGCCTGGCCGAGCAGGCATCCGCCGCCGGGGCCGACCTCAGCGACAAGGCGTACGACGATCTGCCGCACGACCTGCTGGACGCGCTCGCCGTGGAGCGCGACCCGAGGACGAAGCGGTTGCAGGAGCTGATGCGCGAGCGCGGCTGGAACGGCTGGAACCGGATGGAGCGGGTGACCGACCCCCTCGACCGACGGTCGCCATGACGGGCGGATCCAGCCTGCCCGCTCTCCTGCGAAGGCGCTGCCCGAGCGCTCGCGCAGCGCCTTGACCCTCCACCTGGTCGAGGGGGCAGGCTGACCGCGCGCCGGGCCCCGACCACCCGGCGGCCTAGGAGCGTCATGTCCCTCGCCCACGCCCACGAGACCACCCAGGTACGTCGGGAGTCCGTCCCACGGCGCTACTGGATCTGGCTGGGCGGGGTGACGTTCTCCCTGCTCGGCTCGCAGGCCATGGCCTTCGGGATGACCTGGTCGGCCGCGCGCTGGGGCGGTGCCTTCGCGGCCCTCGTGCTCACCGCCATCACCCTGCCGAGGGTCGCGCTGCTGCTCTTCGGCGGCGCGCTGGCCGACCGCGTCGGGGCCTGGCGGGTGATGATCACCTCCGACTTCGTCATGGCCGGCGCGACGGTCCTGCTCGGCAGCACGGTCCTGGCGCTCGGCGTCCGGCCCTGGTTGCTGCTCATGGCCGCCCTGGTCATCGGCACCGTGGACGCCTTCTACCTGCCCAGCTCCGGCTCGCTGCCGAGGCGGCTGGTGCCCGGAGCGGCGCTGGCCCGCGCCATGTCGGCCCGGCAGGCGATCGGCCAGCTCGCCGCCTTCGCCGGCCCGTCCACCGGCGGGCTGATCGTGGCGACCGCCGGGCTCGCCGCCGCAGCCTTCGTGAACACCGGCACCTTCGTGGTCATGGCCATCATCCTGATCGGGCTACGCCCCCGGTCCGCACCGGCCGACGCCCCGCCGCCGGCCGGCGGCGGCAGCCTGCGCCGCTCCGCCGACGGGCTGAGGGTCGCCTGGTCCGATCCGCTGCTGCGGGCGACGCTGGGGATCATCGCCGTCGCCGCGGGCTTCCTGCTTCCGGTCTCCGGCCTGCTCGTCCCGCTGCTGGCCAACCAGCGAAACTGGAACGCCGGCACCGGTGGTGCCCTGGCCGGCACCATCGCGCTCGGCATGGTGGTGGTCGCCGTCGTCGTCACCGCCGCCGGGGCGTTCCCGCGTCCCGGCGTGGCCGCCGCCGGCGGGCTCGCCCTCGCGGCGGCGGGCGTCCTCGCCCTGGCGGTCACGCCCAGCACGGTGCCCGCCCTCGCGGCGGCGGCCGTGGTGGGTATCGGCGAGGGACTCTTCGCCACCCACGTCGGGCCGCTGGTCCTCGGCGGCGCACCGTCGACACACCTGGCGCGGGTCCAGTCCGTCCTGGTGCTCGTGCAGAGCCTTCCGCTGCTGCTGACGAACAACGCCCTGGGCTGGTTGCACGACGCGTCCGACGTCGACGTCGTGCTCGTGGTCTGCGCCGCGTTCCTGCTGGTGGCGGCGGCACTCGGGGTGCGTTCGCCGGTGTTGCGTACGGCGACCCTGGCCGCTGCGCCCAGCCGCCGCAGGGCCGGTGACGGAATGCCCGCGACCCAGGTTCGACGGGCACCAGGCCGGTGACGGAATGCCCGCGACCTCGGGCCGACGGGCGCACGGCCAGTGACGCAGCGTCGGCTGACGGGTGCCCGGACGTCGTCCGGCGGCCGGGCACCCGCGACCGTCAGAGCCGGGCGAGGATCTTGTTCATGGTGCCGATCTCGGCCTGCTGGGCCTCGATGATCCGCGCGGCGAGGGCCTTGGCGTCGGCGTTGGCACCGCCCTTCGTCTCGTCCCTGGCCATGGTGATGGCGCCCTCGTGGTGGGCGATCATCATGGTGAGGAAGCGCTTGTCGAAGGCGGTGCCGGTGGCCTCGGCGAGTTTCGCCATGTCGGCCTCGGTCATCATGCCGGGCATCTCGTGATCCATGCTCGGCATGACGTGCGGGCTCGCGCCGTGCTTCATGCCGGCCGACGCGGGCGTGCCCCAGGCGGTCAGCCACCCCGTCATGGTTTCGATCTCCGGCCCCTGGGCGGCCTTGATCTGAGCGGCGAGCTGCTTGACCTCCGGGTCGACGGCGCGGGTGGCAGCGAGGTCGGCCATCTGCACGGCCTGCTGGTGGTGCGGAATCATCATCTGGGCGAACATGACGTCGGTGGCGTTGCCGGTGCCGGGGTTGCCGCCCTGGCTGCTGCTGGCGGTCGGGCCGGCCGGGGCGGGGCTGTGTGCGCCCCCGGTGCTGCCGTGGTCGTCGTCGCCGCCGCAGCCGGCCAGGGCGATGGCGACGGTGAGGCCGAGCGCGGCCAGGACGGTGCGGCGCAGGCTGGTGCGGCGCAGGATGGTGCGAGTCATCGCGGGTCGTGCCTTTCGGTGTCTGGTGCAACTGCGGGCATGAGGCGGGCGCGCGACGCGGCCGACGGAGATGCTCCGCCGGGGCGGCGCGGGGCAGACCTATGTGCGCAGGACCGATACCGAGGCGAGGTGAAGTCCGAGCCGGCGCGCGGGCGGGGCCCGGCACCGTCCGACCCGAGGGGCCGACCAACAGCGGGTACGGGCCCGGCCGGCGCGGGTGACCAGCAGCAGCCCGAGGAGGACCGCGAGGCCGAGGACGGTGAGCACGGCCAGGCACACCTGCCAGCCGGGCAGGTGCCCGTGGCCACCCAGGTAGGCGGAGGCCGACTGCCCCTCGCAGGTCCCGCCGGCACAGCCGGCAGGCAAGGCCAGCACGACAGGCGGGATGAACACGGCAGGCCGGGCCAGCACGACGGACCGGGCCAGCACGGCGGCTCGGCCGAGGTGCCCACCGTCCATCCCGGCGGCCGTACGGCCGTGGTGCCCGGGGGCGGGGCCGACGGTGGTCTGGCCGGGGTGCCCGGCGTCGGCGCGCAGCGCCATGGTGGGGTCGTGGCCGAGGCTGTGCATGGCGGCCAGCCCGACGAGGGTGCAGGCCAGCAGCACGAAGCGGACCAGGGGCCCGGATCGCACTGCTGGCCGTGTCACGCGCCCCACGCTAGCGCGTCGCCGGGCACGCCCCGCCCGTGCCATGCCGGGCGGCCCGTCGCGGACCGGGCACCACCGGCGGACCCGGCGCTACCGGCGGACCCGGCGCCACCGGCGGACCCGGCGCCACCGGCGGACCCGGCGCTACCGGCGGCTCCACTGCTGGTTGGGCTGGCCGTTGCAGGTCCAGAGGACGAGCTTCGTGCCGTTGGCGACGCCCTGGTTGGACGCGTCCAGGCAGAGGCCGGACTGCACGCCGGTGATGGTGCCGTTGGTGTTGACGTTCCACTGCTGGTTCGTCCCGCCGTGGCAGTCGTAGCTGGTGACCTGGGCGCCCGCGCCGCTCCCCGCCGCGTCGAGGCACTTGTTGCCGGAGCCGGTCAGCGTCCTGGTGGACGTGTAGGTCCACTGCTGGTTCGCGCCGCCGTGGCAGTCCCACAACTGCAACTGGGTGCCGTTGGTGGTGGAGCTGCCGGGGATGTCGACGCACCTGCCCGACGGGGTGCCCACGATCGCGGTGGTCTGCCCGCCGCCGTTGCCCGGGTTGCCGATGCTGCCCGGGATCGACTGCAACGCGGCGTACCAGCGGGCGGCCATCTTGTCGTAGCCGGTGGCCGTGGGGTGGACGCCGTCGATCAGGTCGGCGGTGGTCAGGGCGCTGTACATGTCGACCAGGTGCACCCGTTTGCCGGCGTTGACCTTGCTCTGCACGATGCCGGGGATCGCCGCGTTGAAGGTGCGGACGGCGGCGTTCTGGCCACTGTTGGAAAGCGGGGTGAGCTGCGCGACGAGCACCTCGGCGGTGGGTACGGTGGCGGTGATCCGGTCGATCAGGCCGGAGAGCCGGTTCGGCGCGCTGCTGACGTTGTAGTTCTGCAGGATGTCGTTGGTGCCGATGTGCACCAGGACGGTCTGCGGCCGTTGGGTGTTCAGCCAGCCGACGATGTTCGCGTCGATCTGGTCGATGCGCCAGCCGGGATGCCCCTGGTGGTCGTGGTCACCGAGGGCGGCGGGCCCGTTGTACTGCGACCCGACGAAGTCGATGGTGTACCGGCCGGCGGCGAGGCGCTGCCAGAGCCCGATGCGGTACCCGCCCGGCACCTGGGTGCCCTCGGTGATCGAGTCGCCGAGCGGCATCACCCGCACGCCGCCGTTGGACTCCGCGTGGGCCGGACCGACGGGTGTCACCACCCCGGCGATCATGACGCCGATTCCGACGACCGCCGCGAGCCATCTTGCCCTCGTACGCATAGTTTTCTCCCCTGCGGTGGTGGTGGAGCTGGCCGAGGACGTGGGTCGATCGGGACGGCCGCCGTGGCGAGCCGGCGACACGGCCGGGAACGGGCTCGACCGGCCCCGGCGGACACGGCCGCCGTCGTCGCCCGGCGCAGGCCGATCGTCATGCCCGGTGACGATGCGACCTCGGCGCGGGGACGGATGTTCGCCCTCAAGGGATAGGCTAGCGTAAATATTTGCCCCCGGTGCGCAGCGGAGCCGGGAAGGGCCCCGTGGGGTCCTTCCCGGCTCCTAGCGTGATCTCGGGGGTGCGTGCGTCAGCAGGTGCCGTTGAGCGCCTTGGCCGAGCCGGTGTACATGTACGCGTCGGGGATCCAGGTGCCGTCGCTGAGCTTGTTCCACAGGGTGGAGGTGCCCCAGCGGCCGGTCCGGCTGGTGCCGGTCGACGAGCAGGAGACCGTCGCCGTGGCGCCGTCCGCGATCGTGCCGACGATGTCGTACCCGGTGCCGGGCCCGGAGCGTCGGCTGACCGACGTGTCGCCGTTGCCGTCCACGATGCCCTGGGTGAAGCCGAGCGCGCCGTAGTTGTAGAGCGTCCCGCCCACGTTGCGGCGCGTCGAGCCGTGCAGCGCGTACCCCTCGTAGGCCGTGCTGCCCTCTCGCGGCACCCACTTGCCCAGGTTGTGGGTCGCCCACGCCACGTACGCGCTGTTCTGCCGCAGCCCCAGGTGCACGTGCCGGCTGCTGGCGGAGCCGCCGCAGGTGATGTCGGTGCCGGTGTTGCCGAGGAAGGTGCCCGCCGAGACGGACGCGCCGTCGACGCTGATGTTGTTCCACAGGTGGTAGTAGTCCGTGGCGTAGCCCCGGTCGTGGATCACCCGGATCCACCCCTTGCACATCGTGTACGCCGTGCCGGCGCGCACGGCCAGCACCCGCTCGTCGCCGCCGTACAGGTCGATCGAGCTGAACGGTCGCGGCGAGCCGGACCAGCCGTGCGGGCCGCCCCGCAGGATCCAGGACTGGTCGAGGGCGAACGGCAGCCGCATGCCGGTGCGGTAGTCCCCGTTGGCCGACATCGTGCCGAAGCCAGTGAAGGCGGCCTTCTCCGGAGCGGCGACGACGGAGGCGGGCGCGGCCGACGCAAGCTCGGCGAAGGTGGCCTCACCCTCGAAGGCGACCTGCCAGTCACCGCGCTGCTGGCGGGCGACGAAGACCCAGCCGGAGGGGTACTGCCCTTCCTCCTGCGGCGCGACGAGCACGGCGGTGCCGAAGGCCCAGTTCCGGCCGTCCCGGCGGGTGACGTTCACCCGGGTGTCCGCCACCCCGGCGGTGCGGAACGCCTGGTCGGCCGCGACCGCGGCCTCCGCGAGGAGCTTCTGCTGCACGGCGGCGGTGACGTCGGTGGCCGGCGCGGCCTGGGCGCCGCCCGGCGCGGAGCCGAGCATGGTGGCACCGAGCAGGACCGCTGCGGCGGCACCGAACCAGCGTCGAGTACTGATCATGTCTCTCCAGGGGTTGAGAGGCTGACACGTGTCCGACGGACGATATACGAGAGATCAACTACTGTCTATGAAAAGTGATCGACGGGCGTCACGCCCCGCTGGCCTACCGGTCAGGAATGGAGACGCCGTCGCCGTCGAGGGGCGAGCCGTCCAGTGCGCGGTCGGTCTCGACGACGGTCAGCTGCACGATCACGTTGCCGTCGGAGGTCGGGAAGCGGGTGAAGCTCAGCAGGACGAAACCCGAACGCTTGCTGCCCCGCACAGCGTCGTCGAGGGGCCGCGTGCTCACGCCCTCGACCAGCCACCGGTGCAGCGGCTGCGCGTCCTCGTCCCGCCAGCCCCTCAACCGGGCGTGGTGGACCGCCAGGGTCAGCTTCTCGGCCAGGTATCCGGGGTCGCAGACGCTGATGATCGTCAGCTCGAGTGCCTCGAAGCGGTGCGCCGCCCCGAAGTGCCACCGGACCCGCACCTCGCGGACGCCCGGGGTCAGCGGCCGCCCGAAGAACATCCAGTCGTACGCGTCCAGGAAGGGCGCCCGGCTCCTGAGCCAGTTGTCCCGGTCCCGCTCCAGCACCACCCAGGGCGAGGGGACGTCGTTGAACTCGTCGGTCCACACGACCTCGGGGAGCTCCCAGGCGTCCAGCCAGGACCTGACGCGTTCCCGGTTGGCGAGGAACTTCGCCCGCAGTTCGTCGTGCTGGCGGCGGCGTCCGAACATGTTCGATCACTCCCCGTACTCCCAGTCGAAACCCCAGATGCGGACGTTGCCCCGATGGTCGCCGGTGACGACGGTGCTGAAGGAGGCATCGGCGCGTACCGCGTTCACCCGGACGGGGTGGCTGTGCAGCGTCCGGATCCGGTGCCCCGTCCGCAGCTCCCAGACGTCGACGCTCTGCTCTCCCGGGTTGGCCACCACGGCGAACCCGCCGTCGGCGGAGACCGCCACCTCCTCGGCCCCGACGAGGGGACGGGCGGGGTCACCGAGGGCCCTCCCGTCGAAGACCGGATCTCCGCTCGCGGCGGCCCAGACGACGAAGCCCTCCAGGGCACCGATGACCGCCAGGCGACGGGCGTCGGCGAAGGCCAGGGCCATCGCGGAGCTGTGCTTGACCCGATCGAGGTGGTACCGCGGGCGCCTGTCGCCCGGCCGCCACGCGGTGAGGCGGCCCATCTCGGCCAGCAACAGCACGCCGGAGGCGAAGCGGACTTCCGTGTGCGGGTCGACGGGCGTGAACGTCCGCAGGATCTTCCTCGTGTCGATCGACCGGACCTCCACGGTGGTCGTGTCGCCGTCGCGCAGCTGCACGGCGACCGAGCGGGACACCTCGTCGGCCGTGACACCGTCGATCGTTCCGCGCCCGGTGCGGATCGTCGCGACGCAGGTCGCGGCCCGCAGTGACCACACCGTCGCCAGCCCGTGCCCGAATCCGACCGTCAGCAGGTCGCCCGAGATGTCGAGCGTCGTCTCCCCCTCGTCGTGGGGCAGGGCGCCGGCGACCCTGAACCGCGGCCGGAACGTCGCGGTGTCGTGGCAGGCCACCGACCCGTCCGAGTAGCCGATGACCAGGTCACGCCCGCCCCTGGCGAAGTGCAGCGTGGTGGCGGGGTTGCGTTGCTGGAGCACCGAACCCGCCTTCTCGAGGGTCTCCAGGTCGAAGACCTCGACCTCGTCGACGTCGGCGGGAAAGGCGAAGAGCCTCCCGGAGTCGCTGACGTCGAAGGCGCCGTGGGTGAGCATCAAACTCGACAGTTCCTGCTCCACCCAGACGCCGGCCAGCCCCACCCGCCGCAGGTGCCGTCCCGCGCTGCGCGCGGCCCGCCGCAGCCGAGGATGGCGTCGGTGCCCGGGGATGGCCCTGGCCTCCCGGATCGCCTCGGTCGCGCGCCGCCCCTCCCCGGCCGCGATCATCGCTTCGATGCGGGCCATGACCTGCTCGAACGCGCGTTCCTCGTGCGCCAGGACCTCGACCGGGCGAGGCGGCGCGTACGACCAGGGAGCGAGGTGACCGCCGATCGGCATGGGGAGGCGGGACAGCGAGGTCCCGTCGCGGAAGCCGCCCGATTCGGCGATGACGGCGTACCCGCAGTCGCCGCTGAACGCCGTGGCGTCTCGACGCGTACCCCGCTGCTCCCAGTCCTTGGGGAAGGTGCGCACGCAGCGGCGGTTGGCGAGCTCGAGGACCTGGAGGTCGCCGGTCCCGGGATCGAGCAGGGCCCAACCCGCTCGGCCAGAGAGCCCCAGCAGGCGGTAGCCCACGAGCCAGGGCACCTCCCACCGTCGCGGCTCGTCCCAGACCCGCAGGTCCACCGTCATCATGGCGCCGACGCCGAGCCTCAGGACGACTGATCCGTCCGTCGCCAGGGCGGATCTCTGGTCGTCGCCGCCCACCCCGTCGACGGGCAGGTGCAGGCTCCGCATCCTCGTGCGCCGCAGCGGCCACCACTGCTCCACCGTGTGATCGACACCGGAGCCGGGACGCCCCAGCGAGGCGGAGACGCACACCTCGGCCCCCGGGCCGAGGATCACCCGGGTGACCCGGCCCGGGTGGGGCTGGATGGCGACGACCTGTTCCCACCCCTCGGTGCGGAAGACGAGGACCCGGCCGTCCGCCGTTCCCACGGCCGCGAAGCCGCCCTCGGGGCTGAGCGCCACGGCCGTTCCTCCTTCCAGCCGCCCCTCCCGCTCGGCGGTCCCGGCGGCGAGGCGCCACCGCTCGACCACGGAATCCCGGTAGCAGACGAGGACCCGCGCGCCGGCGTGGTCGATCGCGACGTCGACGGGAGCCGGACCGGATTCGGCGAGCTCACCGACCACCCGGCCCTCGAACGCGTTCCAGATCCGCACCCGGCCCGACTTCTCGGCGACCACCACGTGCGTCGCATCCTCGTCGCAGGCCATCGCCACGACCTCGCCGGCCAGGTGCCCGAACACCTCGAGCGTGCCCCTCGGCGTCAACCGGGCGCAGCGTGCGCTGGCGGCCGCGATCTCGGGCGAGCCCGGATGCTTCCGGTCCGCCTCGGCCAGCTTGCTGGCCGCGAGGACCCCGTCGCCGCGTTCCAGGTGCACCAGCGCGGCCAGGTAGTCCGCCTCCCAGGAGTCCCCGGTGGCGCGCAGCTCCGACAGCAGGGTCTCGTCGGTGACGAGGCCGTCGGCCCACCTGATGATTCCGTGGTTGTAGACCGCGCGGACGTTCTGCGGGTCGATCGCCTTCGCCCGCTCGAAGAGCTCGATCGCCCGGCGCTGCTCGCCGAGGTCCCACAGCGACAGCGCCTTGTTGGACAGCCCGTCGGCCTTCAGCGACGGCGAGACCCGGCCGGGACGCGGATAGGGGCTCCCGGCGCGGTCCGCATACACGCCCAGCAGGACCGCCTCCGCCTCGGCGGTGTCGCTGATCCGCGATCGGGGGTCGCGGGCGAGGCAGCCCGCGAGGAGGTCACGCAGCGACGATGGGAGATCGCCGCGCAGCTCCGCCAGCGCGTCCGCACCGTCGGGGCCCCACTGCCAGAGCCGACGCCCGTGCAGCAGCTCGATCACCGTCAACGCCCAGGACCACAGGTCGCTGCCCCGGCCGATCCGGCCCTCCGGATCCATCTGCTCGGGGGAGCAGTACTGCGGGGTGAACCCGCCGAGCGTCGCGTACGTCGTCCCGGCCCCCTGCGGGGAGCCCGGGAGGGGTGCCTTCGCCTTGGCCGTGCCGAAGTCGGTCACCCGCACCGTCTCGCCGTCGTACATGACGTTGGAGGGTTTGATGTCCTGGTGCACCAGGCCCGCCGCGTGGGCGTGCCCGATGCCGCGCAGCATCTGGATCGCGACGTCGAGGGCCCGCGGGAGGTCGCGGCACCGCCCCTCCCGCACCGCCGAGGTCAGGTCGCCGCCCGCGACCCACTCCGCAAAGATCACCGGGTACGCGCCGACGCGCTGCACGTAGTTGCAGCCGACCACGTTCGGATGCGGGTCGAGCTCGGTCCAGGCCTGCGCCTCCTGAGCCAGCAGGTCGAGGATCCCGGGTGCCGAGGCCAGGTCGGGTCGCGGCGTCTTCACGGCGAGGTCGACGCCCCAGGCGAGGTGGTGGGCGCGGTACACGAACCCCATGCCGCCCGTCTCGACGACCTCCTCGATGCGGAACGTGTCGAGGACGGTCTCCCCCGGCCGCCACCGGATCACCTCCCCCGTCTCCACGCCGGGCCCTAGTCCACCAGCGCCACGTAGATCGGGCTGCCCAGCAGCGTGCCGCCCGGCCCCGGCTTCTCGGCCAGCCGTTTGGCGACGAACTCCACCCGCTGCGTCGGCCCCGGGAGCAGGGCGCCGGTCTGGGCCAGCGCCTCGTGGAAACGCTCGTCGTCGAACTCGCCCGGGTCTGCCTGGAGTTCCTGAAGCTTGCGGAACAGGTACGGCGGGACCGAGCCGATCGGTTCGGCAGCACCGCCGCCGATCACGTGCGACGCGGACCCGCCAAGGACGATGATCTGGTCGTCGAGCGTCCCCGCGAAGACCACGATGCCGAGGCTGGGGAAGACCTTCCACCGCATTTCCAGGCAGGCCTGGAAATAGGGGCCCGGCTCGGTCGCGGTGCCGATCTGGTCGGCGTCCTGCAGGTGCCGGATCACCTTCTCCAGCTTGTCGAGGTCGTGGCGCTCGGGCAGGACCGCCTTGCGGCTGTAGCGGACGACCTTGAGGTCCACGGCGATCTCGGTCTCGTGCTGCGCGGAGGAGGCGACCTGTGCCGCGAGGAGCCCGAGCTTGAGGTGCGACAGGTAGAGGTAGTACGTGAGGCTCACAGTTGCCCTCCGGTCACCGGGAGATGCTGAGACTCAGCCTACGTGGCACGCGCTCGCGCCGTCGATCGACAATCAACCATGTCGACCCACCTGCCCGTGGGGTTTCCTCACCCCCTGCGAGTCGGCACCAAATGCTGTCGGTAAGCCGGTGTGTGCTTTCGGGGCCGCCGGACTCGGGCCTGCGCCGGTACGCTCGCGGCCGTGGTGGACACGGCGGCCGTTCAGCAGGCACTGGCCAATTTGGCGACGCGACTGGCAACCCCGGTGGACTTCATCGACATCCACCGCAGGCCCGCGTCCGGGCACAGCCCCAGCCCGGTCGGGGCGGACGGTGGCTCTGGACCACACTGCGGACGCAACGGCTGGGTGCCTACCTGCGCGACGCCAAGGCGGTCCGCAACCGGCTCGCCCACGGGGCCGATCCCCACTCCGCACCGAACACGTCCGGCACGCTCTACGACCGCCAGGGCGGCAAGACCTCCATCACGCTGATGTGGGTAGAGGGCTTCGTGCAGGCGACCCAGGACCTGGCAACGATCACCGCACTCGAACTCACCGCCGACCCCACACTCATCCCCGACTGGCCGGTGCCTCCCCGCACCGGCGTCAGCGCGAACCCTCCCCCGCCCCCGTATTGAGACTTCGACGATTGCTGCCGTCGGCGGCTCGGGCGCTCTGGATGATGTGCAGGACCGGGGCGCTCATGGACCGGCACTTCCGTTCAGCGGGCCTTCTTCGTCGCCCGCTTGCGGGGCGGCGTCAAGAGCTCGGCGATACCCGCGATCGCGGACGGCACCAGGCGGTAGTACGCCCACACGCCACGCTTGTCCCGTTCGAGCAGACCAGCCTCGGTGAGAATCCGAAGATGATGGCTCACGGTCGGCTGGGACAGCCCGAGCGGCTCGGTCAGGTCGCTCACCGACGCCTCGCCATCGGGAGACGACTGGATCAGGCTGAGCAGACGCAGTCGAGCCGGGTCGGCAAAAGCCTTCAGCACTCCCGCGAGCCGCTCGGCATCGGCGCGTTCGATCGGCTCGCCGGCAAGGGGCGAGATGTCAGGCATCATCATGTTGGCGGATCCCACATCCTCCATAGTCGCAACAACACCGCCACGAGGCGGGCAGAACGAGGGACAAATCACGCCTACCTCACGGGCGGCCTGGTCCGAGACCGGCTCGGCGGGACCAGCAACGAGTACCACCGAGCCGCCTGAACGGATCGACGAAACCGCAGGGCAGGGCAGCCGTCGGCGGGACAGGGCCGGGCGGCGGGGATCTCGTCGCAGGAGCACCAAACATTCGCAGGGCCCCTCCATGAACTTGTGCGCCCGAAGGGATTCGAACCCCTGACCTTTTGATCCGTAGTCCGACTCCGCCAGGGGGTTATCCCCCCGCACCAATGCGGGGGAAAGCTGCCTTCTGCCGAACTACCTCGCACTCATAGCGTGAGGCCGATAGAGGGCAGCCGCAGGCGCAGCCCCGCTTTCCTCAGGAGTAGCTCATGGTACGAAAATTGCGCACAGCCCTGTTCGCTTCATTGATCGTCGGCTGTGTGACTGTCGCGTCCGCGGCACCTTCATCCGCCTCCCGTGACGTGGCACCGCAGGCCCGGCCGCGAGCTGACGAGTCGGCTCGGCTGACACTGCCGGCGCCGACCGGGCGGCACCCGGTGGGCACGGTCGACCTACACCTGATCGACCGCTCCCGTATCGACCCGTGGACGGCCACCCAGGCCCACCGCGAGCTGATGATCAGCCTCTGGTACCCGGCCAGGGAGGTGGGCCGCTTCCCGCGGGCGCCCCACATGACGCCCGGCGCGGCGGCCCACTTCGGCAGCGCCGCCGGCGTCGGTGCCAGCCTGTACGGCATACCGGCGGGCTCGGTGGACTTCGCCGCGACCCGCACCAGCGGCCACCGGGGCGCGCCGGTGGCGCGGCACGAGCGGCCACTTCCGGTGGTGTTGTACTCACCCGGTGCCGGCGATCCGCGAACCTGGGGCACCGCTCTGGTACAGGACCTGGCCAGCCGCGGGTACGTGGTGGTGACCATCGACCACCCCTACGACGCGTCCGAGGTGGAGTTCCCGGACGGCCGGGTCGTCGGCACCCTGTTACCGCAGCTCTTCGAGCAGGCGCAGCAGCCCGACGACTTCCAGAGACTGGGGGCGAGGGTGTTCGACACCCGGGTCGCGGATACCCGCTTCGTGCTCGACCAGCTGGCGGCTCTCGACCGGGGCACGAATCCGGACGCGGAGGGCAGGCCGCTTCCCAGAGGCGTCGTCGGCGCCCTGGATCTCCACCGGACGGGCATGTTCGGCGTCTCCGCGGGAGGGCTGACCGCCTTCCAAGCGATGAGCGAAGACTCCCGCATCAGGGCCGCGATCGACATGGGCGGCAGCATCGAGTCGCCGATCATGCCGGATCCCATCCAGCTGTGGCCGGTGGCGCGGCGCGGCCTGGACCGGCCGTTCATGTTCGTGGGCGACCCCGGCACCGACCACCACCAGACGCCATCCTGGCGGATGTTGTGGGACGACAGCAGCGGCTGGCACGTCGACCTGCGGCTCGACGACGCGAAGAGCGAGGACTCCTACAAGGACACCGTGCCGTTGCTTCCGCAGATCGCCCGGCAGCTCGGCCTTCCCGACAGCTTCGTCACCGAGGCCATCGGCAGCATCGAGCCGACCCGAGCCGTCCGCACCGAGCGGACCCTGGTCGCCGCCTTCTTCGACAGGTGGCTACGCGGCCGGGACGGTCATGTGCTGGACGGTCCGTCGCCACGACTGCGCGACGTCACCTTCGTCCCCTGACGCGAGACCCTTCTCGCCGGCCGGCAGCCACTTCGGCTGTCGGCCGGCGAGTACGCGTGAGGTGGGTTGCGGGCCACGTGCCGTCAGCCACCGAGGTGGCGGAGGACGGCCAGGACCCGGCGGTTGTCTCCGTCCGAGGTAGGCAGCCCGAGCTTCGCGAAGATGTTCGCCACGTGCTTCTCCACGACCCCGACGGTGATGACGAGGGCCGCCGCGATCCCGGCGTTCGACCGGCCCTCGGCCATCAACGAGAGCACCTCGTGCTCCCGGGGGGTCAACGACGTCAGCCCGACCGTGTCCCGCCCGGCCCGCATCAGGTGGCCGACCACCTCCGGATCCAGCGCGGTGCCGCCGGACGCCACCCGGGTCAGCGCTTCCACGAAATCGGCGACGTCGGCGACGCGGTCCTTGAGCAGGTAACCGACGCCGGTGGGCCGATCGGCGAGCAGGCGGGTCGCGTACCGGGTCTCCACGTACTGGGAGAAGAGCAGCACACCGACTTCGGGATGGTCGCGTCGGATGTCGATCGCGGCCCGCAGCCCCTCGTCGGTGTGTGTCGGCGGCATCCGGATGTCGACCACGGCCACATCCGGCACGACGGCGGCGACCGCGGACCGTAACGCGTCCGCGTCGGCGACCGCAGCGCAGACGTCGAAACCGCGGTCGGTGAGCAGTCGGACCAACCCCTCGCGCATCATCGCGGCATCCTCCGCGATCACCACCCGCATGCCGTCGCCTCCGTTCACACCTGTGTGGGCAGCTCGATCTCGACCCGGGTCGGACCACCGGCCGGGCTGTGCACCCGCATCAGGCCGTCCACGACGGCGATGCGGCGGGACAGGCCGGTCAGGCCAGGGCCGTCCGGGTTCGCCCCGCCGGCGCCGTCGTCGGTGACGGTCAGCGTCAGGCGCCGGCCGGCTCCGACGACGCCGAGCCCGACACGGGTCGCGCGGCTGTGCTTGGCCGCGTTGGCGAGCAGTTCGGCGGCGCAGAAGTAGGCGATGGTCTCGATCGCGGGCGCCGGACGGTCGGGAAGCTCGACGGTCACGGCGACCGGGACGGCGCTGCTCGTGGCGAGCGTCGCGAGCGCGTCGCCGAGACCGTTGTCGAGCACCGGCGGGTGGATCCCGCGCACCAGGTCACGCAGGTCGGCGAGCGCGTCCTTCGCACCGCAGTGGGCGAGCGCGACGAGCTCGCGGGCCTGCGCGAGGTCGGACGGTGGGCCGTCGGTGCCGAGCTTCTCGGTCGCCATGCCGAGGTTCATGGCCAGCGTGGCCAGCCGGATCTGCGCGCCGTCGTGCAGGTCCCGTTCCAGCCGGCGCATCATCGTGGCCGCGTCGTCGATCGCGCGGGCCCGGCTGACCTGTAGTTCGCGTACCCGCTCGGCGAGCCGGCGCGGGCCGAGCAGCCTCCGCATCGCGGCCACGTCCAGTGTCGTGCCGGCCCGCATCAACCACGGCGCCACCAGCAGCATGGCGAGACCGGCCGCGGCGATGAGGAACGTGCCGGCGAACGTCCGCGCGCCGATGGGGCCGAACGGGGTCAGGCCCCACACCGGCCCGAGGCGCGTGCCGGGTGGGTGGTTGCGGAACAGCGGCCACCACAGCGGGTAGCTGAGGTTGACCGGACCGAACACGTAGCAGAACACGCCGTAACCCTGAGGGACGGCCAGTGGCACCTTCAGCAGGCCGTACCCGACGGCCCGCCAGCCCGGCCCATCGGCGACCAGCGCGCCGAGCCGCCGCGAGGGCCGGGGTGGCGGGGCGTCCACGTACACGCCGAGCAGCCGGTACGCCAGCCGGCGGTGCACTGCTCCCATCGCCCGTCCGATGGGTGCGGCCAGTACGACCAGGAGTGCGACGGTGAGCGGAAACAGCACCAGGAACACCGGCGCGACGGCCGGTGCCGGCTCCCGGGACATGGCACCGGTCAGCCGGAGGTAGAGGACGCCCAGGCCCGGAACGACTGCCGGTACGGCCAAAACGGCGACCGCGCTGCCCACGCCGGCCACGCAGAACACGGCCCGCCTCAGGGCCAGCGTGGTGAACGGAGCACGCAGCGCGATCATCAACCCATTGTGGTCGGTCACGCGTCACGGTGGCGGAGCAGAGCGGCGCCGCAGAGGATCGCCACCGCCGCGTACCCGCACATCACCAACGCGCTGATCCAGCCGGAGAACAGTCCCGTCATGGGCGAGGTGACCGCGATCGAGTTGATCAGCATCAGCAGCGGTACGAATCGGCCGACCGCGATGCCGCTCTCGCCGAAGAGGCCGACCACGATCATCGGGACGAAGATCAGTCCGAACAGGGTGCCGATCGCCGCGCCGGAGTGCCGCACGACCGCCCCGACACCGACCCCGATCAGCGCGGTGGTGGCCAGATAGACACCGGTCAGCAGGATCGCGCGCAGGTTCGCCGGGTCACCGAGGGAAGCGGCGGGAATCGCGGTGCCACGGATGGCGAGCTGCCCACCCAGATAGCCGGCGAGGCTCCCGGCCAGGCCGACGGCGAGAGCCGCGCCGGCGCACACCGCGGCCTTCGCGGCCAGGACGGTCCGACGCCGCGGTACGGCGGCGAACGTCGAGCGGATCATCCCGGTGCCGTATTCGCCGGTCACCACCAGCGCGCCCAGGGCCCCGAGGAGGAGTTGGGCCAGGATGGCCCCGCTGAGGCTGTTGTTCAGGATCTGGGCGGCGGTGGCGACCGGGGTGTGCGACCGGTAGCCCACTCCCACCCCGACCCCGGTCGCCCCCATCGCGACCACCGTCACGGCCGCCAGCCACCACGTCGACCGGACGCTGCGCAGCTTGATCCACTCCATCCGGGCCACCTGCCGGAATCCGTAGCCGTTCATGACACTTCCGTTCCGCGGTAGTCGGTGGCCTGTGAGGTGACCCGGAAGAACGCGTCCTCCAGGTTGTCGTGGCCGGCCGCGAGCTCGGCGACGGTGGTCTCGGCCAGCAGCCGACCCCGGCCGACGACCACGAGCCGGTCCGCGGTCAGCGCCATCTCGGTGATCAGGTGGCTGGACACGAACACCGTCCGGCCTTCCGCGGCGAGCCCCCGCAGCAGGTCCCGGATCCAGCGGATGCCCTCCGGGTCCAGCCCGTTGACCGGCTCGTCGAGCAGGAGGACACCCGGGTCGCCGAGCAGCGCCACCGCGACGCCGAGCCGCTGGCGCATGCCCAGCGAGTACGTACCGGCGCGCCGCTCCGCCGCCTCGGACAGACCGACGACCCGCAGCACCTGCGCGACCCGGGAACGGGGTATGTCGTTGCTCGCGGCCAGCGCGGTCAGGTGCGCGTGGCCGCTGCGGCCGGGATGGAACGCCCCGGCGTCGAGGAGCGCACCGACCGACTTCAACGGCCAGTTCAGGTCCGCGTACCGGACGCCGCCGATCAGTGCCTCGCCGTGGTCCGGAGCATCCAGACCAAGGATCATCCGCATCGTCGTCGACTTGCCGGAACCGTTCGGGCCCAGGAAGCCGGTCACCACCCCCGGCTGGACCCGGACGCTGAGCCCGTCCACGGCGACCCGGCCCCCGTAGCGTTTGGTCAAACTACGTAGTTCAATCACGGCATCGACGCTAGGTAACGCCGTTGCCGCTCAGAAGCCGGAAACCACCCGACTCCGCCTGGTGGTTTCCCCCCATCCGACTGACGCGGGGCGGGCAGATGCGGAGGACCGGCTCGGTTTCCTCTTCGACGCGTAGGCGTAGGGGTGAGCCGTGGGGTCAAAAGGATCAAGGCCGGTCTCCCCTGACAGGAAACCGGCCCTTGATCTGCTGTGCGCCCGAAGGGATTCGAACCCCTAACCTTCTGATCCGTAGTCAGATGCTCTATCCGTTGAGCTACGGGCGCTTGCTGCTCAGCCAGTCTACACACCCGGCTTTCGCGCGGAGACTCCGGGATTCGAACCCGGGAGGGGCTTTAAGACCCCAACCGCATTAGCAGTGCGGCGCCATAGACCAGACTAGGCGAAGTCTCCCTGGTGACCCGTAGACCACCGCGCCCGACAATACAGGCCCGTACCCGTCCGGGGCAAAGCGACTACCCGGGCGGCCCGTCGCCGCCCGGACCCTCGTCGGGGGCGGGGGTGACGACACGTCACAGCCGGGCGGTTTCCCCCCTGTGCGGCGCCGGAATCAGGGCTACGCTCCATCGACATGGAGGAGCAGCCGCCGAGCGACCCGCCCCGTCCCGCCCCTGGTGAGAGCACGCGTCGACGCCGTTCCCCGCGCGCGGCCTTCACGCCACCGACGCCGGTCGACCCCGCCCCGGCTTCGGCCGAGGACACGACCCCGGCCGCCCCGAAGCCCCGGGCGCGCCGGGCCAAGGCCGCTCCCACGGTGCTCTTCCAGCCACCGGACCCCGAACGGCCGGCACCCCCGCTGCCGGCACCGAGGCCCGCGCCGGATCGGTCGGTCCCGGCCTTCGCCGCCCCGGCCGAGCCGAGTCAGCCGGCCGAGCCGAGTCAGCCGGCCGAACCGAGTCAGCCGGCCGAACCGAGTCAGCCGGCCGAACCGGGTCAGCCGGATCAGCCGGCCACAGCCACGGGTCACGAGGGTGACCAGTCACACAGCGCCACCGACGAGGCCCCCCGACCGCCCCGCAAGACCACCGTCCGGAAGACGACCCGGCCGCCGGCGGCAGCGCGGACCACCCCGGCGGAGGAGACCCCGAAGGCGACGCCGACCAGGAGAGCCGCTGCGGCGAAGAAGAGCCCCGCCGATGCCCCTGCGGCGAAGAAGGCGACCCCCACCCGGAGGAAGACCGCCGCCCCGGCCCCGCCGACTACACCGGAGACGACCACCACCCCGACCCCATCGACTTCCCCGGCCCCGCCAGCTTCCCCGGAGACAATCGCCGCCCCCGTGCAGCCGGCCGTCGGCCCGCAGGCCGACACCGGGCCGGGTACGCCGGAGTCGGCGCTCTCCACCCGTACCCCCGCAGGTGATCTGCGTGCCACGGCCCGGCGGGTGCTCGACCACCCGGGCTTCGCGCCCGAGCTGCTGGCCCTAGCGGCGGTGCGGGAGCTCGGCCCGCGCGCCCACGAGTGGGCCGAGTGGCACCGGGCCGCCTACCCCGGCGCGACGCCGGACGGGCTGGCCCGGTTGGCGACCCGGCGGTTCGTCCGGCTGGCCGGGGCGGGCGGGGCGACCGCCGCGCTCGCCGGCCTCTTCGCGCCGGTCGCGGAGCTGGCGGCGGTGCTCTGGGCGCAGGCCGGGCTGGTGCTGCACCTGGCGGCGGCGTACGACCGGGACCCGGCCGACCCGGAGCGGGCGGTGGAGCTGCTGGTGCTGACCCGGGTGCACCCGGACGCGGAGTCGGCGCGGGTGGCGCTGGACGCGGCGCGGGCGGCGACCGGCCCGACCAAGCCGGCCGGCCCGGCCGACCCGACAGCGCAGACCGACCCGACAGCGCAGACCGACCCGACAGCGCAGGCCGGCCCGACGGAGCAGACCGACCCGACAGCGCAGACCGACCCGACAGCGCAAGCCCACCCGGCCCGGCCGGCCGACCCGACGGGGCAGACCGAGCCGGCGTGGCCCCGGGCGGCGGAGGCGGTCTGGCGGTTGGCCGCCCCGCTGGCCGCGCAGGCCGGCGGCTGGGTGGGGCTGCGGGTGGCCTCCCGGCTGCTGCCGGGCGCGGCGGTGCTGGCCGCCGCCGCGAGCGGCTCCGCCGCCGCCGAACGGCTGGCCGCCCGTGCAATCACCGCCTACCGCCCGCCGCGCGCCCGCTGACCCCGAAACGAGGGCTTGATCCACTCAACATGCGGCATCTTGCGGTCTGGAGGCGAGGGGAAGGGCCAATGTGCCGCACACGACGCCGGCCCAGCCGGCAACCCGGACAAAACGCCGGGCCCAGCCGACAACCCCGCACCCGAGGTCAGAGCCAGTCGAACCATGATCTCGGCAGCAGGGCGTACCCGACGAAGGCGACCACGTCGAGCAGGGTGTGCGCGATGATCAACGGCAGCACCCGCTTGGTGCGCAGGTACCAGAGGCTGAACACGACGCCCATCACGGCGTTGCCGAGGAACGCGCCGAAGCCCTGGTAGAGGTGGTACGACCCGCGTAGCAGGGCGCTGGCCGCGATCACCGCGCCGAGCCGCCAGTGCAGCTGGCGCAGCCGGGTGACCAGGTAGCCGACCACGATCACCTCCTCCAGCACCGCGTTCTGCACGGCGGCGAGGATCAGCACCGGGACCGCCCACCAGAGCTCCGGCAGGCCGGCCGGGACCAGGGTGGCGTTGAGGCCGAGCTGCGCGGCGACCCAGAACAGCGCGAGGCCGGGCAGGCCGATGAGCGCGGCGAGGCCCGCGCCCCGGGCCAGGTCGGAGCCGGGCCGGCGCAGGTCCAACCCGAGGGTACGGGCGGGGTCGCCGGGGTCGCGCGCCAGCAGGTGCAGGGCCAGCAGCACGGGTAGCAGCGCGAAGACGATGCCGAGCAGTTGGTACGTCAGGTCGAGCCAGGGGCGGGCCGACTGGGAGGTGTTCAGCGCGGCGGTCTGCCGGGACAGCGGCCCGTCGGCGGTCAGCTTCGCGATGATCGACACGAGCGCGTAGACCGCCGAGCGGCCGAGCGAGAGCCCGAGCACCAGCAGCGTCTCGATGCCGAGGACCCGGCGGGACAGCGGGCGGGCGGGCTCAACGGTCACCGCACCACTCTGCCCGATCCGCCCCCGGACGCCCGCACCGAGTGGAGAGGTGTCGGAAGGGTCGCGGAAAGAACGGTATGAGCCGATCGCACATTCTGTGCGACCAGTGTGCACGCTCCGTGGACATTCTATGGGGGCCCGATCCGCCGTCAGGAGGAGAAGCGCCTTGCAGAACGTCGCGCGGCTGTTGAAGGAGAGCTGGACCCTGGTCGAGGAGGACCGGATTCGGTTGAGCGGCCACTTCTACGCCCGACTCTTCCTCCTCGATCCCGCGTTGCGCCGGCTCTTCCCGGCGGAGATGACCGGCCAGGGCGACCGCATCCTGGACGCGATCGTCACGGCGACGCAGGTGGTCGACGACCCGGAGAGCTTCGACGAGTACCTGCGCTCCCTCGGCCGGGACCACCGCAAGTACCACGTCGAGTCGGCGCACTACGAGACCATGGGCGTCGCCCTGCTGGACGCGCTGCGCAGCACCGCCGGGGACGGCTGGAACCTGGAGTACGACCAGGCGTGGCGGGACGCGTACGCGGCGATCTCGGCGACGATGCTGGCCGGGGCGGCGGCGGACGCCAACCCGCCGTTCTGGCACGCCGAGGTGCTGACCCACGAGCGGCGCGGCCCGGAGACCGCGGTGCTGACCGCCCGCGCCCTGCAGCATCCGTTGCCCTGGCGGGCCGGCCAGTACGTCAGCATCGAGGTGCCCCGGCACCTGCCCCGGGTCTGGCGGACGTACTCGGTGGCGAACGCCCCGAACGACGACAACGTGCTGGAGTTCCACGTCCGCACGCCGCCGGGGGCGGGTTGGGTCTCCGGGGCGCTGGTGCGCCGCACCAAACCGGGTGACCTGCTCCGGATCGCCGCCCCGATGGGGTCGATGACGCTGGACCGCTCCTCGGAGCGCGACGTGCTCTGCGTCGCCGGCGGGGTGGGGCTGGCCCCGATCAAGGCGCTGGTCGAGGAGCTGACCGGCTGCAACGAGACCCGCTGGGTGCACGTCTTCTACGGCGCCCGGCACGCCGACGACCTGTACGCGCTGGACGGGCTCCGGGAGCTGGTGGCCGCGTACCCGTGGCTCTCGGTGACCCCGGCGTGCAGCGAGGACCCGGACTTCGACGGGGAGCGGGGCGACATCTCGGAGGTGATCACCCGGTACGGCCCGTGGACCACCCACGACTGCTTCGTCTCGGGCTCGACCCGGATGGTGCGGGCCACCCTGCGGGCGCTCGCCGAGGACGACGTCCCGCCGCCGCACATCCGCTACGACACCTTCGGTGCGCTGTAGCCGCCGCACCCCACGAGCTTTCCTCCCCCCGAAAGAGGACCGGGTCGCGTGCCCCCGCCCCCTGGGGCGCGCGACCCGGTCCTCGCCCTTCGGCGTCGCGACCCGGCCCTCGCCCTTCGGCTCAGTACCGCCCCTTCGGCTCAGTATCGCCAGGGGTTGCCGGTCTCGCGGTATTCCTCCACCGGCACCAGCGGCACCCCGGGCGTCATCCGGTCGACGTAGAGCCGGCCCTCCAGGTGGTCGATCTCGTGCGCCACGAGGCGGGCCATGGCGAACTCGAACGAGGTGATGATCCGGCTGCCGTCCCAGCGGGCGTGCTCGACGTCGATGCGCAGGGGGCGGGGCACCAGGCCCCGGTGGTCGAAGAAGGAGAGGCAGCCCTCGTACTGCTCGTCGGTGTCGGCGGACGAGTCGACCACCCGGGGGTTGAGCAGGATCACGGGGTCGGCCGTCCGGTCGGGCGGGCGCACCACGGCGGCGGCCCAGGCCACGCCGAGTTGGGGGGCGGCGATGCCGACGCCCTTGCTGAAGGGGTGCAGCTCGTCGAGGTGGAGCAGGGCCGCGCAGAGCTGGTCGACCACCTCGCGGGCGGTGGCCTCGTCGGCGGGCAGGTCGAACTGCCGGCTGGGTCGGCGCAGCAGGTCCTCGCCGCGCTGGACGATGCCGAGCCCGCGCATCCGCTCGCTGGCCCGCAGCCGGACGCCGCCGGCGGGGCCACCTGGGTCGGTCTCCGGCGGCCGGTTGCGAAAGCGCCACTGCAAGCGGTATCGGGCGTTGAGCGGCGGGTCGTCGGTGGACCAGTCGAAGATCGCCCGGCCGTCCTGCTCCTGCCGGGTGATCGGGCGGCGCAGCGGCCCCTCCTCCGCCGAGAGGGAGGTCTCCACCCCCCAGACCTGGGGGTCCAGCTCCGTGGGCAGGTCGAGCCGGACCGCCAGGCGGCGGGTGGGCAGGCGTACGGCCCGCTGGAACCAGGGGCCCCACTTCTCCCGGCCGACCTGGTACGCGTATTCGATGGTGACCCGGTCGCCGGGGTAGAGCGGGAACCGGCCCTCGTCGTTCTCGAAGAGCAGCCAGATCTCCTTGAACGCGTCCCGGTCGTGCTTGGCCCGCCAGTGCATCGGCTCGGGTTCGCCGCCGTCGTACCGGTATGCCTGGAGTTGCAGCTCGGCGAAGGTCAGCGGGTGTTCCCGGTGGTGCAGGTTGGACCGGCCGGGGTCGTTGGGGTAGCGGTCCACGGCGACGCGGACGAGGTAGCGGGCGACCGGCTCGGTGCCGGCGTTGTAGAGCTCCCGGCGGATGACGCACCGGTAGCCGGCGTCGGTGTGGGTGAGGGTCGCCTCCTCGCGCTCCACGATGAGCCCGGTGCCCGGCGGCATCCACTGGCCGGCGGCGGGGTGTTCCCGGTGGGCGGCGGTAGGGCGGCCGTGGCGCAGTTCGTCGTATTCCCGGAAGCGCTGCCAGATCGCGCCGCTGGCCTCCAGGACGGCCTCGGCCCGGCGGGCGAAGTCCTCGGTGGGGCGGTGCCGGCGCCCCTCGACGTGACTGACGTAGGACGGGTCGAAGCCCATCAGCGTCGCCAGTTGCTTCTTGGACAACCCCCGCCCGGTGCGTTGCCGGGCGAGTTCGGCCGCGAACTGGTCGGCGGCCCGCTCGATGGGGGAGGTCGTCATCAGCTTCCTCAGCGCAGGGAAGTATCCATTTTCACGTTCGGTGCGCGAGTACGCACAGAAGTGCCACCTTGCCGACATTCACCTTGACAATCCACCCATGCGGGTCGATGCTTCGCGGCTGACCCGTCCGGCGTTTCCCCGGCCCTGACCGGGGTAGTTCGCCCAGGTGACGAGGTCCCGGCGGGCGGCTCGGCCCGCTGCGGGGCGGGGTGCACGCAGGCCGATCGATCGACGTCTTCCCCTACCTCCGAGCAGAGGTTAGGCTAGCCTTAGTTGCGGGTCGGGCGGGTGCGGGCGAGAGGGGAATCAGGTGACTGCGGTGATGTCGACGCGGGAGACCGCCGCCCCGCTGGCCCCGGTGACCGCCACCCTGCGCACCATGTTCGGCACCGACGACCTGCCCGGCCTCGCGCCGGGGCTGCTGGTGACCGACGACCGCCACCGCTGGACCCCGGCCACCGCCCTGGTCGACGGCACCCTGCTGCCCGACCTGCTGGCCGCCGCCTCCGTGCGCTGGGGCGGCCCGCCGCACGCCTGCGCCGCGCTGGCCTGGAAGGCGTACAGCTACTGGGCGGCCCTGCCGGCCGTGCTCGGCTGGGTGGCGGCCCGCCGGGTGCCGCTGCTCGACCCGGCCGACGTGCTGGTCCACTTCGAGGACCACCGGCCGCTGGTGACCATCGGGCTGCGCCGCTCGACCACGATCGCCGTGCTCCCCGGCGACCCGCTCGCCCACACCGGTCGCCCCGAGGTCCGGGTGGTCGCCGACGAGGCGGCGCTCCTGGCCGAGCTGCGTGCCTCCCTGCTCGACGCCCACTTCGCCCCGCTGATCGCCGCCATCCAGTCGGAGGTCCGCGTCGGCGCCCGTACGCTGCTCGGCTCGGTCGCCTCGGGCATCGCGCAGGGGGTGCTGCTGGCGGCCCGCACGCTGCCCGGCCCCGCCGCCGCGCACGTCGACCCGCTGCTCGACGCCCTCGACATGGCCGACCTGGTGGAGTTGGTGCCCGGCCGGTCCGGCGTGCCCATGGTCCAGCGCCGCACCTGCTGCCTGGCCTTCACGCTGCCCAAGCCGAAGGTCTGCCAGGGCTGCTGCCTCCGCCCCAACTGACCCACGCCCCGTCCGACCCACGCCCCGTCCGACCCACGCCCCGTCCGCCATCGCGCCGCCCGCGCGCCGGTGCCCGCGCCCGCCCGGCCCGCGCGTGGCCTCAGCCCGTCAGCGGGCGGACGTCCCAGATCCAGGCCCCGCCCGTGTACGTCGGTTGGATGCCGGTCAGCGCGGTCATGCCCCGGCGCAGCGCGTCGGCGTGCTCGTGCGCCCCGAGCACCACCACGCCGGCCCGCCAGTACCGCAGGTCCTCCAGCGCCGACCGGCGCACTGGCCCGGTGACCGGCGGGACCTCGCCGGTGCGGCGGATCGTGGCGAAGAAGCTGCTGGTGGGGCGCGGCGGCGCGGTGAAGAGGGCGATCCGCCCCTCGGGCGCGCCGGGGCGGGTGTCCGGCCCGAGGAAGTACCCCCGGGCCAGCGGCAGGTCCAGCCCGGTCACCGCCGACCAGCGCAGCGGGTCGGCGTAGTCGGTGTCGGGCAGCGGCAGGGTCACCACGCTGCGCCCGCCGGCCACGTAGGGCCGCCACGCGCCGGAGGTGACGAAGGCGGGCACGGGGTCGAGCCGGGTCGAGGGCAGCGGGGTGGGGAACGCCGGGAGCAGCGCCATGACCAGCATGGTGGCGGTGGCGAAGCGGATCTGCGGGCGGGCGGCCGGGTGCTCCGCGGCGAGCCGCCGGGACCGCTCCGCGCCGAGCGCGAGCAGCACCCCGACCACGGGGACGGTGGCCAGCGCCCACCGGGTCGGCACCACCGAGTGCAGGATCGGCAGGTCCTCCAGCGCCGCCCAGGGCCCGGGGATGCCGGTGGCCCGCCCCTCGACCTGGATCTCCCGGCCGAGCGAGAGGACGGCGAAGAGCAGGCCGGTCGCGCCCAGGCCGAGCGCCACCGGGCTGCGCCGCAGCCACCACAGCAGCGCGCCCACCAGCACGACCAGCGGCCAGCCGAAGAAGCCGTTCTCCTCGGTGGGGTTCTTCACCAGCTTCGCGTTGGTCTTCGCGTCGCCGGCGATCGACTCCCGCCCGAACTCGGTGAACGCCGCCAGGTCCGTGCGGTAGCCGCGGATCAGTTCCGACAGCCCCTGGTACGCGCCGGGGCCGAAGAACTGCACGTAGATCGGGTACGCCAGCAGGGCCCCGGCGAGGACCGCGGCGACCGCGAGGCCGGCGAGGAACGGCCGGGCCTGGCGGCGCACGTCGGGCCGGCCCAGGGCGAGCGCGCCGACCACCACCCCGAGCCCGATCGCGGTCATCAGCAGGATCTCCAGGTTGATGAACGCCTGCCAGACGATCACCAGCCCGAGCAGCAGCCCGTTGCGCAGCCACCGGCCGCCGTCGGGCAGCCGCAGGGTGCGCCAGACGATCAGCGGCACCACGAACTGGCTGACGATGTTGGGGTGGGCGTTGGCGTGCGAGATCATCGCCGGGGCGAAGGCGCAGACCCCGGCCCCGAGCCAGGCCGGCCCCCGGGCGCCGATCAGCACCCGGGAGAGGACGAAGTACCAGGCCGTCGCCGTGGCGATCAGGCCGCCGGTGAGAAACACCAGGAACGCGATACGGGGGCCGAAGAGCAACGTGACCGGCGTCATTGGCAATGAAATGGACAATACGGATGTATTCGCCATCAGGTTGACGCTCTCCGGCACGTTCATCCGGTCCGAGCCGAACGGATATGCGAAATCGGTCAACACCCGTGCGCCGTGCGCCAGCATCCACTCGAAGAGCGCTTGATCCGACCGGTTGTCCCGAACGCCGTGCGCGGGGTTCACCCAGAGACGCAGCGTCACCCAGAAGGCCAGCAGCGCGAAGCTGAGCACGGCGGCGACGTCGATCCACCGCCCCCGCGACGGCCCCCGCGACCATCCCCGTGACCATGCCCGCAGCCGCGCCGCGCCGCCGGTCGGCCGCCCGTCGGGCCCGCCGGAGGCCGCCGGGTCGGCCCCGCCGCCGCCGGCCGCACCACCGGGGTCGCCCGATTGAGGAGTAGTCATGACAATTCATAGAGTAGTCAGGATAAGGCGCTGGCGTGACATGTTTCGGTGGACTGCGTACTATGTGCCGGGTTCGCCGACCGCCGATCTCGTGCCCACCCCCGACCGCAATTCGGCCATCGCGGTGCCCCGATTTTCCCGCCGCCCGCTTCGGATGGTTCACTCTGTCGGTCCCGGGGCAGGTCGAGTCACACCGTGAGGAATCGACGCATGGCAGATATCACTGGGGATCAGCGCGTGCAGTCCGAGGTGCTCGAAGGCCTCGCGACTGCGGTGAACCACCGCACGTGGTTCGTCGAGTTGGCCATCCCGCACCTCGGTGACAACCCGATCGAGATCGGCAGCGGGCTGGGCGACTACGCCCTGGCGTGGGCGGAGCACTTCCCCCGCTTCACCGCCACCGAGGCCGACCCGGAGCGGCTGGTCTCGCTCAAGGACCGCCTCTCCGAGGTGCCCAACATCGAGGTCCGGCAGATGCTGCTGCCGCACCACGAGCGCGGCGACTACAGCGCCGCCGTGTCGTACAACGTGCTGGAGCACATCGACGACCACGTGGGCGCGCTGCGCAGCATGCGCGACCTGGTCCGGCCCGGCGGCAACATCGTCATCATCGTGCCGGCGTTCCAGTTCGCGATGGGCCCGGCGGACATCGCCACCGGCCACGTCCGGCGGTACACGAAGAAGACGCTGGCCGCCGCGATGACCGAGGCCGGCCTGACCGTGGAGACGATCCACTACGCCAACGCGCTCGGCCTGCTCGGCTACTTCATGGCGACCAAGGTCTTCCGGCTGATGCCGAAGGAGGGCCCGATGGTGAAGGTCTACGACAGCCTGGTGCTCCCCGTGACCAAGGCCGCCGAGCAGAAGGTGCGTCCCCCGTTCGGCCAGTCCGTCTTCGCCGTCGCCCGCGTCCCCTCCTGAGGCTCCCCCGCTCACCGAGGTTGAGGCACCTCGCGCACCGAGGTGCCCAAAGGCCCCCTGGCCACGCTCTTCGCGGCGGCGCAGGGGGCCTCGCTCCTAGCGCACCGGCCGGGTCACTGCGTGACCTGGTAGGTCGGGCGGATGACCGCGCGGGCCAGGGTGTGGAACGCCAGGTTGAACCCGACGTACGCCGGGGTGGCGTCCGGGCCGACGTCGAGGCGCTCCACGTCGACGGCGTGCACCGCGAAGACGTACCGGTGCGGGCGGTCGCCGGGCGGCGGCGCGGCGCCGCCGAACCCGGCCTCGCCGTAGTCGTTGCGGATGCTGAACGCCCCGCCCAGCGCGGCCTCGTCAACGCCCCGGGGCAGCTCGGTCACCGAGGCGGGCAGGCCCACCAGCACCCAGTGCCAGAAGCCGCTGCCGGTCGGGGCGTCCGGGTCGAAGCAGGTCACCACGAAGCTCTTCGTCTCGGCCGGGAAGCCCGACCAGGCGAGCTGCGGCGAGACGTTCCCGCCGCCGACGCTGCCGTGGGCGTGCCGGGCGTCCATCGGCTCGCCGTTGTGCACGTCGTCGCTGGTCAGGGTGAACGACGCCACGGTCGGCAGCAGCTCGTACGGGTCCGGGGCGATCGGTCGTTCCAGGGACATCGGGACGGTCCTTCCGGTAAGCGCTGATTTCCTGCGCACCTTCTTACCCCGCCACGCCGCTCACCCCGCCCCGCCCCGCCAATCGACCCCGCCAACCGACCCAGCCGACCGACCCCCGGCGCGGCGCATCGTCGGCCATGATCGGCCAGTAGCCTCACGTCGTGACCACGACCACTCCCCCCGTACGGCGGTGGCGTTCCCGCGCCGTGGCCGTCGCCGCCGTCGCCTTCGCGGTGGCCTGCATCGGCGCGCCGGCCCGGCAGGCGGTGGTGCGGGCGTTCGAGGCGGGGCGCGGCGAGCAGACGCCGACGGCGGCGGCCCAGTCCTACCTCGCGGCCGTCTTCGAGTCCGGCGACAGCGCCAAGATCAACCAGTGCCTCTGCGCAGACAACCGGGACGAGCTGTTCCGGCAGGCGCGGGACCTGCGCAAACAGGTCGATCAGCAGGCGACCTTCGGCCTCCGGGTCGAGACCTCCGGCTGGCAGTCGATCGGCTCGGAGGAGGGCACGCTCACCGTGCTGGTGAGCCTGCGCACCACCACGATCGACCCGGCGACCGGAGGAGTCTCCTTCCCCGGCGGCGACGCCCACGCGTGGCGGTTCACCGCTAAGGAGGAGGGTGGCCTCACCGGCGACGGTTGGAAGGTCTGCCGCGTCGACGCCCCGCCGCTCTGCGGCACCTACTTCCGCTGCTGACCGCGCCGACCCGGCGGGCTGCCGGCCCAGGCTCGGTCGGCGCCGTGATCATTTCCGCGTCAGGCCGATGGTGGCGGCGAGGCGGGCGACGTCGGCGGTGACGGGTCCGGCGTGGAGGACGGCGGTCAGGGCGGCGCGGGCGGCGGGGCGGGTGCGGGTTTCGTTGGGGGCGATGGTGTCGGCGGTGATGAGGGCTTGGCCGGCGGTGTGGTGGTCGCCGTGGTCGAGGTGGGCGCGGGTGATGTCGATGAGGTGGGCGGCGCGGTGTTCGGCGGGGAGGGTGCGCCAGGCGTCCTGACTGGTGGCGTACTGGTGGATGGTGATGGCGTGTTGGTGGTCGCCGAGGCGCATGGCGGTGAGGGCGCGGGCGAGGTCGACGGTGGTGGGGCCGAAGTCGATGCCGTCGTGGTCGCCGTGGTGGCGGTGGCCGTGTGCGGTGGCGAGGTGGGCGGCTTGGTCGGTGAGTGCGGTGGCGGCGGGGGCTTCGCCGCAGGCTGCGGCGGCGAGGGCGGCCTCAAGGAGGAGGGTTCCGGTGAGGGCGGGTTCCTCGGGGAGGAAGGCGCGTGCGGGTGTGCGGTGGAGGCGGGTTGTGGCGGTGACGGCGGCGGTGCGGGCGAGGTGGCCTCGGCGTAGGGCGCGTAGTGCTTGGGTGAGGGAGACGGTGGCGAGGGCGGCGCGGCGTGGGTCGTCGGCGGCGGCGGTCATGGCGCGGTCGGCGGCGAGCCAGGCGAGGTGGGCTTCGCCGAGTTTGACCAGCACCTGTGCGGTGAGGCGGTAGAGGCGTAGGGGGGTGTCGGCGGCGGCGGGGTCGTCGGGGCGGCCGGCGAGGTGGGCGTCGCCGAGCAGGTCGGGCAGCATCCTCAGGACCTGGGCGTGGTGGCCGTTGCGGTACGCCGTCCACGCGTACCCGACCTGGTCGTCACGCTGCCGCGCCGACGGCGTCGGTCGGGTGTTGGTGCCGGGTCGGGGGGCGTCGTAGCGGGCGAGGGCTTCGCGGACGCGTTCGATGGCTTTGCGGGTGTCGGCGGCGGCCTGCGGCCCCTGCGGGGCCTTGCCGGAGATCAGGATGGCGGGGGTGACGCCGAGGGCCGCGGCGACCGTCTTGATCACCGAGAGGCGATCGAGGGTACGAACGCCGCGTTCGACCTTGTCGACCCAGCTCTTGGACCTGCCGACCCGGTCGGCGAAGACCTGCTGGCTCATGCCCCGGCTGACGCGCAGCTCCGCCACCCGGCGGCCGATCGGGGTGTCGGTGTCGGTGCGTGGTTCGGGCTTGGTCATCGGTCCAGCTCCGTGGGGGGCGGGATGGGGTGGGTGGAGGCGCCGCAGCGCGGGCACCATCGGGACTTGACCCGGAAGGCGAGCAGCCCGAGCAGGAACCCCGGCACCAGCCCACCGAACACGGCCGACACGACTTCAGACATCACGAGCACTCTCACCTTCGGCTGACGGAAGACGGGGAAGTGAGTGGTTCAGCGGGCGAGAGTTCGCCCGCAAGTACTTCGTCACCCGGGCCGCCGCCTCTTCGGCCTGCTCGACGAGCGTGAGCAGCGGGGAGTTGGTCGGCCGGCGCAGCTCGAGCGCGTCCTTCGCCCGCGCGAGCGCGGCTAGGTGAACGCGGCTTGACTCAAGAGCGCGGTTGACCACCTCAATGTCGCGTGCCAGCTCGCCAGCCGAGTCGTCCATGCCGCTGCTCCCGTAGTTGAAGGACTCCGATGGGTAACGTTGGATTGGTACCTACCTTTACAGTCGGACCGTGGCTCGTCAAGACGGTGGCGATAGATTGGTTGGTACGACATCGGAAGGGGCGGCATGTGAAGCAGCCGAAGTACCGCCAGATCGCAAGCGAGCTTCGAGGCCAGATCGTGTCAGGAGCGTTGCGTGAGGGCGACCGGCTGCCGACCGAGCCCCAGCTACAGGAGCACTACGGCGTTTCCCGCAACACGGTCCGCGACGCCACTGCTCAGCTGGTGCACGAGGGGTTGGTACAACGGATGCCTGGGCGCGGTGGCGGCGTGATCGTTCGAAGGAAGATCACGCTGACGTTCCACGCTCACCGGGCCGAGATGCCTGCCGAGCCGATGGCCGAGACGGACGAGTGGCGGTCGGAAGTCGTGACGCAGGGCTACGAAGCTACACAGAAGTTCTCCTTGACGATCCAGGCGCTGACGCCTGACCTCGCCGAACGCCTCCACGTCGAGCCCGACTCGGCGGCCGTGTTGCGGCGCTGCATCCGGTACGTCAACGGTCAGCCATCCTCATTGCAGGACAGCTACTACCCGATGGACCTCGCGGAGGATGTCCGCGAGTTGCTGTCGCCGAAGGACATCCCGCAGGGGACCACCAGGCTCTTGGCCGAACGGGGCCACCAACAAACGGCCTACTACGACGAGTACGTCTCCCGTATGCCGACACCCGAGGAGACCAGCCTGCTCGGGCTGCAACCGGGCACGACGATTCTGCTGCATATCCGCACCGGCTACACCGAACAGCGCCCGGTCCGGGTGTCCTTCAACGTGTTCGCGGGCGATCGGAACCAGATCGTCGCCGTGCAGGGGGACGTGCGGCTGATCGCCCGGTTCCGTCCGGAGGAATCATCCAAATGATCATCACACCTGCGCGGCTGGCGGATGTCGACACCATCATGAGTTGGCGGCGCGAGCGCGTGGCATGGCTCGCGGCCAAGGGCGAAGAGCAGTGGTCCATCCCGTTGCCCCGCTCCGCCGTGGCGTCGTCAGTCTCGGCGGGGCAGACGTGGCTGGTGTGGGACGGTGACGAGCCGGCCGCCACCATCACCCTGACGGCGTACGTGGACGTCGACGGCCTGTGGAAGCCGGACCGCGATCCCGAGGCGCTGTGGTACCCGGAGGACGACCCGGCCGACGCGCTGTATGCGGCGAAGATGATGATTCCACTCGCCCGTGCCGGCGGGAACCTCGGCAGCGAGTTGCTGGACTGGGCCGGCGGCCGGGCGTACGAGGCGGGGCTGACATGGCTGCGGCTGGACGCCTGGACAACTAATCCACGGCTGCACAACTACTACCGCCGGCAGGGTTTCCGGCACGTACGCACCGTCGAGTCCCGCGTCTCCGGTGCATGCTTCCAGCGACCGTCCCAGCCATACCTGAACGGTCGACTCAAGACTGAGACGGTGTGACTACGTTGCGCGCTGCGTGGATGTGTCGACGGGCGAAGGTGCCACGTACCACGAGCTCAGCGAGGCCCGGTTGATCCCCGGACCCGCATCCACGTCGGCCGGCCCGCAGCAGCCCTGGGCAACCCCCGGGCAGATCGACAGCCGCCGCAGCAGCCGTGGGCGAGCGGAGGGTGTGGGAGTCGAACCCACGAAGACATCACTGCCTTACCGGTTTTCAAGACCGCGCAGCACTCGCCCTTGGCCTGCCGCTATGCGAGCGACTGCTGGCCGCACGATACGCAGTCGACACGCAGGACGCTCAGGCTGAGCCCGGCCGCCCCGCCCGTCAGGTCAGCACCCGGCCGCGATGCGGTGGGCCGGCAGCTCGGTCGGCACGCTCGGTCATCTGGCGCAAGGTCGCGTATCACGACTCAAGCTCAGACTGGGCAAATCACCCAGGTTCCATCGTCTCAAATCTGACGAATTGTTCTCAGTCTCGCTGCTCATCGGTATGGTACCTGGTGATCCGCACCATCCCCCGTTTCGCTGGCGCGGATTCCGCCAAGATTGTCAACCCGCCCACCGATCGTCGAGTCAGCGAAAGATGGTCCATTGCCCGGAATTACGTTAAGAAGCATGCCAGATGGGCCGATTCTAAAGCTGTTTGAGGAACTAAAGCGACTACATCGAACTGCCGGCGAACCGTCAATGCGGACGATCGGCGATAAGATCAAATACAGCTACGCGACAGTGCATTCGGCGATGCGCGGGCCGAAGATTCCTCGATGGCCCCCACTTGAGCTAATTGTTGAAGAGCTAGGGGGAGATGTAGACCATTTCAAACAACTCTGGATAGCGGCATTAGACTTCCAGGAGTCACACAATCCACCCCCCTCCGAATCCATCCCTTCTAGCATTAATACAGAGACACCCAAAGCCCGCCAGCTAGAAATTCCCTCCCTGGCCGATCTTCCTAGAATTACCATCGACCGCATCCAAACCACACTTGACGACCTCGGAGTTGGGTACCAAGAGGAGGACGAGGAGTCCGTTCTTGCGCTGTGGCTTCGCCATAGAATGCTTTTCGCCGTCGAAGGGCCCACCGAAGAGATTCTTATGATGCGGGCGCAGATTAATACCACCCTGCCAATAGCAGAATCAGCCCGGGCACGGCTAGCCGTCAATGAGTGGAATCACACACGCCGGTTCATGAAGGCATACGTGGGAGATCCTGACGATGAAAACCGGATCCACATCTACGGCGAAATGCAGATACCCCTAGGCACCGGGGCTACTGACCAGCAGCTCGCGGAACTCATCGACTGCGGTGCCGCGGTCGGCACACTGCTGGCTGAGTGGATGCACGATGAGGGCTGCCTATCCAGCGGAAGTGACGAGTAACGAGCCCTCGCGTGCACGAACAAAGACCTAAAACAGAAGACTGTCAAGATTCGTCAGACGCCGTTAAGCGCTGACATGAAAGCGTCAACAGCCCTGGCGAATTCGTTTGCCTTTGACAGATCACTCTCAACGCACTCGACACTTGAGGCACCGGTAATCCAACCAAGGAGCCTGAGTGGTCGTAGCCTTGATCTCCGAGTTAGCACGAGAGTTCTTTATCCAGGTTGTTGTGGGCTTCTCCTGGATCGCACTAACCGCCGCGACCGTTAATCGCAAGTCCAGAAATGAGCGAAAAGGCGGCGGCGACGTAGAAGACAGGGAATTGCAGTAAAGCATTTCTCGCCATCCCGTCAACTCCTACCCCACCCATGTCGGATGGGACAGGGCTAGCGAGTTGACGGGATGGCTCGCCAGTCTTGCTTACTCCGGTGATGCCGGAGACTGCAGGGCGCGGGGCTCGGTAGCCCCCTATCGAGGGCCTGCGACGTATACGAGAGTGGCGTCATCGCTCTTCATGTTGCGGCCACCGGAGCGCGACCGGGTCGGACTCTTCGAACTGACGTACGCGCCGAAGTGCTTCGCTTGGCCCTTGCTTCTCAAGCAGGTCAATTTCCCTCCAGCTAACGTCGTTGAACATCCACATAAGCCTTGCCGCTCCATCGGTCAACAGGATCGACCGAGTGACGGTTTCGATTGGCACCCGTTCAACGATTGCGTGACTGGGGGCTACCGGAGCCGATGGCCCGGAAACTAAACACCCGGAACTGGTATGGCCTCGCTGTCGCGTTCGTGGACATGAAATGGCCACGTGCCGCCGCGACGCAGCGCAAGAGCATTGCCGACGCGCTCGCCACGGCCACGCTCGCGCTGCTCGCCACGTCGCGCGGCGCACCTGACGACGCCGAGACCCCTGACTGGCGTCCGCACTGGTCAGGGGCCGTTTCTGCTGTCCAGAGAGCGGAGGGTGTGGGATTCGAACCCACGAAGACATCGCTGCCTTACCGGTTTTCAAGACCAGCGCCATCGGCCACTAGGCGAACCCTCCAGGACGCACCCACCGGGCGCGACCGCTGCCTAGTCTGCCAGAAGTCGGCAACCGACCGGGCCGCCCTCCCACCCACTCGGGGACGTACCGGACAGACCGCAGCCGGGACGGCCGGCCACGCCACGGCCGGAACCCGGGCCGGCGCCTCGATCGACTTTGTATGCGGTACATGGTGGTTTCCCCGAGGCGGGAAGCCGCCTTATGCCGCACATCGCGCCGCCGGCACCGCCGCCGCGGCGGCGGCGGCGGCGGTGCCGGCCGGCTACCACAGCGGCCGACGGGAGCCCTGGCGTAGAGAACGGCCCGGATCGGGTAAGACTGGGTCATGCGCGCCATCACGATCCCCACGCCCGGAGGACCCGACGCACTCGTCTGGGCGGAGGTGCCCGACCCGGAGCCCGGCCCCGGCGAGGTCGTCGTGCAGGTGCGGGCCAGCGCGGTGAACCGGGCCGACCTGCTGCAACGGCAGGGCAACTACCCGCCCCCGCCGGGCGCGTCCGCGTACCCGGGGTTGGAGTGCTCGGGGGTGATCGCCGCGGTCGGGCCCGACGTGGCCGGCTGGGCGGTCGGCCAGGAGGTCTGCGCGCTGCTGGCCGGCGGCGGGTACGCGGAGCGGGTGGCGGTGCCCGCCGGGCAGTTGCTGCCGGTGCCCGACGGCGTCGACCCGGTCGACGCGGCGGCGCTGCCGGAGGTGGCCTGCACGGTCTGGTCGAACGTGGTGCAGCTCGCCGGGCTGCGCGGCGGCGAGACCCTGCTGGTGCACGGCGGGGGGAGCGGGATCGGCACGTTCGCCGTCCAACTCGGCGCGGCGCTCGGCGCGACGGTGGTGGTGACCGCGCGGTCGGCGAAGCACGCGCGGCTGCGCGAGCTGGGTGCCGCGCACACGATCGATTATCAGGAGGAGGACTTCGTCGAGCAGGTGCGGCGGGTCACCGACGGCCGGGGCGCGGACGTCATCCTCGACATCATGGGCGCGGCCTACCTGGCCCGGAACGTGGCGGCGCTGGCCACCGGCGGGCGGCTGGTGGTGATCGGCATGCAGGGCGGTCGGAAGGCGGAGCTGGACCTCGGGGCGCTGCTGGCCAAGCGGGCCTCGGTGGCGGCCACCGCGCTGCGGTCCCGGCCGCTGGCGGAGAAGGCGGCGATCGTGGCCGGCGTACGGGAACAGGTGTGGCCGTTGGTCGCGGCCGGGACGGTCCGCCCGGTGGTGGACCGGCGGCTGCCGATGGCCGAGGCGGCGGCGGCGCACCGGCTGGTCGAGTCCAACGACCACATCGGGAAGGTGCTGCTCACCGTCCCGTGACGCCGGCACCGACATTGACGCCGGCACCGCCGACGCCGCACCCACCACCACCGCTAGGTACGCACCCGTCGGGTTCGGCCGGGCCCGATCCGGCCGCGCCGGGGGCCGGCGGGTCGGTGCTCGGCAGCAGCAGCCGCGCCCCGGCGCCCTCGGCGGAGAGCTTGTCCTCCGGGTTGTAGAGGGCGCAGCGCTGCAACGACAGGCAGCCGCAGCCGATGCAGCCGTCAAGGTCGTCGCGGAGCTTGGCCATCAGCCGGATCTTCTCGTCGAGCCGGGCCCGCCAGGCCGTGGAGAGCGCGGCCCAGTCGGTGGCCGTGGGGGTACGCGAGGCGGGCAGCGAGTCCAGCGCGTCGCGGATCTCCTCCAGCGAGACGCCGACCTGCTGGGAGATCCGGACGAAGGCCACCCGGCGCAGCTCACTGCGGGCGTACCGGCGCTGGTTGCCGCTGGTGCGTTCGGCGCGGATCAGGCCGAGGCGCTCGTAGTAGCGCAGCGCCGAGGCCGCGACGCCGCTGCGCGCGGCGAGCTGACCGATGGTCAGGGAATCCTGCATCACGTCGCCTTCAATTGAAGGACATCTCAACTCGCCAGGCTATCGGCCCGGCCGGGTCGACCGCCAGACGCGGGCGGCCGGCGGATCAGCGCTGCGGTGCGCCCAGGGGGCGGCGACGGCTGCGCTCCCGGCCGAGAATCCAGATCGCCTCGACGCCGTCCTTCCAGGTGATCTTCTTGCCCTCCTCGCGGCCCCGCGCCCGGTAGCTGATCGGCACCTCGTACGGGCGGATGCGCCGACGCAGCAGCTTGCCGGTCACCTCCGCCTCCATCCCGAAGCCCCGGGAGCGGATGTCCAGGGAGCGGTACAGGGCGATCGGCATCAGCTTGAAGCAGGTCTCCAGGTCACCGATGTACGAGTTGAACAGCACATTGGCTGCCATCGTGACGCCCTTGTTGCCCATCACGTACCAGAAGCTGTAGGCGCTGTGGCTGCCGAAGGTGCGATTGCCGTAGACCACCGTGGCGCGGCCGTCGAGCACGGGGGCCAGCAGCCGGGGGATGTCCTGCGGGTCGTACTCCAGGTCGGCGTCGAGAATGACCATGTATTCGCCCTCGGCGCTGTCGACCGCCGTCTTGATGGCCGCGCCCTTGCCCGCGTTGCGCTGGTGGGTGATCACCCGCAGTCGCGCGTCGTCGGCGCGGCTGAGGATCTCGCCGGTGTCGTCGCGACTGCCGTCGTCGACCACCACCAACTCGATCTCGCACGGGTAGTCGACCGCCAATGCCTGCTTGAGGGCATCCGCGATGCGTTCTTCCTCGTTGTAGACCGGCATGAGGATCGAGAGCTTCACGGAAATCTCCATGGTGGCGGCAAACACGTCGGCCCTAGCCTAGCCTGGCAGGTCAGCGCAGTGAGGTCCACCGCCGTCGGGCGTCGCGCGCCGCAATATCAGCTGGATGGTGTTTACTTCGCGCCATGTCGGCAGCCGGCTCCCTGCTCGTGGCGGCCCCCATCGCCGCCGCCGTGTCGCTCACCGTGGCGCTCCACCCACGCGGGGTCGACGTGGTCGCCCCGAGACGCCTGGCCGTGGTCCGGGCCGCGGTGGTCACCGGCGCGTTCGCGGTGCTGACGGTGGAGCTGCTCGGCGCGTTGCGCCTGCTCACCCTGCCCGCCTTCGCCGTCGCCTGGCTGCTCTTCCTGGCGGTCGCCGCGACCGCCGCCGCCCTGCGACACCGCCGCGACCGCACGCCCCACCCGGCAATCCCCGCCCCGCGCGACCGCCGCGACGACGCACGACGCGAGGCGACCGCCGGGTTCCGCGCCGACCGCGACGCCGCGCGTGGCCCGGTCGCCGCAGCCCGCGCCGCCCGCGCGGGGCTGGCCCACCGGTGGCGTACGGCGGGGCGGGGCGAGCGGCTGCTCTTCGGCGCGACCGGCGGGCTGGTCCTGGTGGAGTTGCTGATCGCGCTGCTGGCGGAGCCGAACAACTTCGACTCGCAGACGTACCACCTGCCGAAGGTGGAGCACTGGGCGGCCCAGGGTGACCTGGACTTCTGGCCCACCGCGATCCACCGGCAGGTGACCATCCCGCCCGGCGCGGAGTACCTGCTGCTGCACCTGCGGCTGCTCACCGGGGGCGACTGGGCGTACCACCTGGTGCAGTGGGCGGCCGGGGTGGGCTGCCTGCTGGTCGCCGCCCGGATCACCGCCCAGCTCGGCGGCGGCCGGCGGGCTCGGTTGCTCACCGCGTTCGTGCTGGCCAGCACGCCGATGGTGGCGATGCAGGCGACCAGCACCCAGACCGACCTGGTCTGCGCCGCCTGGGTGGCCTGCGTGGCGACGCTGGCGCTGGACGGGCTGCGCCGCCGGGCGGGGTTCGGCACGCTGCTGCTGCTCGGCGCGGCGACCGGGCTGACCGCGGTGACGAAGACCAGCGGGCTGATCGGGGCCGCCCCGCTGCTGCTGCTCTGGGGGATCGGCCAACTCCGGCTGGCGTACGGCAGCGGTGGCGCACCCGGCGACGAGCCCCGCCGGCCGGTGGGCGCGGCCGGAGCCGGGGCGCTGGGCGCGGACGGGACCGGGGACGGGGCGTTGGGGCTGCGGGACGAGGGCGGGCGGGCCGCGCCGGTCGGCGGCGGTACGCCGGACCGGGCGTTGCTGGTCGGTGCGGGCGCGGCCGACCGGCTCGCGTCGGCCGGCGGGCGGGGGCCCGACGTGGCGGCGGGCGCGGCCGTGGGCCGGCCGCCGGCAGCGGCACAGACCCCCGCCGACCTGGGACGACGCGCTACCGCCGGCACGGGGATGGCCCGGACGGCGGGCAGGCCCCGGATCGCGGGGACCGCCCGGGTATTCGCCGCTTCGGTGCTGGTGCTGTTGGTGGCCCTGACCGTGGTCGGGCCGTTCCTGGCCCGGGTGCAGGCCGAGTTCGGCCACCCGCTCGGGCCGCCCCGGCTGCGCGAGTCCATCCCGATGGAACGGCACGACCCGCCGTCGGTCCTGGTGAACGCCCTGCGGATCGGGCACACCGCGCTGGACACGCCCCTCGCGCCGGTCCGCGCCGGCACGGCCGAGGTGATCATGAAGGTGGCCCGGCTGATCGGGGTGGACCCCCAGGACCGGGACATCACGTTCGGCCGGGAGGTCTTCCCGGTGCCGGCCTGGTACCCGGACGAGGATCGGGTGGCGTTTCCGCTGGCCGGCGCGCTGGCGCTGGTCGGCGCGGCGCTGGCGATCGCCCGGCCGGTGCGGTTGAGCCCGACCGCGCCGGGCGCACTGCGCGCGTACGCGGTGCTGGTGGTCGCCGCCGTCGTGCTGCACACTGCGATGATCAAGTGGCAGCCGTGGGGGAACCGGCTGCTGCTCTACGCCCTGGTGCTGGCCGTCCCGCTGGCCGGCCTCTGCCTGGACGCGCTGCTGAACCGGCGACGCCCGCCGTCCCGGCGGTCGGTGGCGGCGGGCCTGGCGGTCACGGTGCTGGCCACGTCCGCGCTGGCCGGGGTGCTCACCCTGGCGTACGGCTTCCCGCGCCGGCTGGTCGGCGACGGCTCGGTCTTCACCACCTCCGAGTGGGACACCCGGTTCGTGCGCCGGCCACAGTGGGCGGCCGAGTTCCGGTGGGCCGCCGACGCGGTGCGGGCCTCCGGGGCCCGGCGGGTCGGGTTGGTGCAGCAGAACGACAACTGGGAGTACCCCTGGTGGCTGCTGCTGCGGCAGCCCGACGGCGGCTCGCCCGAACTGGTGGCGCTGGAGTCGGTGCTGCCGGACCGCCCGCCGGCCGATGCGGCGTCGACCGATGCCGTGGTCTGCACCGGCAACCGCGCGGTCTGCCGGAAGCTGGTGCCGGCCGGCTGGCCGCTGGCCTGGCGCGGCTACGTCGGCTACGCCCTCCCGCCCGAGCGCTGACCCGCGTCGGGCGGTGCCCGTGAGGCGGCACATGTCGGGCGGCGGCGGGGCGGCGGCGGGCCCGGTGGGGATCGGTCAGTGGACCACCACGGGCCCCAGCGCGGTGGGGCGCACGGCGTCCGGCGTGTCGCCGATGGTGGCCACGATCCGCTCCCGCGCCAGCCGCACCCTGGTCCGGAAGCAGTGGTGCAGCAGGGCTTCGAGCTGCCACACCTGCCTCGGATGGGCCAGCCGGATGAGGAACCGCTCCCGGACGCCGTCGATGGCGGTGGCGGCCAGCTCCATCGCGGGCAGCCGCGAGTCGGCGTGCCAACTGACGTCGCTGAGCTCCCGCAGCCCGGCGTTGAGGTGCAGGCGCAGGCGGTGCAGGACCCGGGTCTGCCGGGTGACGACGAGCCGCCGGTGGGTCAGCAGCAGCAGGTATTCGTCGGCCGGGTGCTGCGGCCGACTGCACCGGGTCACCAGGATCGTGGCGTCACCGGCGCCGACGCAGCGGCGGAAGATCGGCATGTGCCGAGTGGCGGTCTGCGCGGCCAACCCGGTGTCGGCGGCTGCGGGCAGGAACGTTCGGGAGAAGACGTCCATGACCAGCCCAACGACGTCGGGCGGCACCGTGATGTGGGTCACCGCCAATCTGCGGAAGTTCCACCGTCGGGTGTCGCACCGGCTGTGCGCGGGCCGCCGACCCGCCCGGCGCTACAGCGGGTCCGGCTCGAAGAGCTCGGCGAGCCAGCCGGGGACCGCCCCGGCGTACTCGGCCCGCGCCGGGTCGGTGGTGTGCAGGGCGCGTCGCCAGGCCAGCGCCCGACTCACCTTCGCCACGCCCGTCGCCAGGCCGGCCGCCGACCGCAGCTCCGCCCGGTCGTGCCGGTCGGTCCACACCTCGAGGTACGCGTCCCGCAGCCGGACCAACGCCGGGTCGCCGGCCGGCAGCGCGAAGGAGTCCGCCACCGATCTCAGCGTCACCAGCAGCGTGCCGAAGGGGTGGGCCACCGAGGCGTCGCCCCAGTCGAAGACCCGGTGGTCGGCCGCGAGGACGTTGCCGTCGTGCAGGTCGTCGTGCTGCACGCCCGGCGGCACCCCGTACGAGTCCAACTTGTGGCAGCGGGCGGCGAACTCCAGCAGCGACGCCCGCAGCCGCCCGTACGTCTGCGGGGTCAGCCCGCCCGGCGTGCCCACGGGCACGGCCTCCCGGTCGTCGAGCAGCTCGGTGAAGTGGCCCGTCATCGCCAGCGGGCGGTGATCCGGCACGCCGAGGGCCAGCAGCTCGCCGACCGCGGGGGCGGTGGCGCGCTGGAGCGCGGCGTACCCGCTCAGGACGCGTTCCCAGACGGCCAGGTCGCGCTCGCGGTCGAACGCCTCGCGCAGGGTCTCGCCGCCGTCGGGCAGCAGCGCCCAGCCCCGGCCAACGTCCACGGCCACCGGCTCGGGGACGCGGCCGGGGGCGATCCGGGCCAGCGCGTCGAGCAGCCCCGCCTCGAAGCGGGTGCCGGCGTTGTTGGCCTTGAACCAGTACGCCCCGCCGTCGGTGGGCACCCGCCACACCAGCGACCAGGGCCGCTGCCGGGCCTGCACCGGGCCGGTGATCCGGCGCCCCGCCCGGTCGACGTGCTCGGCGACCCAGCCGTGGGCCGCCTCCCGCCAGCGCTGGTCGGACCAGTCGGCGGGCGGAACGGCGAAGTCATCGGTCACGCCGGCCAGGGTAGACGTCCTCAGAGCAGCTCGACGATCGTGGCGTTGGCCATGCCCCCGCCCTCGCACATGGTCTGCAGGCCGTAACGGATGCCGTTGTCCCGCATGTGCTGCAACATCGTGGTCATGATCCGGGCCCCGGACGCCCCGAGCGGGTGCCCCAGGGCGATCGCCCCGCCGCGCGGGTTGAGCCGCTCCGGGTCGGCCTCCGTCTCGGCCAGCCAGGCCAGGGGCACCGGGGCGAACGCCTCGTTCACCTCGTACACCCCGATCTCCTCGATGCCCAGCCCCGCGCGGCGCAGCGCTTTCGCGGTGGCCGGGATGGGCGCGGTGAGCATGGCGACCGGGTCGTCGGCGGTGACCACGGCGGTGTGCACCCGGGCCAGCGGGCGCAGCCCGTGCCGGCCGGCCCACTCGGAGGTGGTGACGGCGAGCGCGGCCGCGCCGTCGGAGATCTGGGACGCCGAGCCGGCGGTGACCACCCCGTCGGCGCGGAACGGGGTCTTCAGCTCGCCGAGCTTGGCCAGCGAGGTGTCCCGGCGGATGCCCTCGTCGGCGGCGAACTTGCCGCCGTCGGGCAGCACCACCGGGGTCAGCTCCGCATCGAACGCCCCGGCGTCCTGGGCGCCGGCGGCCTTCTCGTGGCTGGCCAGGGCGAACTCGTCGAGCTGCGCGCGGGAGAAGCGCCAGCGGGCGGCGATCAGCTCGGCGCCGACGCCCTGGTTGAACGGCAGCGGGGAGTCGGCGGCGAAGCCCTCCACCCCCCGGTAGCGGTCGCGGATCTGGTCGCTGAACGGCGAGGCGTCGCCGACGCTGGCACCCATCGGCACCCGGGTCATCGACTCGACGCCACCGGCCACCACCAGGTCGGCCTGGCCGGACGCGACGGCGGCGGCGGCGAAGTGCAGGGCCTGCTGGCTCGACCCGCACTGCCGGTCCAGGGTGGTGCCGGGCACCGACTCGGGCCAGCCGGCGGCGAGGACGGCGTTGCGGGCGACGTTCCACGACTGCTCGCCGACCTGGGACACGCAGCCCCAGATCACGTCGTCGACCTGCGCGGGGTCGAGCCCGGTGCGCTCGGCGAGGACGCGCAGCACGTGCGCCGAGAGGTCCACCGGATGCACCGTGGCCAGGCTGCCCTTGCGCCGCCCGACCGGGGTCCGCACCGCACCGACGATGACCGCGTCACTCATGTTTACTCCCCGGTAACCTGGCTGGCTTCGATACTACGTCCTGCCCCGGCCGACCGGCCGCCCCGCCGCACCGGCCGCCGCCGCACTGCCGGGCGAGCACGATCCGGGCGCGGCGGGCATGCTGTAGGGATGCGGCCAGAGCGGAGCCCCGAGTCGTCGGCGGTGCGGCAGTGGCGGGTGCCGCCCGTGCTGCCGGTGGCGAAGTTGGTCGGTGCGGCGGCGCTGCTCGGGCTCGGGTTCCTCTTCGCCGACGGCGACGTGGTGCGCCTCGTCCTCGCGGCGACGGCCGCCGTGGGGCTGCTCGGCTGGGCGGCCCGCGACCTGCTCGCGCCGGTGCGACTCGCCGTCGATCCGGCGGGGGTCACGGTGATCCGGGGCTTCGCCGGCCGGCGGCGCCTCGCCTGGGGCGACGTCGAGGCGATCACCGTCGACCGGCGACCCCGGCTCGGCCTGACCAACGACGTCCTGGAGATCGACGCGGGCGAGTCGCTGCACCTGTTCGGGCGCTACGACCTGAACGCCCCGCCGGAAGATGTCGCCGAGGCGCTGCGCGCCGCCCGCCCCGAGCCGTCCTGACCGAAACCCAGTGCAGATCTTGGAAGGAAATGGCCCCTGGAGGGGCCCGATTCTTCCAAGCTCTCCGCCGATCCATGGTGCGCTCGTCCGCGCGCCGCTCACGATCGACACGCATCACCATGTACGGCACAAGGCGGCTTCCCGCCTCGACGAAACCACCATGTACCGCACATGAAGTCGATCAAGGCGCGCATCGGCCGACGCCGGCCCCGCCCGCCGACGGATCAGCCGGTGGGCACTAGTCAGCCCGGTGGCCGGGTCAGGCGGGGAGCATCGCCGTGCGGACGACCGCCAGGCCCAGGAGCGCCACCAGCACCAGCGCGACGCCGACGCCCTGGATCAGCCCGCGCCGGGACCGGGGCGCGTACGCCAACAGCAGCGCCACCAGCCCGCCGGTGGCGAGCCCACCGAGGTGGCCGGGAATGGAGATGCCCGGGACGGTGAGGGTGAAGACCAAGTTGATCACCAGGACCGGGAGCACCGAGGAGATGCTCCGCCCCATCCGGCGCTCGATGATGATGAGCGCGGCGAAGAGGCCGAAGATCGCGGTGGACGCACCGGCCGTGGCGGCGTTCTCGGCGCTGAACAGGTACGCGGCCACGTTGCCGCCGAGGCCGGCGACCAGGTAGAGGGCGGCGAACCGCAGCGGCCCCAGGTTGGCCTCCAGTGACCGGCCGAGCACCCAGAGCGCCCACATGTTCAGCAGCAGGTGCACCACGCCGTAGTGCAGGAACATCGCGGTGACCAGGCGGTACCACTCACCCTCGGCGATGCCGTGCACGGTGCCGTCGGGGAAGAGCGCCTGGCCGAGCACCGAGCCCCAGTCGGTCAGCGGGGTGCTGCCGCCCAGCAGGCCGCCGAAGCCGGAGCCGCCGGCCGCCGCGTCCCCGCCCCGGTCGGAGGCGATGGAGAGCAGCATGAGCAGCACGTTGAGCGCGAGCAGGGCCTTGGTCACGTAGCCGTGGCGGCCGACGGTACCGCCGCCGAAGGCGGTACGCGCCGGCCGCACACTGCGGCGTCCCTCGTCCACGCACTCGGGGCACTGGTGCCCGACCGAGGCGTCCCGCATGCAGTCCGGGCAGATCGGCCGGTCGCAGCGCGTGCACCGGACGTACGTCTCCCGGCCGGGGTGCCGGTAGCAGACCGGGGTGGTCGGTGGGGACTCACTCACGGCCGTTGCCTCCGGTGGGCGGCGGGGCGCTCAGTCATGCGAGCAAAGGTACCTCGCGACCCACATCAGCCCGCGACGCGCTCGATCTCGACCCGCTCGATGACGACGTCGGAGAGCGGGCGGTCGCTCGGGTCGGTCGGGGTGTTGGCGATCGCGTCGACGACCTTCACCGACGCCTCGTCGGCGACCTGGCCGAAGATGGTGTGCCGGTTGCTCAGGTGCGGGGTCGGCGCGACGGTGATGAAAAACTGCGAGCCGTTGGTGCCCGGCCCGGCGTTCGCCATCGCCAGCAGGTACGGCCGGTCGAAGCGCAGCTCCGGGTGGAACTCGTCGGCGAACTTGTAACCCGGGCCACCCCGGCCGGTGCCGCTCGGGTCACCCATCTGGATCATGAAGCCGCTGATGACCCGGTGCGAGATCGTGCCGTCGTAGTACGGGCCGTTGCCCGGCTGGCCCGTACGCGGGTCGGTGTATTCCTTGTTGCCCTCGGCCAGGTCCACGAAGTTGCGGACCGTCTTCGGGGCGTGGTTGGGGAAGAGCTCCAGCCGGATCGGGCCAGCGTTGGTGTGCAAGGTGGCGTAGACAGCCTCGGCCACGGGTACTCCTCAGTCGTTGGTCAGTTCCATGCGGATCCTCCCATGTGCCCGATCTGGCAGTGCGGAGGCATCCGAAGGTGGAGGATGACGGAGGAACAACTCCCAGGAGGTGGGACAGTGTTTGGAATTTGGCGGCGGAAGACCCAGGGGCAGCTGGCCAAGGTCGAGCTGAACCAGGGCATCGGTCACCTGCGGCAGGCTGCCACCCACGCGGCGAAGGGCGCCGGTGCCACGGTCGGCCCACGCGTCCAGGCGGCCCGCAGCGCCGTCGCGCCGACCGCGCTGGTGATGCGGGACCGGGCATCGAGCGGCGTCGCGTCGACGGCCGCAGCCCTCGCGCCGCTGGCCCTGGCCGTTCGCAACGCCCAGGCCGAGGCGAGCGGGAAGGTCGTCACCGGTCGGAAGGCCGCCGCCGCCAGGCAGGCCGCGGTGAGCAAGAAGGTCAAGGCCAAGAGCGCCAAGCTCGGCCGGAAGAAGCAGCGCAAGACCTCGCGCGGGATGATGGTCGGCCTGCTGGCCGCCGGGACCGTCGCCGGCCTGGCCGGCGCGATGGCCCTGCGCCGCCGCCGGGAGGAGCAGGATTGGACCGAGTACGAGCCGGTCCGCACGCTGGAGCCGGCCAGTGACGAGGTCGACACCCTGGTGATCGAGACCCCCACCCCCACCCCCACCCCCGCCACGAACGGAGCGAAGGTGACCGACTCGTCCACGATGTCCAGTGACTCGCCGGTGGCCGGCGGCCCGACCGGGGCCGGCAGCTCGGCGGTGGCCGGCGGCGACAGCGCCTCCACCACCACCCCCGGCACCCAGCCGGTGATCCACCCGAACGACAAGGTGCCCTCGGTCGCCGAGGGCGCGCGGGACGTCTCCGGTCGCCCGGCCGACGACCTCAGCAAGGCGCTGGGCGGCGAGAACGCCGCCGGCACCAGCGGCCGCCGCTGACCCTTCCCCCGCCACCCGCGGCGTGGAGACGACCCGTCGTCCCGCGCCGCGGGCGTCTGTCGGCTCCGGCCCGGCGCCGGAGCGACCCCGACCCCGGCCCGTCCCCGCGCCGGGCCGGCGGCTGCGGGGTCAGAGCCGGCGGCTGCGGGGTCAGAGCCGGCGGCTGCGGGGTCAGAGCCGGCGGCTGCGGGGTCAGAGCCAGCCGTTGCGCCGGAACCAGCGGTACAGCGCCAGCGAGATGACCAGCATGATGGCGAGCACGACCGGATAGCCGTACGTCATCTTCAGCTCCGGCATGTCCTCGAAGTTCATGCCGTAGATGCCGGCGATAGCGGTCCAGACCGCGGCGATGGCGGCCCAGGCGGCGATCTTGCGCATGTCGTTGTTCTGGTCGACGGTGACCTGGGCCAGCCGCGCCTGGAGGATCGAGTTGAGCAGGTCGTCGTAGGAGTTGACCTGCTCGACGGTGCGGCTGAGGTGGTCCTGCACGTCGCGGAAGTAGCGTCGCACCTCCTGCGGGACGTCCCGGTTGGCCTGGCCGGTGAGGGTCATCAGGGGCCGTTGCAGCGGCGCGACCGCCCGCTTGAACTCGACCAGCTCGCGCTTCATCTGGTAGATCCGCTGGATGCGGCCGGTGCTCTGCCGGTCGAACACGTCGGCCTCCAGCACGTCCAGGTCGTCCTCCAGCCGGTCGGCCACCTCCAGGTAGAGGTCGACCACCCGGTCGGTGACCCCGTACGCGACCGCCCAGGGGCCGTGCCCCAGCAGTTCGTGCTTGGCCTCCAGGTCGGCGCGGACCGGGGCGAGCCGGCAGGCGTCGCCGTGCCGAATGCTGATCACGAAGTTCGGGCCGATGAAGAGCATCACCTGGCCGGTCTCGACGACCTCCGAGTTCTCGGTCAGCTCGGCGTGCTCGCAGTACCGGGCGGTGCGCAGCACCAGGAAGTTGACCTCGCCGAAGCGTTCCAGCTTGGGCCGCTGCTGGGCCTTCACCGCGTCCTCGACGGCCAGCTCGTGCAGGCCGAAGGTGGCGGCGATGGCGGTCATCTCGCCCAGCTCGGGCTCGTGCAGCCCGAGCCAGACGAAGCCGCCCTCGCGGCGGGCGGCGGCCAGCGCCTCCGGGTAGTGCCAGTCGCCGGGCTGCCGTTTGCCGTCGACGTAGAGCCCGCAGTCCATGATCGCGCTGCGGCCCGGCCCGGCCGGCGCGGGGACGTGGTGGCTGCCGTCGGCGTTGAGGATCCGGGTCATCGCCCGCACCGGGGCCCAGGCCCGGGGCTTGATCACCCGCCCGCCGTCCGGAGCCGTCAACCGGCTCCGCTCCGCCCGGTCCGACATGGCGACCCCCTCCCCGCACTGCCGCGCCGGCCGCGCGCCCACGCGGTAGCAGGGTACGCCCCGCCCCGCGCCGGCCGGCCGGGCTCGGCCGCCGCCCCGGCGGGACCGCAGGCGCGGCGGGCCGGGGCGGGGCCGGGTGGGCCGGGCCGCGTCAGGGGGGTGAGGGGCGACCCGGCCCACCCGGCGCCCTGGGGGTGGGAGTACTGCTGCGCGCGCCCGCCGCTCGGCCGGTCGATGCCCTATCGGGGCAGGTAGACCGGGTTACGTGAGGAACGCTCGCAGCATTGTGGGCCGCAAATCGGCCGGGCGGGAGACCCCACCCGGCCGACATCGCGCTTCTGTCGGGTATCCGACAGAAAATCAGCCGCGAACGGCTTCCACCGCCTCCGCCAGGCGACGAACACCCTCGTCGATGCGGTCCGCCGTGACCGCCGAGAACGCCAACCGCAGGGCGTGCTGCCCGCCGTCGAGCACGAAGTCGCTGCCCTTGACCACCGCCACGCCCCGCTCGGCCGCCGCCGGGGCCAACCGGTCCACCAGCACGTCCTGCGGGAACTCCACCCAGAGGAAGTAGCCGCCGTCGGGCTCCACGAAGCGCGCCTGCGGCAGGTGCCGCCGCAGCGACTCGGCCAGCACCCGCGCCCGCTCGCCCAGCGCCGCGTTGACCGTCTCGATCGACCGGGCGATGTCCCCGGAGACGCAGAACTGGTGCACGATCGCCTCGGAGACCATGCCCGGCGAGATGTAGAGGCTGGTGGCCGTCGTCGCGATGTCGGCGATCATGTCCGCCGGCCCGATCAGGTAGCCGACCCGCACCCCCGGGCAGATCGTCTTGGTGAAGCTGGAGGCGTGTACCACCAGGCCCCGGGTGTCCAGCGAGAGCATCGACGGCAGCGGCTCGCCCCGGAACCGAACCTCGGCGTACGGGTCGTCCTCGAAGATGACGAAGCCGTACTCGGCGGCCAGGTCGAGCAGCTCGCGCCGCTTCTCCAGCGACAGGGTGACCCCGGCCGGGTTCTGGTAGTTCGGGATGACGTGCGCGAGCCTCGGGCGGACCCCGGACTCCAGCAGCTTGCGCAGCTCGGCGGTGTCCAGGCCGTCCGGCTGGATCGACACGCCGTGGATCTCGCCGCCCATCCGCTGCAGGTTCAGCAGGGTCCGGTCGTACGTCGGACGCTCGACCACGACCGCGTCGCCGGGGGAGACCAGGTGGTCGAAGAGGAACGCGTCGGCCTGCAACGAACCGTTGGTGACCAGCACCTGATCGACGTCGACGCCGTGCTTCTCGGCGATCCACCTGCGCAGGGGCGGGTAACCGACGGAGGTGCCGTACGCCGTTACCCCGGCGGGGTCGGCGTCGAAGGCGCGGACGGCGGCGGCCTTGAGCCCCTCGACATCGACGATGTCCAGCGAGGGCGCCCCACGGGCAAAGGAGATCAACTGCTCGGCGGTCATGCGGACGAGCCTAGGGCCTGGCCCGGTCGCTCCGACCGGCATACACGCCAAGTTCAACATGCGGGCAACGGAGCGGCGACCCAACGGACGACGCGGCGGCGGCCGACGTGAGCGACACTTCCGTTGTCGATTATCGGACCGGTGGCTGGCCGGTCCCGGCGCGACCGCCGAAGGTTGGGCGTCCGCCGGGTGCCGGCGGTGGCACCGGAGAAGTGGTGAGGTTCACGTGACCGAGGACGGTACGGGTCGGCTCGACGACCAGGCATTCGCGCAGTGGCTGGCCCGGCAGGCCGGCGCGGCGCTGACCGCGCTCCGCGCGGAGCAGGGCTTCGCCGACCCGGCGGCGCTCAAGAACGCCGGCGACAAGTCCTCCCACGACCTGATGTCGACAGCCCTGGCCCGGTGGCGGCCGGACGACGCGGTGCTCTCCGAGGAGCAGGCCGACAGCCGGCGGGCCTGGGCCGGCGACCCGGCCGCCGGGCAGCGCCCCGATCGGCTCGACGCCGACCGGGTCTGGATCATCGACCCGCTGGACGGCACCCGCGAGTTCTCCGAGGCCGGCCGGGACGACTGGGCGGTGCACGTGGCGCTCTGGCAGCGCTCCGCCGGCCCGGACGGAGCGCTGGTGGCCGGCGCGGTCGGCATGCCGGCCCGCACCGGGGCGGACGGTGAGCCGCTGGTGCTGGGCACCCGGCTGCCGATGCCGCCGCCGGCCGACGGGCCGCTGCGGATCGCGGTGAGCCGCAGCCGGCCGCCCGCGTTCGTGTCCGAGTTGGTCGCCGGCCTCGGTGCCCGCGCCGTGCCGATGGGCTCGGCCGGGGTGAAGGTCTGCGCGGTGGTGACGGGTGAGGCCGACGCGTACGTGCACGCCGGGGGGCAGTACGAGTGGGACTCGGCGGCCCCGGTCGCGGTGGCCCTCGGCGCCGGCCTGCACGCCTGCCGGATCGACGGCTCGCCGCTGCGCTACAACCGGGACGACCCGCGCCTTCCGGACCTGTTGGTCTGCCGCCCGGAGCACGCCGACACCCTGCTGGCCGCCATCGACCGTTACCGTTGACCGCCGATCCGAGGAGCGTCATGAGTCCCGGCCGCACCGCCGCGCCCACGCTCAGCACCGACCCGACCGATCCCGACCCGAGCCGGCCCGCCCGCCGCCGGCCCACCCGGTGGTGGCTGCTGCCGGTGGCGGCCGGCGCGGTGGTGCTCGGCACCACGGTCGCCCTGGCCACCAACGGCGAACTGCCCGGCCAGCCGACCCCGGCGGTCACCGACGCCGCCTCCGAGGGCGCGGGGACCGGCCGGCCCGCCCCGGCCCCCCGGCGGACCCCCACCGGGGTGGAGGGCTTCGGCAGCAGCCCGAAGTCCGCCTCGCCGAGCCCGAGCGCGGGGAAGTCGGCGCCGGCCGGCACCTTCCCGGGCAGCCGGAACACCCTGCCGGGGGCGAGCATCCACCTACAGGGCGGGGAGAGCTTCTCCGCCGGGCTGGCCCGCTCCGACCGCAGCTACGGGCCGCTGCGGATGGTCCGGGTCTTCTACCCGGGGCTGCCGCCGACCTGGTCCGGCAGCCGCGCCGACGTCGCCGACCGGACCGTGGTGGTCTCGTTCAAGGCGCCACCCGGCGAGGTGGCCGCCGGCAAGCACGACGGGCGGCTCGCCGCCTGGTTCCGTTCCGTCCCCCGCGACCTGGACGTCTACTGGACGTACTTCCACGAGCCGGAGGACGACATCGCCCGGGGCAGCTACACCGGGGCGCAGTTCCGGGCCGCGTGGAAGCGCCTCGCCGGCCTCGCCGACCAGGTCGGCAACGCCCGGCTGCGCGCCACCCTGGTCCTGATGTGCTGGACGCTGAACCCGAACTCCGGGCGCAGCTTCGACACGTACTGGCCCGGCGGCGACACCATCGACGTGCTCGGCTGGGACTGCTACAACAGCGGCGGCAAGTTCAACCGCTACACCGACCCGGCGCAGGTCTTCGGCCCGATGATCGCCAAGTCGAGGGCGCTGGGCAAGCCGTGGGGCCTGGCCGAGACGGGCAGCGTCCGCATCGCCGGCGACGGCGGCGCGGGGCGGGCCGGCTGGATCCGGTCGATGAGCCGCTACCTCAACGGGCAGCGACCACTCTGGGTGGCCTACTACGACTACCAGGTCGACGGCGGCGACTTCCGGCTCACCGACGCGCCCAGCCGGGAGGCGTGGCGGGCCTGGTGCGCCGCCAACTGAGCCGGCCGCGAGGCACGCCGGGCCCGGTGCGAGGCACGCCGGGCCCGGGGCCCGCCCCCACCGTCGCTCAGATGCCCCGGCCGCGTCGATGCAGCGTACGCAGGATGCGGTCGGGGTCGACGGTCCGGCTGGCCACGGCCAGGGCCAGGTAGGCGCGCGGCTCCCGGGGGTTGCGGGCCAGCGTGCGCCGGGCCCAGCGGACCGCCTCCCCCCGGTTGCCCAGCGCCGCCTGGGCGAAGGCGATCTGCCCGCTGACCCGGGCCTCGCCGGCCGGCACGGTGGCGAACTCCGGGTACCGGTCGAGCAGCCACTGCAACGCCACCGAGATGGTCTCCCAGCGCTGGGCGAAGTAGGACCGCTTGTGCCAGCGCACCGTCACGTACGGCTCGACGAGGTTCACCAGCGGGGCGTGCCGGGCGGCCCGGAGCAGGAACTCGTAGTCCTCCGCGTAGCTGCCCGGGATCTCCTCGTCGACCAGGCCGATGCCGTCGAGCAGCGCGGCGCGGCGGATCAGGAACGTCGACGGGTGCAGCTCGGTGTGCCGGTCGCGCAGCAGGGCGGCCAGCGGCACCCGGTGCACCGGCAGCACCCGGTCGACCTGGCGGCCGTCGTAGTCGACCCGGATGCCGCAGCTCACGAACGCCCCGTCGGGCGCGGCGGCGAGCGCCGCCACCTGCGCGGCCAGCTTGCCGGGCAGCCACTCGTCGTCGTCGTCGCAGAACGCCACCAGCTCGCCGGTGGCGGCCAGGATGCCGGTGTTGCGGTTGCCGGCCAGCCCCGGGGAGCGCTCGTTGACCAGCACGGTGACCCGGGGGTCGGCGGCCAGCGAGCGGTCCGGCTCGGACTGGTCGTAGACCACCACCACGTCGAGGCGGCCGGGGTAGTCCTGGCCGAGGATCGCGTCGAGGGCCTTGCGCAGCAGCTCGGGGCGGTCGCGGGTGGGGACCACCGCGGTCACCGACGGATGCGCGGTCAGCGGCTCGGTCATGGTGCCTCCGTGGAACCCGGGCGGCCGAGGCCGACGTATCCGTACCGCAGCCGCAGCGGCAGCGTCGCGGCGCTGACCACCGCCCGGCTGCGCGCCGGCAGGGCGGTGCGCCAGGCGTCGTCCTGGCGCACCCGCAGCGGCCCGGCGTTGAACCGCAGCGGGTTGCCGGCGATGCTGTGCGCCCGCACCAGCGGCGCGGGCGACGGGTCGAGCACCCGCAGCGCCGCCGGGTCGTCGACCAGGCCGGCGAAGCGGCGCAGCCGGGCGATCGTGCCGCGCGGGTCGGCGGTGAAGTCCTCGTAGCGCAGCCGCAGCACCGGCGCCCGGGTGGCCAGCAGGTGGAACGCGGCGTTCTGCGCCGTCCAGAGCTTGCTCACCGTCAGCGGCGAGAAGGTCGGCATGTACGCCTCGGCGTCGACCACCTCCGGCCGGCGCACCTGCTTGGCCCACGAGTACGCCACCGCCCGGCTGTCGCGCACCAGGTGCAGCACCCGCAGGTCCAGGTCGTCGGCCCAGCGCAGCGCGAACGCCGTCGAGGCGTGCTTGCTGGAGTCGACCACCAGCTGCGCCCCGGTCACGGCGATCGCCGCCGCGTAGATGCGGGTGTAGAGGTCGGCGTAGCGGCGCACCTGGGCCAGCTCGGCGGCGGGCAGCTCGCCCCGGGCCAGCCGGGGGATGTGCCGGGTGCGGTCCACGGCGTCCTTGAGCGCCAGCACGTCGGCGCGGTCCACGGCCGACCAGCCGCCGAAGGCGTGCTCGCCGATGCGCTGCCAGAAGTCGCAGGCGGTGAAGCGCTCACCGCAGCCGCACCGCTCGTCGCCGCCGAGCGCCCGCTCCCAGAGGTGGACCACCTCGCCGACGGCGCAGACGTCCGGGTGCTGGGCGAGGATCAGCTCCAGCAGCGTGGAGCCGCTGCGGCCCAGGCCGCCGACGAAGAGCACCCGGGCGCTCACCGCCACCACCTGCGCCGCCCCGGCGCCCGGCTGCTGCGGACCAGGTCCTCCACGATCCGGCCCACCGCCGTGGCGGCGGCGGCCCGCGGGTCCGGGCGACCCGGGTCGGCGGTCAGGGCGTACGACAGCGGGTCGGCCACGCCCTTGTCCAGCGCCGCGACCAGGTCGGCCTCGGTCTCGACCAGCCGGACCATCCCGGCCGCGCCGAGCCGGCGGGCGAAGAGCTGCTGGTGGTCGTCGACGTGTTCGCCGCGCGCCGGGTCGCGGGGGAGCACGATCGGCAGGTGCCCGTGCCGGCGGGCCTCGGTGATGGTGGCCGGGCCGCCGTGGCAGACCACCAGGTCCGCCTCGGTCATCGCCCGTTGCAGCTCGTCGTGGGCCAGGAACGGCGCCGCGTCGGGCAGCCGGGGGGCACGGCTGCGCCCGTGCTGGACGACGAGGCGCACCGGCGGGGCGAGGGCGTCACGGCCGGCGTGCCAGCGCTCCAGCCACTCCACGAGCCGGTCGAAGGCGTGCACGTCGGTGCCGACCATGGCCAGGACGGTGCGCCGGGCCGGCGGGTGGGCCCGCTGACGGGGGATCGGTGAGCTCACAGCAGGTTTCCCACCACGGTGGCGTTCGGGTAGAGCCGGCGCTGTTCCTCCCACTGCACGAGCATCGCGGAGAGGAAGGGCCGGCAGAGCCGGGCGGAGAGCGTCGGGGTGTCGATCCGGTCGTACACCTCGATGTAGACCGTGGGGATGCCGCGCAGCCGGGCCACCACCACGAACGGCAGGGCGACCCCCGCGCCGGTGGTGACCACGGCGGCCACGTCGCGGCCCCGGAACACCCGCACGGCGAGCCAGAGGTTGCGGGCCAGGTTGCGCAGGTTGCGGGTGGTCGGGTGGTACGCCCAGACCACGTCCTCGCCGCCGAGCAGCGACCGGGCGTCCGGGGTGTCGAAGGTGACCCAGGAGCGGGCCCGTGCGCCGTACCACGGCTCCAGCGCGACCAGCTGGGCGAGGTGCCCACCGCTGGACCCGACGAGCATGACTTCCCCAGACTCCACGCCATCGCCTCCCACGGCCCCCGGCCGCGCCCCGGGACGCGCCCCGGCGAGGGCGGTCGACCGGGCGGCGCGACGCCGCCACAATGTAACGGCCGCCCGGCCCGGAACAGAAGTGGCTCTCACCATCCGCGCGACTGTCGGATGGTGCACAGCGGGACCTTCCGCCAATGCCCCGTCCCGCCGGCGCGCGCCTAGACTGCCGCTGACATCCACCGGGGCGAAGGGATCGCGGATGACCGACACGGCCGAGGCGGCGCAGGGTGGCGGCACCGGGACGGCCGCCGACCCGGTCACCGTCCTCTACGTCAGCGGGATGCCGCGCAGCGGTTCCACCCTGCTCGACCTGATGCTCGGCCAGTTCGTCGGGCACTGCGACGTCGGCGAGCTGTTCTACCTGTGGCAGTCGGGGGTCGAGCGCAACTTCCGCTGCGCCTGCGGGGAGCACTTCGACGCCTGCCCGTTCTGGGGCGAGGTGGGCCGGCGGGCGTACGGCGGGTGGTCGAACGTCGACGTGGCCGACGTGCGGGCGTTGCAGCGCCGGGTCGACGCGACCGGCCGGCTGCCGCTGATCCTGAGCCCCCGCACCTCCCCGGCCTTCGAACGCGACCTGGACCGCTACACCGAGCTGCTGACCAAGCTGTACCGCGCGGTGGCCGACGTCTCCGGGGCGAAGGTGGTGGTCGACTCCACCAAGCGCCCCTCGCTGGCCTACATCCTGGCCCGCGCGCCGCAGATCGACCTGCGGCTGGTGCACGTGCTGCGCGACCCGCGCGGGGTGGCGTACTCGTGGAGCCAGGTCGTCGAGCTGCCGGAGGGCACCTCCACGAAGGGCCGGATGAACCAGCGCTCGGCCCGGCTGACCGCCCGCCGCTGGGTGACGGTCAACGCGATGGTCGCCGCGCTGGGCCGGCGCGGCGTGCCCCGGGTGACCGTCCGCTACGAGGACCTGGTCCGCGACCCGCGCGGCGAGCTGAGCCGGATCGCCGCGCTGACCGCCGACGTGACCGGGGTGGTGGACCCGTTGGCGTTCCTGCGGGACAACGAGTTCGACCAGGCCGGCTCGCACGCGGTGGCCGGCGGCCGGATCCGGATGCGCAGCGGCCCGATCACCCTGGCCCTGGACGAGAAGTGGCGCCGGGAGTACGCCCCGGGCAACCGCCGGCTGGTCGCCGCGCTGACCTGGCCGCTGCGCCGCCGCTACGGCTACCACTGACGCCGGACCGGCCCCGGCCGACCGCCGGGCGGCGACCGACCGCCGCCGCCCGCCTCACCGCCGGGCGGCGGCGGCCAGGTGTGCGTCGAGGGTGTCCAGCAGCTCGGGGGCGCGCTCGTAGTCGAACTTGCGGGCGAAGTGCGCCCCGCTGGCCAGCGCCCGGGGCAGGTCCTCGGCGGTCAGCGACTTCGGGTGGTTGAAGGTGCTGCCCCGGAAGTCGAAGTACCGCTTGCAGTCGGGCACCAGGGTGAACCGGTCGGCGCTGCACACGATGGTCTGGAAGACCGCCTCCACCGGGGAGAGACAGCGCCGGAAGTACGCCACCACGTCCGGCCGCCGGTCGAAGTACTCCCGCAGGTACGCCACCACCGGCCAGCTCAGCGAGGAGAACGCCGAGCCGCCGTGCAGGCGCAGGTCCGGCCCGAACGGGGTGCGGGCCCGCCGGCCCACCGCCAGCCCGTACGACACGTGCACCCGCACCAGCGGCTGCACCCGGTTGAGCGCCTGGATCGGCCGGAGCAGCTTCTTGCCCCGGGGGGTGAGCGGCATCACCCGGCGGTGCTGGAAGTGGTAGCGGGAGCGGACCCGGCTGCTCGGCCAGTGGCTGTCGGGGCCGAAGGCGTCCCAGTACTCCATGAACCCGTCGGCGCCCGAGTCGACCAGCTCGGCCTCGCACTCGCCCAACGGCCGCAGGGGGTAGTCCTGGCCGGTGAGGTTCACCAGCCAGTCGACCCGTACGCCCTGGTCGTTCAGCCAGTCGACGGCCGCCATGTAGCGGTCGACATGACTGAAGTCACCGTAGCCGCCCGCGTGGGTCTGCACGGTCACGTCGGGCAGGGCATGCAGCTCAGCGAGGTCCAGCGGTGGGCCGGCGGCGTCGTGACTGATGTGCACGACGCTGGCCGGGCTGTACCGCTTGATGGCGTGGACCAGCCGATTCATCTGTTCGGGCGACCGGTGGCTCTGGATGTGGTAGGCAAACCGCACCCGGCCATCCTCCCCCGGACCCGCCCGGCGGGAAAGCGAACCTTCGCCGGCTTCCCCTGGCCGGCCGGATCAGGGAGACTCAGGGTTCCGCCGTGACGCCGCCCGCCGGCGGCCGACTGGCCGGTCCCGGTCCAAAGGAAGCGACACAGCCCGATGCCCTCGCCTCACCACGCCGATCTGCGCGATTCAGACGGCCCCACGCTGACGACCTACCTGGAGTGGCTGCGCCGCCGGTGGTGGATCCTCGTGGTGGCCGCGCTGCTCGGCGCGGGCGCCGGCATGCTGGTCAGCCAGGTGCAGACCCGCACGTACGTCTCGACGACGTCGCTGCTGGTCCGCCAGGTCGGCCCGGACGCCAACGCCGGCACCAAGGTCAACCTCGACACCGAGGCCCAGGTGATCCGGTCCCTCGTGGTGGCCGAGCGGGCGCGGGCGCTGTTGAAGACCACGACCCCACCGGAGGACCTGGCCCGGGCCGTGTCGGTCACCGTGCCGCCGAACAGCCAGGTGCTCCAGATCGTGTACGAGGCCGGCAGCCCGCAGGCGGCGCAGGTCGGCTCGGACTCCTTCGCCAAGGCGTACCTCGACCTGCGGCTGGCCACCGCGACCCGGTCGATGGAGAACGAGACCACCGCGCTGAAGCAGCAGATCGCCGAGACCAACAAGCAGTTGGCCGCGGTCGCGGGGAAGATCGCCGCGGCCCCGGCGAACTCGGCCGAACGGGCCCGCGCCGAGGCCGACCGGAACGTGCTGACCAACCAGCTCGCCGCCCTCAACGGCCGGCTGAGCCCGCTGCTGAGCACCGCGCTCGACCCCGGCGAGATCATCTCTGCCGCGCCGCTGCCGAAGCAGCCCAGCTCACCGAACACCACCCTCAACCTGGCCAGCGGCCTCGGCGCCGGGCTGCTCTTCGGCATCGTGCTCGCCCTGGTGCTGGACCGGCTGGACACCCGGGTGCGGCGCGGCCGGGACATCGCCGACCGGCTCGGCCTGACGATGCTGCTGGAGCTGCCCGCCCAGCCGACCGGCCTGACCATCCTGCCGGCGGCCCACGAGGTCTCCCGCGAGATGGGCCGGCTGCGCAACGTGCTGCTGTCGACCATGCCCGAGTCCCAGCCCGGCCGGGGCCGGCAACTGCTGCTCAGCGACACCTCCCGCGGCTCGGCGGCCGGCTTCGTGGTCGGCAACCTCGCCGCCGCGTACGCCCGCACCGGGGCGCAGGTCGCGGTGGTCACCACCAAGCCGGACTCCCCGCTGGCGGCGATGCTCGGCGACGTGCGGCCCCGGCACACCCTGGCCGACGTGCTGCGTCACGACGTCTCGGCGCTCACCGCGCTGACCCCCGCCCCCAACCTGAACCAGCTGCGGGTGCTGCTCCCCGGCGAGCTGGACACCGAGGTGGAGCTGCCGGTCACCACCATGCTGGAGATCCTGGCCGAGCTGGCCGCCCGCTTCGACCACGTGCTGATCGAGACGGCCCAGCCGACGGCGGCGGTGGAGGCCCAGGCGCTGGCCCGGCACGTCGACGGGGTGATCCTGGTGATCCAGGGCGGGCAGACCCGCAGCAGCGAGGTCACCGCCGCGATGCGGCAGTTCGAGCAGGTCGACGCGGCGATCCTCGGTGCCGTGCTCGCCCCCCGGCTGACCGAGCGCGGCTCGACGCGGACGGCGAACGGGAAGCCGAAGGCGAGCATCCCGCAGGCCCCGACCTCCCCCGCCCCGGCCGCCCGGCGGGACGGCCCGCCGTCGCCCCGGCCCCGGCAGACCCCGGCCGGGCGGCCCCAGCCCGGTGCGCCGGGCATCGACACCACGATGATCCTGCCCCGCGCCGGCTCGCGGGACGGCGACGGGCGAGCGCCCGGCATGCCCCAGGCGGGGCAGAACCCGCCGCCGGGCGGGGCCAAGCCGGGGCAGAACCCGCCGCCGGGCCTGGGCAAGCCCGGGCAGCACCCCCCGTCCGGCATGGGTCACCCCGCCCAGGGCCACCAGCCGGGCACGCCGCCGGGTCTGGGCAAGCCGGGGCAGGCTCCGCCCTCCGGCACGGGCCGCCCGGGGCAGACCCCGCCGCCGCCCGGCATGGGCCACCTGGGTCAGCCGCTGCCCGGCCTCGGCAAGCCGGGGCAGCCCCCGCCGCCGGGCCTGGGCAAGCCGGTGCCGCCGGCCGGGCAGGCCCCGCCGAACATGCCCCCCAAGCCGGGGACCCCGCCGAAGCCGCCCGGCAAGTCCACCGTCTACCGCTCGGCGCGGGACGCCGACGGCCCCGAGGCCGGCCGGTACTCGACGTCGTACGACCCGCACGGGGAGCGCGAGTGAGCCGCCGCAGGGCCCTGGGCGCGACGCTGGCGGCGGTGCTCGTCGCCGCGCTCGGCGCGGGCTGTTCCGACGACCCGCCCGCGACGAACGTGGTGGACCCGGGCGCACAGGGGCCCCGGCCCAGCGCCACGCCGAGCCTGCCGGCCGCGCCGCTCTCCGGGCGGCCGGTCGCCGAGACGGTGGCGACCCGGCAGGCCGTGGCGGTGCCGCTGCGGGTGACCGCCGGCACCGGCCCGCTGGGGCTGGCCGAGGCCGACCTGGTCTACCAGGAGTTCGCCGAGTCGCGCAGCCTGCACCTCACCGCCGTCTACCAGTCCCGCGACGCGGCGCGGGTCGCGCCGGTCACCGAGATCCGGCCGGTGGACATCCGCAGCATCGGGGTGCTGCGCCCGTTCGTCGGCTACGCCGGCGGGCCCACCGGCTTCGTCCGGCAGTTCGAGGCGGCGGGCCTGCCGGGGGTGACCCCGGCGAAGCGCGCCGCCGCGTTCCCGTCCGGCCGGGCGTCGGTGGCCCAGTTACGCAAGGCGGCCCCCGACGGCGGGGCCGCGCCGACCCAACTCTTCGACCACGCCCCCGCCGGCACCCCGCTGGCCAGCAAGGACGTCGTCCCGGCCGGCAAGCTGACCGTCGCCGCGCCCGGCCACCCGACGCAGACCTGGACGTACGACCCGGCCAGCTCGTCGTGGCGCGGCCGGGTCGGCAAGGCCACGGTGAGCGTCGCCACGGTGGCGGTGCTGACGATGGACTACCGCACGATCACCGTCCGCAAGCCCAGCCCTCGCCAGCTGCCCAGCGCCAAGGTCTACGGCTCCGGGCCGGCGGTGGTGGTCTCCGGGCCGGCCAGCGCCAAGGGGGCGTGGAGCAAGCCCGGCCAGAAGATGGTCTGCAACATCACCGACAGCGCCGGCTACCAGGTCCGGCCGCAGGCCGGCCCGGCCTGGGTGATCTACGCCCCGGCGACCGCCAAGGTCAGCGTGACATGACCACGGCCGCACCGCTGCGGCCCAACCCCGGGCCGGAGCCGGCGCGGGCGGGTCGACAGCCTGCCGATCCGCCGCAGCACGCGGCGGGCGGCGAGAATCGCCGCTGGTCGTTGCGGTTGCCGACGGCCTGGCCGGTGACCGCGCTCTTCGTGCTCTACCCGCTGTGGTGGGCGCTCGGCCTGCCCTCGTTCATCTTCGCCATCCTGGCCGTGCCGATGGCCTTCCAGCTCTACCGGCGCGGCACCGTCCGGGTGCCGCCGGGCTTCGGGTTCTGGCTGATCCTGCTGGCCTGGGTGGTGCTCTCCGGGCTGATGCTCGACATCACCGCGCCCAACACGCTCACCCCGAAGGGCTTCGGCCGGTTCATCGGCTGGGGCATCCGGGTGCTCAACTACACGGCGCTGACCGTGACGATGCTCTACGTGCTCAACCTCAGCGAGCGCGAGCTGCCCCGCAAGCGGCTGTTGAAGCTCTTCGGCTTCATGGCCGTGGTCACCGTCGTCGGCGGGTACGTCGGCGCGTTGTTCCCCCAGCTCAAGTTCGTCGCCCCGCTGAACTACCTACTGCCCGCCGTCATCGCCAAGGAACCGTTCGTCTACCGCCTGATGCACGTCGAGGTCGCCCAGGTGCAGGAGGTGATCGCCGGGGCGGCCAGTTCGCCCCGCCCCGCCGCCCCCTTCGAGTACACCAACACCTGGGGCGAGAACATGGCGATCCTGCTGATCTGGTTCATCGTCGGCTGGGTGGCCCTGGCCCGGGGGCCACGCCGGCTCCTCGGCTTCCTGGTGGTGGCCGCCGCCGTCTTCCCGATCGTCTATTCGCTCAACCGGGGGCTCTGGATCGGCCTGGTGGTCGGCGCGGTCTACGTGGCGGTGCGGATGGCGCTGCGCGGCCGGATCGTCGTGCTGGTCGGGTTGGCGCTGGCCACCGGCCTGGCCGGGGTGGCGGTGCTCGCCTCCCCGCTGGGCAACCTGATCAACGAGCGGACGGCCAACGGGCACAGCGACGACATCCGCACCACCCTGTCCAACGGGGCGGTGGAGGCGGCGAACCACTCGCCGGTGCTCGGCTACGGCGGCAACCGGGCGCTGATCGGCAGCAACCGGTCCATCGCGATCGGCAAGTCGGCGACCTGCAAGCAGTGCGGCAACCGGGAGCTGGGCAGCAACGGCCAGTTGTGGAACCTGCTCGTCGGCCAGGGCTGGGTGGGCGCGCTCTGCTACAGCGCGTTCTTCCTCTGGTGCCTGTGGCGGTTCCGCCACGACCACACCCCCATCGGCATCGCCGGCAGCCTGGTGCTGATCCTCATGCTGTTCTTCCAGTTCCTCTACGGCGCGCTGAACACCACCCTGGCGTACGGGCTGATCAGTGTGGCCCTGCTCGCCCGCAACGACCTGGAGTTGCGGGCGCTGCGCCGGGAGGCCCGGCTCGCCGCCGGGCAGCCGCCGACCCCCCTCGCCCTGCCCGAACGGCGGTTCCGCTGATGCTCACCCCACCCCCGGGCGCCGACGCGCGCGGCGCGTACCTGCCCGAGCTGGCCGGCGTGGTCTGGCCGGCGCCGGCCCGACCGGCGCTGCGGCGCGGTGGCCGCGTCGGGTACGCGGTGGTCCCCTCGGCCGCGCGGCCCCGGCTGCTGGTCCCGGTCGGCTCCCGGCGGGCGGCGGCGGGGGCGGTGCGGCACTCCACCGAGGCGCAGGGGCCCAAGGCCCGGCTGCGCCGGGCGGTGCTGGCCACCGCGTTCCGCACCGGGCTGGGCCGGCTGGCGTTCCGGGACCGGCTGGTGGTCGACGCCGCCGCCGACTCCCTCGACGCGCACCTCGCCGCCGTGCTGGGCCGCCCGGCCCTGCTGAGCATCCACATCGGCCCGGCGCGGGCCAACCGCAAGCCGGTGGTCCAGCTCCTCGACGCCGCCGGCGACCCGATCGGGTACGCGAAGCTCGGCGTCGACCCGCTGACCCGTGCCCTGGTCGACGCCGAGGCGGCGGCGCTGGCCCGGCTGGCGGGGCTCGACCTGCCCGGCATCGCGGTGGCGGAGGTGCTGCACCACGGCGGCTGGGGCGGGCACGCCCTGCTGGTGCAGAGCGCACTGCCGGTGGGGCTGCCCCGGGCCGCGCCCGCGCGGGCCGCCGAGGCCGAGCGCGCCGCGATGGTCGCGGTGAGCCGCTGCGTCGGCGTCGACCGCCGGGCGTACGCCGGCAGTGCCCACGCCCGGCGGCTCGCCGACGAGCTGGCGGCGCTGGGCGACCGGCCGGAGGCGGTGCGGCTGCGCGCCGCGCTGGCGCGGGTGTGCCGGGTCGACCCGGTGCTCGACCTCGGGGCGTGGCACGGCGACTGGAACGGCGGCAACAGCGCCGCCCTGGCCGACGGCCGGGTGCTGGTCTGGGACTGGGAACGCTTCGCCGACGACGTGCCGGTGGGCTTCGACGCCCTGCACCGGCGGGTGCAGACGGCCGTCACCCGCGCCGGGGTGGAGCCGCGCGAGGCGGCCGGGCGGCTGATCGCCGACGCCGAGGCGACGCTGGCCGGGTTCGGCCAGCCGGCCGGGGTGGCCGACCTGGTGGCGGTGCTCTACCTGGTCGAGCTGGCGGCGCGCTACCTGCGCGACCGGCAGGCCGAGGCGGGCGCCCGGCTGGGACACGTGGCCGCGTGGCTGTTGCCCGCGGTGGAGGAGCACCTGGCCGGGCGGCCGGGTGCGGAAGGAGTGACGACGTGACGGTGGTCAAGGCACGGGCGCGGCGCGCGGTGCGGTCGGTGAGTCGGACGTACGGGCGGTTGACCGCCGGCTCGCGGCTGGCCCCCGACTTCCTCATCGTGGGCGCCCAGCGGTGCGGCACGACGTCGCTGTTCAAGACCCTGTCGCAGCATCCGGCGGTGCTGCCGGCGGTCTACCACAAGGGCGTGCACTACTTCGACACCGGCTACGACCGGGGGATGGACTGGTACCTCGGGCACTTCCCGACGGTGCGCCGGGCCGAGGCGGTCCGCGAGCGGGTCGGGGTGCGCGGGATCACCGGGGAGTCCAGCCCGTACTACATGTTCCACCCGCTGGCCGGGCAGCGCATCGCCGACGACCTGCCGGAGGTGCGGCTGCTGGTGCTGCTGCGCGACCCGGTGGAGCGGGCGTACTCGGCGCACTCGCACGAGCTGGCCCGGGGCTTCGAGACGGAGGGCTTCGCGCGGGCCCTGGAGCTGGAGGAGGAGCGGATCGCCGGGGAGCGGGAGCGGCTGCTGGCCGACCCGACCGCGCAGAGCCACCACTTCCAGCACAACGCCTACCTGACCCGGGGGCGCTACGTCGAGCAGCTGGAACGGCTGGAGTCGCTGGTCGGCCGGGACCGGCTGCACGTCGTCGACGCCGACGACTTCTTCGCCGACCCCCGGCCGGCGTTTGACGCGGTCTGTGACTTCCTCGGCCTGCCGCACTGCCCGGAGATCGCCTTCGGCAAGCACAACGCGCGGTCCCGCTCCCCGCTGGACCCGGCGCTGCGGGCCCGGCTGGAGGAGCACTTCGCCCCGTACGACGAGCGGTTGGCAACCTGGTGGGGACGCGTGCCGTCGTGGCGACGGTAGCGCCGACCCGGCCGGCCGGCGGTGAGCTGGGCGGGGCTGCCCGGCACGGGGTGGTGAACCTGCTCGGGGTGGCGGTCGCGGCGGTCGCCGGTTTCGGCCTGAACATCGTCGTCACCCGAAGCTGGTCGATGGCCGAGGCCGGCCTCTTCTTCGCCGCCACCAGCGCTTTCATGATCGCGTACGCGGCGGCGCGGCTGGGCACGGGCGTCGGCTCGGTCTACTTCATCAGCCGCTACCGGGCCCTCGGCCAGCCGGAGCGCATCCGGGCGTCGGTGCTGGTCGGGCTGCTGCCGGTGCTGGGCGTGGGCACGCTGATCGCGCTGGCCGGCTGGTGGGCCGCGCCCCGGATCGTGGCGTTGACCTTCGACGAGCCGGTGCCCGGCGCGGTGCGGGCCCTGCGGGTGCTGCTGGTCTTCGTGCCGGTGGCCGCGCTCTGCGACTTCGCGCTGGCCGCCTGCCGGGGCTTCGGCAAGATGCGCCCGCTGCTGCTGGTCGAGCGGCTGGGCCGCACCGGGTTGCAGGTGGCCGGGGTGGGGCTGGTCGCCGCCTTCGGCCTCTCCGCCACCACCGCGCTGCCGCTGGCCTGGGCCCTGCCCTACCTGCCGGCCGCCGGGTTCGGCGCGCTCTGGCTGGCCCGGCTGGTTCGCCGCGCCGAGCGGGGGGCGAGTGCCCCGGCGGCGTCGCTGCGGGCGGAGTTCGCCCCGTACTGGCGCTACAGCGGGCCCCGGGCGCTGAGCGGGCTGGCCCAGATGGCGGTGCAGCGGCTCGACATCGTGCTGCTCGGCGCGCTGCGCGGGCTGGCCGACGCGGCGCTCTACACGGCGGCCACCCGGTTCCTGGCCCTGGGGCAGCTCTCCGGGCAGGCGCTCTCCACCGCCGTGCAGCACCGGCTGGCCGAGCACCTGGCCCGCGACGACCGGGCCGCCGCCGGGCGGCTCTACCAGGCCGCGACGGGCTGGCTGGTGCTGCTGGCCTGGCCGGCGTACCTGCTCTTCGCGGTCTTCGCCGAGCCGATGCTGCACCTCTTCGGCGACGGGTACGCCGCGGGGCAGCGGGTGACCGTCCTGCTCGCCCTGACCATGCTGCTGGCCACCGGCTGCGGCATGGTCGACACGGTGCTCAACATGGCCGGCCGGACGTCCTGGACGTTCTACAACGCGCTGGCCGGCACCGGGATCAACGTGCTCCTCAACGTGCTGCTCATCCCCGACCACGGCATCATGGGGGCGGCGGTCGCCTGGTCGGCGTCCATTGTGATCACCAACCTGGTGCCGCTGGCGCAGCTGCACCACGCGTACCGGCTGCACCCGTTCGGCCGGGGGACGCTGGTCGCGGCCGGGCTGGCGGTGGCCTGCTTCGGGGTGCCGGCGCTGCTGGTCCGCGCGGTGACCGACGCCGGGCCGGTGACCCTGGCCGTGCTGGCGCTGCTCGGCGGCATCGGGTACGCCGCCGGGGTGTGGCGGCTGCGCCGGGTGCTCCAGCTCGACGCCCTGCGGGCGCTGCGGCGCGGCCGGCGACGCCGAGAACCGACCACGACAGGGCCGCAGCCCGGCCACGAAAACGGCTGACGACCGGCCACGAAACGTTTGCCACCGGCGCCCGGTGGCGTCAGCACGGGGAAGGCGCGGAGACAATGAAGCGGTTCCACACGGCGGCGGTGCTCCTGCTGGGGTCGACGCTGGCCCTGACGGCCTGCACCAAGGACGCCCCGGAGTTCGTGCCACCCCCGGCCACGCCGAGCGGTGCCACACCCAGCGGTGCCACGCCGAACGCCGCCCCCCGCGCGGTGGACGGGGTGGTCACCACCGGGTGGGGCCCGCAGCTGCCCGCGAAGGGCGCCTGGCTGGGCGCCTGGGTGAAGCCGGACGTGCAGAACCCGCAGGGCCGGGTCGACGCGCTGGCCGCCTTCGCCGAGCAGACTGGGTCGAAGCTCCCCCTGGCGCACATGTTCCACGACTGGACCGACGACTTCCCCGGCCGCACCGAGGAGGGCTTCCAGGCGGCCGGGAAGCTGCAGATGATCTCCTGGTCCGGCACCGACACCCGGGCCATCCGCGACGGCGTCCACGACGAGCTGATCCGGCAGCGGGCCGAGAAGATCAAGCAGTTCGGGGTGCCGCTGCTGCTGCGCTGGCGGTGGGAGATGGACCGGCCCAACCTGCGGCCCAGCGTGCACTCCCCGGAGGACTACATCGCCGCCTGGAAGCACATCCGGGCCATCTTCACGCAGGTGGGCACCACCAACGCCGCCTTCGTCTGGTGCCCGCACGTGCAGGGCTTCGTGGACGGCGCGCGCAACGCCGCCGCCTACTACCCGGGCGACGACCAGGTCGACTGGCTCTGCACGGACGTGTATCCGGGCAAGGAGTTCGACGGGTTCGCCGCGCAGATGGACACCTTCATGACGTTCGCCGCCCAGCACCCCCGGCCGGTGATCATCGGTGAGTTCGGGGTGACGTACCCGGGCGCGCCCGGCCAGCGCGGCGCGTGGCTGCGCGAGGCCCACACGTACCTCAAGCGGCAGCCCCGGATCAAGGCCGCGGTCTACTTCGCCGCGAAGCAGACCAAGCCGGCGTACGACAGCACCTTCGACGACGACCCGGAGGGGCTGGCCGCGTTCCGCGAGCTGACCGCCGACGCGTGGTTCACTTCGTCACCCCCGGCCACCCCGGGGTAGACGCCGCGCCGCCGATGGTCCAAGGTGTTCACAGACTCTTCGTCCCGGTCGTCGCCTCCCCGACCGGCCCGCACCGACCGGCCCGCCCGGTCCCGCGGAGGCACCCCCCACCCCAGTTCTCCCCGTTCCTCCGGAGTTGCCCGTGACCCGTCTTCCGGCGTTCACCCGCCGACCCCTCGCGGTCCTGACCGCCGCCCTCACCGCCGGCGGCATCCTGGTCGCCAACCCGGCGCCCGCCGCGCCCGACCACACCACCGTCGTCGGCACGGTCCCGTCCGCGCTGACCCCCGACATCACCGACGGCACGGTCTTCGCCATCCACGACGCCGGCAGCAAGGTCGTCGTGGGCGGCTCGTTCAAGTTCGCGCAGAACCGCGACTCCAACACGGACATCCCCCGCAGGGCGGTGCTGTCCTTCGACAAGGCCACCGGCAAGGTCGACACCGCGTTCGCGCCGGTGGTCGACGGCGACGTCCTCGACGTGCTCGCCGGCCCCACCGCCGGCACCGTCTTCCTCGCCGGCAAGTTCAACACCGTCAACGGCACCACCCGCCGCAAGCTGGCCCTGGTCAACCTCTCCACCGGCAGCCTGGTCACCAGCTTCCCCAACCTGGCCTTCAACGGCCTGGTCAACGACGTGGCCCGGGTCGGCTCCCGGCTGCTGGTGGGCGGCACCTTCACCACCGTCAACGGCAAGGCGCGCGGCGGCCTGGTCTCGGTGAACGCCACCACCGGCGCGATCGACGAATACCTCACCGCCAAGCTGACCGAGCACCACAACTACGACGGGGTCGCCGGCGCGACCGCCGGCATCGGCGCGGAGAAGCTCGCAGTCTCCCCCGACGGCACCCAGCTCGTGGTGATCGGCAACTTCAAGAAGGCCAACGGCGCCAAGCACGACCAGGTGGTCCGGCTCGCCCTGGGCAGCACCTCGGCGACGGTCTCGGCGTGGAACACCACCCGCTACGAGGCGCGCTGCGACTACAAGAAGTTCGACTCGTACGTGCGGGACGTGGCCTTCTCGCCCGACAGCCGCTACTTCGTGATCGTCACCACGGGCGGCCCGTACGCCGGGACGCTCTGCGACGCCGCGGCCCGCTGGGACACCGCCTCCACCGGCACCAGCGTCCAGCCGACCTGGATCAACTACAGCGGCGGCGACACGTTCCTCTCGACGGCCATCACCGAGAAGACGGTCTACGTCGGCGGGCACTTCCGCTGGCTGAACAACACCTCCGCCACGAACACGGCCTTCCCGGGGGCGGTCGCCCGGCCCAGCATCGCCGCGCTCGACCCGCTCAACGGCCTGCCGCTGACCTGGAACCCGGGCCGCAACCCGCGCGGGTACGGGGTGGCGGAGCTGCTGGTCACCCCGCAGGGCCTCTGGCTCGGCTCGGACCAGCCGTGGATGGGTAACCGCAAGTACCGCCGGGAGCGCATCTCGTTCCTGCCGCTGACCGGCGGCGTCGCACCGCACTCCACCACCGTCGCCACCCTGCCGGGCAAGCTCTACCAGGCCGGCATCGGCACGGCCAACACCGTGCAGCGCCGCACCTACGACGGGACGAGCGCGGTCGGCACCGCGGCCTCGGTCGCCAACCCCGACGGCACCGCCTGGTCCTCGGCCAAGGGCGCGTTCTGGGTCGGCGGCACCCTCTTCTACGGGCTCAACGGCGCGCTGTGGCGGCGCACGTTCGACGGCACCACGTTCGGCGCGACCAAGCTGGTCGACCCGTACCACGACCCGCTCTGGGACACGGTGGGCACCGGCGTCGACAAGCCGGAGGGCCAGACGTACCGGGGCAACACGGTCAGCTTCTACCCGGAGATCGCGAACGTCACCGGCATGTTCTACGCCAACGGGCGGCTCTACTACACGCTCAGCGGCCAGGCCGGCCTCTTCTGGCGCTGGTTCAGCCCGGACAGCGGCACCGTCGGAGCGGAGAAGTTCACCGTCTCCGGGGCGACCGGCTTCGCCGACGCGGGCAGCGTCTTCGTCGCGGGTTCCCGGATCTACCTGGTGAGCCGCACCACCGGCAAGCTCTCCTCGGCGACCTGGGCCAACGGGGCGCCCTCGGGTGCCTGGACCGTGCGCAGCGGCCCCGGCGTCGACGGCGTCGACTGGCGGGCGAAGGCGGTCTTCACCGGCCCGTGACCCTGGCCTGACGGCGGGCCCGCCCCGCCGACCGGCAGCACCGGCGGCCCGGTCCCCATTTCGGGGGCCGGGCCGCCGTCGTTTCCCCCCTCCGACCCCGCCCGCACCCCGCCGGAACCGAACGGGGCGTCGCCGTTGCGGCCCCGGCTCGCTACTGTCGTGACGTGCCCACCGAGCCTCTCCGCTGCGCCGACGCCCTGATCGTCGACGACGACGGCCGCAGCTTCGCCCCGCGCCGGTCCCCCCAGCGGCTCCCGGCCCCCGACGCCCGGGGCCCCGTCGACACCGAGGACATCGCCCCCTTCCCGGCCCCGCGCCCGATCGGTCGGTGAGCGAGGACGTCGAGCTCGCGCCGCACCGGTTCGCGGGGCTGGTCGCCCCGGCGATCGACCGGGTCTTCGCCGCCGGCATCCTCGCCGGACGCGACTGGGGCGGCGCGGAGCTCAGCCAACGGTACGGCGGGGCGGCCGCCACCAGCTTCCTGGTGGAGTTCCGCACCCGGCTGGCCGCGCCGGGCGGGACGGTGGACCCGGCGGGCTTCGCCGCGGTGACCCGCTACCGGGACGCCGCCTCCTGCAAGCGGGCGCTGGACAAGCAGGTGGCGTACGGGATGCTGCACCGCCGCCCCGACGGCTGCTTCACCGCCACCGAGCGCGGGCTCGCCTTCCTCACCGAGCTGTACCAGGTGCACGCCGAGGTGACCGAGGAACTGTGGGCCGGCCACGACGCCCGGGTGCTCCGGCTGGTCGAGGCTTGCGGCCGGCTGCTGACGTACGCGCTGGTCCGGGCCGAGGAGGACGCCGAGAGCGCGGGCGACGCCTTCGCGGTGACGACCCCGCCGCACGAGCCGGAGGGCGCCCCGCCGGGGGTGCTGCTGCTCAACCGGCTGGGCGCGCTGCGCTACCACCGGGCCGACGCGCACGCGGCGGCGTGGACGGCGGCCGGGCACACCGCGCTGAGCATCGGCGAGCTGGCGGCGGGGCCGGAGCGGCTCGCCATCGAGCTGGAGACCGACCGCCGGGCCGCCGGCCCGTACGTGGCGCTGAGCGCCGACGAGCGGCTGACCGTACTCGCGGATCTGGCCGCGCTGCCGGGCTGAACCCCGGTTGACGGCGGGCCTGGTCGGCGGCGGCGCTATCCTCCACCGGTGACCCGGAGTCGGACGAGGGAGAACGTCGCATGATCGGTTTGGTGCTCGCCGCCGGCGCGGGGCGCAGGCTGCGCCCGTACACCGACACCCTGCCCAAGGCGCTGGTGCCGGTGGACGGTGACATCACCATCCTGGACATCGCGCTGGGCAACCTCGCCGAGGTCGGGCTGACCGAGGTGGTGATCGTCGTCGGGTACGCCGCCGACGCGGTGGTGACCCGCCAGGCGGAGCTGGAGAAGCGCTACGGCGTGACGATCACCCTCGTGCACAACGACAAGGCCGAGGAGTGGAACAACGCGTACTCGCTCTGGCTGGCCCGTGAGCACTTCGCCCGGGGGGTCCTGCTGGTCAACGGCGACACGGTGCACCCGGTGAGCGTGGAGAAGACCCTGCTGGCCGAGCGCGGCCCCGGCATCCTGCTCGCCGTGGACAGCATCAAGCCGCTGGCCGAGGAGGAGATGAAGACCACCTTCGACGCCGACGGCCAGCTCACCCGGATCACCAAGCTGATGGACCCGGCCGAGGCGTTCGGGGAGTACATCGGGGCGACGCTGATCGAGCCGCAGGTGGCCGAGGCGCTGGCCGACGCCCTGGAGGCGACCTGGCGACGCGACCCGAACCTGTACTACGAGGACGGCTACCAGGAGTTCGCCGACCGGGGCGGGGAGGTGCGCGCGGCGCAGATCGGCGACGTCTCCTGGGTCGAGGTCGACAACCACGCCGACCTCGCCCGGGCGCGGGAGATCGCGTGCCACTACTAGCCCGCACGGTGCTCACCCCGCTGCACATCGACGTGCGGCGGGGCGCGGTGGCGGACCTGGCCACGATCCTGGCCGACGGGCGGATCTCCTCCGGCGGGGACGTGGCGGTGGTGGTGGGGCCCGGTCAGGGCGCGCAGATCGCGGAGCTGATCCGGCCGTCGCTGCGTACGGCCGATGTCTTCACCGTCACCGGCGGCACCCTGGACGCCGCCGACGACCTGGGGGGCAAGCTGCGCGCCCGGTCGTACGACGCGGTGGTCGGCATCGGCGGCGGCAAGACGATCGACGTGGCGAAGTACGCGGCCACCCGGCGCGGGCTGCCCATGGTGACGGTGGCGACGAGCCTCGCCAACGACGGCATCGCCTCCCCGGTGGCGTCGCTGATCACCGACGGGATCAAGGGCTCCTACGGGGTGCACATCCCGATCGCGGTGATCGTCGACCTGGACTTCGTGGAGAGCGGCCCGGACCGGCACAACCGGGCGGGCATCGGCGACGTGGTGAGCAACATCAGCGCGCTGGCCGACTGGGAGCTGGCCCGCAAGGTACGCGGGGAGGCCCTCGACGGCCTGGCCGCCTCGCTGGCCCGGATGGGCGCCGAGGCGGTGCTCAACCACCCCGGCGACATGACCGACGACGCCTTCGTGACCGTGCTGGCCGAGGCGCTGATCTCCAGCGGCCTGGCCATGGCGATCGAGGGCACCAGCCGCCCGTGCAGCGGCGGCTGCCACGAGATCATGCACGCCGTCGACGCCCTGCACCCCGGCACCGCCTCGCACGGCGAGCTCGCCGGCCTGGGCGCGCTCTTCTGCACCTGGCTGCGCGGGGACCTGCCGCGCTTCGCGCAGATGGCCGCCTGCCTGGGGCGGCACAACCTGCCGGTCACCCCGGCCGAGGTGGGGTTGAGCGACGACCAGTTCGTCGAGGCGGTGCAGTTCGCGCCGCAGACCCGCCCCGATCGGTACACCATTCTGGAGCACCTGGCGATGTCGCCTTCCGAGACGCGTGGGCGGCTGGCAGACTACGCCGGTGCAATCCGCGACCTTGGCTGAGCCGTCCCGCCCCTCCGTAGCCGACTTCCACCGGGTCAACCGGGGCGGTGGCCTGTTCAGTGAGTCGATCAGCCAGTGGCTGGGCGCGGTCTTCGCGCTGGTCGCCCAGCGTCTCGGCCTGCGCCCCACCGCGCTGACCATCGCCAACCTGTTGCTCGGCCTGGCCACCTCGGTGACGGTGGTGGCGCTCGCCGACCGGGTCGCCGCCGGGGACGTGCCCGCCTGGGCGGTCGGCCTGGTCGCGCTGGTCGGCTGGCAGGTCGCGTACGCCCTGGACTGCGCCGACGGCCAGCTCGCCCGGGTGACCGGGCAGGGCAGCGCGGCCGGCGCCCGGGTCGACGTGCTCTGCGACGTGGCCGCCCAGATCGCCCTGGTCGCCGCCCTGTCGGCGACGGCCGTGGCGCAGCGCCCATCGACGCCCACCTGGCTGGTCGCCCTCTTCGCCGGCACCTGGATGGTGAACCTGGTGACCTCGGTGATGCAGGCCGGCCCGAACGCCGCCAGCATGGTCACCTCGACGAGCCTGCCGGTGCGGCTGGTGAAGCTGGTCCGCGACTACGGCGCGGTGATCTTCGTGGCGGCGCTGGTGCTGGCGTTCGCCCCGGCCCTGGTCTTCTGGGTGATCGTGGCGTTCACGGTGGTCAACGGCGGCTTCCTGCTGGCCAGCATCGCCTTCTCGGCCCGCGCCTCGCTGCGCTAGCCCTCCACCCCACCCGCCCCGCCCCGCCCCGGCCCGGGGCGTTGGGGTGGGGCGGGAGGTCGGTCTGCCTGCCCAGGCCCGTGCCGCGCCGCGATGCCTCGACCACGACGTTCTCGATGACCGCGTACGGCGACGTGGAGCGGCTGATGTTCGGGATCACGTTGAGGTACGTCGTGGCGACCAGGGCCCCGTCCAGTTCGAGCACGAAGAGGTGCAGCCCTGGAGAGTCGAGGATCTGCTGGAAGGCGGCCGCGTCGGAGCCGTCCTCATGGACCGGGTCGTCGGGGTGAAGTTGCCGGTAGAGGCTCATGATCTGCGCAAAGTCGCCGGGCCGAGCCGCACGGAACATGCCGGGAGGGTAACTGCGGCGGCGGTGACTTTCGTCCCGTCGATTGCTGACCACCGGCCCGTACCTGGCAGGTCATGCTTTCCGGCATATCCGGAGCTGAGTCGGGCGGTGGCCGTGGCGACCCGGCCGACATCGTTGGGGGCCAGGCGCTTCTGGTAGGCGGCGTCGTGAACCCGGTCGCGCTCTGCGGGCATAAGCAGGTGTGAGCGCAACGTACGAAGCGAGGGATGTTTCTTTGGGTGAGCCGGCCGGCTCTCGACCGGAGCGGCCCCCTCCGGCGCAGCTCGTGGCACCGTCGCAGCTGGTGGACGATGACCTGTTGTTGCGCGAGTCGGTCGAGTGTCCGGAGCGGTTCGCGACGCTGTTCGACCGGCATGCTGTGGCCGTTCACCGGTATCTGGCGCGCCGGGTCGGTAGCGCTGCTGACGACCTGCTGGCTGAGACGTTTCTGATTGCGTTTAGGCGGAGGTCGACTTATCGATCGCAGGGCGTTGGTCCGCAGGCCTGGCTGTACGGCATCGCCACGAACGTGCTGCACCGACAGGCGCGGCAGGAGAAGCGCCGCTACCGCATGTTGGCCCGGTTGGCCGTCATCACCAGCGATGTGATGTCGAGCGACGATGAAGCCACCGACCGGGCGGACGCGCAGGCCCTGCGCCAGCAGTTGGCTGCCGCTCTAGCGCGGTTGAGGCGCGGGGACCGGGACGTGTTGTTGCTGACGGCGTGGGCCGGGTTGTCTTACGCCGAGATCGCTGCGGTGCTCGCCATACCTGTTGGCACGGTCCGGTCCCGGCTGAACCGAGCCCGACGCCTGACTCGTGAATCTCTCAGCTCCGCAATGATCGACGAGGAGTTGCTATGAACGATCTCAAATTGCTGCGCGAGCACGGTCCGGACGCGCCTCCGGTGTCTTTGTCGGCCCTAGCCAGTGCTCGTCACCGACTGATGGCCGAGATGGCCCCGGCTGCGCCGGCCCGCCGTCGATGGGGCTGGAGTCGCCCGAGTTGGGCGCTTCAACATCGGCGGGTGGGCCTCGGCTTCGCCGTTGCTGTCGTGGTTGCCGCGGCGGCTGGCGGTTCATTCGTGTTGTCGGAGCATCGTGCGCCGGCGGGCCGGTCGACGGGCGTGCAGCTCGTGGCGTTCGACGCGCCGGTGTATCCCCTCGGGCTGCGTCCTCGCCCCGCTGGCCTGGCGGTGCCGACCTTCAGTGGCGGTGTTGGTCGGGACGAGCAGGGCAACGACCGGCCGATGATGACGGCGGTCTTCCTGGCGGCTGATGGCGTCAGCGATGTCTACCTCGGCGTCGACAGTCGGTATGTGCCCCAAGACGCGCCTGAGCGGATCCGGTCTGTTTCGTTGCAGGGCGTACCCGGCTTCGTAGTCGAACATCATGAGCAGTGGGGCACGTCGGTGGTGCTGAGTTGGCAGCGCCGGCCTGGCCAGTGGGTCACGCTCACCGGCCACGGCCGCTTCGGCACTGAAGCGGCGGTGCGGGCGCTGGCCGCGACCGTGGCAGATGATGCCCAGCCGGTGCCGTTGCAGGTGCGTCTCGCTCCAGCAGGCTGGCGGTTGGCGGCCTTCAAGGACAACAAGATCGTGACCCTGCGCGCCCCCGACTCCGGCGAGACACTCGTTGTCAATCTTGTCGAGGCTCCCGAGAGAAATCTGATGGGCTCCGTGATTGGCGCGAAGCGGGTTAGCACGGTGCAGGTCAACGGCAGGGAGAGCGACCTGGTGCAGACGCTCGACGGGTGGTTCCTGCAGGTTCCGCTGCCCGACGGGACCGCTTTCCACCTTCAGGCACCGGCGATGTTTACTGGCGAACAGGTCGTGGCCGTTGGCGCCCAAGTCATCGTCACACCGCACGCTCGTTGAAGCGGCGGGGCTCGGTGGGCGTAGGTGCGCCCGGAGAGCAGCGTTATCAGGGCCGACGAGTCGAGTAGATCACCGCTCGTCCTTCTCGCGGTCGGCCAGCAGCAGATCGAGGGGCGACACATCGGGCGGTACGTCGTAGCGAGGCAACCGGTCGATGTCGCTCGTGGTGGTCGCCTTGAGGCGGATCACCCCTCTGGCCACCAGGGACGAATACCTGCCGAGCGTCCCCGCACCCGACAGCAGCACGGCGATCACGGTGCTCGCACCAGGCCTCCTTGTGCCGACAACACATCACCGTCCTACAACTGGCCCTACCACGTCAGCGCTCCGCTCCCGCAGCCCGCACCGAGGGCTCGTCCCGCTTCTCGCCGGAGCCGGTCGGCACCCGCAGGGCGGTGGCTCCCGCCGCGACGAAGACCGCCAGCACCACCGGAATCCACAGGGCGAGCGGCAGCCCCACCACCGTCGCCGCGGCGCCGATGAGAATGGGCCCGAGAAGGAATCCCAGGTAGCCGATGCTGACCACGGTCGACAGGGCCCGGCCGGCGCGTCTCGGGTCCTGGTTCCCGGCGGCGGAGTAGACCTGCGGGGCGATGCTCGACAGGCCCGCGCCCAGCAGCCCGAACCCGATGACGCCGGCGACCGGATGGTTCACCAGGAGGGCGACGCCGAGGCCGGACGCCGCCAGCGCGCCACCGAGCCGTACCAGGGTGACGGGCCCCAGGGCGCGGGCCAACCGGTCGCCGAAGAGCCGGCCCACCGTCATCATGATCGAAAAGGCGGCGAATCCGTACGCGGCGAAGCCGGGGCTGGTCTCCAGGTTGTCCCGGAGGTACACCCCGCTCCAGTCGGCTGCCGCGCCCTCCCCGACGAGCGTGCACAGCACCAGCACGCCGAAGAAGACCAGCAGCATGGGCCGGCGGGCGGGTTCCTGCTCGGTGGCCATCGACTCGACGGCGGCCTCCGCGCCGGACGGCTCGGTCGGGGCGGTCGAGTCGGTCGCTGCGGGCAGCACCCACAGCGCCGCCCAGAGGGCCAGCACCAACACGGCCGCGCCTACGGTGAGGAAGGTGACGCCGACGCCGGCCCCGCTGCGCGCGAAGAAGCTGCCCACGATGGCCCCGAGGAAGCCGCCGATGCTGTAGATGGCGTGGAACGACGACATGATGGGCTTGCCCGCAGCCCGCTGCACCTCAAGCGCATTGGCGTTCATCGCGATGTTCAACGTCCCGTGCGTCGCCCCGAAGAAGAACAGGGTGACGGAGAGCACCGGCAGGGTTTCGCTGTAACCGGGAAGGACCAGCAGCGCACCTTCGAGGACCGCCGAAGGAACGAGCACCCGGGAGCTGCCGAAGCGATCGGTGAGCCGGCCGAGCACCGCCATGCCGACGATGCAGCCGGCAGCGAAGGCCAGGAGCGCGATGCTCAACCGGCCGTCGCTGAGCCCGAGCTTCTCCTTGACCGCCGGAATGCGCGCGGTCCATACCCCCAGCGCCGTTCCGAACAGCAGAAACGCCAAGGACGTGGCGATCCGCCCGCGACGAATCCGACGGCGCTCCAGTGCTGCGTCTTCCACAGGCCCTCACCCTCAACCGCCCCGCCAGCCCTGGCATTCTGGGTGTTCGCGGTTCACGATCATCGATAGCAGCAGTACATGTCCGGAGCGTAACTCCGGCGGCGGTGACGGTTCGTCCCGTCGGCCGTCGGCCCGGTCCCCGGCAGGCGACGAGGACCCACGTTTCGGTGAACAGTCGGACAGCAGGCAGCGGAGCGGTAGGTGACGCGACGGTGATGGCCCGCCCCGACGGCGATGACGTAAACGGCTCAGCTCCAGATGTGCCGAACCGCAAGTGCCCGAACCTCCCGGCCAGTCAGCTCGCCGGCCGGAGTTCGTCCGCTCCCCGGGCCTTCCACGGCTGGTGTTTGGTAATCCATGACGCACTGACCATTGCTCGTGTCAGCGCCGGACCGGTCGGCCCTGCCCCCGCCGCTGCGACGGCGCGGGAGAGGCGCGGACTGTCCAGGGTCGGGTCTCAAGGACTGGGAGCACCTGGCAACGTGAGGCGATCCAGGCCCCGGTGTCGGGGCATGTCCAACAGGCGAGGTCCAGCGCCTTGGTGTGCAGTTCCTTGAGTGGCCGGTTGTAGATCGGCTCGTGATGGCCGATCCGGTTGCGCAGCTCGTGCAGCTCGGCCAGCGGCCCGTGAATCTCCCGACGCAGGGGCTTGCCTGGCCAGGCGGCCCGCAGATACGGCCACAAGGAGCGGTCGTAGGAACGGGTGAGTAGGAAGGGCCAGAACCCGAAGGTGAGTTCGGCGACGACCCGTCCGGGAGTCTCCTGCCGGCCGTCGCGGGTGGCCTGCTCGCGCGCTGTGGCTATCTGCTTGTGACGACGGCCGTCCAGGACGCCGCCCGGATCGAGATACCAGCGTGGCTCCCCGTGGGTCCGGGTGGACCAGTCCGTCAACTGACGGTGCATGGCATTGCGGATCAGCACCTCGACGTGGCCCAGCGTGATCCAGAAAGCACCGCTCATCGTGGCGTTCCACTCGTAGAGCGTCACCGCTTGATCGAGGTCGCCGCCCACCGCGGCCTGATAGGCACCCAGCCGTTCCGGGGAGAACCGCTGCTTCAGCAGTTGTGCTGTCGCCTCAGACACGCATTCCACTCCAGGGACGGGGGCCAGCGCCCGGATTTCGCGCTGGCACAGCGTAATGCCCTGGTGACGATCGGCGTGGTAGGCGTGCAGGAGACAGGGCGCGGAAAGTGAATGGCGCCCACCCGCATTCGGGAGAGCGCCATTCAAAGTTCACACCAGAACCCTGGTGGCCCTAAGGGCGCCCAAGGCGTTCGCGGACGATTCTACTACACCCACCGTCCCTCGGAGCAGCTTCGAAGACACTCCGGTGGACGAGAGGCCAGCGGGGTGGGCGGTCAGGCCAGCGAGGCGTACACGTCGATCAGTTGCTTGGTGACCACGTCGGGGTGGAAGGTGCGCTCGTAGCGCGCCCGGGCCGCCGGGGCCACCCACGCCGCGCCCGCCCGCGCCACCGGCAGCGCGGCGGCCATCGCGGCCGGCTCCGGGGCGACCACCCAGCCGGCCTCGCCCGCCTGCACCCCGGCGGGCAGCGCGACGCGCCCCTCGCCGGGGGCGGCGGTGGCGACGGCGGCCGGGCCGGTGCCGGCGGGTTCGCGCGGGGTGTCGGCGCCGAGCAGGTACGGGATGCCGCCGAGGGCGGTGCCGAGCACCGGCCGGCCGCTGGCCAGCGCCTCGATGATCACCGTGGGGAGCACGTCGTGCCAGGTGGAGGCGGCGATGATCACGGCGCTGGCCTCGATCGCGGCGCGTACCCCGGCGCGGTCCAGCGGGCCGAGGTAGTGCACGTCGGCGCGCTCGGCGGCGGCGGCCTCGGCCAGCGGGCGCAGCTCGCCGTCGCCGGCGATGCGCAGCGGGCCGAGCGCCCCGTCGGGGTGCTGCCGCCAGGCGTCCAGCAGCAGGCCGAGGCCCTTCTCGGGGGAGAGCCGGGCCATGTAGAGGAAGCCGTCGCCGAGCGGGGCGGGCGCGCCCGGGTCGGGGATGCCGTTGGGCTTGACCACGATCCGTTCGGCGGGGACGCCGTAGTCGCGCAGGTGGTCGGCGACGGCGCTGGTGAGCGCGACGAAGCGGTCCACCGACTTCCAGGTGCCCCGGTGCACGGCCAGCGTGGTGGCCATCAGCGCGCTCTGCGCCCGCGACCCCCGGTAGCAGCGGTGCACGATCGCCGGCACGCCCAGCGCCCGGCCGCGGCAGTCCTGGCAGATCATGCCGTCGCGGAAGTACAGCCCGGAGGAGCAGACCTGCCGGTAGTTGTGCACCGTCTGCACCACCGGCACCCCGTGCTTGTGCGCGGTCCGCACCACCCAGGGCGAGAGCAGGGGGTACGGGTTGTGCAGGTGCAGCACGTCCGGCCGGTGCTCGGTGAGCAGCTTGCTCAGCTCCTGCTGCGCGCGGGGCGCGTAGATCGGGGAGATCGGCAGCAGCGCCTTCGCCGACTTCGGCATCGCCGGGATCTCGTCGGAGCTGCGCAGGAACGGCAGCACCTCGACCCCGGCCGCCGCGAGCTGGGCGATCTCCGCGTCGACGATCGTGTTCTCGCCGGACGGTTGGGCTTCCCGGTACCTGTTGTGCGCCACCACGACTCTCACAGCGAAGAAGGCTACCGTTGACGGGTGCCCGAACTTCCCGAGGTGGAAGCGCTCGCCGGTTACCTGCGGCAGCGCGCCGTCGCGCGGCGTGTCGACCGGGTCGAGGTCGCCTCGATCAACGCCCTGAAGACGTACGACCCGTCGCCGTCGGCCGTGGCGGGCCGCGCGGTGGTCGACGCCCGGCGGCACGGCAAGTTCCTCGACGTGGTCTTCGGCGACGGCCCGGACGAAGGCGACGAACCAGACCGATGCGACGAAACGGACCGAGGCGAGCTGCACCTGGTGGTGCACCTGGCCCGCGCGGGCTGGCTGCACTACCGCGAGTCGTTCCCGAACGCCACGCCGCTGCGCCCCGGCAAGGGGCCGATCGCGCTGCGGGTACGCCTCGACGACGGCTCCGGCTTCGACCTGACCGAGGCGGGCACCCAGAAGAAGTTGGCCGCCTACCTGGTGGGCGACCCGGCGGCGGTGCCCGGCGTGGCGAAGCTCGGCCCGGACGCGCTCGCCGCCGACCTGCCCACCTTCGCCGAGCGGCTGCGCAGCCGCCGGGGGCAGGTCAAGGGGGTGCTGACCGACCAGTCGGTGCTGGCCGGGGTGGGCAACGCCTACTCGGACGAGATCCTGCACGCGGCGCGGCTGTCGCCGTTCGCGCTCACCGACCGGCTGACCGACGACCAGGTGGCCGCGCTGCACGAGGCGACCCGGCGGGTGCTGGGTGACGCCGTGTCCCGATCGGTGGGACACAAGGCGGCGGAGTTGAAGGGCGAGAAGCGCTCCGGGCTGAACGTGCACGCCCGGACGGGGCTGCCCTGCCCGGCCTGCGGCGACACGGTGCGGGAGGTCTCGTTCGCCGATTCCAGCCTGCAGTATTGTCCGGGCTGCCAGACCGGCGGCAAGCCGCTGGCTGACCGTCGGTTGTCGCGGATCGTACGCTGAGTGACGAGATTCGGTCACTACGGAACGGAATGGCCGCGTGAGCGCCGATCATCCCGGTCCGCGCCTCTGGCGGGGTCAGCATCCATCGGTATAGTGGCCCGGTCCCCGGCTTACGCACCTGAGGTCCTGAGGTGGAGCCGGCCGGATCCCAAGCGGCACACCAGGCGCAATGTCCCCCGGGTCGGCGTCCGGTGCGGGCCCCGCGTGGGAAACTGAACGGTGGGCGACCCGGGCCCTCACTGCGAGTGAGCGGCACGCGTCATGCGGGAGGACATGGGTGAGGTGACGACAAGCCTCCAGCGCCCGGTAACCAACACATACCGGAGCAATAACGTGCGGCACGTCGACAGCTTCGAGATCCAGCCGCCGACACCACCGTCGCACAACGGGGTGCCCCGGTCGGCGTGGGCGCGAGCCCGTCGGCGGGTGTCGCGCTGGCACCGGCCGTACACTGCCGTGCTGCTCCTGCTCGACTTCGCGGCCGTGGTGCTCGCGGACTGGATCGCCCAGGAGGCGTTCGGTCAGGCCCGCGCGGGCTTCTACAAGGCCCAGGAGGACCCGACCTGGTTCTACACGGTGGCGTTCGTGCTGCTGCCGCTGGGCTGGTTGATCATCCTGTGGGGCAACCGGGCCTACGACCGGCGCTACCTCGGGCTCGGCCCGGACGAGTTCAAGCGGGTCATCCGGGCCGGGGTGACGGTGGCCGCCACCGTCTCGTTCGTCGCCTTCGCCACCAAGACCGACCTGTCGCGGTTCACCGTCGGCTTCGCCCTGCTCGGGGCGCTGGTGCTGATCCTGTTCGGCCGCATCGTGGCCCGGTCGGCGCTGCACGCCATCCGCCGCCGGGCCGGCCACGCCGGGCACCGGATGGTGCTGATCGGCACCCTGCCGGAGTGCCTGGAGGTCTACACGGCGGTCACCCGCAACCCGGGCGCCGGGCTGGTGCCGGTGGCCATCCACATCACCGACGGGTACGCCGCCGCCCGGGGCATCCAGACCCCCGTCCCGGTGTACGCGGGCCGGGACGTGCTCGCCCTGGTCCGGGAGGTCGGCGGCGACACGATCGCGGTCTGCGGCTCGGCCAGCGCCGAGCCGGGCGAGCTGCGCCGGCTGGCCTGGCAGTTGGAGGGCTCCGGCGTCGACCTGGTGGTCGCCCCGCAGCTCACCGACATCGCCGGCCCCCGCGTGCACATCCGCCCGATCGAGGGGCTGCCGCTGCTGCACGTCGAGGAGCCGACGCTGTCGGGCCCGGCGTTGCTGATCAAGAACCTGATGGACCGGGTCGCCGCGGGCGTCGGGCTGCTGCTGCTCGTCCCGGTCTTCCTGGGCATCGGCGCGGCGATCCGGCTCTCCGACCCCGGCCCGGTCTTCTTCCGCCAGCCCCGCGTCGGTCACGAGGGGCGCACGTTCCGGGTGTGGAAGTTCCGCACCATGTACGTCGACGCCGAGGACCGCCTCGCCGGCCTGGTCGACCAGAACGAGACCGACGGCATGCTGTTCAAGATGAAGCAGGACCCTCGGGTCTTCCCGGTGGGCCGCCTGCTGCGCGCCACGTCGCTCGACGAGCTGCCCCAGTTGATCAACGTGCTCTGGGGCGAGATGTCGCTGGTGGGGCCGCGTCCGCTCCCCGCCGACGACGGCGACTTCCTCGGCGACGTGCGCCGCCGGCTGCTGGTGCGGCCCGGCATCACCGGGCTGTGGCAGGTCTCCGGCCGCTCCGACCTCTCCTGGGACGAGGCGGTCCGGCTGGACCTCTACTACGTCGACAACTGGTCGCTGGCGTACGACCTGAGCATCCTGTGGCGCACCGTGGGCGTGGTGCTGGCCCGCAAGGGCGCCTACTAAAGGCACCCGGCACCACTGGCGCTGCGCTCCGCCAGCGGTCAGGATCTCGGGGTGGCTGGCAACGTCTCCGCCGTCGTCGGCGTGGTCTCGCTCGGCACCGCGTTGGCCGCGGCGCTGTACGCGGTCGTCCGGCTGCGCGCCCGACGGGGCATCGCCACCGCCACCCAGCGGGCCACCTACGCGGTGCTGCACACCGCCGGGCAGGCCGCCGAGCCGCTGCGCGGGGGCCTGAGCGCGGCGGGCGCGGCGAAGGCCGTACGCCATCTGCGGGCGCTGGTGGGGGCGGCCGGGCTGGCCCTGACGGACCGGGACACCCTGCTCGCCCTCGACGGGCGCGGCACCCACCACGGCGACCAGCTGGTCGCGGCGGCCCGGCGGGTCGCCGACACCGGGCGGTCCACGGTGCTGGGGGAGTCGGAGCTGCACTGCGACCGGGTCGACTGCCCGGTACGGGGGGCGGTGGTCGCCCCGCTGCGCGCCGACGGCCGGGTGGTCGGCGCGCTGGTCGCGGTCGCCGACGCCCCGCCCGCCCCCGGCCTGGTGCAGGCCACCCTGGAGACCGCGCACTGGGCCGGCAACCAGCTCGCCCTGGCCGAGCTGGACGCCTCCCGGGAGCGGCTGGCCCGCGCCGAGGTGCGGGCGCTGCGCGCCCAGATCAGCCCGCACTTCGTCTACAACGCGCTGACCGCGATCGGCTCGTTCGTCCGCACCGACCCGGAGCGGGCCCGCGAGCTGATCCTGGAGTTCGCCGAGTTCACCCGGTATTCGTTCCGGGCGCACGGCGAGTTCACCACCCTGGCCGAGGAGCTGCGCTCCATCGACCACTACCTGACCATCGAACGTGCCCGGTTCGGCGACCGGCTCCAGGTGCGGTTGCAGATCGCCCCGGAGGTGCTGCCGGTGACCCTGCCGTTCCTCTGCCTGCAACCGTTGGTGGAGAACGCCGTCCGGCACGGGTTGTCCCGCAAGCCCGGCACCGGCATGGTGAGCATCGAGGCCCGGGACGCGGGTGCCGAGTGCCACATCACCGTGGAGGACGACGGAGTGGGCATGGACCCGACCACGCTGACCGCCGGGATCGCCGAGCTGGCCGGCGCGGGCAGCGACCCCGGCGACGACCCGGGCCAGCACGTCGGCCTCTCCAACGTCGACGAGCGACTCCGCTCGGCGTTCGGGGACCGCTTCGGCCTGGTCGTCGAGACCGGCCTCGGCTCGGGTACGAAGGTGAGCCTGCGGGTGCCGAAGTTCCACCCCGGCGTACGGGCCGACTCGTGACCGAGCGAACCACGACCGGCGGGGCGTTCCTGCGGGTGCTGGCGGTCGACGACGAGCCCCCGGCGCTGGACGAGTTGGCGTACCACCTGCGGGCCGACCCCCGGGTGGCCCGGCTGCACACGGCGGGCGACGCCACCGAGGCGCTGCGGCTGCTCCGCGACGGCGACGTGGACGTGGTCTTCCTGGACATCCGGATGCCCGGCCTGGACGGCATGGAGCTGGCGCGGGTGCTGCGCCGCTTCGCCCGGCCCCCGGCGATCGTCTTCGTCACCGCGTACGACGACGGCGCGGCGGACGCCTTCGACCTGGGCGCGACGGACTACGTGCGCAAGCCGGTGCGGGCCGAGCGGCTGGCCGAGTCGCTGCGCCGGGTGGTGGGCGCGCGGGTGGTCCCGACGCCCCCGGCGGCCCTGGTCAGGGCGGAGGAGGACCCGACCATCCCGATCGAGCTGGCCGGCACCACCCGGATGCTGCCCCGCTCGGCGGTGCGTTGGGTGGAGGCGCAGGGCGACTACGCCCGGCTGCACACCGCCGACGGCTCGCACCTGGTCCGGGTGTCGCTGGCCACCCTCGCCGAGCGCTGGGCCGACGCCGGTTTCGTGCGCATCCACCGCTCGTACCTGGTCCAGTTGAAGCTGATCGCCGAGCTGCGCCTGGTCAACTCCGGGTACGTCGTGGTCGTCGACGACGCGGAGCTGCCGGTCAGCCGGCGCCACACCCGAGAGCTCAAGGACAAGCTGGTACGCGCCGCCAAGCAGGACTGGAACCGCTGACCCGACGGTCCTCAGCGCTGGCGGCGATGGGCCTCGGAGGCTCGGCGGTCGGGGCCCTCCGAACGGTGTCGTACGTTGTACGGTAGAGGTCACGACTTCTCGGGAGGCCGCCGTGACCGTCATGGACCACCGCACCACCGACTCGCACCACACCCCCGCCCCCAGCCCGGCGAGCTCCGCCGCCGGACCGGAGCCCGTCGCCGCCGACCGCCTCGACGCCGGGCCGGAGGCTGCCACCGGTGGCCGCGTCGACGCCGGGGCGGAGTTCGACCGGCAGGTCGACACGCTCGTTCGCCTCGGCTACCCGGCCCTGGCCGGGCTGACCGTCGACGGGTTCGCCGAGCTGGTCGCGCCCCTGCGGGCCGCCGCCGTCGCCGGGGCGACCGAGCTGCCCCCGCCCACCGAGGCCCGGGTGCCCTTCCTGCTGGTGGTAACCGACGACCTGATCCCCGTGCCGGAGCGCCTCGCGTTGCTCACCCTCGCCGGCCGGCGCAAGCCCGGCTTCGTCGCGGAGAACTTTCCCCCCGCCGACGTGCCCACGTTCGAGCCGATCAAGGAACTGGCGGTGCCGGCCGGGCCGGCGTACCTGCTCTTCGACGTCGACCGGGGGGAGGAATTCCGCAACGTGACGCCCGCCGCCGCCGTCGAGGCGATGGCGACCACCGGCCGGCTGCCGATCAGCATCGACGAGGGCATCGCGTTCCTCACCCACTTCCCGGCGGCGCTCGCGCCGAACAGGTGCTTCTCGCTGGTCGGGTCGCGCTGCGGCGACCGCCGGGTGCCCGCGCTCTGGATCAGCCAGGGCGCCCCCAAGCTCGGCTGGTGCTGGCACGGCAACCCGCACACCTGGCTCGGCTCCGCCTCCGCCCGCCCGGACCGGGTCGGCCTGGCCTAACTGCCCCACCCCACCCCACCCCACCCCACCCCACCCCACCCCGCCTGAACCGGGTTGATCAAGAGGTTTGCGTCATCGAGGAGATCGAAATTGACGCAAACCTCTTGATCAACGAGACCCAGGTGGGTCCGGGTGGGTCCGGGTGGGTGGGCGGGCTCGGTTTGGGTTGTCCACTGGGTTATCCACAGGTGTGGAGAGTTCTCCACAGGTTGTTCACAAGCCGCCCCACCGTTCTCCACTGGCGCTGCCTACAGTCCCTGCCATGAGGGAGCGCAGGGTGCTGGTGGTCGAGGACGATCCGACGATCGCCGAGTCGGTCGCCGTCCGGCTGCGCGCCGAGGGCTTCGCCGTTCAGCTCGCCGGGGACGGGCCCGGCGCGGTGACCCGGTTCCGGGACTGGCAGCCCGACCTCGTCGTACTCGACGTGATGTTGCCCGGGTTCGACGGCCTGGAGGTGTGCCGGCGCATCCAGGCCGACCGGCCGGTCCCGGTCCTCATGCTCACCGCCCGCGACGACGAGACCGACCTGCTGGTCGGGCTGGCCGTCGGCGCGGACGACTACCTCACCAAGCCGTTCTCGATGCGGGAGTTGGCCGCCCGGGTGCACGTGCTGCTGCGTCGGGTGGAGCGGGCGGCAGCCGGCGGGCCGGCCGCGCTCTCCATTGGCGACGTCGAGATCAGCCAGGCCGAACGCCGGGTGTGGCGGGGCGGCGTCGAGGTGCACCTGACCCCCACCGAGTTCGACCTGCTGGTGCACCTGGCCGGCCGGCCGCGCACGGTGCTGCCCCGGGAGCGGCTGCTGGCCGACGTCTGGGGCTGGGCCGACGGCTCCGGCACCCGCACGGTCGACAGCCACGTCAAGGCGCTGCGCCGCAAGCTCGGCGCCGGCCTGATCCGCACCGTGCACGGCGTCGGGTACGCGCTGGAGGCGCAGCCGTGACCGACCGCCTGCTGACCTGGCTGAACCGGGTGCTGCCCCGCCCACTCGACCCGGTCCGCTCGATCAAGGTGAAGCTGGGCGTCCTGCTGGTCACCTCGGGCGCGGCCGGCCTGTCGTACTTCTGGTACGCCATCGGCTGGCTGCCCCCGATGACCTCGGCGACGGCGATCGGCCTGGCCCTGCTCACCTCGCAGGTGCTCGCGCACGGGATGACCTCGCCGCTGCGCGAGATGAGGGCAGCGGCCGGGGCGATGGCCCGCGGCGACTACTCCCGACGGGTCCGCGCCACCTCCCGCGACGAGGTGGGCGAGCTGGCCCAGGCGTTCAACAAGATGGCTGCCGACCTCGCCGCGGCCGACCAGCGCCGACGCGAGCTGATCGCGAACGTCTCGCACGAGCTGCGTACGCCGATCACCGCCCTGCGGGGCGTGCTGGAGAACCTGGTCGACGGGGTCTCCCCCACCGAGCCGGCCGCGCTGCGTACCGCGCTGGCGCAGACCGAACGGCTCGGTCACCTCGTCACCGACCTGCTCGACCTGTCCCGGCTGGACGCCGGGGTGGTGCCGCTGCGCCGGGTACGCATCGACCTCGCTGACTTCCTCGACGAGGCGGTGGAGCACGCGGCGGCGACCGCCGCCGGGGTCGGGCGCGACGTCCGGTTCCGGCTCCGCCTCCCCACCGAGCCCCTGACCGGGTACGCCGACCCCGGGCGGCTGCACCAGGTCTTCGCCAACCTGCTGGACAACGCCGCCCGGCACAGCCCCACCGGCGGCACCGTGCTGGTCGCCGCCGAGGAACGCGACGGCGAGCTGCACTTCGAGGTCAGCGACGAGGGGGAGGGCATCCCGGACGCCGAGCGGGCCCGGGTGTTCGAGCGCTTCACCCGAGGCGACCGCTCGGGCGGCGGCGGCACGGGCCTGGGCCTGGCCATCGCCCGCTGGGTGGTGGAACTGCACGGCGGCACCATCGCCGTCCTACCCCCGAGTCCCGATGCCGCCCCCACCCACCCCCCAGGCTGCCGAATCCACGTAACCCTCCCCCACCCCACCCCCTAACCACCCCACCCCACCCCACCCCCACCCCACCCCCACCCCACCCGCGCGTCGATCAAGGAGTCGTGGTGCCCGACAATAGCGATAAGTCAGCATATGGGAACCACCACAGGTCCATGATCGACGCAGCGGGTGGGGGCGGGCGGGCAGCGGGTGGGGGCGGGCGGGTGGCGGGTGGGGGCGGGCGGGTGGCGGGTGGGGGCGGGCGGGTGGCATCGGGGTCCGGGGCTGGGGTGCCGCCGTCGCAGTGGGCGCGGCGTTGGCCAGGGCCGGCCGGGGCCGCCCCTCCCGTGGTGCTGGGGGCGGTGGCCGTCGCCGCCGTGATCGGGGCATCCGTCGTACCCGTCGACCGGCCCGGCCTCGGCTGGCTGGTGGCGGTGCTCGCGGCCACCGCCGCGCTCGTCTCGGCGGTGGCGGTGGCGGTGGGACGCAGGCCCGCGCCTGCCGCTCCCGTGCGGGCCGGGGCGCCCGCCGGTCCCACCGCGCCCGCCGTCCGGCCCGACGCCACGGGGGCGCCGGGCCGGACGGCGGCACCAATGCCGAAGACACCGGCTGTGGAAGGGGCGGCACCGGAAGCAGCGGCGCAGACAGCAGCGGCACAGACAGCAGCGGCACAGACAGCAGCGGCGCAGGCGGGGGCGGGGGCGGGACCGGCGGAGGGTCGCGGGGCGGAACGCGTGGTCTGGGCCGCCCTCACCATCGCCCTCGTCTCGGTCGGGTACGTCCGAGCGGCCGGCTGGCTCTTCGTACTCTGTCTGCTCGCCGCCGTGGTCACCGCGGCGCTCGCCGTGGCCGGCGGGCGTACGCCGCTCGGCATGCTCGCGACGACCGTGCTGACGCCGGTGGCCCCGTTCCGGGCGCTGCCGTGGGCGGCGCGCGGGGTGCCCCGCTCCGGCCCCGGCGGGACGACGATCGGGCGGAGCCTCGCCACCGTCGCCGCCACGGTGGGGCTGCTGTTCGTCTTCGGCCTGCTCTTCTCGTCGGCCGACGCGATCTTCGCCGACCTGATCGGCAACCTGGTACCGGAGGTGTCGTTGGGAGCCACGGTCGCCTGGCTGCTGCGCTTCGCGCTGATCGGCGGCGGTCTGCTGGGCGGGGCGTACCTGCTGGTGGCGCCCGCCGAGCTGGACGGGCTGCGGGCCGCACCGGCGCGGAAGGTGCGCCGGGGTGAGTGGGCGGTGCCGCTGGCCCTGCTCGACGCGCTCTTCGCCGCGTTCGTGCTGGTGCAGCTGACCGTGCTCTTCGGTGGCTCGAAGCACGTGCTGCGCACCGCCGGCCTGAGTTACGCCGGGTACGCCCGGGGTGGGTTCTGGCAGCTCCTCGCGGTCTCCGCGCTGACCCTGCTGGTGATCGCCGGCGCGGCCCGCTGGGCACCCCGGAGCACCCGCGTCGACCGGCTGCTCGTGCGGGTCCTGCTCGGCACGCTCACCGCGCTCAGCCTGGTCGTCGTCGCCTCGGCGCTGTACCGGATGCAGGTCTACGCCGACGCGTACGGGGCGACCCGGCTTCGGCTGGTGGTGGCCACCGTGGAGCTCTGGCTGGGGGTGCTGTTCGTGCTGGTCGGGGTCGCCGCGGTGCGGCTGCGGGCGGCCTGGCTGCCCCGGCTGGTGGTGGGGACGGCGGCGCTCGCGCTGCTCGGGCTCGCGGCGGTGAACCCGGACGGGCTGATCGCCGAGCGCAACGTCGACCGGTACCGGCAGACCGGGATGATCGACCTGGTGTACCTCGCCCGGCTCTCCGCCGACGCGGTGCCGGCGCTGGACCGGCTGCCCGAGCCGCAGCGCACCTGCGCGCTGCGACTCATCGCCGAGGAGCTGCCGGACGAGGGCTTCTTCGCGACCAACCTGGGTCGGGCGGCGGCCCGCGACCGGCTCCGCGAGAGCCCGATCGGCGCCGATGTCGGATCGTGCCCGAGCCTGCTGTCCTGGTAGCGCGGACGAACCGTCCAGCGCGGGCGGGCCCGCGACGGCCGCCCTTGACATTCCTTGCGATCCGGCGAGACTGCCCGGGTGGCGGATGGAACGCCGGGGGCGGCCGGGATGGCGGACGGGACGCCGGGGGCGGCCGGGCGGACGCGGGTGGTGCTGGCCGAGGTGTCCCGGCGGGAGCCGGACGCGCACCGGGCCCGGTCCGAGCTGACCCAGCAGACCCGGGTGGGCGAGGCGCTGGTGCGTGGGCTGGTGCGCGCGCAGTTGGCGTTGGCGCTGCGGCTGAGCCTGGTGGTGCTGATCGGCCTGGGCGGCCTGCCGTGGCTCTTCGCCGTCGCCCCGGCGGTCGGTCGGGTCACCGTGTTCGGGGTCAACCTGCCCTGGTTGCTGCTGGGGGTCGCGTCGTTCCCGTTCCTGATCGCCGTCGGGTGGGCGTACGTGCGGTTGGCGGAGCGCAACGAGCAGGACTTCACCGACCTGGTCCAGCGGCCGGAGCGCTGAGGTGGGCAACGGGTACGTCGTCCCGGCGATCGTCGCGGTCACCCTGGTCACCGTCGGGATCGGCTTCTACGGGCTGCGGCTGGCCCGGACCACCTCCGACTTCCTGGTCGCCTCCCGCTCGGTCAGCCCGACCTGGAACGCCGCGGCGATCGGCGGGGAGTACCTCTCGGCCGCCAGCTTCCTGGGCGTGGCCGGGCTGATCCTGAAGTACGGCGTGGACGTGCTCTGGTACCCGGTCGGTTTCGCCGCCGGCTACCTGGCGCTGCTGCTCTTCGTGGCCGCGCCGCTGCGCCGCTCCGGCGCGTTCACCCTGCCGGACTTCTGCGAGCTGCGGCTCGGCTCGCGCCGGTTGCGCACCCTGGCCACCGTCTTCGTGATCTTCATCGGTTGGCTGTACCTGGTGCCGCAGTTGCAGGGGGCGGGGCTGACCCTGGCCACGCTGACCGGGGCGGCGTACCCGGTCGGTGCGCTGCTGGTGGCCGTGGTGGTCACGGCGAACGTGGCGCTGGGCGGGATGCGGGCGATCACCTTCGTCCAGGCGTTCCAGTACTGGTTGAAGCTGACCGCGCTCGCCGTACCGGTGATCTTCCTGGCGTTGCAGTGGCAGGCCGACGGCCGCCCGGCGGTGACCCCGCCCGACGGGCCGGCGTTCCGGACCGCGACCACCGTCGTGGTCGAGGACCGCGCGACGCTGACGTTCGCGGCCGGCGACACCCGCGAGGTACGCCCCGGCGACCGGCTGCACTTCGCGGCCGGTGACCCGGTGCCGCAGGTCTCCGATGCGGTCACCGACGCCGCGGAGTGGCTGCTGCCGGACACCGCCGGCGACGGCGAGCGGGGCCTCTTCGCCACGTACTCGCTGATCCTGGCCACGTTCCTGGGCACCATGGGGTTGCCGCACGTGCTGGTGCGGTTCTACACCAACCCGGACGGGGCGGCGGCCCGGCGCACCACCCTGGTGGTGCTGGCCCTGGTGGGGGTCTTCTACCTGCTGCCCACCCTGTACGGCGTGCTGGGCCGGATCTACACCCCGCAACTGCTGGTCACCGGCCAGACCGACGCGGTGGTGGTGTTGCTGCCCGGCGCGGCGCTCGGCGCCGGCACGACCGGCCGGCTGCTGGCCGCGCTGGTGGCCGCCGGGGCGTTCGCCGCGTTCCTCTCCACCTCCTCCGGGCTGCTGACCAGCGTCGCCGGGGTGATCTCCACGGACGTGCTGGGACGCGGCTCGGTGCGCAACTTCCGGCTGGCCACGGTGGTCGCGGGGGGCGTGCCGACGGTGCTCGCGCTGAACGTCTCGGGGATGGACGTCTCGCAGGTGGTCGGGCTGGCCTTCGCGGTGGCCGCGTCGAGCTTCTGCCCGCTGCTGGTGCTGGGCATCTGGTGGCGGGGCCTGACCGACGTGGGTGCCGCCGCCGGGGTGCTGGTCGGTGGCGGCGCGGCGATCGGGGCGGTGCTGGTGACGGTGCTGGGCCCGCCGCTGACCGGTTGGCCGGCCACGCTGACCACTCAGCCGGCCGCCTGGACGGTCCCGCTGGCCTTCACCGTGATGGTCGCGGTGTCGGTGGTGTCCCGCCGCCGGCTCCCCGCCGACGTCGCCGGCACCATGCTGCGCCTGCACTCCCCGGAGGCGCTGCGCGCGGAGGGGCGGGGCGACCGGCTGTGACGTCGGTCAGTGGAGCCGGGCCTGTTTCTCGGCGTCCTCCCGCAACGCCGCCGAATACTTCACGGTGCCGCCGGTGGTGCCGTAGTCGCGGCGGCGGGCACCGCTCGTCCGCCGGAGCATCGTGATGCTGTTCTGCGTCAGCTTGTGCGATTCCAGCAGGTTGACGATTTCCAGTTCACCCGGATTCGCCTGCTGGAACTGGCGCAGGTAGCGCAGAATTGCTTCCCCTTCGGGGTAGGTCATGAGGTAATGCATCAACAGCACCCCGCCGTCAGGGTCGATGCGCTCCCAGAAATGCTCGAAGAAATAGAGGCACTCCCAGGCGTCGACCCAGGCGAAGTCGATGACGTCGTATCCGGCCGGGAGCTTCTCCGCGCACTGCCGCACGTCGGAGTTGACCACGGTGACCAGCTCCTCGACGGCCAGCTCCCGAAGCACCTCGAGCACCTGGGGGGCCGAGGAGAACTCGTTGGACAGGTCGTCGACCGCGACCAGGCGGGGATCGTACGGACGGAGGTGGAAGGCCGGCGCCGCGAGCGCCGGCTCCTCGTTGAGCCATTCGTCGCGCAGACCACCGGCGAGGTGCCGCTCGGTCTTCGCCGCCAGCGCGCGGGCCTCGGCGGCGGCCTGCTCCCGTACGTCGGCGAGCGCCGCGACGAGGAACGGGGTGGTGTAGCCCATCCCCACCTCGAGCACCCGGCTCGGCCGCAGTAGGTGAATCAGGTTGACCAGCAGGGGAGCGACCACGTCGGTGCCCATCTCCGGCACTCGGAGGCGGGCGACGACGCGCTGGAACTCCGGGCCGGCGGTGCGATCCACGCGCATCCGAAACCCCGCCGCTCAGTTGGTGCCGACGACGGCGGTGACCTCGATCTCGATCAACGCCTCGTCCCGGAACAGCTTCGACACCTCGACCGTCGTGCTGGTCGGCAGGTCACCGGTGAAGTACTTCCCGCGCACCGCCGCGTAGTCGGCGCGGTGGGCCATGTCGGTGAGGTAGGTCCGAATGTTGATCACGTCGGCGAAGGTCGCGCCGTGCGCGGCCAACAACTGCCCGATGATCTCCAGGGTGCGCTCGGCCTGCGCCGTCATGTCGCCCACGCCGATGATCTCCCGGTTGTCGTCGTCGAGCGCGACCTGACCGGACAGAACGAGCAGGGTGACCTCGCCGAGGCGCACCTCGGCGACCTGGGAGTAGGGCCCCGCCGGCGCGGGCGCCCCCGTCGGGTTCACCAGTCTCATCTGCATTTGCTGCTACCTCGCACCATGATCCGGGGAAACGCCTTCGTCAACATACGGGCTCCGGGGACGCTACCACAACCAGTGGTGAACGCCATTCCCTGTCGGGTTGGTGAGTCACAAGTAGTTGCAATAAATGCGGCGTTGTCTCCCCTTCGCGGCGACGGTTACACTTCCGGAATGCAGCTGCGAATCGCATTCCTCGGGCTCGGTCGGATGGGCCTGCCCATGGCGATCCGGCTGGCCCGCGCGGGCCACGACATCGCCGTCTGGAACCGGACCGCCGAGCGGGCGCAGGAGGCCGTCGCCGCTGGCGCCCACGGTGCCGCCAGCGCCCAGGAAGCGATCGCCGGCCGACAGCTCGTGATCACGATGCTCAGCGACCCCGATGCGGTGCTCGGCCTCCTCGACGGGCTCACCCTCGAGCCGGGCAGCACCCTGGTCGAGATGTCCACCATCGGGCCGGAGACGGTGGCCGAGCTGCGCAAGCGGCTGCCCGCAGAGGTGACGCTGATCGACGCGCCGGTGCTGGGCAGCGTGCCGCAGGCGGAAAGCGGCGCGTTGCACGTCTTCGCCGGCGGGTCGGCGCAGGACGTGGCCCACTGCATGCCGGTGCTCTCCGTGCTGGGCAACGTCGAGCACGTCGGCGCCCTCGGCGACGGTGCCGCCGTCAAGCTCGTGGTCAACGTGGCCACCATCAACTCGGCCGTGCTCCTCGGTGAGGCCCTGGGGTTGGCCGCCCGGCTGGGCATCGCCCGGGAGGCCGCCTTCGACGCGCTCACCCGCACCACGCTGGCCCCGCTGATCGGGGTGATGCGTCCCCGGGTGGGCGCCGCGCAGCAGCCGACGCTCTTCGCGTTGGGGCTCGCCGAGAAGGATCTGCGCCTGGCCGTGGAGTCCGGTGCCCGCCCCGACGGTGTGATCACGGCGGCCCGGCGGGCGCTGGCCGAGGCGCGCGACGCCGGCCTGGGCGACGAGGACCTGAGCGCGATCATCCGGACCCTCGCCGAAGGGCCCACCCGTCAGGCGGGATGAGCGGGAGGAGTGTGGTGTGGCGGCAATCGTCGACTTCGAGGTTCGGCTCCCCACGGGGCGCGCGGACGTACGGGACATGCAGCGGGCGTCCGGGTTGGCCCTGGCCGAGATCCTGGAGATCACCCATGCCGAGCAGTTCCCCGTGCTGGACGAGCACGAGGCCGCCTGGGAGCTCGCGGCCGAGGCCGCCGGCACGGTGCTCAAGCGCAGCGACGTCCCGCCGGACGCCATCGACCTGGTGCTCTACGCCGGCTCCGGCGAGTGGGACCGGCCGTTCTGGTCACCGGCGGCGAAGGTCGCCGCCGAGCTGGGAATCGAACGGGCGCACTGCTTCGAGGTGTCCAACTTCTGCAACGCCGCGATGACGGCGGTCCAGCTCGCGGCCGACAAGATCACTCTCGGGCGAGCCCGATATGCGCTGGTCCTCATCGGGGATCGGCTGAGCCAACTGGTCGACTACCACGATCCCGAGTCGAAGGTGCTGTTCAACTTCGGCGACGCGCCCGCCGCCGTCCTCATCGGCGCCGACGGGCCGCTCGAACTGCTGCACTCGCAGATGCGCACGGAGCCGGGATGGGCCGACTACTACTCGGGAGACATCGAGGACGACCGCATCGTCATGCGCCGGCGCGGGCACCGCAAGGGGCTCGGCGACGCGTACCTGCGCAACTTCGTGGAGCTGACCAACGACACGCTGTCGACCCTGGAACTGGCCCCGGCGGACGTCCGCTACTTCCTCATCAACCAGGGTGACCGGAACATGCACGAACGGGTCCTCGGAGCACTGGGCGTGCCCGCGCAACGCTCGGTGTTCAACTACCACCGCTACGGGCACATGGGCGGCTCGGACCCTTTCATCGCCCTCGGGCAACTCCTGGACGAGGGGCGGCTCGCATCGGGTGACGTGGTGCTGGTGGCGAGCAGCGGGATGGGCTTCTCCTGGGGGGTGACCGCGCTGCGCCGCCGCTGAGCCGGCTCAGCGCTGCCCCGCCGTCACCGGCTGCCCGGTCCTGACCGCGCCCGACGAGGACGGGAACCAGACGAGCGGCTCGCCGGACCAGGCGCCGACCACGGTCGCCAGCCCGGTCAGGTCACGTGGTTGTTCGAGCCGCCCCGCCCACCGTTCCAGCAGTCGCTGCCAGCTGCCCGCCGCCGGCACCGGATGCAGGTGGAAGCGACGGTGGGCGCGCAACCAGGAGCGGACGACCGGCTGCTCGCGGGCGCTCTCCCCGGCGCAGGCGACGTGCACGTCCCACTCCGGCGGCACGCGCGCATCGAGCGCGTCGAAGAAGTCGACGACCTTTCCGGGGCTGGTGCCGGGACTCGTGCCGGGGGTCGGCAGGGCAGCGGCGCGGAGCACGTGGAGCAGGAACTGGCGCCCGGGGTCGTACTCGGCCCGGGGCTCGCCCGCGGCCCGGGTGGTGTGGGCCCGGCGGCCGGGGGCCGACCCCGGCTGGCCTCGCTCCGCCGCCAGCGCCAGGATCCGGTCGCCAGAGGCGATCCGTAGCCCGGCGACCGAGCGGACCGCCGCCGCGAAGCGGGGATCCTGGAAGAGCCGCCAGGTGGCCACCACGTGCGGCCGCAGGCCCGCCGCCCGCCAGAGCCGGGAGACGGCGGTCTGGTTGAGCCCCGCGACCGCCGCCATCGCCCGGGTCGACCAGAGCTCGGCCCCGGCCGGCGGCGCCGTCTGGAGCGTGCGGGCCAGCACCGCGTCGATCTGCGCGGCGGTGATCCGTCGGCCGGCTCCCGGTCGTGGCACGTCGAGCAGACCGGCGAGCCGCTGGTCGACGAAACGGGACCGCCACTTGCCCGTCGTGTGCGGCCCCACCTCCAGCTTCCTGGCGACATCCTGGTTGGACAGGCCCTCGGCGCTGGCCAGCACGATCCGGGCGCGCAGGGCCTGGCGCTCCGCGTCCGTCCGCCCCGCCCACTCCTCGAGCGTGCGGCGCTCACACTCGGAGAGGACCAGCTCGGCCTTCGGTCGACCCCGGGCGTTCATCTGCCGGTCAGCTGGCGTCGGAGGCGAACCGCAGCCGAAGCTCGTTGAGCTGGTCCAGCCCGGCCAACACCGTCTTGTCCGGCAGCCCGAAGTCGATCAGACAGGCCAGCTCGTCGACTCCGAGGTCACGCAGCCGGGCTGCCACGCCGGACGCCTTCTCGACGGTGCCCAGCAGGCCCCCCTCGTCGAAGTACCGCTGGAACGACCGCTCGACCAGGAAGTCCAGCTCGGCCGGGGGCAGCTTGGCCGGATCGATCCGGCGTTTCCCGTCCATCCGGGACCCGAGGATCAAGTGCAGTGAACTGCGGATGTATTCGCTCAGCGCGGGGCGGACCAGGTCTCGCGTCCGCTCCTCGTCGTCGCCCAGGTGGGTGTGCACCATCAGGGCCACGTGGCCGGGCCAGTCGCCGGGCCGGGCGGCGACCGCCTCGCGGTACACGGCGATCTTTCCGGCCAGGTCGTCGAGGTCCTGGCCGAGCAGGTGGGTCAGCAGCCCGGCACCGAGCTGACCGGCGGTGCGGAAGGTCTCCACGGCACCACCGCTGGTCAGCCAGATCGGCAGTTCGGCCTGCACCGGCGGCGGGAAGACGCGCACCTGCCGGCTCTCCCCCACCCCGTCGGTTGCGGTGATCGACTCACCTCGCCACAGCGCCCGGATCTGCTCGGCGTACTCCGCCAGCAGGGTGCGACGGTCGGCGTACGTCTCCGGGCGGAGCACGAAGTCGGCCGCGTGCCAACCCGAGGCGAGGGAGACGCCCACCCGCCCGTTGGAGAGGTTGTCCACCATGGCCCACTCCTCGGCGATGCGCAGCGGGTGGTGCAGCGGCGCGACGACGCTGCCCGCGCGGATCGCCACCCGGCTGGTCACCGCCGCGACCGCCGCGCTGGTGACCGCGGGGTTCGGGTACAGGCCGCCGAACGGGTGGAAGTGGCGTTCGGGCGTCCAGACCGCGGCGAAGTCGTTGGCGTCGGCGAACCGGGCGCCCTCCAGCAGGACGCGGTACCGGTCGTTCTGCCCGGCCCGGCTGTCGTTGGCGAAGTAGAAGAGGCTGAAGTCCATTCGGGTCAGCTCCTGTCGGACGAGAGGGAATCGCCGGCCGGCTCGGGCTCGGGCACGCTCGGCTGCTCCTGCGCCGCGGCCACGCCGCTACGGTTCGCGTCGTGTCGCGCCGCACGCACCACGGCGGGAGCGAGCAGGCCGGCGGCGCACATCACCGCGCCGAAGATCAGCCAACCGGACCAGCCGAGGCCGATGATGAGCACCGTCGCGGCGAACGGGGTGATGGTGGAGCCGAGTTGCGTCGACATGCCGAACAACCCCTGGTACTGGCCGTGGCTGCCCTCCGGAGCCAGCCCGTACGCCAACGACCAGGCTCCCGAGCTGTGCAGCATCTCGCCGAGCACGTGCACGAGGGCGCCGGCCAGCAGGGCTGCCACCGCGGCCCAGGTGGGCAGGCCACCGGCGAGGGCGAAGAGCACGCAGCAGGCGGCGAGCACCAGGCCGGCCCGCCGCCAGGCCCGGGCGCCACCGTCCAGGCGCTCCGCCCCTCGACTGACCCGGACCTGGAGCAGCACCACGCAGATCGTGTTGATCACGAGGATGGCGGGGTAGAGGGCGGTGGGGGCCTCGGTGCGTTGCGCGATCCAGATGGGCAGCGCCACCGTCAACAGCGGCCCGTTCATCACCAGCAGCGCGTTGAGCAGGACGAACGCCCCGTAGGGCTTGTCCCGCAGCACGACGAGGCTGGACCGCGCCTCGGTGTCGCGGGTCGGCGGCACGGTCGGCACCCGCAGGTAGGCCAGGCCGGCGACCGCGAAGAGCAGACCCGCGAGGAGCAGCAGCATGCGGTAGCCCGCCTGGGAGTCGAGGTAGAGCCCGATCCCACCGATCACCGCGCCCAGGCTGATGCCCAGGTTGGCCACGGCCCGGAAGTACGACCAGGCGCGGACCCGTTCCTCCGGCGGCACCACGCCGGCGACCAGCGCCCCCCGGGACGCGTCGGTGGCGGACTCACCGGCCAGCACCAGGCAGGCCACGGCGGTCAGCCACCAGAAGCTGGTGGCGAAGGCGTATCCACAGGTCACCAGCCCGAGGGCCAGCATGGCGAGCACGGTGGCGTTGCGCGGCCCGAAGATGTCGGCCGCGTGACCGGCCGGCACCGCGACCAGCATGCCGACCGCCGCGCCGATGGTCAGCGCCAGCCCGACCTTGGTGGCGGAGATGCCGATCGACGTGGTGAAGTACAGCACGCTGACCGACATGATGATGCCGTGCGCGGCGGTCTTGGCCAGGTTGCTCAGCGACACCACCCGCACGACGCCGGCGGGTGGGACGAGTTCCGCCGTGGCCGCACGCAGCCGGGCAACCGCCGTCACGCCGGGCCCGCCGTGGCCAGTTCCGCCACCGAATCCCGCAGCGCACCCCGGTCGATCTTGCCGTTGGCGTTCAACGGCATGGCGGGCAACCGGTGCAGCGCCCGCGGCACCATGTGCAGCGGCACCTGGCGGCGCAGCCACCGACGTAACTGCGGCACCTCTTCTCCGGTGTAGAAGCCGATCAATTCCGTTTCTCCTGTCCGATTGACCGCGACGACGACGGCCTGGGTCACGGCGTCGTGTCGGCGCAGCGCCGCCTCGACCTCACCGAGTTCGATCCGGTACCCGCGAACCTTCACCTGGTTGTCCAACCGGCCGAGGTGGACGAGATGACCGTCCTCGATCCGGACCCGGTCACCGGTTCGGTAGTAGTACTCATCGGTGAGGGCACCGCCATCGTAAGGTTCGGCGCCGTCCGGACCGAACGCCAGGAACCTGCCGATGTCGTCGTCGGGGTCCAGGTAACCGGCGAACCGCTGCACCCCGCGCACACACAGCTCACCCTCGTCGGAGGCGAGGCCGTCGGCGCCGACGATCACGTGATCGAGGAAGTCGTAGACCGGGCCGATCGGCACGGTGTCGTTGGAGGTCACCGGCCACCGCAGCGGGTCGAGGTCCAGGCGGAACTCGGTGCAGGCCACGGTCAGCTCGGTCGGACCGTAGACGTTGGTGATCACGGCCCCCGGGGCGATCTCCTGCCACCGCTCGGCCTGCCGGTAGGTGAGCGGCTCACCGATGAAGATGCTGTACCGCAGGTCGGTGACCTGCCCGACGGGCAGGGTGCCCAGTTCCTCGCCGACCGAGACCACCGACGGCACGGAGAACCAGTGCGTGATCCGCCGGTCCCGCAGGTAGTCCACGGGGCTGAGCAGTTCCGTGCGCCGTGGGACGGCCAGGGTCGCGCCACCGGCCCAGGTCACGAAGAGATCGAACACCGAGGGGTCGAAGGTGAGATCGAAGGTGTGCGACACCCTCGCCCCGGGACCGACCGCGAAGCGGTCGACGTTGTGCCGGACGTACGCCAGCGCGGCGCGCTGCGCAATCGGCACCCCTTTGGGCCGCCCGGTCGACCCGGAGGTGAACAGGACGTACGCCACGTCGTCCGGTCCCCCCCGGTGGTCGGCGAGAGCGGCGCCGACGCCGGCGGACGCGCGCACCCGGTCGTCGTCGAGCGCGAGCACCGTCGGGGCGGCGTCACCGAGACCACCGTCGAGCTGCGGTGCGCCGGATTCGTCGGCGATGAGCACGTCCGCGCGGGCGAGCTCGCACACCCGGCGGTTGCGCAGCACCGGGTAGCCCGGGTTGAGGGGTGTCACCGCCGCGCCGAGGCGCTGCGCGGCGAGGTAGCCGGCGAAGGCGGTGACGCTTCGCTGGGCGAGCAGCGCCACCCGCTGCGGCACGCGGCCGTGCCGGGCGACGATCTGCTCGGCCAGCCCGAGAGCGCAGCGGTGCAGCTCCGCGTACGTGAGCTCGCCGTCCTCGACCTCCACCGCGACGGCGTCCGGGTCGCGGGCGACGGAGGCGGCGAACAACTCGTAGAGGGTCTCGGCGGTCATGCCGGCACCACCTCCGACCAGGTCCGCAGCCGGGTGTCGGAGTCGGACAGCGCCGGGGCGCGCAACCGCAGCGAGGTCGGCCCGCAGGTGCGCTCGGGACGCAGGTGCAGCCGCTGCACCTCGTCCTCGGTCGAGCGGTTCACCTCGGCCAGGCACTCGCACCCGTCGTCGGTGAACCCGGCGAACCGGTAGGCGATCTCCATGATCCGGTTGCGGTTCGTGGGCCGGAAGTTCGCGACGAGGTGCACGCCGGCCCGCGCGGCCTGGTCACCCAGCCAACGCAGGATGATCGCGCCGGCGCCGAAGGACACGACCCGGCAGGAGGTGGCGAGCAGCTTCAGGTGCCACACCCCGGCAAGCCGGGCCAGCAGCACCACGCCGACCGCGCCGTGCGGGCCGAACCTGTCGGTCATGCTGACCACCAGCACCTCGTGGTCCGGATCGTCGATGAGACCACGCAGGGTGGCGTCGGAGTAGTGCACGCCGGTGGCGTTCATCTGGCTGGTGCGCAACGTCAGCTCTTCCAGCCGGGAGATGTCCTCGTCCCGGGCCCGGTCGATGACCATCTCCAGCTCGAGGCTGCGCAGAAAGTCCTCGTCCGGCCCCTGGAAGCCTTCCCGCGCGGTGTCGCGGCGGAACTTCGCCTGGTACATCTGCCGGCGCCGGCGGGAGTCCACCGTGACCGCCGCGGGGCTGAACTCGGGCCGGCCGGTCAGCTCCGCGACCTGGTCGGCCCGATAGCACCGCACCTCGGGCAGTTGGTGGTCGATCTCGGCCAGCTCCGTCGGCTGGTCGTCGATGAAGGCGATCGTGTCCAGGGCGAACTGCAACTCGTCGGCGATCGCCCGGATCGAGTCGGGCTTGCGCCCCCAACCGATCTGCGGGACCACGAAGTACTCGGCGACGCCGAGTTCCACCAGCCGGGCCCACGCGTGCTCGTGGTCGTTGCGGCTCGCCACCGACTGCAGGATCCCCCGGGCGTCCAGGGCGACGATGGTCTCCCGCACCTCGTCCGCCAGGGTCACCACGCCGTCCTCCAGCAGCGTGCCCTTCCACAGGGTGTTGTCCAGGTCCCAGACGAGACACTTCACCGTCGGCGGTGTCTGGCTCACGATCTCTCCTTCGTCAGACGTGCCAGACCGTGGCCGCCCAGGCCGCCACGGGACTGTTGTTGAGAACCAGGACATGGTCGCCAGGGGCGACGTCGCCGTCGGCCAGCAGCCGATCCAGGTTGAGCACGACGTCCATGGCGCCGAGGTGGCCGTACTCGGCCAGTTGGCGTTGGCAGACCGGGTGGATGGGCAGCCCGAGCAGGGACTGGTAGAAGCCGTACGCGCTCGCCGTCACGTTCTGCATCAGGGTCGCGGCGACGTCGGCCTTGGTGATCCCGGCGTCGGCGAGGACGGTGTCGACCATTCGGCCGAGCCGTTGCCGGCTGTGCAGCGCCAGCTCGAAGCGGTACCGGTCGGGGGAGGCGCACTCCTCGCGCCACTCGTACCAGGGCGCCTGTTTGTAGTCCACCCGGAACAGGTCGTGGAACGTGCCGTCGCTCTCCTGCCGGTGCGCCACCAGGGCGGGGCGGCCGTCCCGGACGATGGTCATCGCGTACGCCCCGTCGCCGATCACCGTCACCGGGAAACGCACCCGGTCGACTCCGGTGGGGCGGCTGGCGTGCGCGATCAGCACACTCTGCCGGGTCGGGTCGGCGACCAGGAGGTCCCGGGCGAGCCCCCAGGCGGCGCTGGAGCCGGTGCAGCCGAGACCGTCCAGGGTGAAGGCGAACGCGCGGTCGAAGCCGCCGTCGAGCTGCAGTCGCCCCGAGTCGGAGCCGAGCAGGACGTCCGGCGCGCGCGACCCCACCATGATCAGCACGTCCGGGTCCAGCGGTGTCGCCTTGCCCAGCTCCTGACATGCCTGGACGGCGAAGTCCGTGGTCGGCGCGTCCGGAAACACCCCGACCCGGTCGATGCCACAGGTCGTGACGAACTCGCGCTCCTCCGTCCGCAACGAGTCGATCTCGGGCAGTTCGGTGACGGGGGTGCCACGCTCCGGCAGGACGCAGCGGACGGCCCCGATGCCCACGCTCACGACCAGGCCGCCAAGGCGTGATCGGCCAGCATCAGCTGGGACATCTCGTTGCTCCCCTCGATGAGCTCCATGAGCTTGGCGTCCCGGTAGGCGCGGGCCACCGGGTGCCCGTCCCGGCTGCCGGCGGACGCGAGCACCTGGACCGCCGTGCTCGCTCCCGCCGCGGCCCGGGTGGCCGCGAAGTGCTTGGCCAGCACGGCGGTGACGACCAGGTCGGACGTGCGCGCGTCCCAGCACCGGCTGGCGTGCTCACACAGTCGGGTCGCGGCCTGTTCGGCCACCGTCAACTCGGCCAGGTGACGCCGGACGAGCTGGTGGGAGGAGAGCGCGGCCCCGCCCTGGACCCGGGAGCTGGCGTGCCGGGCGGCTTCGGCCAGGCAACTGCGGAGGATTCCCACACAGCCCCAGGCCACCGAGAGCCGGCCGTACGTCAAGGCGGTGGAGGCGATCAGGCCGAGCGGCATGGCCGCCCCGCCGAGCACCGCGTCCCTCGGCAGGCGTACCCCGTCGAAGTGGATGTCGGCGTGGCCGGCCGCCCGGCAGCCGAGTGGGTCGGCCACCCGCTCGATGGTCACGCCCGGCGTGTCCGCCGGTACCAGCACCGCGGCCGCCTCGTCGCCGAACCGGCCGAAGACCACCAGCAGGTCGGCGTAGGCGCCGACGGTGATCCACACCTTCCGCCCGTCGATCCTGAGGGCGGAGCCGTCCTCGCTGATCCGGGTGCTCATCGCGGAGAGGTCGCTGCCCGCCTCGGGCTCACTGAAGGCCACCCCGGCGAGGCTCCCGGTGGTCAACGCGGCCAGCTGGGTACGCCGTTGGTTGGCCGAGCCGAGCCGCAGGATGGTCCACGCCGCCATGCCCTGCGAGGTGAGGACGCTCCGCAGCGAGCTGCACCGGGATCCGACGGAAGCGGTCAGCTCGCCGTTGTCCAGGCTGGAGAGGCCGAGGCCGCCGTACTCCTGGGGGATCTGCGCGCAGAGCACTCCCTTGGTGCCCAGCTCGCGCAGGGTCTGCAGGGGAAGCTGGCCGGTGCGGTCCCAGGTCTCCGCACGATCGCCCACTGCGGCGGCGACCAACGCCGCCGCCTCCGACCACCGCTCAGTCATCGGACTCCCCGCGCAGCCGCAGGACCAGCTCGGTCATCCGGTCGACCGTGCGGAAGTTGTCGAGCCGGAGGTCGGGGCCGCCGACGGTGACGCCGAACGTCGACTCGATGTGCACCACCAACTCCAGTGCGAACAGTGACGAGACCAGACCGGCGGCGAAGATGTCGAGCTCCGGCTCGATGGCTCGTTTGGTCTGCCGCTCCAGGAATGCGGTGAGCTGACCACGGATCGATCCCGGGCTCAGGATGTGCTGGTCGGTGCTGGATGAGCTCACTTGATCCCCCTGTGTTCGTAGAATCCGCGCCCGGTCTTGCGCCCGAAGTCGCCGTCGGCGACCTTGGCCAGCAGCAGCGCGGCCGGCTCGTAACCCTGGTCGCCCGTCCGGTCCCGCAGCACCCGCAGCGAGTCGACGACGTTGTCCAGCCCGATCAGATCGGCCGTGGCCAGCGGCCCGGTGCGGTGTCCGAGGCAGCCCGTGAAGAGCGAGTCGATCTCCTCCGGCGTGGCGAGCCCTTCCTCCGCGATGCGGGCCGCTTCGTTGATCATCCGTTGCAGCACCCGGTTGATCACGAAACCCGGTCCGTCGCCGACCACCACGACCTCCCGGCCCAGGCTGGCCAGGAAGTCCCGCGCGAGCGCCAGCGCGGCGCCGGAACTGCGCGGCCCACGGATCACCTCGACGGTCTTGATCAGGTACGGCGGGTTCATGAAGTGGGCGCCGACGGTGCGCTCGGGGTGGACGACCGCCCCGGCCAGCTCGTCCACCGGGATGGCGGAGGTGTTGGTGAGCACCAGCACCTCCGGGCCGATCAGCGCGGAAGCCTCGGCGAGCACCTTCGCCTTGACGTCGGCGAGCTCGGTGACCGCTTCGACGACCACGTCCGCGTCGGCGATCTCGGCGAGTTCCACGGTGGTACGCAGTGCGCCCGTCTCCGTCCCGGCCTGCGCCCCCATCAGCCGGGCCAGCCGCAGGTGGCGGTTGACCTCTGCCCCGGCCCGTTCCAGTACGGCCGGGTCGACGTCGACCAGGGTGACCGGCAGGCCGTTACCGAGGGCAAGGGCGGCGATCGCGCTGCCCATCACTCCCGCGCCCAGCACGGCGACATGTCGCTGCTTCATACCCGCTCCTCGATCGCGGTGGCTTCGTCGCCCCGCCGCCCGGCCAGTTCGGGCAGGAGCGCGGCGAACTCCTCGTGGCGTTCGGCCAGGAAAACCAGGCCCCGGCGCAGTTGCTCGGGGGTGACGGCGGCGGAGAGGCCCTGCTTACGCAGCCAGGACTGCCAACCCCGGACCTGCACGTCGTCCTCGGCCAGCTCGTGACCCTCCAACTCGTAGAGGGCAACGGCCGACATCACCTCGCTGCCGCCGTCCAGCGCCCGTTCGGCCACCCGCCGCTGCCACTGCGGCAACGGCATCGGCTCGGTCGTCAGGCCGGCCCGGCCGAGCATGTCGAACAGTTCCCGGGTGCTGATGGAACGCTCGTCGGCCAGGTGGTAGACCCTGCCGGCCGAGGACGGCGACAGCGCCAGCGACACGACCGCCCGAGCCACCACGTCGACCGGGGAGACCGGTTCGGCGCGCTCGTCGGTGGGGTGGGCGCCGACGGCGAGGCCGCTGGCGAGCATCCGCCAGACCAGGTCCTTGTGATTGCAGGCGCCGCTGTCCCGGGCCGCCATGATCAGACCGGGTCGGAAGACCCGGCCACGCACGCCGACCTCCTCGGCCTTCTCCAACAGCCGCTCGCCGACCCACTTGCTCACCCCGTAGCCACCGAGGTCGGCGTGCAGCGGCTGCTTGCGGGTCTCCAGCCGGACGCCCCCCGTGCCCGCCGCCGCACCGGTCGCGGCCAGGGTCGACACGTAGCTGAAGTCCCGGATGCCGTGCCGGCACATCCAGTTCAGCAGGCCCGCCATCGGCAGGACGTTGTCCTCCCGCAGCGTCCGGTACGGCTCGGTGAAGACCACCCGGGCCGCGCAGTGCAGCACGTGCCCGACCTGCTCGGCGAGCTCGCCGTCGAGGTCCACGGCGCCCGTGCCGGCGAAGTCCCGCAGGTCCGCCGGGACGACCCGGACCAGGTCGGGATCCGGCTCCGGCAGACCCAGCCGCGCGGCGGCCTCCCGCAGCCGCCGCATACCCGCCTGCTCGTCCGGGGCCCGCACCACGCAGTGGATGCGTCCCCGGCCGGCGCGCTGCAACTCGTGCAGGAGGAAGGCGCCGAGGTAGCCCGCGGCCCCGGTGAGCAGCACGTCCCGGCCCGGCGCGCGCCGCTGCGCCATCGGCCCGATCGGCAGCGCCAGGTCCGCGTCGATCAGCTCGCCGTCCCGGTCGGCCGCGCTCTGCCTGTCGGGGGTCACGCCGGCCCGGACGATCTCGGCGAGCCGGCGCACGGTGGCCCGGCTGCCGCCGGCCCGGTGCAGGTTGATCAGGACGCCGTACTGCTGCTGGATCCGCAGCACCATCTGCACCGAGAGCAGCGACGTGCCGCCCAGCGTGCCGAACTCGTCGTCCAGCCCGACGTCCGCCCGGTCGAACAGCTCCCGCCAGATGCCGGCGACGCTCTCCTCGATCGAGTCCCCCGCCGTCGCCCGGTCCGCCTCCGCCGGCGCGGGCGCCGGTTGCCGGCGGAACACGTCGAGGTGGTCCAGCGGCCAGTACCGCTTGCGCTGGAACGGGTACGTCGGTAGGCCTATCCGCCGACCCACCGGGCCGCTGAGCGCCTCCCAGTCGACCGTCACCCCGTGCAGCCAGGCGGTGCTCAGCGCCTCGTCCCAGCCGTCGTCCGCGGCGGGCACCACGACCCCCCGCGAAGCGGTCAGCTCCGCTCCGGCGCCGGTCTCCTCCAGCACCACCGCATACCGGTCGCCGGCGAGGTCGAGCCGGTCGACCACGGCCGAGCCGGGCAGCGCGGCCCGCAGCGCGGCCAGCCTCGCGGCCGTCACCTGCTCCCCCGCCACGACGACCGCGGTGCGGTGGGCGGCCCGCACCGTACGGACGGCCGGTGGGCGAGGCAGCCGCAGCGCCGCCGCGAGGCGCTCCGCCGGGGCGGTCACCACCCGCCGCTCGTCGAAGACCGCCCGTCCGACCCGCAGGGTGTACGCGACGTCCGCCGCCTGCGTGGGATCGCCGTCCAGCCGATCGGCCAGCGCCCGGCAGAGCTGGTCCAGCTCCACCCGGTTGCGGGCGGAGACGTTCAGTCGGACGACCGGTGCGACCGGCGCGGCCGGCCGGGTCGGTGCCGGCGGCGCGGCCACCACCATGGCGGCGTTGGTGCCGCCCACGCCCATGGAGTTGACCAGCACCAACCGGTCCGGATCGGGGCACTCCCGCCGGGCGGTGCTGATGAAGAACGGGCTCTTCTCCAGCTCCGCCGGGTCACGGGCGGTCTCGAAGGTCGGGTGCGGGGGCAGCGTTCCGGTGCCGGCCACATGGACGGCCTTGATCAACCCGGCGATGCCGGCGGCCGGGCCGAGGTGCCCGATGTTGGACATCACCGAGCCGAGACCGCAGTAGCCCACCTCGTCGGTGCTGCGCCGAAACGCCTCGGTGAGGGCCAGCAGCTCGATGTGGTCGCCCAGCGGCGTACCGGTGCCGTGTGCCTCGACGTACCGGACCTCGCCGGCGGAGACACCCGCGACCGACAGCGCTGCCGCGATCACGTCCGCCACCCCGTCGAGATTCGGGGCGGCGTAGCCGAGTCGCGCGCCACCGTCGTTGCCGACCGCCGAACCACGCAACACGGCCAGCACGGGGTTGCCGTCGGCAAGCGCGTCGGCGAGCCGGCGCAGGGCCACCACCCCGACCCCGGAGCCGTAGGTGGTGCCGCTGCTGCTCGCGTCGAAGGACCGGACGTATCCGTCCTCGGAGACCCAGGCCCCGGGGATCGGCAGGTATCCGAGCAGCGGCTCCACGACGGTCGCACCCCCGGCGAGCACCACGTCGCACTCACCGGCGAGCAGACTCAGCATTCCGTAGTGCACCGCGTACAACGAGGAGGAGCATCCGGTCTGGACGCTGACCGACGGCCCCCGCAGGCCGAGCTTGTAGGCCGTCCGCGAGGTCATGAAGTCGGCCTGCCCGCCGACGGTGAGGTCCAGGTCCCCGATCGCGGCGGCCAGCCCCTGGTCGCGGACCTTGGCGGCGAAGACCGCCGCCGAGTAGTTGCCGGCGGCGCTGCTGGCGAACACCCCGGTCACCAGGCGGCCCGCGCCCGGCGTCAGGCCCGCCGACTCCAGCGCCTCCCAGCAGGACTCCAGGAAGATGCGCTGCTGCGGGTCGATGGCGTCGACCTCCCGGGGGGTGTATCCGAAGAAGTCGGCGGCGAAGTCGGCCACGCCCGGCAGGGTCGCGCCGACCCGGACGAAGCCCGGCTGCCGCGTCGCCTCCTCGCTGTGCCCGGCCGCGCGGAGCTGCTCGTCGGTCAGCTCCCGCATGGAGACCGCGCCGGTGTCGACGTTGCGCCAGTACTGCTCGGGGTTCCACGCGTCGGGGAAGCGGCAGGCCGTCCCCACGACGGCGATGTCGGTGTCGGAGATCTCGGTCATGACGGGCGCGTCACCTCCGCCGTCCGGGCCCGGCCGAGCAGGGCGCGGCGCTGGCTGGCGCCGGTCACCTGTGGCCGCGCCTCCTCGCCGACGCCGGCCAGCAGCCGGGCCTGCGCCCGGATCGTGGCGTGCTGGAACAGGTCGGACACCCGCAACGAGCGTTCGGTGAGCTCGTGCAGGTCCTCCCAGAGCATGATGAGCAGCAGTGAGCTGCCACCGGCCTCCAGGAAGTTCTGGTCCGGGTCGAGGCGGTCCGGGTCTTCGACGTCGAGCACCTCGGCCCAGGCGGCCCTGACCCGATCTAACAGTTGGTCCTCCGTCAGGGGGGTGGTCATCGTCCCTCCAGTGGTCGAGCGGTGGGCTGCCGGATGAGGTCGTCCGCCGCGGTGGTGACCGCGTGCAGGATGGTGCGTGCGGTGGCCGGATCGAAGAGGGCTGCGGAGTACACCAGCTCCCACCGCAGGTCCTGTCGCCGGTCGATGACGGTGAGCTCGATCTCGTACTTGAGGTGCAGCGGGTCGAGCGGGCGAATGGTGGCGGTGGCATCCGGCCCGAGGTCCGGGGCCGACAGTTCGCCGTCCTCGGCGCTGAGGTAGACCGGCGTCACCGGGGGCCGACCGAGGTCGCGGTCGGGATGCAACGCGCCGGCGACCGCGTCGAACGGCGCCGCGGAGTGCCGGAAGCTCAGGTTGGCCGCGTCCCGTACCCGGGCGAGCAGCTCCGGCCAGGTCGGCTCGCCGCTGGCGTCGGCGCGCAACACGAGCGTGTCGATGAACAAGCCCACCGCGTCGGCGCGGCGCGCCCCCGTCCGCTGCGACCAGGGGAAGGCGAAGAGGAAGTCGCGCTGGCCGCCGACGCGGGCCAGCGCCACGGCCAGCAGCGCGGCCGAGACCATGAACATGGTGCAGCCGGCGTCGGCGGCGACCTTGCGCAGTCGGTCGGCCCGGGTCGGGTCGAGGTCGCAGGTCAGCCGGCCCGCCCGGGTCTCCTGGTTCTCGCCCCGGCCCCTGTCGTACGGCAGGACCACGTCCACGGGCGCGTCGGTGAGTGCCTGCACCACCGCCCGCGTATCGGACTGCGCGGTGTCGTCGGGATCGGTGTGGCCGGTCTCGGCCACCGGCTCGGGCAGCTCCTCGCCCCGGTACGCCGCCCCGATCTGTCGCATCAGCAACTGCCGCGACCAGCCGTCGAAGACGATGTGGTGGACGACGACGACGAGGGTGACGCCCCGCTCGCCCCGGTCCAGCAGGTGCGCCCGGGCCGGTGCCGCACGGGCCAGGTCGAAGCCCGCCCAGCTCCACTGCGCCACGGCCTCGCCCACCTGCTCGTCGGTCCAGCCGGCGGCGTCGACCAGGGTGACATCACCGGCGGGACCGTCCGTGCGGTGGTAGACGCGGCGCTGCCGGCGGTCGAGCTCGAAGCGTGCCCGCAGGGCCGGATGCCGGGCCAGCACGGCCTCGACGGCGGCGCGTAGTCGCTCGACGTCGATCTCACCGGCGAGGTCCACCACGGTGGGGACCAGGTACGCCTGCCGCAGCCACGGCAGGCGGTCGACGGACCAGAAGCGTTGCTGCGCCGGGCTGGTGACCTGCCGGCCGTCGCTGGACGACGGCGCGGCGACGGCCACCCGAGGCGGCGCCGCCAGCAGCCGGGCCAGGCCGGCCACCGTCGGGTCGGCCAGGAAGTCGCGCGCCGCCAGCACGACGCCGTCCTCGCGTTCGATCCGGCGCAGCATGGTGACGACCAGCAGGGAGTGGCCGCCGAGGGCGAAGAAGTCGGTGGCCGGGGTCAGCCCGGCCGCGATCACCTCCGCCGGCTCGTCGCCGAGGTCGGTCAGCGCCGTGGCGAAGCACTCGGCCGCACGGCGTACGGCCGCCTCCGGCACCGGGGCTGCCGGGGCCGTCGCGGTCACCGGCGTCGCGGTCGCGGCCGGGGCGGTCGTCGTCCAGGCCGGGTCCGGACCGAATCGTTTCAACTCCGCCAGGGGCACGGCGAACCGCTCCGTCACGGTCCCGAGCAACCCGAGGTACGCCTGGGCCAGCGCCGTCACCACCGCCCTGGGGTAGCGGGCCAGGTCGTACTCCCAGCGGGCGTACCAGCCGTCGGCTCGTTCCTCGACGGTGAGCATCAGGTCGAACTTGGCGGTGCCGTTGGGCAGCACCTCGGGCAGCGCCCAGCGCACCGGAACCTCCGGGCCGGGCACGGGGAAGTTCTGCAGGGCGAAGGCGACCTCGACCAGTTCGGTACGTGCCACGGCCGTGAGGTGGTGGTACGGCAGGCGTTGATGGAGCAGGGTCCGGAACGCCTCGCCCCGGGCCTCGGCGCACGACTGCGCGAAGTCCTCCGCCCCGCCCAACCGGGCCAGCAGCGGCACGGTGTTGACGAAGAAGCCGACCACGTCGTCGGCCTCGGGGCCGGGCCGGTTGGCGGCGACGACTCCGTACCGGAAGCTGTCGCGGCCGGACCAGAGGCTCAGCAGCACCTGGAACCCGGTGCCGAAGAGCACGAACGGGGTGATGCGGTGTTCGGCCGCCAACTCGGTGACGCGGTCCCAGAGCCCAGCGGGGAGGACGGTGACCACCTCGCCGCCCGCGCGCACCACGGCGCGGCCCGGTGCGGGGGGCAGCGCCCCGGCCAGGGTGAGCCCGGGCCCGGCGGCAAGGAGTTCCGCAGCCCGCTCCGCCACCGCGGCGCGCGCGTCGGGGCGGCTTCCCGCCTCCCGGTCGCGCCGCGCCAGCTCGATGAAGCGGGTCGCGACAGCGGGCAGGTCGGTTCGCCGGCCGGCGACACCGGCCGCGTAGGCCGTCGCGAGGTCGGCGCAGAGCCGCCCCATCGACCAGCCGTCGAAGGCGACATGGTGCAGCACCAGCAGCACGGCGTCGCCGCCGTTGAGACCGAGGAACGCGGCGCAGCGCAGCACGTGCCCGGTGGTGAGGTCCAGCGGCGCGGAGCTGAACCGACGTACCTCGTCCTGGACGTCGGTCCAGGACCCGCCGGGGGTCCGGACCACCTGGACCGGCACGTCGGTCGCCGGACCGACGAACTGTTCCGGTTCGTCGCCGCGCAGGCGGTAGCCGGTACGCAGTGGCTCGTGCCGGGCCAGCACGGCGGTCAGCGCGGCGCCGAGCAGGGCCGGGTCGACCCGGCCCTGCCAACGCAGCAGCACCGGAACGAGGTAGGTGGCCGCACCGGGGGCGGCGGCGTCGATCAGCCACAACCGCTCCTGCGCGAAGGACAGCGGGCCGCGCTCCGGGCGGTGGGTCTCCGGCATCGACCCGGGCGATCGGGTGTCCATTCGCTTCCTCTCGTCGTCGCCTGCGCTCGCCGAGGTCAGCCCGACGACGGGCTCGGCGCGTGCGCGTGGTCCCCGGTGATCGATCAGTGTGTGCGTTCGAGGGCGGCCCTGATCTGGTCGGCGAGGTGGGTGAACGACTCGGCCAGCAGCACGTCGTGCGGCTCGGATCGGACGCCGAGTCGGTCCTGGACCCGCCCGGCGAGCTGGACCGCCATGATGGAGTTGCCGCCCATCTCGAGAAAGTTGCGGGTCGGGGTGGGCTCGCTGCCGACCACGTCCCGCCAGATCACCCGCAGGGCGGTGGCCACCGGATCGGCCTGCGACCCGGCCGTGTCGGGATCGGCGGCAGGGAGATCGGCGGTGGCCGTGGAGTCGGCCAGCAGCCGGGCGATCGCAGCCCGGTCGACCTTGCCCGTCGGCCCGATCGGCGGTCGGCTGAGCGGAACCCATCGAGCGGGCACCATGTAGCCGGGGACCTGCTCGGCCACCCGCCGGGTCAACTCGGCGAGATCTAGCGCCTCGGCCGCCGGCACGACAGCCACGGCGAGCAGCGCCTGCGGCCCGTCGCCGAGCTTCTCCGCGTACGCCGCGTCGGCCAGGCCGGTGGCGACGACGGCCAGCTCGACCTCGTCCAGCTCGATGCGGAAGCCACGCACCTTCACCTGTCGATCCCGCCGGCCCAGCACCTCGATGACCCCATCGGGGAGCCGGCGGGCCAGGTCGCCGGAGCGGTAGAGCCGGCCGTCGATGCCGGGGCGGGTGACGAACCGCTCCGCGGTCAGGTCGGGACGGCCCAGGTACCCCAGGGCGACACCGGGGCCGCCGATGTACAGCTCGCCGACCTCGCCGGACGGGACCTCGACGAGGCCGGGGCCGAAGACGTGCAGGCTGGTGCGCTGCAGGGGACGGCCCACTGGGACCCGGTCCCGGCCGGCGAGGCTCTCGGCGGTGCAGTCGTGGTACGCGGCGAAGGTGGTGGTCTCGGTCGGGCCGTACCCGTTGACCAACCGCGCGGGCGGCGAGTCGGCGAGCACCCGCCGCACTGCGGACAGGTCGAGCTGCTCACCGCCGACGAGGACGGTGCCGACCGTCCTCAGCGCGGCCGGACGTTCCCGGCTGATCAGGTGGAACAACGAGGTGGTCAGGAACAACGCGTCGATCGACAGGTCGGCAAGGCGTGCCGTCCACTCGTCGAGGGACAGGTCGGTCACCGCGGGCAGGGGCACCACGCAGCCCCCGGCGACGAGCGGACCCCAGACCTCGAAGGTGCTGGCGTCGAACGCCGGGTTCGAGGTGTGGGCCACGCGATGGCCGGGCGCGACGGTGCAGAACAGCGGCTCGACCACCAGTCGTTCCACCGCCCGGTGCGGGACCACGACCCCTTTCGGCTCGCCGGTCGAGCCGGACGTGAACATGACGTAGATCGGGTCGTCCGCGTCGGCCAGCTCCGGGAGCTGGCTCGCGGCGGTCGGGTCCTCGGCGGTCGGGGCCTCGGCGACGGCCGGGTCGACCCGCTGGGCGGCACCGAGCCACGGCTCGTCATGGGCGGCGATCACGACCGAGACGCCCGCGGTCGCCAGCGTCCGGCGCACCCGGTCCACCGGCGCCGCCGAATCGATCGGCAGGTACGCCGCGCCGGCGCGCGCCACCGCGAGCATCGCCACGATCAGCGACCGACCGCGCGGCAGGGAGAGGGCTACCACCGCGCCCCGGTCGACGCCCAACCGGCGGAGGTGCCCGGCCAGCGCCCCGGAGTGCTGCCACAATTCTGCGTAGCTCAGCGTTTCTTGGCAGGTCGGGTCGAAAACGGCTGCACCATCGGGGTGACTGCGGACCCAGCGTTCCACGAGTGAGGGCACTGTCGATGGGCTCTTTGCCGGCAACACATTCCCCCCTGAATGCGCGAGCTCAACGAATGCATGACGACACGCGCCAATGCGTTATCCGATGCGATGCTTGCGACACGCTACCAAGAGATCACTGACGGCAATAGTGACATAGATCACATGGGTGCGGTCTAGGCGCTCGACATCGCGCCCGCGTAAAGGAAACCGCCGCATTCCTTCGCGCCACCACCGGGACGCCATCATCCATCGACCAAGATCACAACAGGCCCTTCTGGCTGCCACGACGTGTCGCCGTCCGCCAGCGCCGCCACCCGCCCACAGCCCTTGCCCGCCCCGATCCCCGTTACGGAAAGTAGTGAGGGCACGGGGAGTGGTCGTCAGTTATCATCACGACAGCTTTGACCTTGCAGCGCGCTCTGACACCGACATTTCCGGACATCATCGAATTGTTCGCCGCACTGCTGGCATTCGTGTCGGCTAAACGCGACGTCCCTGCGGTTGTGGCATTTATTCGGCCAGCCGGCCGATTGCTCCGTGCCCGCCACCAGGCCATCGCGGGCCACGGCGACCGGAACGGGAGAAAAGGCCTGTGAACCCACCCGCCTCAGCGGTCGACAACGCACAGTTCCGCCATGTCCTGGGCCATTTCGCCACGGGCGTGACCACGGTGACCGCCCTCGATCCAAGATCGGGGCGTCCGGTCGGTCTGACCGTGAACTCGTTCACGTCGGTCTCGTTACGCCCGCCGCTGGTTTCCTTCTGTGTCCGTCGGGACAGCCGGAGCTGGCCGCTCATGCGCGTCGCCGAGCGGCTCTGCGTGAACATCCTCGGCGTCGAGCAGCAGGCCGTCTGCGAGCGGATGGCCGGCCCCGGGGCGGACCGCTTCCGCGACCTCGACTGGGCGTTGTCCCCCGGCGGCGCGCCGGTGCTGGCCGATGTGGTCGCATGGGTGGAGGGCACGGTGGACGCCGAACATGACGCCGGCGACCACGTCATCGTGGTGCTGCGGGTGCATCACCTGCACGGGCGGACGGACGGGCAGCCCCTGCTCTTCCTCCGTGGTCGGTACGGCCGCTTCGCCCACTGAGCACAGCGCCCCACCGACCACCGGAGATCCCGGTCGATAACCGGCCGGGAGGAGGCAGCGGCCCTCGGTCGAGAGAGGTCAGTGGCGACGAGGACGAGCGGGTAACGTCGCAACATGACTGTTGAGCACCCCGCACTCGCTCTGCGTGGCCTCGCCAAGCGGTTCGACGGCAGGGTGGCGGTGGCCGGCGTCGACCTCGACGTCCGGGCCGGTTCGTTCTACGGGCTGCTCGGCCCGAACGGCGCCGGCAAGACCACCACCCTGTCGATGGCGGTCGGGTTGCTGCGGCCGGACGCGGGTGTCGCCCGGGTGCTCGGGCACGACGTGTGGGCCGACCCGGTCGGCGCGAAGCGGCTCCTCGGCGTGCTGCCGGACGGCGCGCGGCTCTTCGACCGGCTCAGCGGGGCGGAGCTGTTGGCGTACCACGGCCTGCTGCGCGGCATGGACCCGGCGGTGGTCGACCAGCGGGCGGCGGAGCTGCTCGACGTGCTCGCGCTCGGCGACGCCGGCCGGACCCTGGTGGTGGACTACTCGGCCGGGATGAAGAAGAAGATCGGCCTGGCCTGCGCCCTGCTGCACGGCCCCCGGCTGCTGGTGCTCGACGAGCCGTTCGAGGCGGTGGACCCGGTGTCGGCGGCGCTGATCCGCGACATCCTGCACCGGTACGTCGTCGGTGGCGGGACGGTGGTCTTCTCCAGTCACGTGATGGAGGTCGTGGAGCGGCTCTGCTCCCACGTGGCGATCCTCGCCGAGGGGACGATCAAGCAGGTCGGCACCCTCGCCGAGGTGCGCGGGGACCGCTCGTTGGAGGAGGTCTTCGTCGAGGTGGTCGGCGGGCGCACCGCCACGGGCGAGGAGCTGGCGTGGCTGTCCCGGTGAGCGCGCCCCCCGCCGAGCCGGTCCGGGCGGTCTCGGCCCGGCACTTCGTCCGGCTCAAGCTGCGGGTGATGGGCAACAGCTTCCGTGGCCAGGGTCGGCGGGTCACGCTCTTCCTGGGCGGTGTGCTGGGCGGGCTCTGGTTCGCCACCACCGGCTTCTTCCTGCTGGCCGCCCCCGGTCTGGCCGGCGAGCCGACGTACGCGCCGATGGCCGCCGCGTTCGGCGGCGGCCTGCTCGTGCTCGGCTGGCTGCTGCTGCCGCTGGTCTTCTTCGGCGTCGACGAGACGCTCGACCCGGCCCGCTTCGCCCTGCTGCCGCTGACCCGCCGGACCCTCGTCGGCGGGTTGCTGGCCGCCGCGCTGGTCAGCGTCCCGACGGTGGCGTCGCTGCTGTCGGCCGGCGGGCTGGTCGTCACCGCCGGGGCGCTGGGCGGCTGGCCGGCGGCGCTGGTCGCGGCCGTCGGGGTGGTCGCGGGGCTGATCCTCTGCGTCGCCGCCAGCCGCGCGGTGACCAGCGCGTTCGCCACCATGCTGCGCTCGCGCAAGGTGCGTGACCTGGCGGGCGTGCTGCTAGCGCTGCTCGCCGCGTTGCTGGGCCCGTTGCAGCTGGTGGTGCTGGCCACCGTGCGGCAGGCCGACTGGGATCGGCTGACCGGGGTGGCCCGGGTTATCGGGTGGACCCCGCTGGGCGCCCCGTGGACGATCGGCGTCGACGTGGCCGAGGGCCGGGCCTGGGCGGTCCCGCCGAAGCTGCTGATCACCGCGGCGACCATCGGGGCGCTGCTGTGGTGGTGGTCCCGCTCGTTGGAGTCGGCCATGGCGGGCACCGCCGGCGGCCCGACCAAGGCCCGCAGCGCCCCGGTCGGCGGCCCCGTCGCGCAGCTCTTCCCCCGGGCGGTCGGCTGGCTGCGGCGGGACCGCTTCGGCGCGCTGGTCGCCCGGGAGTGCCGCTACTGGTGGCGCGACGCCCGGCGCCGGGCCAACCTCATCTCGATCCTGGTGGTCGGGGTCCTGGTGCCGGTGATGGTCAACTTCGGCGGGGCGAAGCTCTCGACGAGCGGCGGGCTGGCCTTCGCCGACCCCAACTCCTCGCCCGCGCTGGCCAGCGCCTCGGTCCTGCTCATCGGGGTGCTCGCCTCGGTCACCCTGGCCAACCAGTTCGGCTTCGACGGCAGCGCGTACGCGGCGAACGTCGTGGCCGGGGTGCCGGGTCGGCTGGAGCTGCGGGCCCGCGCGGCGGCCTTCTCGGTGTACGTCCTGCCGATCCTCGCCGTCGTCGCGGTCCTGCTGGCGACGCTGCTGGGCCGGCCGGCGTGGCTGGGCCTGCTGGCCGGCACCCTGCTCACCTCGTACGGGGTGGGGCTGGCGATCAACACGCTGCTGTCGGTGCTGGGGGCGTACGAGCTGCCGGAGGCGAGCAACCCGTTCGCGATGAACAGTGGGGCCGGGATGGCGAAGGGCCTGCTCACCCTGCTGTCGATGGCCGGCACGGCGGTGGCCTCGGTGCCGGTGCTCGTCGCGCCGGCGCTGTTCGGCGACGCGTGGCTCTGGCTGGCCCTGCCGTTCGGCCTCGGGTACGGGCTGGGCGCGGCCCTGCTCGGCACCCACCTCGCCGGGATGGTCCTCGACCGACGGGCCCCGGAGCTGCTGACCGCCGTCACCCCGCGCCGCTGACCCGCCGGCCGCCCGGTCAGCGGCGGCGGAGGAACGCGTAGAAGACCGAAGCGTGTGCGGTGATGCTGACCAGTTCCCAACCGAACTGCGCCAGGTACTCCACGCCCTCCATCAGCTCGGTGACGGCGGAGCGCGTCAGGCCGGTAGCGGAGGCCAGCGCGAGGTGCCGGTGGGGGTAGCCCCGCAGGTCCACCTCGTTGCGCGACAGGGAATCGATGCTGATCACCCGCTTCAGGGCGAGCTGCTGCGGTGTCACTCGGGCCATGCCCGGCACGATACGACCCGCGCGCACCCGTCGCCGGCCCCGAAGACGGCGGCGCGGCAAGGCGGCGGCGCGGACACGACAGCGGCGCGGCAAGGCGGCGGCGCGGCAAGGCGGCGACGGGCGGGGATTGGCGCGCGGGGACACAATGGGCCGGTGCCCGTCGTCGAAGCGGTGATCACCGTTCCCGTCCCGCCCGAGCTTGCCTTCGCCGTGTCGCAGACCGTCGCGCCGGAGCGCTACCGCTGGGACCCGTTCGTCCGCGAGCAGCACTTCACCGACGGCGCGACCCGCCCCGGCAAGGGGGTGCTGACCTTCACCCGGTCCCGGCACGGCCTGGCCATGGTCAGCGAGTACGTCTCCTTCGCGCCGCCCACCAACGTCGGGATGAAGATGGTCCGGGGCCCGTGGTTCTTCGAGATGTTCGCGGGCGGCTGGCGGTTCGCGCCCGGCCCGCAGCCGGGCACGTCGGTCGCCACCTGGCGGTACAACTTCCGCTGCCGCCCGGCGTTCCTGCGCCCGGTCGCCGACCGGGTGGGGGTGTGGCTGCTCGACCGCGACATCCGCCGCCGGATCGCCGGGTACGCGGCCGGCTGCGCCGACCCGGTGGTCCTGGCCGCCGCCCGCCGCGCCCTGTCCACCGAGGCGTGACGGGTCGGTGCCGCCGGCGCGAGCGGTTCCCGGATCGGACCGCCTCCGGGGCGGCACAATGTTTCACGTGAATCATGAGCCGGGTGCCGAGATCCACCACACCGACCCGTTCGCCGTGCCGGCGGGGCAGAAGTCCGGGGCGCGGCGGCTGCGCGGGCGCCTCGCGGCTCCGGTGACCCTGTGGAGCGCCCCGGGGCCGGCGGGGCTGACGGTCTCGTCGACCCTGGTCGCCGAGGGCGAGCCGGACCGGCTGCTCGGGCTGATCGACCCGGAGTCGGACCTCTGGGCGGCCGTGCAGGCGGCGGGGCGGTTCGCGGTGGCGCCGCTGGGCCCGCCGCACCGGCAGCTCGCCGACCGCTTCGCCGGCCTCTTCCCGTCGCCGGGCGGGCTCTTCGCCACCGGTTCCTGGACCGACACCGAGTACGGGCCGGTGCCGGCGGACGCGGGCGGCTGGGCCGGCTGCCGGCTCGACGACGCCCGGGAGTACGGCTGGGCGCTGCTCGTGGAGGCGACCGTCGAGGCCGTCGACCTCGCCGAGGAGACCGCCCCGCTGCTGCACTACCGGGGTCGGTACCACGATCTGACCTGAGCCGGGGGCCGAGGCGGCGTCGACGCCGCCCGCCGGTTAGCGGAGTGACCTGAGTCACTGGGCGCAGGCAGGTAACCGCTCGGCGCAGGGGGTGACCAAGGTCGATATCGCCCTTCCCGGGCGGCCGGCGGGGTTTCTACCGTGCGGCGAAACCCCTATGCCTGTGAAGGTGGTGATCCAGATGTCCACGGACACTCCCGCGTCCGACAAGCCCCCGGCCGCGTCGCCGACGCCGGCCTCCGGCGATTCCACGGCGGAGCGGTACCTTGCCGTCCAGCGGTCGGACGAGTTCGCCGGCCTGCGTCGGTCCCTGCGCGGCTTCATCTTCCCGATGACCGTCGCGTTCTTCCTCTGGTACGCGCTCTACGTGATCCTCTGCGCGTACGCGCGGGACTTCATGGGCACGCGGCTGTTCGACAGCAACATCAACGTCGCCCTGGTCTTCGGTCTGCTCCAGTTCGTCTCCACGTTCCTCATCGCCTGGCTCTACGCCCGGTTCGCCGACCGCAGGATCGACCCGGTCGCCGACCGGATCCGCGCCGAGATGGGGGAGGTGACCCATGAACACGGTCCTCGCGGCTGAGGCGGGCAACACCACCGCCCGCAACCTGACCATCACGCTCTTCCTGGTCTTCGTGGCGATCACCCTGGCCATCACGATCTGGGCCAGCCGGCAGACCAAGACCGCCACCGACTTCTACGCCGGGGGCCGCTCCTTCTCCGGCTTCCAGAACGGCATGGCGATCGGCGGCGACTACATGTCGGCGGCGTCCTTCCTCGGCATCGCCGGCATGATCGCCCTCTACGGCTACGACGGCTTCCTCTACTCCATCGGCTTCCTGGTCGCCTGGCTGGTGGCGCTGCTGCTGGTCGCGGAGCTGCTGCGCAACTCCGGCCGGTACACGATGGCCGACGTGCTGGCCTTCCGGATGCGGCAGCGCCCGGTGCGGACCGCCGCCGCCGTCTCCACCATCACGGTGTCGATCTTCTACCTGCTGGCCCAGATGGTCGGCGCGGGCGCGCTGGTGGCGCTGCTGCTCGGCATCAAGCCCGGCACGACGTTCCTGGGCATGGACGCCGACACCGCCAAGATCGCGACGATCGTCATGGTCGGCGCCCTCATGATCATCTACGTCACCGTGGGCGGCATGAAGGGCACCACGTACGTCCAGATCGTCAAGGCGTTCCTGCTGATGGCCGGCGCGCTGCTGATGACCGTGCTGGTGCTGGCGAAGTACAACTTCAACCTCTCGGAGCTGCTCGGTGCCGCCGCGGCCTCCTCGGGCAAGGGCACCGCAACCCTCGAACCGGGGCTGCGCTACGGCGTCGAGGTGGCTGGCGACGCGACGCAGACCTTCTACAACAAGATGGACCTGCTCTCGCTCGGCATCGCGCTGGTGCTCGGCACCGCCGGCCTGCCGCACATCCTGATCCGCTTCTACACCGTGCCGACGGCGAAGACCGCCCGCAAGAGCGTGCTCTGGGCCATCGGCATCATCGGCACCTTCTACCTGCTCACCCTCGCCCTCGGCTTCGGTGCTGCGGCACTGGTCGGCAGCAAGGCGATCACCGCGCAGGACAAGGCCGGCAACACGGCCGCCCCGCAGCTCGCCGAGGCGCTCGGCATCGACTTCCTCGGCGGCGAGCTCGGCGGGGCCGCCCTGCTGGCGATCATCGCCGCGGTCGCCTTCGCCACGATCCTGGCGGTGGTCGCCGGGCTCACCCTGGCCTCCTCGTCCAGCCTGGCGCACGACTTCTACGCCAACGTGCTCAAGAAGGGGCAGGCCTCCGAGCGCCAGGAGGTCCGGGTGGCCCGGATCTCGGCCCTGGTCATCGGCGCGATCTCGATCGTCCTGTCGATCTACGCGCAGAACCTGAACGTGGCGTTCCTGGTGGCGCTGGCCTTCGCGGTGGCCGCCTCGGGCAACCTGCCGGCGATCCTCTACAGCCTGTTCTGGCGGCGGTTCAACACCTCCGGCGCGGTCTGGGCGATCTACGGCGGTCTGCTGGCCGCGGTGCTGCTGGTGTTCTTCTCGCCGGTGGTCTCGGGCGCGCCGACCGCCATGTTCCCGGACCACGACTGGCAGTGGTTCCCGCTGTCCAACCCGGGCATCCTCTCCATCCCGTTCGGCTTCCTCTGTGGCTGGATCGGCACGATCATCTCCAAGGAGCACGACGAGGAGAAGTACGCGGAGTTGGAGGTGCGCTCGCTGACCGGCGCCGGCGCGCACTGAGCAAGCCGCACCCGCACCGAGCAAGCCGTACCCGCACCGAGCGGGTCGCACCCGCACTGAACGCGGGCCGCACCCGCACTGAGCAAGCTCGGTCCCGCACCGGCCGAGCTGTCAAGGAGAGGGCCCCCTGTGAGAACAGGGGGCCCTTCCTCGCACCTGGAGGGTGTATAGGCTGGCCGCATGAAGGTTGCTCCGCGCTTCGGCCCCGGTCACCGCGTCCTCGTCACCGGCGGCGCCGGCTTCGTGCCGTCGCACCTGGCGGACTCCCTCGTCGCCCGGGGCTGCACGGTGGTCGTGCTGGACAACTTCGTCACCGGCTCGAAGGACAACGTCGCGCACCTGCTGGAGGAGCCGACCTTCACGCTCGTCGAGGCCGACATCTCGGAGGGACTGCCGGCCCACCACCCGGCGTTGGCCGAGCGCTTCGACGCGATCCTGCACATGGCCTCGCCGGCCAGCCCCACCGACTTCGCCACCCTGCCCGTGGAGATCCTCCGGGTCGGCTCGGTGGGCACCCTGCACCTGCTGGACCGCGCGGTCGCCGACGGGGCCCGCTTCCTGATGGCCTCCACCTCCGAGGCGTACGGGGACCCGAAGGAGCACCCGCAGCGCGAGACGTACTGGGGCAACGTCAACCCGATCGGCGTGCGCAGCGTCTACGACGAGGCGAAGCGCTTCTCGGAGGCGGCCACCATGGCGTACCACCGCCATCGCGGGCTGGACGCCGCGATCGTGCGGATCTTCAACACGTACGGCCCGCGGATGCGCCCGGACGACGGCCGGGCCATCCCGACGTTCATCTCCCAGGCGCTGCGCGGGGAGCCGATCACCGTGCACGGCACGGGGAACCAGACCCGGTCGATCTGCTACGTCGAGGATCTGGTGCGCGGGATCCTGCTGCTGCTCGACTCGACGCAGACCGGCCCGATCAACTGCGGCACCGAGCACGAGCTGACCATGCGGCAACTCGCTGAGTTGATCGTGTCACTCTCCGGAAGTACGTCACAGGTGACCTATGTCACCCGCGCCTCGGACGACCCGGAGATGCGCCGCCCCGACCTCACCCTCGCCCGTGAGCTGCTCGGATACGAGCCGTCGGTGACCCCCGAGGACGGCCTGCGACGCACGATCGAGTACTTCCGCGAGCGGCTAGGGTAGCCCGCCGAGGCGATCGCGGCCCGCCGCGCGACCTGCGGTTCCGGGCGGCGCTCGACGTCGCTACGTACCCTCGGGTACATGTCAGCGACCACTCCCGCCGGCGCTTCGCTCCCGCCGCTGCACCGCAGTGCCGGCCGCGCCTCGGTGCCGGGCCCCGGCCAGGGGCACTCCCGGGTGCCCGCCGCCCAGCGGTCCCCCTCGCACGACGACCGGCCGTCGGCCGGTGGCTTCGACGGCCCCGGGGGCCCCACCGGGCCGGGCGGTCCGGGGCGCTCGGGCGGCTCCGGGCGGGCTGGCGGGCCGCGCCCGCGCTGGGCCCGGATCGCCCTGCTGGTCGGCGTGGTGGTGTTGGTGCTCGGGCTGCTCGGCGGGCTGGGTGCCTGGTTCTACGCCCGCAACCTCAACGAGGACCTGGCCCGCACCGACCCGTTCTCGGAGCTGACCGGCGGTCGCCCGCCCAAGGCGGTCGACGGCGCGCTGAACATCCTGCTGGTCGGCACCGACTCGCGGGACCCGGACGCCCCGGTGGACCAGCAGAGCCAGTGGCGGGCCGACACGATCATCGTCATGCACATCCCGGCGGACCACAAGTCCGCCTACCTGGTCTCCGTCCCCCGCGACCTCTACGTGCCGATCCCCGCCAACCCGCAGGCCGAGTGCGGCTCGGGCCAGCGGGCGAAGGTCAACGCCGCGTTCGCGTTCGGCGGTCTGCCGCTGGCGGTCAAGACGGTGGAGTGCTTCACCGACGTGCGCCTCGACAACGTGATGGCGATCGACTTCGCCGGGTTCAAGCAGGTCACCGACGCCCTCGGCGGGGTCGACCTGAAGGTGGAGCGGACGGTCAAGTCGATCCACAAGCCCTTCCGGACGTTCAAGAAGGGCACCATGCACATGAACGGCACCGAGGCGCTGGACTGGATCCGGCAGCGCAAGCAGTTCCCGGACGGCGACTTCGCGCGGATGCGCCACCAGCAGGAGTTCCTGCGGGCGCTGATGGACAAGGCGGCGAGCACGGGCACGCTGAGCAACCCGAAGAAGCTGAACGGCTTCCTCACCTCGGTGACCGACGCGGTCACCGTGGACCAGGGGTTCTCGCTGGTCGACATGGCGGTGCAGTTCCGCAGCCTGCGCGGCGAGAACCTGATCTTCGTGACCAGCCCGAACTCCGGCAGTCAGACGATCAACGGTGAGTCGGTGGTGGTCTCGGACCGGGAGAAGGCGCTGGGCATGTACAAGGCGATGTCGGCGGACACGATGGCCGACTGGATGAAGGCCAACCCGCCGGCCGCCGGGGGCGGCGCGGGGAACTGACCCGACGGCCTTCCCCATTCGACACGCCGTCAGCGCCGGTCGGCGGTCACCCCCATCTCCCAGGGGGTACCGCCGACCGACCGCATTGAATTGACCGTTCGGGCACATTTCCCGGGCAATGGGGGGAAGAACGGCGAATTACCGCGCGACGAACTCGCCTCGACGGGGAGCAAAACGTACAGTGGTGCCGCCCTTCCTCTCACGCGAGCTGGAGCATGCATGCCGGTTCAGACCAGCCGTCGCTCTCCGTCGCTGGAGCCCGTCGGCGCGACCGCACGGGTTTCGTCGGTCGTCCCGCCGCAACCCCGTGGCGGCAGTCGCCGTCCCGGCGGCACCCCGGCGCGGAAGCGGAAGCGGCGCAAGGACCCGCTCTGGGCCCGCCTGACCGTCGTCTTCGGCGCGGTGCTGATGCTGACCAGCGGGGTCGGCATCGTGGGCAGCAAGGCGGTCATCAGCCAGGCCACCGGCAGCATCGAGCAGCGCAACCTGCTCGGCGACGCGGGCAAGAGCTCCGCCGAGGGTGGGTCGAGCCTGGACGGCCCGATCGACATGCTGCTGCTCGGCGTGGACGCCCGGGAGCGCTGGGCCGCCGACGACGTCCGGGCGGACAGCATCATCGTGCTGCACATCCCCGCCTCGCACGACCAGGCGTACCTCATCTCCATCCCGCGTGACACCGAGGCGCAGATCCCGGGCCACGGCGTCGACAAGATCAACGCCGCCTTCCAGTACGGCGCCAAGAACGGCGCGGGCTGGGAGGGCGGCGCGCAGCTCATGGCGAAGACGATCAAGCAGATGACCGGGGTCAGCTTCGACGGCGCCGGGATCATCAACTTCGGCGGCTTCAAGAAGATCATCGACACCCTGGGCACCGTGCGGATCTGCGTCTCCCAGCAGGTCGAGTCGCACCACATGAAGTACGTCGACGGCAAGCCGATGTGGAACGCCGACGCCAAGAAGACCGGCCGGCCGATGACCCCGGTGGTGCACAAGAAGGGCTGCCGGGAGATGGCGGGGTGGGCGGCGCTGGACTACTCGCGGCAGCGCTACGGCCTCGACGGCGGCGACTACGACCGCCAGCAGAACCAGCAGCAGCTCATCAAGGCGATGGCGAAGAAGGCCACCGAGAACGGCACGCTGACCAACCCGGTGAAGCTCAACGCGCTGGTCAAGGCGGCCGGCAAGGCCCTCGTGCTGGACACCGGCGGCACGCCGATCATCGACCTCATCTTCACCATGCGCGGCGTCACCGGCAACGACCTGACGATGCTGCGCACCAACGGCGGGAAGTTCCACTCCACCGCCGACGGCTCGAAGGAGACGCTGAGCCCGCAGACGATGGCGATGTTCCAGGCGGTCAAGGACGACAAGCTCGCCGAGTTCGTCTACGCGAACCCGAGCGTCCTGTCGACCCGCAAGTAGCCGCCGACCCGCAGGTAGCCGGCGACCGCTATTAGCTGTCGACCCGCCAGCAACGCCCGTCCCGCGAAAGCGGCCCGCCGACCCCGACGCCCCCCGTAGCCTGACGTGAGGAACTTTCACGTTCAGCCACGGGGGGCGTCACGGTCAGGCCAGGCGGAGGCGAGCGGGGGCGGCGCGGGCCGGCCCGTCGGGGCGTACCCCGGTGGTGCCGGGTCATGCTCGGGGTCGGCCTGGCGCTGACGCTGCTGGCCGCCGCCGCGGTGGTCGGGCTCAAGACCCTGAGCCAGCGGTACGAGCGCACGGTGACCCGGGAGCAGCTGCTCGACCCGCAGGCGCGGCGGGACCGCACCGACCTCGACGGCGCGCTCAACTACCTGCTGGTCGGCTCCGACCGGCGGGCCGGCAGCACCGGGGGCGACCAGCGCTCCGACAGCATCGTCGTGGTGCACGTGCCGGCCGGCGTGCGACAGGCGTACCTGATCTCCGTGCCGCGCGACCTGATGGTCCAGATCCCGCCCGGCTCGGCGGGGTGGGGCGGGGGCACCGACAAGATCAACGCCGCGTTCGAGCACGGCGGCGGCGGCGAGGCCGGCGTCCGGCTGCTCTCGGCCACCCTCAGCCGGCTCACCGGGCTGCGCTTCGACGGGGCCGCGCTGATCGACTTCGCCGGGCTGCGGCAGGTCGTCGACCTGCTCGGCGGGGTACGCATGTGCGTCGACACCGAGGTCCGCTCGATCCACACCGGCACCCTCTTCGCCCCCGGCTGTCAGCAGATGGACGGCCGCCGGGCGCTGGACTACGTCCGCCAACGCTACGACCTGCCCGGCGGCGACTACGACCGCCAGCGCCACCAGCAGCAACTCCTCCGCGCCATGCTGGACCGGGCCGGCGCGACCGACCTGCGGCGCGACCCGGTGCGGCTCGACCGGCTGATCCGGGCGGTCGGCGCGTCGCTGACCGTCGACACCAACGGCGTGCCCCTGGAGGAGCTGGTGCTCACCCTGCGGGACCTGCCCCCGGACGGGCTGACCGGCGTCCGGCTCCCCTCCCACCCGGAGCTCGTCGACGAGGTCTCCTACGTGGTGCTGGACAACGGCGGCAATGGGCTCTTCGACGCGGTCCGGGGCGCCCGGATGCCCGACTGGGCGCAGGCGAACCCGGCCTGGACCACCCGGCTCTGACCGGCCCGCCGCCCCGCCGGGGCCGGTTGGCGTACTAGGCTTGGTATCCGTGTTCGGACCCCAGGTTCCCACCGTGCCCGTGACCGAGATCGCCGACGACACCTACCTGCTCGACGTCCGTGAGGACGACGAGTGGGCCGCCGGGCACGCCCCCGGCGCGCACCACCTGCCGATGATGGAGCTGCCCGCCCGGCTGGCCGAGGTGCCCACCGACCGGGAGGTGGCCGTCATCTGCCGCTCCGGCGGCCGGTCCTCCCAGGTCGTGGCCTACCTGATGAACAACGGGTGGGACCAGGTGCGCAACGCCGACGGCGGGATGCGCCAGTGGGCCGCCGTCGGGCGACCGGTGGTCGGCGAGGACGGGCAGCCCGGCCAGGTCATCTGAGAGCGACGGCATGGCACCGCTCGTCTTCGCCCACCGTGGTTCCTCCGCCGACCTGCCGGAGCACACCCTCGCCGCGTACCTGCGGGCCATCGACGAGGGTGTCGACGGCCTGGAGTGCGACGTCCGGCTGACCCGCGACGGGCATCTGGTCTGCGTGCACGACCGGCGGCTGGACCGGACCAGCAACGGCACCGGCCGGGTCAGCACCCGCACCCTCGTCGAGCTGGAGGCGCTGGACTTCGGCTCCTGGCACCCGGGCTGCCCCCCGGCCGACGGCGCGGAGCCGCCCGACGCCACGCACACCCGGCTGCTCACCCTCGAGCGGCTGCTGGACGCCGTGCTGGCCGCCGAGCGGCCCGTCCGGCTGCTGATCGAGACCAAGCACCCCTCCCGGTACGGCCCGCAGGTCGAACGCCGCCTGGTGGCGCTGCTGCGCCGCTACGGCCTGGCCGAGCCGGGCGCGGACGACCCGGTCCGGATCACCGTGATGTCCTTCTCGCCGCTGGCCGTGCGCCGGCTGCACGAGCTCGCCCCCGCGCTGCCCACGGTGCTGCTGATGGACGCGCTGCCACGCTGGCCGCGCGGCCGGCTGCCGGCCGGCGCCCGAATCGCCGCGCCGGGAATCGCGCTGGTGCGGGCCCGCCCCCGGCTGCTGCCCGCGCTGCGCGCCGCCGGCCACCAGGTGTACGTCTGGACCGTCAACGAGCCGGACGACCTGCAGTTCGTGCTCGACGCGGGCGTCGACGGGATCATCACCGACCGGCCGGCCCACGCGCTGGCCCGGTTGGGCCGGTGACCGGGACCCAGCCGGCGGGCCGCCCCGCCGGCTCGGCGGTGCGGCCCGACCCCGACGACCGGGCGGGGGTGTCGAGGCGCGGCCCGACCCGGCACACTCGGGGCATGCCGGAGCCCACCGACCTCGCCGCCCTCCTCGTCGGTCACGGCCGGGTGGTCGAGATGATCAACTCTGGTGAGTCCGGGCTTCCGGTGCTGAACCGGCTCCTGCACGTGGTGCAGTCCGCCATCGGGGCGGCCAGCACGGCGTTCGTGGAGTTCACCCCCACCGGCGGCCAGGTGATCGCCGCGACCGGCGACGCCGAGTGGGCCGTCGGCCGGCCGGTGCCGCCCACCGACCCGGCCACCGTCTGCCTGCTCTCCGGCCCCCGCGTCCGCGAGGTGCGCACCGACCGGATCCCCGGCCCGACCGGGGCGGAACTGACCGAGCGGGGAGTGCGCCGGATGGTGGTCGCGCGGGCGGAGATCGGCGGGCTCACCGTCGGCAGCCTGCACGCCCTCTACGCCGACCACGCCGGCTCCGCGGCCCCGGGGCAGCACGAGGTCATCGAATACCTGGCCCTCTGCATCGCGCACATGTACGGCGACCAGAGCGGCCTGCCGGTGCACGGCGACGGCCGGGTGGTGGCGGCGCTGGCCGACGGGCTGGCCGTGGTCGACCGGGGCGGTCACGTCCGGCTCTGGAACCCGGCCGCCGCCCAGGTGACCGGCCTGCCGGTCGACGAGGCGCTGAACCGGCCGCTGTCCTTCCCCCTCCCCGCGCCCGGTCAGGTCCTCGACCATCGGCTCCCCGACGGGCGCTGGCTGAAGATCACCTCGGGGGAGCTGCCCGGCCCCGGCGCGCTGCGCGTGGTCACCTTCTCCGACATCACCGACCAGCAGCGACGCGACCAGGACCGGGACCTCTTCGTCGCGGTCACCAGCCACGGGCTGCGCACCCCCGTCACCGTCATCAAGGGGTACGCCGACACCCTCACCGACCACTGGGACTCGCTGACCGAGGCCGACCGGCGACAGGCCGCCCGGGTCATCGGGCAGCGGGCCAACGAGCTGGCCCGGCTGGTCGACCGGCTGCTGACCTCCGCCACCGAGGGTCGGCCCGGTGCGCCCCCGGCCCCGTTCGACCTCGGCGAGGCGCTGCGCGCGGCGGTCGCCGACCTCCCCGGCGACCTGCGCCGCCGGATCATGCTCGACGTGCCGACCGGGCTGCCGAAGGCGATCGGGGACCGGCAGAGCGTGGCGACGGTCCTGACCGAGCTGGGCACCAACGCCGACAAGCACTCCCCGCCCGACTCCCCGATCGAGATCGTCGCCGGCAGCACCGAGCAGGATGTGCTCTTCCGGGTCAGCGACCGGGGCATCGGCATCCGCCCCGAGCACGTGGAGCGGGCGTTCGACCGGTTCTGGCAGGGCGCATCCGGCGACCGCCAGGGTTACCCGGGCGCGGGGCTCGGCCTGTATCTCGTCCGGCGGATCGTCCAGCAGCAGAATGGCCGGGTATCGCTCCGCCCGAGGGCCGGCGGCGGTACGGTCGCAGAGGTGCGGCTGCCGCGCGGCTGAGCGTGGGCGGTGCCACGCGGGGGCGAGAAGGAGCACGGTGATCACAGGGCCGGCCGAGCGGTCGTGGTGCGTGGTGGTGCCGCACGACGCGACCGGGGCGCGCCTGGCCCGGCACCGGCTCGTGGCCGAGCTGACCGGCGTCGTCCCCCTCGTGCTGCTGACCGACCTGGTGGCCGTCCTGGCCGAGCTGGTCGGCAACGCGGTCCGGCACGCCGACCCGCTTCCCGGCGGGGTGGTCCGGGTGGCCTGGCGGCTGCGTCCGGTCCCCGGCTGCGGGCACGTCGTCCAGCTCCGGGTCACCGACGGCGGGGCCGGCGGCGGCCCCCTGATGCGGCCCGCCACGCCGGACGCGGTCGACGGCCGGGGCCTGCACATCATCGCCGGGCTGGCCGACCGCTGGGGCGTCGACCGGGACGGCCTCGGGCAGAGCGTCTGGGCCGAGTTCGACCCCGTCGACAGCTCCCGCCCGGACCTGGTCGCCGCCGGCTGAACCCCGATCTGGTCGCCGCCGGCTGACCCCCACCCCGCCGTGCGGGGGCGGGTCGTCGGCGACAGCCGGGCCGGCGGCCTCTAGGCTGGTGCGCCGTGAGCAAGCGTCGAAAGAGCCAACGGGCCGCCGAAGCCACTCCGAAGCGGGAGAAGGTGCGCGACGTCTTCGTGCCCCGCCCGTTCGAGGGGCTGACCGACGAGCCGGAGTGGATCGCCCTGCGCGAGCTGGTCCCGGCCGCGTCCGCGCCGCTGCGGCTGGTCGCTGAGCTGGTCGAGGAGCACGGGGACCGGCCGGTCACCCTGGCCACCGTGCTGCCGGGAGCCGCCCCGGCGATGACGAAGGACGACGGCCGGGTCCTGATCGGGCTGCAACGCCACCAGCAGTCCGGCGACGTCTCCCGGGACCTGGCCGAGGCGCTGCTCTGCGCGCTGCGCACCGAGCCGGGCAAGCCGGTCACGGTGCCGCCGCTGCCGGGCCCCGGCCCCCGGCTCCAGGACATCCTGGTCGACGGGCCGCTGGAGATCACCATGCACGAGGGCTTCGAGTTCTGGCTCGACCCGGGCGCGACCGACGACCCGACCGTCCAGGCGTCGCTGGAGCGGGCCAACGCGGCGATCTACCCGACCGTGCGACTGGCCGCCGCGCCGGCCGCGTACTGGTGTCAGGTGCCGGAGAAGGCCCACGTGCGCTGGGTGCTCCCCGACGACGAGGACGCCGCCCTGGACGCGCTGGCCCGGCTGAGCGCGGTGGGCGCGCTCACCCTCGCCGACGACACCAAGTTCGCCGGCATGTTCCGGGCGCACGGCCGCCTGGTGCCCGTCTGGGACCTGCCCGAGGGCACCCCTGCCGAGGACTGGGAGCAGCCGGTGACCCAGTTCGCCAAGCGCTACGCCGAGGCGCTGCACACCGGGGAGCCGCTGGACGGGGCCGGCCGCCGGGCCCGGCACGGGCTGCTCGGCCGCCAGCTCACCCTGCGCTGAGGTCGCCGGGCACCACCGGCCCCTCCCGGCGCACCGGGAGGGGCCGGTGCGGTGTCGCTACCGCAGCAGGGGGGCACGGACGATCGGGCAGGACATGCACCGGGGGCCGCCCCGGCCGGAGCCCAGCTCGGAACCCGCGATCGGAACGACCTCGATGCCGGCCCGCTCGAGCTGGGCGTTGGTCCCGGTGTTGCGCTCGTAGCCGACGCAGAGCCGGGGGGCCAGGGCGAGGGTGTTGTTGCCGTCGTCCCACTGCTCCCGCTCGGCGGTCACCGGGTCGAGGCCGGTGTCGATGACCCGGAGCTGGTCGAGGTCCATCGCGTCGGCGGCGGCGCGCAGGAACGGCGCCGGCCCGTCCACCCGCAGCTCGCCGTCCGGCCCGGCCACCACCGTGTACGCGACCAGCGTGCTGGCCACGTTGGCGTACATCAGCACGGCGTCGACGTCGACCATCGTGCAGATCGTGTCCAGGTGCATGGTGGCCCGCTCCTGGGCGATCGGCACCACCAGGATGGTGTGTGCCAGCCCGGCGGCGAAGACCTGCCGGCCGAGCCGTTCCGCCCCGGCGGGGGTGGTCCGCTCCCCGACCCCGACCGCCAGCACCCCGGGGGCGAGCAGCAGCACGTCGCCGCCCTCCAGGTGCTCCAACTGTGGGTGGTAGACGAACTCCGTGCCGACGAAGCGCGGATGGTGGCGGTAGATCGCGTCGGTGAGGGTGGTCTCCCGGCGGCGGGCCGGCATGGCGAGGCTGGTCACCCCGACCCGGTCGCCGATCCACAGTGAGGAGTCCCGGGTGAAGAGCAGGTTGGGCAGCGGGGCGATGACGAAGTCGTGCCGGTCCATCAGGGCGTAGACGAGCCCGCCCGGCCGCTCCGGGCTCAGTCGCAGCTCCTCGTGGGCGAGCCCGGCGATGAGCACCCCGGCGAGGGCCGCGGGGTCGAGGTACGCGAGGTGCTCGGCGACCCGGCGGCGCAGGGTGTCTCCGAGCCGCGGCGAGCCGAGCACCTCCTCGGTCAGCTCGGCGCGGGCGTCGGGCACGGCGAGGGTCTCGGCCAACAGGTCGGCGAGGTGCAGCACCTCCACCCCGCGCTCGCGCAGCGCGGCGGCGAAGGCGTCGTGTTCCTCCTGCGCCCGTCCAACCCATGGGATGGCGTCGAAAAGTAGGGAATCGTTATTGCGAGGGGTGAGTCGGGCCAGTTCCGGGCCGGGTCGATGCAGCAACACCGTGCCGAGACGGCCAACTTCGCTGTCCACGTAGTGGGTCACCCCGCCTAGGGTAGGGCAGGGTTTGGCGGCATCCGGTAAAACAGCTGTGGATGAATATGGCATTCATCCGCACTCACTCCGGCGCTCCGACTTGCCGACCACCCGGTAGGTCAACGTAGGGTAGTGAGGACATAACTTCGAGGGACCTTTTGCCGGAGGTCGCGATGACTGTCTTTCCCGCACGTCGGGCCGTGCCTGCCTCGCGGCCGGTGTCGCCCGCGTCGGTGCCGCACCCCCGCCCGGAGGGGCAGGGAGGGCTCGAGCCGCTCCGTCCGGGCCCACTTGAGTGGGCCCGCCGACGGCGCGCCGATCGGGGCGCCCGCAAGTTGGAGGCGGCCGGGGCGCGAGCCCTCGGTCGACTCGATCACCTGGGGCCGGCCTGGCACGTCATCGAGTGGCCCCGCACCGACGCCTCGGACCTCCTCCTCGACCAGGGGCAGGACGACCGGGCCGGTTTCCTCGCGATCGGTCCGAGCGGCCTCTTCGCGGTGACCATCGCCGACCACGGCCGGGCCCGGGTGCTCGTGGCGGGTGACGTCGTCCAGATCAACGGCAAGCGCCCGCCCTACGTGGCCGAGACCCGCCGGGACGCCAAGCGGGCCAGCAAGGCCCTCTCCGAGGCCGTCGGGCTGACGATCCCGGTGACGCCGGTGCTGACCTTCGTCGGCTCCGGCGTCATCAGCGTCTACGGCTTGCCGAAGGACTGCCTGATGGCCACCCACCGCGAGCTGGACCGCCTGCTCGTGGCCGGGGGCAACCGGATCAGCCCGGCCACCGCCGAGAAGCTGGCCCGGGTCGCCCAGCACCCGGGCACCTGGATGAACGGCACGTACCGTCCGGCCAACGACTACCGGTGGTACGACGGCGGCCGAACGGCGGCTGACAAGCCGGCCAACCGCCGGTAACGTCTCCGGCGACGCCACGCGGTCCGGTGCCCATCCCGACGCACCGGCCGCGCCGTCGCCGGCCGCCCGGCTCAGGACAACCGGCCACCGGCGACCCGGCGACCCGGCGACCGGTCGCGGTCGACGGTCGTCACGACGGCCGGTTACCGTAGACAGACCGTCGGTGTGCATAGGAGGCGCGGTGGCCCACCTCGAACTTTCGCTCTCGGAAGCGTTCGTGCCCGCCACCCACTCAGCGCTGAGGCCGGAGTCTGACAACTTCGCGCAGTGGTCCGCCACCGTGTTCCGCGCGGCCGAGCCCTGCCTGTTGATCGACATCGGCACCCGCGTCGTCGCGGTCTCCGCAGCCGGCTGCAAACTGCTCTGCCTGAGCTGCCCGGAGAACGTGATCGGTCTTCCCCTGCTCGACGGCTGTCTGCGCCTGCTCGACTTCACCGCCAACCGGGGCGAGCTGACCGAGCAGGAGACCGACAAGATCCCGCCGTTGCTGGCCCTACACTCCGGGCGTCTCGCCCGAGGGCTGCTCCGGGTCCAGGCCACGGCGGGCCAGTCGGACCCGACGGTGGACGCCATCTCCACGCCGGTGCTGACCAACGGCAAGGTCGCCGGCTCGCTCACCTTCTTCTCCGAGGTCTGATCCGCCCGCCCCTTGTCCGGCCGCCCAACATTCGGCCTGAACTGCCCGAATGTGGCCCCGACCGCGCCTTTTGGCGCTGTCACGGGCCCCGCCCAGGCCGTAGGGTTCCCTCATGGTCGATGTCGCTCTGCTGCCGGGCGTGTACGCAGTGTGCCGACTGGCCACCGACGCCACGCTCCGCCCCGCCCTCTGGGGTGAGCTGAGCGACGTCGAGGTGGTCAGCGTGAGCTGGTCCGCCGACGGCATCTCGGTGATCTGCCCCGCGTCGCGCGCCCCGGCCGAGGCCGAGACCGAGTGGCGCTGCCTGCGTGTCGTCGGCCCGCTCGGCCGGCCGGTGACCGGCACCCTGGCCGCGCTGGTCGCCCCGCTGGCCGAGGCGCGGGTCAACGTGGTGGCCTTCTCCACGTACGACACCGACCACGCGCTGGTCCCGGCCGTCCGGCTGGACGAGGCGACCGCCGCGTTGCGCCGCGCCGGCCACCGCCTGCTGGGCTGACGACAGGGCCGCACCGGCCGAGCGCCGGCACCCGCCTGCTCGGCTGACCACACCGCCGCGCCGGCCCCGGCGACTCGGCTGACCACACCGCCGCACCGGCCCGCGCGGGCACCCGGCGGCTCGGCGACGGCGACGCCGGTCGGCCTTCACCGCAGCGTCGGCGGCTCCTACGATGGGCTCGGTCACCAGTCCGTAACGACGTTGTCCGATATAAGGTTCGCTCGTGTCGCCCACCGCACCGCACCGCGCCGCGCGCCGACGGCCGTCCGGCCCGGCCGGGCTCCTCGCCGTCGCCTGCCTCGCCCTGGCCGCAGCCGGCTGCGGCGCACCGCCCGAGCTTCGTCGGCCGGCCCCCACGCCGAGCGCCACGGCGAGCGCCCTCGCCGTCCCGACCCCGTCCGCCACCCCCGTGGCCCCGGTGCCCCCGCCGACGCTGCCCGCCCCCACCAACAGCGCCGCCGACCTGGTCGCCTCCGCCTGCCGGTCGGGCCCCTCCGGTGCTCGGGTGATCACCCTGCTGCGGGGCACCGCCGACGTGCTGCCCCGGTCGGTCGGCGTGCGGGTACGCACCGGCCCGCTCTGCGCCGGGAGCTGGCAGTACACGGTGCTGCGGGTGACCGGGCACGAGGAGCTCCAGGTGGTCACCCGGGGCCGGCCGGGCGCGCTGGAGCTGGTCACCGCCGGCACCGACGTCTGCACCATCGAGGTGCGGGTCGCCGGGCCGGCCGGCATCCGCACGCTCGCCTGCGCCGAGGGTTCGCCGGGGCTGCCGGGCGGCGGCGGCACGCCGGGGCTGCCGGGGACGCCGGGGACGCCGGGGATGCCGGGCACGCCAGGACTGCCGGGGACGCCGGGCACGCAGACGCCGGGGACGGGACTGCCGGGCAACGGCACGAAGACGAGCGTGCCGGGTAAGTAGGCTGACGCCATGCCCGGAACACCGCCCACCCGCTTCGTCTACCTCGGCCCCGAGGGCACCTTCGCCGAGCAGGCGCTGCGCACCGTGCCCGCCGCCGAGCACGGCACCCGTACGCCCGCCCGCAGCGTCGGTGAGGCGCTGGAGAGCGTCCGGGCGGGGGACGCCGACGCGGCGCTGGTGCCGCTGGAGAACTCGATCGGCGGCGCGGTCGGGGTGACGCTGGACGAGCTGGCCGAGGGCCAGCCCCTGGTGATCACCCGGGAGGTGATCCTGCCGGTCGAGTTCGTGCTCGGCGCGCGGCCGGGGGTGACCCTGGCGTCGATCCGCTCGGTGGCGGCCCATCCGCAGGCCTCGACCCAGTGCCGGGGCTGGCTGCGCACGTACCTGCCCGACGCGACCGTGGTCGACGTGCTCTCCAACGGGGCCGCCGCGGCGGGCGCGGCCGGCAGCGAGTACGACGCGGCGATCTGCGCCCCGATCGGGGCGACCCGACACCGGCTGGCCGTGCTGGCCGACAAGATCGCCGACCACACCGACGCGGTGACCCGCTTCGCGCTGCTGTCCCGCCCCGGCCCGCCCCCGCCCCCCACCGGGGACGACGTGACGTCGTTGGCCGTCTACATCGCCCACGACCGGGTGGGCGCACTACTGTCGGTGCTGATGGAGCTGGCGGTGCGCGGGGTCAACCTCACCCGGATCGAGTCCCGCCCGACGGGCGAGGCCCTGGGGCGGTACGTCTTCTTCCTGGACTGCACCGGTCACGTGGCCGACGTCCGGCTCGGGGAGGCGTTGCAGGGGCTGCGCCGGGTCTGCGCGGACGTGCGCTTCCTCGGGTCGTACCCCCGGCACCGCTGGGCCGACGGCGCGGGTGACCGGCCTGTCCCCGCGCCCGCCGGTCTCTCCGACGCCGACTACCTCGACGCGGCGGCCTGGCTGGCACGGCTGCGCGTCGGTGAGCTGAGCTGAGCCGGGGCCGGGGCGCCCGATCCACGGGCGGCCCGGCCCCGGTCGGCCCGGGTCAGCTCAGCAGGCCACCGAGGAGGCCGCCCTGCTGCTCCTGGGTGCCGCTGCCCATGATCGGCGGCTCCTCGGAGGGCTGCACCACCACGAAGCCCTGCCCGGCGAAGCTCATCGTGAACGCCTCACCGGTGGTGCGCCCCAGCAGCGAGCCCAGGCCGAACTGCTCGGCCCGGTGGTAGCCGGTCTGCAGGTTGGCCGACCAGCAGACGGCGGCCTGCGGGTCGACGTACGTCGGCGCGTCGACGTTGAGCACCACCGGGGTGCCCTTCGTGGTGATCGCGATGCGGCCGTAGCCGCTGAAGACGCAGTTGAACAGGCCGGACGAGGAGGCCATGCCGGCGCCGCCGACCATCTTGATGTCGTACTGGAGGGTGGAGTCGAAGGCCAGCACGCTGGAGCCGTTGATGGACAGCGCGTCGCCCGGCTCCAGGTCGATGATGTGCACGTCCTTGGCCAGCTCGGCCAGGAAGACGTCGCCCCGGCCGCTGACCTTCATCAGCGGGACGCCCTCGCCGGTGAGCTTCTGCTTGAGGAACTTGCCCAGCCCGCCGGAGCCGAGGGCCTGGAACTGCACCTGACCCTGGTAGGCGACCATCGAGCCGACCCGGGCCATCGCCTCGCCGTTCAGCTCGATCTTCAACATCTTGGAGTTCTGCAGCCGCATGCCGGGCTGAGTGGACTCCTTCTCCAGGTTCTCGGCCGAGAAGAGCGCGCTGCGCATCGAAGTGCCTCCTGATTAGGGGTGTCTGACCGAAGAATAGGTGGCCAGGTCAATCGGCGTATCGGCCGTGGGCGGAGGTCGGGCTCAGCCCCAGCCGAGGTCGTGCAGGCGCTCGTCGTCGATGCCGAAGTGGTGGGCGATCTCGTGCACCACGGTCACCGCCACCTCGTCGACCACGTCCGCGTCGGAGTCGCAGATCCGCAGGATCGGCCGGCGGTAGACGAAGATGCGGTCCGGCAGGACGCCGGAGTAGTCCCAGCCCCGCTCGGTGAGCGCGTGGCCCTCGTAGAGGCCGAGCAGGTCCTCGTCGCCCGGGGGTGGGTCGTCCTCGACCAGGATCACCACGTTGCTCATCAGCCCGAGCAGCTCCTCGGGCACCTCGTCGAGGGCGTCGCCGACCAGTTCCTCGAAGCGTTCCCGACTCATCTCCACGGCCACGCCCCCCATTCTCCCCGACCCGCCCCGCCCGGCGGGCGCCACGATCGGCACCCGCCGGGCGGCGGCGGCTCAGGGGCGGCTCAGGGGCGGCTCAGGACGCCAGGCGGGCGGTGAGGCTGATCTGGGCGCCCGGGGCGAGCAGCCGCGAGATGGGACAGTTCTCCTTGGCGGTCTCGGCCAGCTTGGTGAACTGGACCTCGTCGAGGCCGGGCGCCTGGCCGACCGTCTCCAGGTCGATGCGGGTCACGGTCATTCCGGCGTCGGTCTTGTCGAAGTGCACCTTCGCGGCGGTCTCGACCCGGGTGCCGGTGACGCCGGCGTCGGCGAGCTGCTTGGACAGCGCCATCGAGAAGCAGGCGGCGTGGGCGGCCCCGATCAGCTCCTCGGGGTTGGTCCCCTCGCCCTCCTCGAAGCGCGACTTGAAGGAGTAGTTCCCCTCCAGCCCGCCCTTTCCGGTGCGGACCGTGCCGGAACCCTCGGCGAGATCGCCCTGCCAACGTGCGGATGCGGTACGGATAGGCATGCCCCGACGCTAACCGAAAGCCGGGTGGCGGGCGAGCGAGTGCCCCCGATTCGGCCGGGTTCGTGCCGCTCCGAGGGGAATAGGGGTGTGCGGCCTGCGTATCGCTCGCTGTCTCCTGTGTCATGATTCGGTCCAGGCCCGCGAACGGCGGAGGCCCAGGCCCGCGGCGGAGAGGTTGGCCGATGTCCCAGGATCTCCCCATCCCCCGGCAGGACAACCGGCCCGACGGCCCCGCCGTCGTGGAGTGGGGCGGGCCCGACCCGGCGCCCACCGAGCGGGTCGGCCGGTCGCTGAGCGGGCTGGCGCGGGACCGGCGGCTGCCGCTGGTGCCGGCCGGGCTCGGCGCGGCGGCGGCGTTCGCGTCGCTGGTCGGCGAGTGGATGGTGATGACCGTCCCCAACGGCGGCCCCGAGGGGAGCAGCACGTTGCGGGTGCCGGCCGGGGTGACCGACATCGGCGGTCTCGGGGTGGGCTACCTGGTGGGGCTGCTGGCGTTGGCCGCGACCCTGGCCCTGGCGCTGCGCGGGACGCCGGCCGTGCGGCGCGACGCGCGAACCGCCGGCCTCGCCGTGGCGGTGGGCCTGCTCGGCTTCCTCGTCGCCACCGCGTTCTCGCTCGACGACTCCGGCCAGCGCACCTTCTTCTACTCCCCCGAGGAGGGGTTCACGGTCGAGTACGGCCGAGGGCTGGTGATGGCGTTCGCGGCCGGCGCGCTGCTGGCGACGGCGCTGCACCTGGCCGGCCGGGTGCCGGCCGGGCAAGGCGCGGACGGGCAAGGCGCGGACGGACAAGGCGCGGACGGGCAAGGCGCGGACGGACAAGGCGCGGACGGGCAAGGCGCGGACGGGCAAGGCGCGGACGGGCCGCAGGGCGCGGCGGCCGACGAGACCGCGCCGCAGGGCGCGGCTCCCGAGGCGGGCCGCTGGGGGCGGCGCCGGGCCGCCGCCCGGTCGGACCACGACCGGGACCAGCTGCCCGCGCCCGCCGACCTCACCGTGCAGCCCACCGTGCCCTTCGCCCGCCCCGAGCCACCCGTCTGACGCCCGGCACCGGCGCGGGCGGTACACCCGCCCCGGGGTCCCGGACGCCTCCGGCGGCCGGCGGGCGCAGTGGCCCTGCGCCGCCCGTCGTTGCCCGGAAAGCCCCGGCGGCGGCCCGGTGGGCGAGGTACGGTTGCTGCCCCGTTGTGCCGGCCGGCCGTCGCACCGCCGACGCGAAAGCCGACGACGCGAAAGCCGACGACGCGAAAGCCGACGACGCGAAAGCCGACGACGCCACGGCGACGGGCGAAGGAGGACCCATGGCCCGCCCAGGGCTGCCCAAACTGATCGCCACCGACCTCGACGGGACGTTGGTCCGCAGCGACGAGACCGTCTCCGCGTACACGCACGAGGTGCTCGACCGGGTGCGGGCCGCCGGCATCCCGGTGGTCGGCGCGACCGGTCGCGGGCCGCGACTGACCGAGCTCACCCGCAACGACATCCGCGCCGCCGACTTCCTGGTGATGGCCGGCGGCGGCTGGGTGGTCGACCAGAGCGACCCGGCCGGCCCGCTGGTGCTGCGGGACGAACGGCTCCCCGGCCCGGTGCTGGCCCGGCTGCTGGCCGATCTGGAGGCCGTGGTCGGCCCGCTCACCGTGATGGTCGAAGGCTCCGACGAGCACGAGTCCCCGCTCTGGGGCGACTACCACCCGAGTTGGCCCTACCCGGAGATGTTCGAGGCGCGCACCCGCGCCGAGTGCGTCGCGGGCGACGTCGTCAAGGCCTTCGTCCGGACCGCCGACCACCACGTGGACGAGTTGTTGGCCACCGCCCGCCGGGTGCTGCCGCCGCAGGTCGCCACGCTGACCCAGGCCGGGCTCGGCTTCGTCGAGATCACCGCGCCCGGGGTGGACAAGGCGTCCGGGCTCGCCGTGGTGGCCCACCGCCTCGGGGTGGACCCGGCCGACGTGCTGGTCTTCGGTGACATGCCCAACGACCTGACGATGTTCGGCTGGGCCGGCTGGTCGCGGGTGGCGGTGGCCAACGCCCATCCGACGCTGCGGGCCGCCGCCGACGAGGTGACCCTGCGCAACGACGACGACGGGGTGGCGGTCTACCTGGACCGACTACTCTCCCGATGATGGGAGAGACACCTCGGCTCGTCGCCACCGACATCGACGGCACGCTGCTCGGCGACGACCGCACGATCAGCCCCCGCACCCGCGACGCCCTCGACCGGCTCTCCGCGCGGGGCACGCCGGTCGTGCTCGTCACCGGCCGTCCGATCCGCTGGCTCGCCCTGGTGTACGAGCAGCTCGCCGAGCCGCTGCCGGCGATCTGCGCCAACGGCGCGGTGGTGTACGACCCGGCGGCCGACGAGGTCCTGCGGGCCGACCCGCTCGCGCCGGAACTGCTCGCCGAGGTGGCTCGCCGGCTGCGCGCGGAGGTGCCCGAGGTCAGCTTCGCGGTGGAGATCGTCGACAGCCGGGAGATGCGGCACGAGGCGCACTACCCGCTGCGGTGGGACGCCGACGCCGAGGCGATCCGGGCGATCACCTCGCCGGAGGAGTTGCACTCCGCGCCGGCGGTGAAGCTGCTGGCGCGGGCCGTCGAGCAGGACCCCGACGTCTTCGTCGAGGTGGTCGCCGGTGCGCTGCGGGGGCTGGCCGAGGCGACCCACTCGTCGTACTCGGGGCTGGTGGAGATCTCGGCGACCGGGGTGACCAAGGCGGCCGGCCTGGCCTGGTACTGCGCGCGACTGGGCATCGACCAGGGCGACGTGCTGGCCTTCGGCGACATGCCCAACGACGTGCCCATGCTGACCTGGGCGGGCCGGGGGGTGGCGGTCGCCAACGCCCACCCCGCCGTCCTGGCGATCGCCGACGAGGTCACCGCGGCGAACTCGGCGGACGGCGTGGCCGCGTACCTGGAGCAGGTCTTCGGGGTGGGGTGAGTCGCGGGGGGGGGGGGGGGGGGGGGGGGCGGCGGGGGGGGGGGGGGGGGCGGTCGCCGTGGTGCTGGTGGGGGGGGGGGGGGGTGCGGCGCGGGGCGGGGGCCGGCCCGGCGCGCGACGGTCAGAGGTACTGGCCGGTGCTGTGGCCCTCGGCAGCGGGGGGCTGGCCGATGCCCGGCATGCCCGGCACCATCCCGCCGGGGCCGCTGGGCAGCGCCTGACGGCCGGAGCGCATCTGCTCCAACTGCACCCGGGCGGCCATCTGCTGGGCGACCAGGGCCGCCTGGATGCCGTGGAACAGCCCCTCCAGCCAGCCGACGAGCTGGGCGTGGGCCACCCGCAGCTCGCTCTCGCTGGGGGCCTTCTCCTCGGTGAAGGGCAGCGAGATCCGCTCCAGTTCCTCGCGGAGCTCGGGGGCCAGGCCCTCCTTCAGTTCGACGATCGACCGCTCGTGGATCTCGCGCATCCGGTGCCGGCTCGCGTCGTCCAGCGGGGCGGACTTCACCTCCTCGAGCAACTGCTTGATCATGCTGCCGATCCGCATCACCTTGGCCGGCTGTTCGACCAGGCGGGTCGGGTCCTCCCCGGCCGAGTCGTCGGCTGGCACGGTGGCGACCGGTCGGCCGTCCGGGCCGACCACCACCACGGTGCCGGAGGGGCCGGTGCCCTCGCGGCCCGGCTCGTCGTTCTGTCCAGCGGAGTGCGCTTGGGTCATGTGCTCCATCTTTACCCAGCCGGGTGGGGAACAGTCACCGGCACCACCTCCGGGCGGCGGTGTTCCGCGCCACCCGTCGCCGGCCGGCTCCCGGCTGTGCCGCCGCCGACGGGGAGCTGCGCGCTACCGTCGCCGGCATGTCCGCCGACCCCCGCAGCGTGCTCGAGCGGCCCGCCCCGGCACCGGACGCCACGGTCGCCTACGGCCCGCACCCCGACCAGGTCGCCGACCTGCGCCGCCCGGCGGGGCACGGCCCGCCCCGCCCGCTGGTCGTGGTGGTGCACGGCGGCTTCTGGCGGGCCGAGTACGACCGCACCCACACCGGTCCGCTGGCGGCGGCGCTGGCCGCGCTCGGCCACCCGGTGGCCCAGTTGGAGTACCGGCGGACCGGGCAGCCGGGGGGCGGCTGGCCGGGCACCCTGACCGACGTGCTGGCCGGCGTCGCCGCGCTGCCCGCCCTGGCCGCCCCGGTGCTGGGCGACCGGCTGCGCCCCGGCCCGCCGCTGCTGGTCGGCCACTCGGCCGGCGGGCACCTCGCGCTGCACGTCGCCGCGTCCGCGCCGGCCACGGTGGCCGGGGTGCTGGCGCTGGCCCCGGTGGCGGACCTGGCCGAGGCGTACCGGCTGGACCTGGACTCGGGGGCGGTGGCGGCCCTGCTCGGCGGCGGCCCGACGCAGTGGCCCGAGCGGTACGCGGTCGCGGACCCGGCGGCCCGACTTCCGGTCCCGGTGCCGGTGGTGGTCGTGCACGGCACCCTGGACCGGCAGGTCCCCGTGGCACTCAGCCGCGCCTATGTCGCCGCCGCCCGGGCGACGGGGAGCGAAATCCGGTTGATTGAGCTTCCCGAATGCGAGCATTTCGGGCTCATCGATCCGGCGGGACCCGCCTGGCCGAAAGTGGTCCGTGTGCTGCGTTCATTCCGGATTGATCACTGACCATTGACGCAGCGTCGCCCGACCGGTAAAACGCCGAGGGGGGTGGTATCTGCCCTGCTCAGCTCCCGAAAGGAACTCTGTGTCCCAGATGAACCGTAGGCGGGCGCTCCACCTGATGACCGCTCTTGGCACCATCGGCCTGACCGCCGCCTGTGCCTCCGAGGACGAGAACGCGTCGCCCCCCACCGGAAAGCCCGTCAAGATCGGTCTCATCGCGCCGCGCGACGGTGGCTACAAGGCCATCGGCAACGAGATCGTCAACGGCTTCCAGCTCTATCTCAACCTGCACGACCAGCAACTCGGCAACCACCCCGTGACGCTGCTGACCGCCGACGAGGGCACCAACGCCAAGACCGGCAAGGCGGCGGTGGAGAGCCTGCTCAAGCAGGGTGCGGTGGCGCTGACCGGGGTGGTCAACTCGACCGTCATGGCCGGCATCCGGGACACCGTGGAGAAGGCCCGGGTGCCGCTGATCGGCTCCAACGCCTCCCCCAAGAGCCTGCAGAGCGTCGTCTACATCTGGCGCACGTCGTACGTGCTGGACGAGCCGGGCCGGGCGCTCGGCCCGTACCTGGCGCAGCAGGTCCCCGCCGGTGGGCGGGTCGCCATCGTCGCGCCGGACACCCCGGGCTCCCGCGACGTGATCCAGGGTCTGCAGGAACGGTTCAGCAAGGCCGGTGCGGCGGACCCCCGGATCGCCGACCCGGTGATCTGGGCCGATCCGACCGACACCCCGGGCAGCAGCACCTACATGGCGGACATCCGCGCGGCGCTGCACCGCCGGCCGGACGCGATCTTCTGCCACTTCGGCGGGGTGGCGGCCGTGCAGTTCATCAAGCAGCTCTACCGGGCGGGGTGGACCGGCCCGACCTACGCCCCCGGCTTCCTCACCGAGGGCACGGTGCTCAGCGAGGTGCAGGAGGTGGAGGCGCGCAACATCGTGACGGCGCTGAACTACTCCGCCTACCTGAACAACACCGCGAACCGCACCTTCGCCACCGCGTACCGCAAGGCGCACGGGTCGTCACCCACCACCTACGCCATGGCGTCGTACGACGCGGCGCAGGTGCTCGACAAGGCCATCCGGCTGGCCGGGACCAACCCGGACTCGCAGCAGATCAACCTGGCGCTGGGCAAGATCGGTCAGATCGACAGCCCGCGCGGGGCGTGGCAGTTCAACCAGCCGCGCACCCCGCAGCAGAAGTGGTACCTGCGCAAGGTCCAGCGCGACGGGCGGGCACTGTCCAACGTGCTGGTCAACGAGCTGGCCACGCTCGGCTGACCGGCCGGTCGGCGCGACGGGCCGGTCTTCCCCCTCGGCAGACCGGCCCGCGCCCGCCGGTGCGCCGACCGGCCACTGCCGGTCGTCGGGCGCGGCGCGTCCAGTGGCCCCGCACGCGTCAGGGGCGCGTCAGGGGCGCGGCGGGTCAGTGGCGCAGCTCGGCCACGCAGCACTTCACGCAGCCGCCGCCCTTGCGCAGCTCGGTCAGCTCGACCGGCACCGGGGTGTAACCGGCGGCCCTGAGCTTGCCGGCGAGCCGGGTCGCCTCGGCGTGGAGCACCACGTTGGCACCGTCGCTGACCAGGTTCAGCCCGAAGGCCAGGGCGTCGGCGTCGTCGGCGAGCATCGCGTCGGGGAAGAGCTGCGCCAGGACCTGCTGGCTGGCCGCCGAGAAGGCCCCCGGGTAGTAGGCGACGTTGCCGTCGTCGATCGCGGCCAGCGCCACGTCCAGGTGGTAGAAGCGCGGGTCGACCAGGTGCAGCGACACCACCGGCCGGCCCAGCGCCTCCTGCGCCTCGGCGTGCGCGGGCAGCTCGGTGCGGAAGCCGTGGCCGGCCAGGATCAACCCGCCGTACGCGTCCGGCAGGTACGCGAAGTCGCCCTCCCCCTCGTTGGTCTCGCCGGGGGCGATGAACCGCCAGCCCCGCGACTCGTAGAAGGCGCGGTGCAGGGCTGCCTCGGCGGCCCGCTGCTCGTGCTTGAACCGGGCGCCGTACGCCGTCCCGTCGACCGTGAACGCGCCGTTGGCGGCGAAGACCATGTCGGGCAGGCCCGGCTCGGGGGTGAGCAGGTGCACCTCGTGGCCGAGCGCCACCAGCGTCTCCCGCAGGCGGTCCCACTGCTTGACCGCCAGTTCCCTGTCGACGGGTGTGCTGACGTCCATCCAAGGGTTGATCGCGTACTCGACGTCGAAGCGCTCGGGCGAGCACAGGAGATATGTCCGCTTACGCGAGACCCGCTGCTGGTTCACGGTAACTAACAGTAGGTACCGTATGACCTTGGTAACAGCCGTGATCATTGCTTGAAAAAGGCGGAACGTTGCAGATAGATGCCGTGGACCAGCGAATCATTGCGTTGCTCGTGGCGGATGCGCGCGCCTCCTACGCCGACATCGGCGCCCGGGTGTCACTCTCCGCCCCAGCCGTCAAGCGCCGCGTCGACCGGCTGCGCGCCACCGGGGTGATCCGCAGCTTCACGGCCGTCGTCGACCCGGCGGCGGTGGGCTGGACGACCGAGGCGTTCGTCGAACTGTTCTGCGCCGGCCGGACCACCCCGGCCCAGATCGGCGTCGCCGCCCGCCGCCACCCCGAGGTCGTCGGGGCGTACACCGTCTCCGGCGAGGCCGACGCGCTGGTGCACCTGCGCGCGGCCGACATCGGGCACCTGGAGGAGGCCCTGGAGCGGCTGCGGGCCGAACCCTTCGTCACCTCCACCCGGAGCACCATCGTGCTCTCCCGCCTCGTCGAGTCCCCCGGCGTCGGGCCGTCCGCCTGACGGCCGAGGCGTCGGGCGTCCACCTGGCCGCCCGGGTCGGTCCCTTCCCGTAGCCGTCGCCGCGGCGGGAACCGGGGCCGGGTGGTCGACGTCGAAGCGGCATGACCCGGGGAAAGCTCACCGTCGCGGCCGGCACGCTCATCGGCCTGACCCTGCTGGCCGGAAGCGTCGCCGCCCGGCCCGACCGCGAGCCGGACCAGCCGGTGGACCCGCTCCGGCTGGTCTCCTTCGACACCTGCGCCGACGCGCTGACCCGGCTGCGCGCGGCCGCCTCCGCCACGGTCGGCCCGTGGGGCCTGCGGCCCAACTGGCGTACCGGCGTCGGCGGCGTACCCCAGCCGGGGTGGGCCCCCAAGGCGGGGGAGCGGGCGGCGACGGCGCAGGACGCGCCGGCCGAGCACACCGGCACCAACACCCACGAGCCCGACGCGGACGAGCCGGACCTGGTCAAGACCGACGGCCGGCGGATCGTCACGGTCGTCGCGGGCGTGCTGCGGGTGGTGGACCCGGCGACCCGGCGGGCCACCGGCCGACTGGACCTCACCGGTGACCGGGAAGTCGGCCACGGCGGCAACCTGCTGCTGCACGGCGACCGGGCGTTGGTGCTGCTCCCGGGTGCGGCGCGGGCCGTCCCCTCCGGAGGCCGCCCGGCCGTCGGGACGTCGGCCGGGCCCCGGCTGTTCCTGGTGGACCTGACCGGGCCGCCGACGCTGACCGCGACGTACGGGATCGGCGGGAGCCTGCTCGACGCGCGGCTCACCGGCCCGACGGCCCGGGTGGTGGTCCGCTCGCAACCCCGGCTGGTCCTCCCCGAGCTCGGCGAGGACGCCACCGACGAGCAGCGGTCGGCCGCCAACCGGGCGGCGATCGGCCGCGCCGGCCTGGACGCCTGGCTACCGGCGTACGACTGGACCGAGGGCCGCCGCAGCGGCGCCGGCCGGGTCGACTGCGACCGGCTGAGCGTGGCCGCCGACAGCACCGGCACGGCCGTGCTCACCGTGCTCAGCTTCGACCTGACCGGCGGCCGCCTCGGCGACGGCGACCCGGTGAGCGTGGTCGGCGACGCCGACACCGTCTACGGCACCGCCGGCAGCCTCTACCTCGCCGGGCAGGCACAGCGGCCGGCGCAGCAGCTTCGGCGGGGCGGCCGACCCGTTTCGGAAGTGTGGCCAATGGTGAGCACCGTGCTCCACCAGTTCGACACCGGCGCGGCGGGCCGGCCCCGCTACCTGGCCAGCGGCAGCGTGCCCGGCGTGTTGCTCAACCAGTACGCCCTGTCGGACTGGCGGGGGCACCTGCGGGTGGCCACCACCAGCAGCCCGCCACCGGGGTCGAGCTCCGTCACCGAGTCCGCCGTGTACGTGCTGGCCCGCCGGGGCGAGACGCTGGCCCAGGTCGGTGCCGCCACCGGGCTGGGTCGGGGCGAGCGGATCCACTCGGTGCGCTACCTCGGCCCCACCGGGTACGTGGTGACGTTCCGGCGCACCGACCCGCTCTACGCGCTGGACCTGACCGACCCGGCCGCGCCCCGGGTCACCGGCGAGCTGAAGATCACCGGGTACTCGGCGTACCTGCACCCGGCGGGCGAGGGGCGGCTGCTCGGCGTCGGCCAGGAGGCGGACGCCCGGGGCCGGACGCAGGGCCTGCAGGTCTCGCTCTTCGACGTGGCCGACCCCGCCCGGCCCACCCGGCTGGCCCGCCACCACGTCCCCCGCACCGCCTCGGCGGCCGAGTTCGACCCGCACGCGTTCCTCTACGACGCCCGCACCGGCCTGCTGGCGCTGCCGGTGCTCGGCGGAGACGTACGCCTGCTGCGGGTCGGCGGCACGACCCTCACGCCCCTCGGCGCGGTCGCCCACCCGGGCGGCGCGCCGGTCACCCGGTCGCTGCTGGTCGGCGGCGTGCTCTGGACCGTCTCCGCCGGCGGCCTGCGGGCCGACGACCCGGCCGACCTGACCGCCCCGACCTGGCTGCCCGCGACCTGATCGGCGCCGGCCCGGCGGTCGGAGCTGCGGGGCATCAACCTCCGAGGGCCCGCACCACCGTCACGAGCGCCTGGCGCGCTGTCTCGTCCAGTGGGGTCAGCTTCCCTTCGGGAGGGTCGTTGACGTGGGCGTAGACCACCACCACGGTGACCACGTGGTGGCCGACGACCACGATGCTCAGGTGGGCGGTGGTGACAGCGGCCAGCTCGGGCGACACCCGGTCCGTCCGGACCAGGCCGATGGAGAGCGCCGGGTGCCCGATGGACACGGGCTGCCGGATGAAGAGTCGCATCCGGGACAGGTGGTCGTACGAATTCGGGTTCGAGTTCGGCTGGGTGTAGGAAGCGCATGCCTGGGCCTCCCGCCGAAGCGGGGCGAACAGGGTCTCGGGGTCGGGTGCCGCGCGGTATGACTCCACCGTCACCGTGATGCCCGCCCCGTACGGCGGATGGCTCTCAGCCGATGAGGAGTAGTTCGTGGTGGCTTCGACGTCGGGCTCGACGGCGGCCTGCGCCACAGACTGGGCGGCGCAGGGTGATGGCTGCGTGTCGTCGTCCTCGCTCGACGCGGGGTCCACCCGCCACGTGAGGAGCACGGCACCGGCCCCGTCGACCGCCTGCCGCGCCTGCGCCAAAGTCAGGACGCCGTTCACCGGGGGCAACACGGGCGTGATGACGACCGGCGTCGCCGAGGGCCCCACCTTGACCGCCAGCTCCCGCGCGTCCGCCGCCCCGCCGACGACCATCTCCCCCGAGCCGAGCATGACGGCCAGGGAGACGATCGCGGTGCCGGCGGCGGCGAACGGGGTGCGCAGCCGCCCCGGCCGCGCCCACGCTGGCCGCGACCGCCGGGCGAGGGCGAGACCCACCGGGACCGCCACGACGCTGAGGAGCAGCAGCAGGCGCAGCGGCACTATCACGTAGTGACGCAGCAGCCACGGCTGGAGGTCGGCATCCCAGCCGGTGGCGACGGTGCGGACGGCGAACTGACCGAGGGCCCCCACGACGGTGACCCCGGCGGCAGCGGTCAACGCCCCGGCCACCCGCCCGGTGGCGGTCCGGCCGGCAGTCGGCCGGGTCAGCAGCACCACCAGCACGACGACGCCGGCCAGGGCGGACACCCACCAGCGTTGCCAGAGCAACGGCAGGTCCGTACCCGATTCGCCGTCCCCGGACAGGCGTAGCGCGGTGACCACCGAGCCAATCGCGCCGACCGTCACCGCCACTGCGGCGAGTAGTGGCAGGGCCGGCTGCGGTGCCGGCCGGGGACGCGGAGCGGATCGGGCAGCGACCACCGCGAGGACGGCGACGACCACGAACACCACAATGGGCTCGACGTCCCAGAGCGCTTCGCCGTAGAGCACCATCATGCGCAGTGACGTCGGGGTGAACGTCCCGGACGCGCCGGCGAGCAGCTTGCCGGTCCAGACGATGGCCGCCAACATGGCCGTCCCCACGGTCACCGCAGCCACCCCCGCACCGGCCACCGTCGCCGCCAGCAGCCAGCGACGCCGATACGGGTCCACGCCGTGCGCGAGCGCGACCAGCAGGACGGCGATGCCGGCGAGCGCGAGGGTCAGCAGCGGCCCGATGGCCCAGTGGGCGGCCAGCGCCATGGTTCCCGGGCTGGCCGGCAGGCCCGGCCCCGGAAGGAAGAACCCAGCCGCCCCGCCGACGGTGACGCCGAGCACCGGCGGCCACCGGGACGCCCGTGGGTGGGCGGCGTACCGACGCGCCCAGGCGGGCATCAACATGGCCGCGACGAGCCCGGCGGCGATCGCGTACAACACTTGGAATGGCGGCCCGGCCCAGCCGCCCCAATTCATGAACGCCTGATTCACGGGCTGCACGGCGATGAAGAACACGAACACGGTCACGGCGGACGGCAGGAAACCCCCGTCGATGCCGGCCGATCCTGTGGTCATCGCCCGGACCCGGTCCGCGGGCTCGAGCCGCACGGACAACAGCGCGCTCAGCCGCCCGGGCGGGCGGCGGCCCGCACCCCGCGCCGCGTACAGCACCTCGGCGAGGGCGGTGGGCCGCGCCGAGTACAGGGCGGTTACCTGATCCGCGGCGAGTTCACGCAGCCGCAGGACGTGCGCCCGCAGCAGCACCAGGAGCCCGCCGAGCGCCACGGCGACGAGCAGCCCGGCCCAGTATTCCACTGCGCTGCCCCGGCCCGAAGCAAGGAACGGCGCCGCAGCGACCACAGTCAGCAAGACCCCGGCCCACCCGGACCACCATGCCCCGGCCGCCAGCAACCCATCACGGGCCCGGACGTGCGCCAGCTCGTGCCGAACGATCGGATCGAACACGTCGAGGCCGGCCGACACCGCCGCAGCCGGCACCACCACCATCGGCCGCCCCGCCGGAACGCCCGTGGTGAACGGCTCGGTGAACCGGGCACCGGCCCGCAACACGAACAGCTCCGGCCGCCGCTCGGCGACACCGTGCTCCCCACACAACTCGGCGAAGCGAACGGTGGCGACGTCCACCCCCGGCCCGGCGGCCCGGCCCGCCCCACGCACCAGCCGACGCACCCGCACCGCACCCGCGACCGCCAGCAACACGGTCACCGCGTACGCGATCGCCGCACCGGCAAGCATGGCCAGCAGCCACGGCCCGGTCACCGAGCGCATGCAGGCGGCGACGTCCCGGCGCGCAGCATCGGCGGCGGCAAGGTCGCTGGCCCGCCACCAGTCGCCCCCGTTGGCCGTGCAGACGTTGAAGCCGAGGCCCTCGCCGATGCCGTACGACAGCGCGGCGATCCAGCCGGCGTTCAGCCCGATCGCACCGAGGAGCACGAAGAGCAACACGTACGTCCGGCCGAGGTGCGCTCCGGGTCGGCTCACCCGCGGGCCCCCTCCACCGCCCCGTACACGGCGTCGGCGAGCAGGTCGGCCTGCTCCGCGGAGAGCCCGAGGGCGCGACCGTGCCGGCGGCAGGCATCCCGGAGCCGGTCGGCCTGACCGTCGCTCAGCGCGAACTGCTCCTGCGCCGAGGGCAGCACGCGCCCCGCCCGCCCCCGACGCCACCAGCGCGGGCGCTGCTGCCACGCGCCGCCGACGGCCGTACCGAGCACGTCGCTGGCCGCCGCCGTGAGCACCGCGAGGACGGTCTCCGCCACCAGCGTGAGATCCACACCGAACCCGACGGTGCCGGCGCCGGCCTGCCGGCGACCCCGCTGGTACGCCAGGTCACCCCGCTCCCACGAGGCCAGCACGTCGTCGAGGAAGCCCAATTCCTCCGGGGCCATCCGCTCCACGGCGGCACGGGCGGCAAGGGCGAAGGAGAACGTCGACGTGGGAGGGACGTCACTGTCTGGAATCGTCATCTGCCGAAGTGTGACAGCCGAGAACCACCCTCGGAGGGCCCGCGCCGCGCAGTGACGGAAAGCCGACCCGCCGCTCAGAGATACATGCCGGTGCGGTGCTCCCCCTCGCCAGCGTCCCGGCGGCCGGGCTTGTCGCCCTCGCCGAAGAAGCGCTTCCCGCCGAACTCGCCGTGCAGCCGGTCGTCCAGCTCGTCGGCGAGGCCCGTCATCACCTGCACGGCCAGCATCAGGTGGGTGGCCTGGAAGTTGCGGCCGAAGACCGGGATCGACGCCCACACGGTGTCGTCGGTGCAGTAGAGCCGCCCGATGGGCATCCGGTTGGTCAGCTCGGAGAGCTTCACGTAGAGCCGCTCGGTCGGCTCGACCTCGGTGAGCACCGGGGAGAGGACGTCGACCAGGGGCGGGTTGTCGCGGACCCGGACGAAGACCATCGCCGACCCGGCCCGGATGTTGATGTCCCCGTCCGAGTCCACCTGCAACTGGTCCGAGCTGGACTTGAGCATGGTGGAGACGACCGTGCGGACCCGGTCGGCCAGCTCCAGCACGTCGCCGGTGGTCTCGGCGGCGGCGGCCAACGCCTCGTCCAGGTCGGCCTCGACGTCCTGGTCCGGGCCGAACTCGCTGCGCGCGGTGCCCAGCGGCCCCACCGGCACCGGCTCGCCCTCCGCGTCGTGCACGAGGTAGACCAGGAACGCCGGGTGCGGTGCGCCGTAGACGTCGCGCAGCGTGCGGGCGAGCAGCGCGGCCAGCCGGGACGCCCCGGCGGTGTCGCCCTCCAGTCCGAAGTGCTCGCCGGAGCCCCGGAGCACGCCGGGCGGCGACCAGCCGAGCGCCACCATGTCGGCGACGGCGGCCCGGTCCAGCCGGTAGCCCTGCGGGAGGGCCGCGTTGCCGACCGCCCGCGCGGAGAGCCGCCCGTCGGCCGAGAGGTCGACGCTGATCGAGTAGACGGCGTCGCCGGTGCCGGAGGCGGTGGGGTCGAGGGTCAGCTCGACGTGCGTCCCGGCGGGCAGCTCGGCCAGCCGTTCGGCCAGCGCGCGGGCGAACTCGCGCCATGCCTCGGTCACCTTCCCCCGCAGGTCGGCCGTCGTCGGCTCGTCGAGCAGGATCGACTCGTGCTGCTCGGGCGTGTCGCCGGGCGGGGTCCCGGCCGGCTCTCCGGTGGGGGGCCCGGCCGGTGTCGAGGGGTGGCGCACCGTCATGATCGTCTCCGTCCGTCACGGTCACCCTACCCAGATCGCCCGGCCGGTGAATCTCCGCCGACGGGGGTCGGCTCAGGCGGACGGCCGGTCGCCGGGCTCAGCCACCTGGCCGGTCCCCAGCTCGACGGGCCAGGTGCCGGCCAGCGCGCCGAGCCGCCCGGCGGCGACGGCCGGGTCGGCCCCGCGCCCCACCGCCAACCCGAGCAGGTACGCGGTGAGCGGGGCACCGGGGCGCACCACCTGGTGCGCGACGTCGCGTGCCAGGTCGAGCACGACCGGCACCGGCACCTGCTCCGGGTCGAGGCCCAGCTCCGCGCAGGCCGCCGTGAGCCAGTCGTCCAGCACCGTCATCGCGCCCACTCCTCCGCCCGGCGTACGTCCTCGTCAGTGTCGCAGTCGAACCACGGTGGCGGGCCGTCGCCCGACCAGGACACCTCGCATACGGCCAGGCCGGCGAGGAGCGCCCGCACGGCCGCGCCGTCGAGCGTGCCGCCCCGGGCGACGGCGAGCCGGTCGAGGGCCGCCCGCAGCGGCGCGACGCGCCACACCCCGCACAGCGGCTGCCGCCGGCCGTCGGGGTCGACCAGGCACGCGCCGTCCATCGTCGGGTCGTCGAGCCGGTCGCGCAGCGCCCGCACCGCGTCCCCGGTGAGCAGGGGCAGGTCGGCGGCGAGCAGGGCGACGGTCGGGGTGCCGGCGGGCAGCAGGGCCAGGCCGGCGGCCGTGGCGGCGACCGGGCCGCCGCCCGGCGGGTCCTCCCGGGTGAGCCGGACGCCCGGCGGCACCGGGCCGGCCGGGCCGACCAGGATCCGCACGTCGGCGTCGGCCACGGCGGCCAGCACCCGGTCCCGCATCGGCCGGCCACCGACCGGGCGGGCCGGCTTGTCCACGCCGCCCATCCGGCGGGCCGCCCCGCCCGCCAGCACGATCGCCGCCCAGCCCGTCACGCGGTCACCGTACCGCCCGCCGACGCCCCGCCGAGCGCGTCGCCCGAGCCCGGGGAGCCGGTCGTCGCCGCCCCGGCGGCCGACCGAACGCACGCAGCCGGTCGGACGCACCCGGCCGGCCGGGCGCACGCAGCCGGTCGGACGCACCCGGCCGACCGAACGCACGCAGCCGGTCGGACGCACCCGGCCGGCCGGGCGCACGCAGCCGGTCGTCGGTGCTCGGGACGACTGTCGGGCAGTCGACATCCGGGGCGTGAGCGCGGACCCCGGAGGGGGTCTGTAAATCTTGTTAATTCCTCCCTAGGGTGATCACGCGGAAACACTCCGTACGACCCTGAGTGAGCCGCTTCGGGCGGTACGCGCTTCGACGGTGGACGGGGGGACAGGTGCAGATGGCAGCAGAGGACCGCGCGCAGCCACCCGCCCTGGTGAGCCGGGACGAGGAAGCCGAGTTCCTGCAGGGGGCGCTGGAGCAGGCCCGGCGGGGCCGGGGCGGCACGGTCTTCCTGGTCGGCGGCGACGGCATGGGCAAGTCCCGGCTGACCCTGGAGGCGACCCACCGGGGACGGCGGGCCGGGATGGAGGTGCTGCTCGGGCGGGCGGGCTCCACCGTCCGCGCGGTGACCCTGCGCCCCCTGGCCGAGGCGTTGGCCCTGCTGTTCCGCACCGAGCCGCTGCTGGAGCACGCCAGCCTGCGGCCCTACCTGCCCGTCCTCGGCGATCTCATCCCGGAGTACCGGTCGGCGCAGACGGCGCCGAGCGAGCCGTCCCCGGTGCTGCTCGGCGAGGCCGTGCTGCGGCTGCTCGCGGTCACCGGGGCCGGCCGGGGCTGCCTGCTCGCGCTGGAGGACCTGCACGACACCGACGCGGTGACGCTGGCCGTGGTCGAATACCTGGCCGACAACCTCGCCGGCCAGGGCACCCTGCTGCTGGCCACCCTCCGCCCCGTGCCGGGGCCGGCGTGGGACCTGGCGCAGGCGCTCGACCGGCGCTCCAGCGGCACCGTGCTGCGGCTGGAGCCGCTGAGCCGCCGGGGCGTGCACCTGCTGGCGGCGGCCCGGCTGGGCCTGGCCCCGGAGCGGATACCCACGCCGGTCGTGGACCGGCTGCACCGCGACAGCGCCGGCAACCCGTTCCTGGCCACGGAGCTGCTGCGCGCCATGCGCGACAGCGGTGCCCTGCTGGTGGGCGGCGGCGAGTGCCTGTTCGTCGAGGAGGTGCGCACGGAGCTGCCGCCGGTCGTGCGGCACAGCATCACCGACCAGGCCGACCGGCTCGGCCCCGCCGGCCGCCAACTGCTCACCGCCGCCGCCGTGATCGGCGAGCGGTTCCCGGTCTCGGTGCTCGGCCGGGCCCTGCGGATGACGCGCGAGGACCTGCTCGGGCACCTGCGCGCCGCCGTCGCCACCGGCCTGCTCAGCGCCGAACGCGACGACGACCACGACTGGTACGCCTTCCGCACCATGACCACCGCCGTCGCGCTGCTCGGCCAGCTCACCCCCACCGACCAGGGCGCGCTCGCCGCCCGGCTGGTCGACGCGGTCAACGAGCTGCATCCGGGCCTGCCCGACCAGTGGTGCCGGTTCAACGCCCACCTCACCCAGCTCGCGGGCGACGCCCGGGGCGCCGTACGGCTCCTCGCCCTGGCCGGCCGCCGGGACCTCAACGCCGGGCGGCTCCGGTCGGCGGCCGACACCCTCGACCGGGCGTGGCGGCTGTCGCAGGCGACCGCCGACAGTCCGCTGCGCGCCGACGTGCTGCACGAGCTGCTCTGCGCGCTGGTGGAGACCGGCGAGGCCGGGCGCGGGCTGCGGCTGCTCGACCACCTCGACGACCTCTGTCACCCGGCCGTCCCACCCGAGCGGCTGGCCTCGGTGCACGTGCTCTTCGCCCGGCTCGCCCTGCTGGCCGGCCGGCGGGCCGACGCCGGCACCCAGCTCGACGCCGCCCGTACGGTGCTCGGCCCCGGCGCCCACGACCGGCAGACGGCGGCGGTCGACGCGGTCGCCGCCGCCCACCTCGGCCCGGACGCGCCGGAACGCGCGGCCCGGCTCGCCGCGCACGCCGTACGCAAGGCCGAGGCCGCCGGGCTGCCGGGGGTGGCCTGCCTCGGCTGGCAGACGCGCGGCACGGTGGCCCGGCGGCAGGGCGCCGACGAGGCCCAGTGCTGCTTCGGCAAGATGCACCGGCTCGCCGAACGGCACCACCTGCCGCTGTGGCGCGACCGGGCGACGGCGCTCCTCGCCGAGCAGCGTTGGCTGCTGGCCGGCACCACCGACGCGCTGGTACGCGTCACCGAACGCACCCGGCGCACGGGGGCCACGGGCGTGCGGCACACCGTCGACGTCCTGCTCGCCTGGGACCACGCGCTGCGCGGCCGGTACGCCGAGGCCGAGCGGCTCGCCGAGGAGTGCGCGGCCGAGGCGCACCGGCTCGGGTTGGGCGACGGCGTGCCGCTGCTGGCGCTGGTCCGCGCGGTCTGCGCCGGCCACCGGGGGCGGCGGCAGCAGCTCGACGCGGCGCTGGCCGACCTCCCCGACGATTCCGCCGGCCCGCCGGTCGTCGCGCTCGCGCACGGCCTGGCCGGTGCGGTCTGCGCCCTGCTGGAGGAGGACCCGGCACGGGCCCGCCGCGACCTGGACCGGGCGGCCGCGTACGACGCGGAGCGGCCCGCGCCGTACCCGCTCACCGGCCGCGAAGGTCTGGGCCTGCTACTGGCGGTGCTCGACGGCCAGGCCGACTGGCGGCGGTGCTGCGAGGTCGGTGCGACGCCGGCCGGGCGGCTGCGCTGGAACCGGCAGTTCGTGCAGCTGGCGAGGGCGGTGCTGCTCGGCCGGCAGGGCGAGCGGGAGGCGGCCGGGGCCACGGTGGCGGCGGTGCGGCGGGCGCAGCCCTACCCGGTCGGGCTCCACCTCGGCCTGCGGCTCGTCGCCCCGGCCGCCCACGCCGACCGGTGGGGGGAGCCGGTCGAGTGGCTGCGCGGCGCCGAGGAGCACTTCCGCGAGCTGGGCGTGGCGGCGTCGGCCCGCGCCTGCCGGGCCCTGCTGCGCGACTTCGGCGTGGTGGTGCCGCAGCGGCGCACCGCGAGCCGGGTGCCACAGCCGCTGCGGCTGGTCGGCGTCACCGAGCGGGAGTACGAGGTGTTCCAGCTCATGGCGGACTGGCCCGACAATCGCATGATCGCCGGAGAGCTGTTCATCTCGCCGCGCACCGTGGAGAAGCACGTGGCGAGCCTGCTCGGCAAGACCGGGCAGGCCAACCGGGCGGCGCTGAGCCGCTACGCCGCCCGGGTCCGGGACGAGCTCCCCCCGCCCTGACGACCGTCCGCTGCCGGCTGGCCGGCCGCCCGATGCCGGCTCACGTCGGGTCGACCGCGCGGTACCGGCCGCCGAAGAAGATGGCCGGGTCCGCGTCGTCGCCGGCCTGGCACCAGTACGGGGAGCCGAGCACCAGCACGTGGTCGGCGGCGGCGACGAGCTGGGTCACCGCGCAGACCGCCACCGCCATCGCCCCGTCGATCAGGGGCAGCCCGTCGACCGTGTGGTGCGCCACCCCGGCGAAGCGGTCCTCGGCGGCACCGGACGCGAACCGGTCGGCCAGGCCCCGCTGCCGCCTTTGCAGCAGGTTGACCGCGAAGCCGTCCTCCGCGGTGATCGCGGCCAGCGTGTGGCTCGTGCGGGCCAGCGAGACCAGCAGCAGCGGCGGGCGCAGCGAGACCGAGGTGAAGGCGTTCACCGTGCAGCCCACCGGCCGCCCCGCCAGCCGGCTGGTCACCACCGCCACCCCGGTGGCCCAGTTGCGCATGAACTCCCGCAGCTCGGCACCGCCGACGGGGGCCGACCGCAGCGGTTCGCCCGTCGGCACGGGTGCCGACCGCGCCGGTTCGCCCGTCGGCACGGGAACCGACCGCGCCGGTTCGCCCGTCGACGCGGGGACCGACCGCGCCGGTTCGGTTGCGGGGGCCGGCGGCGCGGCCGGGGCGGGGTCCGCCGTCGACACCCGGACGGCCCGCGCCCCGCTGGGCCGGGAGGCCGTGGTGGTCACCGCGCGCCGGCCAGGTCGGGCTGACCGGCACCGCCCGGCTGACCGGCGACGCTGGCGGCCCGGTCGGCCTCGGCGGCGGCGGTGTCGCCGAGTTCGGCGTGGCAGCGGGCGCGGCGACCGAGCAGCTCCGCCCGGTCCGCGCCGGGGGCCTCCAGCGCCCGGCTGTAGTCCGCGACCGCCTCGGCCCACCGGCCCGCCGCCTCGTTGACGAAGCCCCGGTTGTAGAGCAGGTCCGGGTTGGCCGCGTCCACGGCGAGGGCGACCGTCAGGTCGGCCAGGGCGCGTTCGTGGTCACCGCCGTCGAAGGCCAGGGCGGCCCGGCTGGCCAGGGCCGCCACCAGCGCCGGGTCGGCGGCCAACGCCTCGTCGAGGTAACGCCGGGCGTCCACCTCCGCCCCGTCGGCCACCGCCAGCACGCCGCGCAGGTGCAGCAGCCGGGCGTCGCCGGGGTGGCGGAACAGCCCCTCCTCGACGGGTTGCCGGGCGGCGTCGAGCGCCCCCTCGTCGAGCAGCAGGCTGACCAGGTTCACCCGGGCGTCGAGCTGGTCGGGTTCCAGCTCCACCACGTACGCGAAGTCGGCGATCGCCCCCACCAGGTCGCCCAGCTCGGCCTTGAGGTCGGCCCGGTTGTAGTACAGCTCGAAGAAGGGCGGCGACAGGCTGATCGCCGTGTCGCAGTCGGTCACCGCGCCGGCCAGGTCGCCCAGCCGCCGCCGCACGTCGGCCCGGTCGAAGTAGTAGTCGGCGTAGTTCGGGTCCAGCTCGATGACCTTGCTCAGGTCGGTCAGCGCCTCGTCCAGCCGGCCCAGCGCGAGGTACGCCTTGCCCCGGTTGTGCACCAGCACGGACCGGTGCAGCCGGTGCTTGTCGCCGGGCAGCTCCCGGTCGAGCCGTTCCAGCCCCTCGTCGACCAGGCGCAGCGCCGCCGCCACCCGGCCCAGCCGCATCTCGATCAACGCCAGCCCGTTGTTCTGGAACACCGAGTGGAAGGCGCGCTTCTCCACGTCGGGCAGGAGCGAGGCGATCGCGATGGAGTTGTTGATGTAGCCCCGGGCCAGGTGGTGGTCCTTCAGCTCGTCCGGGTGGAAGCGGGTGTAGAGCATGGCCAGCGCGTACCCGGTGGACATCTGCAGCTCCGGCTCGGCGTACCGGCTGCGCAGGTCGAGGTACGTCGGTTCGGCCTCGACGGTGCGGCCGAGGACCACCATCGCCGAGCTGGCCCGGGTGCTGAGCAGCCAGAACCGCTCCATCTGGGTGTCCGGGTCGACGATGGCCCGGCCACGGGTGCCGTAGTCGATCACCGCGTGGTAGTAGCCCATCGCGCCGCAGTGCCGCGCCGCCTCGTACAGCGCCTCCGCGCCGGCCCCGGCGGGGTCGCTGCCCCGCTCCAGGTGCCAGGGGATCGCGCCGAGTTCCAGGCTCCACTCGTCGCGCTCGCGCAGCAGCGCCGCGCGGGCGTCGTGCAGCGCCGCCCGGATCTTCGGGTCGGCCTGCCGGTACGCGGCCGCCTCGGCCGGGTCGGTGGAGGTGCCGTCGGCGTCGACGTACGCCCGCAGCAGCTCCTTCGGGTCGCGCTCCGCGCCGCCGACGGGGCGGGTCAGCTCCGGCAGCCGGTCGGCGTACCGGTCAAGGGCGGCGGTCAGCTCGGGCTCCAGCGTGCCGCCGGCGGTGCCGATCAGCACCCGCACCGCGTCGGGCCGCGCCCGGCGCAGGAAGATGGCGAGGAACTCCTGGTCGGTGGGATCCGCCTCGTCGACCCGGTCGAACGCCAGCCGCAGCGGGCGGTGGCCGGCGCGGGCGGCGTACCCGGTCAGGAACTCGGTGGCGCCGTGCGCGAGCCGGCGGGTGCGGTTGGCGGGGTAGATCCGGGTCCGCTCCTCGGGCACGGCCAGCGAGGTGAGGGTCTCGGGGGCCGCGTCGATGGTGCCGCGCAGCTCGGGGGCGGCGGAGAGGATCTCGGTCAGGTGCCGCTGCACGAGGTCCGGCCAGCGGCCGTACGCCTCGGGCACGACCCGCCGCAGGGCGCCGCCCAGGCCGGTGTAGGGGCCGCGCAGCCCTCGGTGACAGTCGACCGCGACGTCGACCTGCTCGCCGTCGACCGGCGCCGGCCCGATCCGCCATTGGTGTGCAGTCATGCCGTTGCTCCTCGCTTGGGATGGGGTCTTGCGTCGCGGTGCGGGTGGGTGTGGGCCGTCAGCTCGCCGCCGCGGGGTCCGCCGCGGGGTCCGCCGCCGGGGCGGCCCGTTGCCGGGTCCGGCCGGCCAGCAGCGGCAGCAGCACGATCTCGAAGGCGACCAGCAGCAGCGACCCGATCGAGTCCCAGAAGCCGGGGCCGGTGGGCGAGCCGTTCGCCAGGGCGGAGAAGACGCGGGAGCCGAACTCGATCACCAGCGGCGCGGTCCAGAGCGCGACGGTGATCAGCAGCGCCGCCACCCCGCCGCAGGTGATCAGCGCGAACCAGGGCGCGAGCTGCCGGTCGCGCGGGGACCAGTCCTCGTCTGCGGTGTCGGACGGGCGCACCCCGGGCAGCCAGGAGAACTTGTCGCGCAGCCAGGCCCGGCTGACCTCGTGCAGGTTGGTGCAGCCCAGCGCCGTGGTCGCCACGTAGTACAGGTCGGTGCGCAGGAAGACGTAGCACTGCCAGGACATCCGCAGCAGAATCGTGTACGCCACCGCCAGCGCCAGCCGTCCCGGCCAGGACAGGCCGTCGGCGAGGCCGGCCCAGGCGGCGAGCACCAGCGCGCCGAAGAGCACCGCGTCGGCCAGCAGCCCGGCCAGCATGGGCAGGTAGCGCTGCCGGGCGGGCACGGTGAGCAGGGCGTCCAGCTCGGTCTCCACCACCGCGTAGTAGAGCCGGCGCCCGACCCGCATCTTGGTGGGCAGGCCGAGCCGGCGGGCGGCGAGCAGGTGGTACCACTCGTGCCACAGGATCGCCGGCGACTGGCACAGGGCCAGGCCGAGCTGCACGGCCAGCAGCGACGGGACGAAGAAGACGTTCGAGGCGTGCGGCCGCAGCTCCGGCCGGGTCGCCATGGCCACGGCGGCGGCGACCACGATCAGCGCGTACGCCGCCCAGGCCAGCGGGGAGAAGGCCGCCCGGCCGAGCCGTCGGAAGCGGACCACGGGCGGCCGGGCCGGTGGTTCCCCGTCGGCCCGGATGAAACCGAGTTCGCGCAGCCCGTCGACGAAGTCGGCGATGTCGACGGTCTCCCCGAAGGTGCTCCGGTACCACTGCTCCGCCTCGCCGACCGGCATCCCGTCCGCGAGGCGGCGCAGCAGCGCGACCCCGTCCTCGGGGAGTACGGCGAAGGATGCGGCGTCGATCCGGCCGACGGTGACGCCCTCCCGCTCGGGCACGTAGGTGAGCGGGTGGAACTCCAGGCGGGTGCTTGACATGGTTCCCTCCAGGGCAGGGCAGGGCAGGGCCGGCGGGGCGGGGCCGGCGACGGCGACGGCCGTCCCGGCGCGGGGGAGCGCCGGGACGGCCGAACCGGTCAGCAGCAGTCGGTGCAGTACAGCGGCGCCGACGTGGTGAGCTTGATGGAGCCCGTCTTGCGGATCGTGATCTTCTTCATGACCGTTCACCTCCTCGGCCGGCGGGTCGTTGGGGCGGCCGGCTGAGAACGAACCTGCCAGCCGGACCCCCTCGGGCGGCATGGGGAGCCGCCCCCAAACTCGCCCGCCGACCCGCCGCCGAAGATGGGGCCGTTCCCCCATGGCCGCGCCGGCCCCACGCCGGAACGCTGTCGGCATGCGAGACGACGCGCTTTCGGTGATCATCTGTGGCTCCAGCGCCGCGATGGCCGCCTCCGGGTACCTGTCCTGGCTGCGCCAGGAGATCGACCTGCCGCTGCGGGTACTGCTCACCGCCAGCGCCGAACGCTTCGTGCAACCCCAGGTCGCCGCCTGGTACGCGGACGAGGTCTTCACCAGCGGCGACCCCGCGCTGAACCCCACCGAGTTCGCCAAGCGCTCGCTCGGCATCGTGGTGCTGCCGGCGACCGCCGGCACGATCGCCGCGACGGCGCTCGGCCTGGCGGGCACCCCCGCCCAGACCGCCCTGCTGGCCAGCGACCGACCGGCGATCTTCTTCCCGAGCATGAACAAGTCGATGTGGACGAAGAAGGTCACCCAACGCCACGTGGAGACGCTGCGCGACGACGGCCACACCGTCGTCGAGCCGCAGGAGCGGGTGATCTTCGAGCTGTGGCAGCGCGAGAACGTCGTCGGCATCGCCATGCCCCCACCCGACGCGGTCACCGAACTCGTGGCGAGTTGGCTGGAGAGCACCCTCTCCACCGAGGCCGACGAACCCGCCACGTCCTGAGCCGGCGTCCCCGCGCCCGGCTCTCGGGCCGTCGGGCACTCGGGGCGTCGGGCTCTCGGGTCGTCCGGCTCTCGGGCGGCACCCGGCTCTCCGGGCGTCCGGTTCTCCGGTTCTCCGGGCGTCCGGCCGGACGCGTGGCCGTGGCCGCTGCGGTCGGGCAGGATGACGGGATGGGACGGGCCACTGACCGGCGGAGCGTGCTCCGGATCGACCTCGACGCCACCGAACCGACCCGGGTCGCGGTGCGCCGGCCGGACAGCGTCTCCGTGGAGGAGCCGCTGGAGATCCGGGTCGGTCCGGCCGGGCCGGGACGGCGGCGACCGCTGGCGGTGACCATGCGCACCCCCGGCGACGACCTCGACCTGGCGATCGGGTTCCTGCTGACCGAGGGCCTGATCCGCTGCGCCGCCGACGTGCACACCGCCCAGCTCTGCGCGGGCGCGGAGACGCCCAACACGTACAACGTGGTGGATGTGGTGCTCGCCCCCGGCGTGCCGGAACCGGCCACCGACCCGGCGCGGAACTTCTACACCACCAGCTCCTGCGGGGTCTGCGGGAAGGCCAGCATCGACGCGGTCCGGACCCGCTCCCGGTTCGCCGTCGCGGACGACCCGCTCACCGTGCCGGCCGGGCTGCTGGCCGAGCTACCGGCCCGGCTGCGGGCCGCGCAGCGCAACTTCGACCGCACCGGCGGCCTGCACGCGGCCGGGCTCTTCACCGGCGACGGCGAGCTGGTGGCGCTGCGCGAGGACGTGGGCCGGCACAACGCCGTCGACAAGGTCGTCGGCTGGGCGGTACGGCAGGAGCGGCTGCCGCTGGCCGGGCACCTGTTGCTGGTCTCCGGCCGGGCGAGCTTCGAGCTGACCCAGAAGGCGTGGATGGCCGGGCTGCCGCTGCTGGCGGCGGTCTCCGCCCCCAGCACCCTGGCCGCCGACCTGGCCGAGGAGGCGGGCATGACCCTGGTCGGCTTCCTGCGCGGCCGCACCATGAACGTGTACGCGGGCCCGCAGCGCATCACGCACTGACGGTGGGAGCACTCGGTCGCGGCGATCCTGATCCGTCCCGCTGGCGGCCAGCGGGCCGATCCGCGTATCGGGGCGGCGTCGCCGTTATCGAATTCGGCAGGCCGCACGGTCGGCCGAATGTGAAAATGATTGACAATGCGACCCGGCCGCCCGGGTCGAGACGCGAACGGCCGCCGGCGCCGATGTGATGATCACGATGGGCCGCGCTGCCGCCGGGAGCTCATTCGACCGCCGAGCCGCAGCGGGGAATGGGGACCGCGCACCGTAGACTATTGACGTGCCGACCCCGCCTGCCGCACATATTGTCGTCCTCAGCGACGCCCGAGCCCTCGCCTGGGTGTTGGGCGAGGGTCGCATGGCGTTCTCCAACCGGCGGAGGAGGGCGCTGGCTGATCTGAGCCCCGGGTCCCCCATGTTCCTCTACGTGACCAGCCGCTGTTTTCGCGGTTTGCCGTACGGCGAAGAATCCGGCCTGATCGGCAAGGTCATCGTGACGAGCCTCGTGGCTCAGCTCGACAAGCCCATCGCTTTCGGCGGCAACAGCTTCGGCATGGGGTGCAGCATAGCGGTGGACCGCTTGCTACGGCCCTCGCAAATGGTGAACCTGGGGCCGCTCGTTCCGGACCTGCATGCCTTCCACGGAGCCTGGCATCTCCGGCTACGGGCCGGATTCATTCCCCTCGACCAGCACGACAACGAGGTCATCCACGAAAGGCTCGCGCGCGAGTCCACATCCCTGGAGGAGGCCTGCGACGCCTACATGGCCCTTGCGAGGCGAAGGGAGGACAAGTCGCTTCGCCCTACTCGGTCGTCGGCATCCTCGAGATGACCTGCTTCGCAAGTTCAGCCGGCGTGACGTCCGCCTTCCGGGCGCGGGCCGACAAGCGGTCGAATTCCTCGATCTCGGCATCGCCCGACCAACTCAGCTGCAACCGTCTCTCCGGAATGGTCGCCACATGGGAGTATTCCTCGGGCGATCCCCAGAGACACGTCTCGCACTCGGCAGCAATTCGGCGCTCCCAGTTCGGGCAGGTCTCACAGGACCACGACTTGGCCCTGTTGCAGGACGGGCAGAGGGGCATGAAGTCCTCGGGCACCTGCTCCACGGCTTCACCCGACACCCGATAGGGAATTCGATGGTCCGCCTGAAGTTCCCTTGACGTGAACTGGCCGTCACAGACGGCACAGCGGTAGCGCCACAGCGTGTACAGGCTCTCCCTGAATGCCTTGGGAAGGGTGCGCCGGCCAGTCAGGGCTGCATCACCGGCTGCGGGAACCAGCTTGTAGCTGGCCATCCTGCGGCCGGCTACGACCACCATCTTCATCGCTACCTGGACACCGGCATCCTTGATGTCGGCGATTGCACGTGGGGGATGGTCGTAGCCCATGTCGTTGAGATCCGCCGTCGTCACATGCCCCTGGTCGAGCATTCGCTCGACGGCTCTTCTCGCTCTCAAGCTGAGCGGCCGACTCAGAACCCAAGCCGTGAAGTCTTCCGGGTAGGGGCTGGACATGGGCGCAGATCCTAGCGGTTGCCTGAGCCGCGGTCACGTTCGATCAGCCCGGGATCATGCCCCGATCGGAGCGAGACGGGCCGTCACCTGCCCGACACCGCCGAGCCTGGCAACGAGCGCCGGCGACAAATACAGCGATTCCACCGTAAGTGCGGTGTTCCCGTTCAGGGTGGCTTGCGAGGACCTTCCCGCGTACAGGTGCAGATGCGTCAGGTCCAGCGCCTCGGTCAACGGCGTTCCGTAGGACTTCGTGCCGGTCGAGCCATCGTACGAAATGATGAAGGAGATGTCGCGGTCTATCGCGTCGCCAAGGGCGGTGACGAAATCGGCGCGGGAGAGGCCGGCCATGTAGCGGTGGTCCCGGGTGTTCGACACCCCCTCGTAGGGCGGGTCCATGTAGACGACGTCCCTGACCTCCGCCGCTTCCAGGGCCGCCGTGTAGTCCCTCGTGAGCGCGGTGGAGCCGGCGAGAGCCTTCGCCGTCGCGTGCAGCCGCGTCCTCATGGCGTCCGGCTTCGCACCGAGCCGCCGGTTGTCGGCGCCCTGGTTGAATTCTCCCTGACGGTTGTAACGAACCGCCGCCTTGACGCATCGCGCGAGAAGGTAGAGGAGGAAGTGCGGCTCCCGTGTCGCGTTGAACTTCGAACGGATTTCCTCGAAGTAGGCTCTAGGGTCGGAGAGTTGCGCCTTCCACAGGCCCTCGTAGTCGTCGGCCAAGCTTGTCGGATCCGCCAGGATGCGCCCCCACAACGCCATGAGCGGCTCGTTGATGTCACTGATGACAGCCGCCTTCGGTATCTTCAGGTAAGCGGCCGCGATCGAAACGGCTGCCGAGCCGGCGAATGGCTCCATCAATCGCTCGGTGTCCAGCGGAACAAGGGGGACGATCGCATGTGCCAGCTGCCGCTTGCTGCCCTGATAGGGAATTGCATGGGGCACAGCATGGAGAGACGGTAGCCTTCGGGGAGTGATCGGGGCCGGCATCATGGCCACCAGTGTGCCGCACCGCGTCGGTCACGACGGACATGCCGTGCCTCGGGCGGATCAAGATGGCACCCCCGACCGGGAGCCGGGCCCGGAGGGGAGATCCGGCGGACCGGGCCGGCCTCCCCTCCACCCGGCCGTCAGCCGCGTCGGCGGACCCTGCGGGGCCGCAGCACCCCCGGCGGGCCGGTCGTCGGCCAGCCGTCGAGCTGCGACGGGGGCACCCCGCGTCGCAGCAGGTCGTCGAGGAGCAGGGCGAGCGAGTACGTCGGGTGGGCCGCCAGCACCCGCTCCAGCGCCACCGACGCGAGCGCCCCCTGCCCGGCCCGCCAGGCGGCGAAGGCCAGCAGGGAACCCGGCGCGGCGATCAGGTCCCGCTCGGTGCGGCGCAGCACGTCGGTCCAGAGGGCGATGTCCCGGTCCCGCCCGTCGGTGCGTTCCCAGGCGTGGTCGCGGATCGGCAGGTGGGTGAGGAGCAGTGTCAGCCAGGCCACCTGGTCGTCGGTGAGCCGCTCGCCCCGGCGGCGCATGGCCTCGCGTACGGCGCGGGTGCCGGCGCGGCGCAGCGCGCGGTCGTCGAGCGGGTCGGCCGGCGCGGCCTCCCCCAGCAGGGTGGCGAGCCGCTGTTCGGCGCGGACGACCGCCTTGCGCATCGCCACCTGGGCCGGGCCGCCGAACGGGGCCACCTGCGCGGTCAGGGCCGCCCGGTCGGGCAGGGCCACCTGGCCGGCAAAAACCGCAGCCGCGCTGACCTCGCTGGCCCCGGTGTCGTACGGCGTGCCCTCGGGCGGGCAGCAGGCGGGCTCGTCGCACAGGTACGACCAGTAGCGGCCGTCGGTCACCCGCAGGGCGTCGAGCACGGACAGCCCGGCGGTGGCCAGCGAGGCGCGTACCGCGTCGATGGCGGGGGTGACCCGGGACGCCTCGCCGTAGCCGAGCACGGTGACCGACTCGGCCCCCTGCTGGGCGATGACGCCGGCCAGGTGCGTCGCCGGGGCGAGCGGGTCGGTGCCCGCGACGGGGAGGTCGGCTCGGGCGGCGAAGACGATCCGCCGGCCCCGCATCGCGACCACCACCACGCTGTCGGTGGGGTGGAAGCCGAGCAGGTACGGCACGGCGGCGATCAGATCGGCGGGTGAGCGGACGGACAACCGGGGGATGTCGGTGGGGGTCATGAGGGCAGCCTGGGCCGCCACAACCCCGCTCGGCGGGCCCTGTGGACGACACGCGAGTTATCCACAGATACGGAGAGTAGTGCCGCAGGTCAGCCGAATTCAGGACCTCCAACCAGACTTCGCCTACGGCGGCTTCGCCGCGCGGAGCGCCTTCCACCTCGACGGCCGCTACGTCGAGCCGCTGCGCCGCTGACCGACCGCGAGGCGGTTGCCGGTTGCCGACCGTACGGGGTGACCGGCAACCGCCCTCCCGCGCCGCGAATCGCGCCGCACCCGCCGGCAACCCCACGGGGGCCGCCCGCAGCGGCTACCTTGCGCTCATGGACCTGGCGTACCTGCGGGCGCATCCGGAGCACCTGCCGACCTTCCTCACCCACCAGCGGATCCGGGAGACGCCCGTCTCCGGCGGTGACATCTGCGCGGCGTCCCGGCTGACCCTGGACGACGGGCACTCGGTCTTCACCAAGAGCTGGCCCACCGAGCGGGCCGGGCGGCCGGCGCCGGAGGGCTTCTTCGCCGCCGAGGCCGCCGGGCTGCGCTGGCTGCGGGAGGCCGGCGGGGCACCCGTACCGGAGGTGGTGGTGGCGCTGCCGGAGCTGCTGGCGCTCGACTGGGTGGAGCCCGGCGAGCCGACGCCGGAGGCCGCGGAGCGGTTCGGCCGCGAGTTGGCCGCGACCCACCGGGCCGGGGCCCTCTCGTTCGGGGCGGAGTGGGCCGGCTTCATCGGGGCGCTCCCGCAGGAGAACACGCCGGAGCCCGGGCCCTGGTCGGGGTGGTTCGCCCGCCGCCGGCTCGTGCCCTACCTGCGGATGTCGGTCGACGGCGGCGCACTCACCGGGGTCGAGGCGGCGCTCGTGGAGCAGGTCGTCGAGCGGATCGGCGACTTCGGCGGCGACGAGCCACCGGCCCGGGTGCACGGCGACCTCTGGCCGGGCAACGTGCTCTGGGGGGCCGACGGCCGCGCCTGGCTGATCGACCCGGCGGCGCACGGCGGGCACCGGGAGACCGACCTGGCCCAGTTGTCGCTCTTCGGCGGGGTGTCGCACGCCGACCGGCTGACGGCCGCCTACCGGGAGGCGTGGCCGCTGGCCGACGGGTGGCGCGAGCGGGTGCCGCTGCACCAGCTCCACCTGCTGCTGGTGCACACCGCGCTCTTCGGCGGGGCGTACCGCGAGGCGGTCGCCGACGCCGCCCGCGCCGCGCTGCGCGGGGCCGGGCGCACCACGGCCAGCCGATGACCGCCGGCCCGCGCGGGGCCGGGCGCCCCAGGGATCGAGCGACGACCGCCGCGCCGCGCGGGGCCGGGCGCGCTACGGTCGGACGATGACCGCCGACCCGCCGACCGACGGCCTCCTCGTCGACCGGTACGGCCGTGTCGTGCGGGACCTGCGCGTCTCGCTGACCGACAAGTGCAACCTGCGCTGCACGTACTGCATGCCGGCCGAGGGGCTGCCCTGGCTGGCCGACCCGCAGTTGCTGACCGACGACGAGATCGTCCGGCTGGTCGGGCTGGCGGTGCGCGAGCTCGGGGTGACCGAGGTGCGCTTCACCGGCGGGGAGCCGCTGATCCGGCCGGGCCTGGTCGGCATCGTCGCGGCGGTGGCCGCGTTGGCACCCCGCCCCCGGATCTCGCTGACCACCAACGGCCTCGGGCTCGCCCGGCTGGCCCCCGCCCTGCGGGCCGCCGGCCTGGACCGGGTGAACGTGTCGCTGGACACCCTCGACGCCGGGCGGTTTGCCCGGTTGACCCGCCGGGACCGGCTCGCCGACGTGCTGGCCGGGTTGGCCGGGGCGAGCGCCGCCGGGCTGACCCCGGTGAAGGTCAACAGCGTGTTGATGCGGGGCGTCAACGACGACGAGGCCCCCGCGCTGCTGCGCTTCGCCCTGGCCCACGGCTACGAGCTGCGCTTCATCGAGCAGATGCCGCTGGACGCCCAGCACGGCTGGGACCGGTCGACCATGGTCACCGCCGAGGAGATCCTGGCCCTGCTGCGTACCTCGTTCGACCTGGTCCCGGACCCGGCCCGGCGCGGCGCGGCACCGGCCGAGACCTGGCTGGTCGACGGCGGCCCGGCGCGGGTGGGCGTGATCGGCAGCGTGACCCGGCCCTTCTGCGGCGACTGCGACCGCACCCGGCTGACCGCCGACGGCCAGCTCCGCGCCTGCCTCTTCGCCACCGAGGAGTCCGACCTGCGCGCGGCGCTGCGGGCCGGCGCGGACGACGCGGAGCTGGGCCGGCGCTGGCGTACGGCGATGTGGGGCAAGCGGGCCGGGCACGGCATCGACGACCCGGCGTTCCTGCAGCCGGCCCGACCGATGTCCGCGATCGGGGGGTGACGGTGCCGGCTTCCGATCCCGCCGGGCAGGTCACCGTTCGGTTCTTCGCCGGTGCGCGGGCTGCCGCCGGTACCCCCGAGGAGAGTGCATCCGCCGGGCGCTGCCTGGACGAACTGGTCGACGAGTTGGCCGGCCGGCACGGCCAGCGACTCGCCGCCGTGCTGCGGGCAGCGAGTTTCCTGGTCGACGGCGTGGCCTGTCATGATCGTCGGGTGCCGCTGCCGGCCGGGGCGACGATCGACGTGCTGCCGCCGTTCGCGGGCGGCTGAGGAGGCTCAGTGTTGGCGAACCTGGCGTTCGTGGCTGTCGTGGCGCTCGTCGTCGGGCTGCTCCACTTCTACCTGTGGAAGCGGCTGGTCAAGGACACCACCGGCCCCGGGCGGTGGCGTCGGGTCGGTGCCGTGGTGGCGCTGGTGCTGGCGCTGCTCGTGCCGGCCACGATGATCGGCACCCGGGCCGGGCTGTTCTGGCTGGCCTGGCCGGGATACCTCTGGCTCGCGCTGATGTTCTACCTGGTCGTCCTGCTGCTGGCGCTGGAGGTGCCGATGCTGGTGGCCCGGCTGGCGCTGCGCCGCCGGGTGGCCGCCGCCGAGCCGACCGCCGCCGCGCCCGAGCCGGTGCCGGTGGGTGCCGCCGAGTCGACCGCCGCCGCGCCCGAGCCGGTGCTGGTGGGCGCGTCCGGGGCCGCGGACCCGCCGGCCGCCGCCGCGGTCGACCAGCCCGACCACGACCCGGCCCGCCGGCTGCTGCTGGCGCGCGGCGCGGCGATCTTCGCGGGCCTCACGGCCGCGGGCGTCACCGGCTACGGGGTACGCAACGCGATGGGCCCGCCGCACCTGGACCGGGTGCGGATCCCGCTGGCGAAGCTGCCGCGCGGGATGGACGGGCTGCGCATCGCCACCGTCTCCGACATCCACCTCGGGCCGTTGCGCGGCCGGGTGCACACCGAGCGGATCGTCGCGATGATCAACCGGCTGGACGCCGACCTGGTCGCCGTCGTCGGTGACCTGGTCGACGGGTCGGTGGCCGAGCTGGGCGAGGCGGCGGCCCCGCTGCGCGACCTGCGCTCCCGGTACGGCAGCTTCTTCGTCACCGGCAACCACGAGTACTACTCCGGGGTGGAGGAGTGGGTGCGCGAGGTCGACCGGCTCGGCCTGCGGGTGCTGCAGAACACCCGGCAGGAGATCGTGACCCCGGCGGGGGTGCTGGACCTGGCCGGCGTCAACGACGTCACGGCCGCCGGCACGGGGCTGGCCGCGCCGGCCGACTTCACCGCCGCGCTCGGCGACCGGGACCCGAGCCGTCCCGTGGTGCTCCTGGCCCACCAGCCCATCGCCGCCGTGGAGGCGGCGAAGTTCGGCGTCGACCTGCAACTCTCCGGGCACACCCACGGCGGCCAGATCGTGCCGTTCAACCTGGCCGTGAAGCTCCAGCAGCCGGTGGTCTCCGGGCTCGGCGAGGTCGACGGCACGAAGGTGTACGTCACCAACGGCGCCGGCTTCTGGGGCCCGCCGGTCCGCGTCGGCGCGAACCCCCAGGTCACCCTGGTGGAGCTGCGCACCCCCTGAGCCGCCGAGGGCGGGCGCCACCGCGCGTAGCCGGGTGGGCCGGCGGGGAAAGCATCGCTCAGGTCACGCTCACGCGTGGCGGGGAGCGGCCGTACCTGCGGGCGTGACAGGATGCGGCGTGCCCCCGTTCAGCGCCGTACCCCCCGGTGGTGGCCCCACGCCGTTCGTGGCGGACCTGCACATCCACTCGAAGTACTCCCGTGCGTGCAGCCGCGACCTGACCCTGCCGAACCTGGGCTGGTGGGCCCGGCGCAAGGGCATCGGCGTGCTGGGCACCGGCGACTTCACCCACCCCGCCTGGTACGACCACCTCCGCGAGACGCTGCGCCCGGCCGAGCCGGGGCTGTTCCGGCTCTCCCCGGAGGCGGAGCGGGACATCGCCCGCCGGCTGCCGCCCCGGCTGGCCGACGCGGCGGAGGCCGACCCGGTCCGGTTCATGCTCAGCGTGGAGATCTCCACGATCTACAAGCGCGACGACCGCACCCGCAAGGTGCACCACCTGATCTACCTGCCCGACCTGGACGCGGTGGGGCGGTTCAACGCCGCGCTCGCCCGGATCGGCAACATCGCCTCCGACGGCCGGCCGATCCTCGGGCTGGACTCCCGCGACCTGCTGGAGATCGTCCTTCAGGCCAGCCCGGACGGGTACCTGGTGCCCGCGCACATCTGGACGCCGTGGTTCTCGGCGCTGGGCTCGAAGTCCGGCTTCGACGCGATCGCCGACTGCTACGCCGACCTGGCCGAGCACGTCTTCGCGGTGGAGACCGGGCTGTCGTCGGACCCGGAGATGAACTGGCGGGTCGCCAGCCTGGACCGCTACCGCCTGGTCTCCAACTCCGACGCCCACTCCCCGGCGGCGCTGGGCCGGGAGGCGACGGTCTTCGCCACCGACCGGGACTACTTCGCGATCCGGGAGGCGCTGCGCACCGGCGCGGGGCTCGACGGAACGATCGAGTTCTTCCCCGAGGAGGGCAAGTACCACGCCGACGGGCACCGGGTCTGCGAGGTCAACTGGTCGCCCGAGCAGACCCGTGCCGCCGGGGGGCGCTGTCCCGAGTGCGGCAAGCCGGTCACCGTCGGGGTGCTCAGCCGGGTCGAGGAGCTGGCCGACCGGCCCGAGGGACACCGCCCCGCCCACGTTCCGCAGGTGACCCACCTGGTGCCGCTGGCCGAGATCCTCGGCGAGCTCAACGCCGTGGGCCCGAAGTCGAAGAAGGTCGCGGGGAAGCTCAACGACCTGGTCGCCGCGCTCGGCCCCGAGCTGGAGATCCTGACCGACGCCCCGCTGGACGAGATCGGCCGGGTCGGCGGGGAGTTGCTGGCCGAGGGGATCGGCCGGCTGCGTCGGGGCGAGGTGCGCCGGGTGCCCGGCTACGACGGCGACTACGGGGTGATCACCCTCTTCGACCCGGCCGAGCTGGGCGGGCAGGCGACGGGGGCGCAGGCGGAGACGCTCTTCGACGTACCGGTGCCGGCGCAGCGCATGCCCAGCGAGCCGGCGGCGAAGGTCAAGCGTCCGGCGACGGCGAAGGCCGAGCCGAAGCGCAAGGCCCCCGCGCCGGCACCACCGCCGCCGATCCCGGCGCAGCCCTCACCGCACGAGCCGTTCGAGCCGATGCTGGCCGGGATGGAGGAGGTCGGCACGGGGCTGCTGGACCGCCTCGACGCGATGCAGCGGGTGGCCGCCTCCGCGCCGGGCGGGCCGCTGCTGATCGTGGCCGGGCCGGGCACCGGCAAGACCCGGACGCTGACCCACCGCATCGCGTACCTCTGCGCGGAGCTGAACGTCTTCCCGGAGCGCTGCCTGGCGATCACCTTCACCCGGCGGGCCGCCGAGGAGCTGCGGCACCGCCTCGACGGGCTGCTCGGGCCGGTCGCCGAGGACGTCACCGTCGGCACGTTCCACTCGCTGGGCCTGACCATCCTGCGGGAGAACGCGGCCGCAGCCGGGCTACCCGCCGACTTCCGCATCGCCGACGACGCCGACCGCGCGGCGGCGAAGGCCGAAGCCGGGGAGGACCCGGCGAAGTACGCGGCGCTGCTGCGCAAGCGGGACCTGGTCGACCTGGACGAGCTGCTCACCCTGCCGGTGGCGCTGCTGCGCGCCGACAAGAAGCTGGTCCGCCGGTACCGGGAGCAGTGGCAGTGGATCTTCGTGGACGAGTACCAGGACGTCGACGCCGTGCAGTACGAGCTGCTGCGGCTGCTCAGCCCTCCCGACGGCAACCTCTGCGCGATCGGCGACCCGGACCAGGCGATCTACTCGTTCCGGGGTGCGGACGTCGGCTACTTCCTGCGCTTCTCGGCGGACTTCACCGACGCCCGGCTGGTGCGGCTCAACCGCAACTACCGCTCGTCCGCGCCGATCCTGGCCGCCGCCGTGCAGGCCATCGCGCCGTCGTCGCTGGTGCGGGGCCGCCGGCTCGACCCGGCCCGGCTCGACCCGGAGGCTCCGCTGGTCGGCCGGTACGCCGCCGCGTCCGTCTCCGACGAGGCCGACTTCGTGGTACGCACCGTCGACGAACTCGTCGGCGGCCTGTCCCACCGTTCCCTGGACTCGGGCCGCATCGACGGCCGGTCGACCACCCTGTCGTTCGGCGACATCGCCGTGCTGTACCGCACCGACGCGCAGGCCGCGCCCATCGTGGACGCCCTGGCCCGCGCCAACGTCCCGGTGCAGAAACGCTCCCACGACCGGCTGCGGGACCGCCCCGGGGTCAACGCCATCGCCCGCGAGCTGCGGCACGCCGACGGGCTCGGCGGCGGCCTGCCGGCGCGGGTCCGCCTGGCGGGGCAGGTCGTCGCCGACCGCTTCGCCGCCCCCACCCTCGACGGCTCCGGCGCGGTACGCCCCGAGGACGCCCGCGCGGCGGTGGAGCTGCTCACCCCGCTGGCCCGACGCTGCGGCGACGACCTGGAGCTGTTCCTCTCCCAGCTCGCCACCGGTGCCGAGGTCGACGCCCTCGACCCGCGCGCCGAGGCGGTCACCCTGCTCACCCTGCACGCCGCGAAGGGGCTGGAGTTCCCGGTGGTCTTCCTCGTCGGCTGCGAGGACGGGCTGCTCCCGCTGCGCTGGCCCGGCAGCACCCCGGACGAGGACGCGGTCGCCGAGGAGCGTCGGCTCTTCTTCGTCGGCCTCACCCGCGCCCAGGACCGGCTCTACGTCAGCCACGCCGCCCGCCGCGCCCGGCACGGCTCGGAGCGGGACCGCCGCCCGTCGCCGTTCCTCGACGTGATCGACCCCGGCCTCTTCGAACGCCTCGGCGAGACCGAGCCCCGCCGCCCCAAGGACCGCCAACTCCGCCTGCTCTGACCCGCTCGCGGCACCGCTCGAATGGGTAGATCTTGGAAGATTTCCGCCCCTGGAGGGGCCGTTTCTTTCCAAGATCTACCGCTGTTCGGGGATCAGTGGAGGAGGGGAGTTAGGCAGGTGGCTGCCAGGAGTGCCGGGCCCAGGGGGAGCAGGGTGTCGCGGCGGGCGCGGCGGGTCGCCAGCAGGGCGAGCACGGCCAGCCCGTGCAGCACGTGCGGCAGGAGCAGCCCGGTCAGCAGCGCCGACCCGCCCAGCCAGCCGAGCAGCAGGCCCAGCACGGCGGCGAGCTTGACGTCGCCGAAGCCGAGCCGGGAAGCGGGCAGCAGCGCCAGCAGCACGTACGCCGCGAACGACAGCGCCGCCCCGGCCAGCGCGCCGAGGAGCCGCTCCGGCCGACCGGTAATGGCCGCCGCCGCGCCCAGGCCGGCCAGTGCGGCGAGCGCGGCCAACCCGACCAGCGGGTCGGGCAGCCGCAGGCAGGCCAGGTCGACGGCGGCGAGCACCAGCCCGATCGCGGCCACCGCGAGGAACGCCGGCAACGCCGCCCCCACGCCCGGCGCGACGCCGAGCCCGCCGAAGACCGCCGCACCGACCGCCGCCCAGGGCACCCACCGGCGGGGCACAGTGGTCGACACCAAGGGCGTGCCGGCGAACCGGGCGGTGCAGCGGGTGGCCAGCCACGGGGTGCCGGCGCCGGCCAGCGCGCCGAGCGCCGCGAGGGAGAGCGGCAGGCCGGCGGACACCGGCCGGACGTTACCGCCGGGGTGCCCGGCCCGCCGCCCCGCTGGGCCGTCGTGGGCGTTCCGTGCTGACCACCACCGCCACCCCGGCGACGATCACCGCGCCGCCGAGCAGCACCGAGGCCGTCACCGGCTCGGCGGCCAGCAGCGCGCCGAGCGCGACCGCGACGACCGGATTCACGTACGCGTAGGTGGAGACCAGCGAGATCGGCGCGTGGTGCAGCAGCCAGACGTACGCGGTGAAGGCGACCAACGAGCCGGCGACCATGAGGTACGCCAGGGCCAGCCAGGACCGGCCGGTCACCTGGCCGGGGTCGAAGTCGCGCAGCTCGCCCCGGACGGCGGCGAGCACGGCGAGCGCCATAGCGCCCGCGAGCATCTCGTAGACCGTGGCGACGAACGGGTCGGCCGGCATGGGCAGGCGGTTGGAGAGGAACGAGCCCACCGACCAGCTGGCCGCCGCCGCGACCACGGTCAGCGCACCGGCCACCGGCACGGCCGCCGACCCGCCGGTGGGCAGCACCAGCAGAACCAGCCCGAGGAAGCCGAGGCTCACCCCGGCGAAGGTCCAGAACCTCGGCCGGTCCCCCGTTGCCGCGCGGAGCAGGACGACCAGCAGTGGGACGGTGGCGACCAGCAGCGCGGCCACGCCCGAGGGCACGGCCGACCCGGGCGGGCCGGCCTCGGCGAGCACCACCAGCCCGTTGCCGCCGGCCAGCAGCAGCACCCCGACCAGCGCCGCCGAGCCGAGCTGCCGCCGGTCGACGCGCAGCGCGCCCGCTTTGCGGCGTATCCGCAGGATGAGCGCGAGCACGACGGCGGCCGCGGCGAAGCGGAGGGCGGCCGAGGTGAGCGCCGGCAGCGACTCCACCGCGACCCGGATGCCCAGGTAGGTGGAGCCCCACAACACGTAGACGACGACCAGCGCGGCCCAGATCAGCCCAGGTCGGACCGGCGGGCGGGTGGTCGCGCCGGGTTCGGCGGGCGGGCTCGGGCCATCGGCGACGGGCGGACCGGTCGATGCCGTCGCACCCTGAGGGGGTGATGTCATCGGTTGACCACGTTACGGTGACCACGGCGTCGGCGCGCCGGAATTAATTGGCGGCCTCGCCGCTCGGGCAGGAGGGGTTGCATGTCGAACTACGGACCACCGGGTGAGCGTCCCGCCGGGCCGTGGCCCGGACGGGGGCCGGACGACGGGTACGACGCGCCCGCCGAGCCGTGGGCCCGTGACCCGCAGCCCGACCCGTGGGGCCGACCGGACCCCCGGCCCCACGACTCCGACCCGTGGGGTCGGCCCGACCCCCGGCCGCACGAATCTGATCCGTGGGACCGACGCGACCCCCGGCCGCACGAACCCGAGGTGTACCGGCCGGGCCCTCCGGCACCGCACGGGGGCGGCGCGCCAGCCGGCCCCTACCCGGGCTGGCCCGACGAGCCCACCGGCGCATTCCCGTCTCGGACCGCCGGACCGTATCCGGGCGAGCCCGCCGGCCCGTATCAGCCGGGGCAGTACCCGGACCGGTCCGGCGGCGCGTACCCGGCGGGGCCGCAGCCGAGCGAGCCGGGCGCGTATGGCGCCGGGCCCTTCTCGGGCGGCCGGCAGGTCGCGCCGGCGTCGCCGCCGGGCCGGGGCGGTCGCCGGGGGCCGCTGCTCGCCGTGCTGGTCACCCTGCTGGTGCTGCTGCTCGGCGGCGGTTCGCTGGCGTGGTACCTGCTCGGCCGGGACGAGCCGGCCGGCACCCCCGGCACCGGGCAGGCCGGGCCGACCGGCCAGCCGACGCCGCAGGAGGACGAATCGGCGTCTCCGACGTCGCCCGCCCCGACCGCCGCAGCGCCCGAGTCGTCGGCCGACCCCCGCTTCGTCAAGGCCGGGCAGTGCGTCCGCAACGCGGGGACGGCGGACGGGAAGCCCAAGCTGCTGATCGCGCCGTGCGCGGCGAAGACGTACGAGGTGCTGCGCCGCTTCGATGGGCAGACCGGGGGCGAGAAGGACGCCGAGGCGAAGTGCGCGAAGGTGAAGGGGTACACCAACTGGTACTTCTTCGACAGTCAGCTCGACACCCTCGACTTCGTGCTCTGCCTGAAGGCCCGCTGAGATCGCCGGGCGGCGAACCAGCTGTAGCCGAAACTAGGGCCGTCTAGCGTGGACGCTAGAGAGCCCTAGTTTCGACTCGACGGCCGGACGGGCGGGCGCGGGGCGACACGCCGGTAGCGTCCTCTACGGATGTCTAGCCTGCCCGCTAGACGGGCGGATACTCTGCGATTCGTGGATCCGGTCCGCAACCCGTACGCGCCGGGCGCCGGCCAGCGCCCGCCCGAGCTCGCCGGGCGGGGGCGGGAGCTGGGCGTCTTCGACGTGGTGCTGGAGCGCATCGCGCGGGGCCGCCCCGAGCGCAGCCTGATGCTCACCGGGCTGCGCGGGGTCGGCAAGACCGTGCTGCTCAACACGCTGCGCTCGCAGGCCATCAACCACCTCTGGGGCAGCGGCAAGATCGAGGCGCGGCCCGACCAGTCGCTGCGCCGCCCGATCGCCGCCGCCCTGCACATGGCGGTGCGGGAGCTCGCGCCCCGGCACCGCGCCCCGGACCGCATCGACGCGTTCCTCGGGGTGTTGAAGGCGTTCGCCCAGCGCCCCGCCCCCACCGGCCGGGGCGGCGCCGCTCCGAAGCTGCGCGACCGCTGGCAGCCCGGCATCGACGTGCCGGCCGCCACCGGGCGGGCCGACTCCGGGGACATCGAGATCGACCTGGTGGAGCTGCTCACCGACGCCGCCGCCGTGGCCGCCGACGTCGGCACCGGCATCGCGATCTTCATCGACGAGATGCAGGACGTCGGGGCCGAGGACGTCTCGGCGCTCTGCGCCGCCTGCCACGAGCTCTCCCAGCTCGGCGCGCCGCTGATCGTCGTCGGCGCGGGGCTGCCGCACCTGCCGGCCGTGCTCAGCGCCGCCAAGTCGTACTCGGAGCGGCTCTTCCGCTACCAGCGCATCGACCGGCTCGACCGGATCGCCGCCGACCGGGCGCTCTGCGCCCCGGCCGAGCGGGAAGACGTCGAGTACGAGGCGAAGGCGCTGGACCTGCTCTACGAGTCCTCCGGGGGGTACCCGTACTTCGTGCAGGCGTACGGCAAGGCGACCTGGGACCACGCGCCGCGCTCGCCGATCACGGCGGCGGACGTGCGGGTCGCCGCCCCCGAGGCGGAGGCCGAGCTGGCCGTGGGCTTCTTCGGTTCCCGGTTCGAGCGGGCCACCCCCGCCGAGCGCGAGTACATGCGGGCGATGGCGACGCTGTCGCTGGTCGAGGGGGACGCGGGCGGCCGGGACGACATGGACGCGGCGGTGCCGACCGCCGAGATCGCCCGCGCCCTGGAGCGCAAGCCGGCCAGCCTCTCCCCGGCCCGCGACGCGCTGATCAAGAAGGGGCTGATCTACTCCGGTGAGCGCGGCACGGTGGCCTTCACGGTGCCGCACTTCGGCCGCTACCTGCGCACCCAGCCCCTCTGACCAGCGCCTACGGGCCGCCGCAGCGGCGTCGCCACGCCCACCGCGCAGCGGTCAGATCTTGGACCAGGGTGGCGGGAAGCGCACCTCGCCGCGGGGCACCGGGCCCTCCCCGCTGGCGCTGGGCGGCAGGACCAGCGCCTGCCACGGCTCACCGAGGCCGGACCATGGGCTGCTCAGCCCCATCCGGTCAGCGCGGGTGAAGCCGAACCGCCGGTAGTAGGCCGGGTCACCGAGCACCACCACCAGGCGCTCGCCCAGCTCGGTGGCGGCGTCCAGGGCGGCCTGCACCACCGCCGTGCCGTGCCCGAGCCGCTGCCGGTGCGGCGCGACCGCGACGGGGCCGAGGGCCAGCGCCGGGGCCGTGCCGGTCGGGTGGACCAGCCGGACGCGGGTGAGCAGGGCGTACCCGACCACCTCGCCGCCGTACTCGGCGACCATGGCCAGCTCGGGAATCCAGGCGTCGGTGCCGCGCAGCTCCTCGACGAAGCCCACCTCGGGCGGGGAGCGCACGTCGGGGCGGGCGAACGCCGCCGCCAGCAGCCGGCGGATCGGGCCGGTGTCGGCCGGGTCCTCGGGGCGCAGCCGCAGCGTGGTCACCGGGCGAGACTACCGGCCCCGCCCGATCCACCAGCGACGGTCGGTCCGATCGGCGTGGCGTTGGGTGATCATGGCTGCGTGTGGGGTCCACGTCGGCCGATCGGATCGGGCCGTTGCAGGGGTGGCCGGCCGCGTGGCGGGGTATGACTGTGTGCATGAAGCCCGTACGCTCCCTCGCCCGCGTCATGTTGAGCGGCATCTTCGTGGTCGGCGGCGTCCGCAGTCTCCGGAACCCGACGCCGCTGGTCCCGAACGCGAAGCCGATCACCGACCGCGTCGCCCCGCTGCTCCAGCAGGCCTCCCCCAACCTCCCCACCGACACCGAGTCGCTGATCCGGGCCAACGCGGCCGCCCAGCTCGTCGGCGGGCTGATGCTGGCCACCGGGCGGTTCACCCGGCCGGCCGCGCTGCTGCTCGCCGGCACGTTGGTCCCCACCACCCTCGCCGGTCACGCCTTCTGGCAGAAGGAGCCGGCCGAACGGGCCCAGCACCAGCTGCACTTCATGAAGAACGTCGGGATCCTCGGCGGGCTGCTGCTGGCCGCCGCGGACACCGAGGGCAAGCCGGGTCTGCGTTGGCGGACCGGCCACCGGATCGGCCACTCGCGACGGTCGGTGCAGCGCGCCGTCCGGACCGCCCGCCGAGAGGCCCGCATCGCCGTACGATCGGCGGCCACCGCCCGGCGGCTGCCCGGCTGACCTGCGGTACGACGCCTCCCCTCCCAAGGCCCACCCCCCGTAAGGCCGCGAATTACCTGAACCACCCGGTAGCCGTTAACGCGGTGGAAATGTAAAAAACCAGTGTGGGATCGGACACGGTCGCATAACGCGGGAGGCAACAACGTGAGGCGCCGTTCTAGGCTCCGTGCGGGACCTGGACGGGTAGGACGAGCTTGGTATGGGGGTGGCCACGCCATGCCGGCGACCGTCGGACGACGGATGGACCGCCTTGCCCCGATCCGCCGGGTGACGCGTCGCATCGACCGCAGGACCGCGCTGCGGGCCGGCGTGGTCGCCACCGTGGCGTACGCCGCCTGGCTCGCGGCCGGCGCCTTCGGCCGACCGTACAACTTCTTCGACATGAAGATCTACCACGGCGCGGTGGTCTGGTGGGCCAACGGCAACGAGTTGTACGAATTCATCGCCCCCGCCACCACGCTCGGCTTCACCTATCCACCCTTCGGCGGGCTGGTCATGCTGCCGATGGCGCTGCTGCCGGTGGACGCCGCCGGCTGGCTCAACGCGCTGGCCAGCATCGGCGCGCTCGCCCTCGTCCTGGCCGGCCTGCTGCGACCGGTCGTCGACCGGCTCGGCTGGCCGCTCTGGCTCACCGTTGCCATCGCCACGCCGCTGGCGCTGGCCATCGAGCCGGGCCGCGAGACCCTCGGCTACGGGCAGGTCAACCTGCTGCTCTTCGCACTGATCATGGCCGACCTGATCGGGTTGCGCTGGCGGGCCCGGCGGGGCACCCGCTTCGACCCCACCGACGGGCCGCTGCGCCGCTTCGTGTTCAGCGGGGCCTGGGCCGGGGCGGGCATCGGCCTGGCCACGGCGGTCAAGCTGACCCCCGCCCTGTTCATCGCGTACCTGCTGATCACCCGGCAGTGGCGGGCGGCGGCCACGGCGGTCGGCACCGCGATCGGGGTGACCCTGGCCAGCTTCGCGTTCGTCGGCACCGAGTCGCGGGCGTACTTCGGCAGTGTGCTGTGGCAGACCGAGCGGGTGGGCGCTGCCGACATGACGCCGAACCAGTCGCTGGCCGGCCTGCTGGCCCGGCTCTACGACTCGATCGAGACCCCCGGGCTGCTCTGGCTGGCGTTCGCGGTGCTGCTGCTGGCCCTCGGGCTGTCCCGGGCGGCCAGCGCCCGCGCCGACGGCGACGAGCTGACCGCGTTCACCCTGGTCGGGCTCACCGCCAACGTGATCAGCCCGATCTCCTGGTCACACCACCTGGTCTGGGTCATCCCGGCGATCATCGTGCTGGCCGACGCCGCGGTGCGCCGCCGGGAAGCCAGCCGGGGGCCGGTGCAGCGCGCCAGCCAGGCCTCGTCGTACGGCGGCCCACCCGGCGTCAACGGGCTGCGCCCGCCGATCTGGTACCCGACGCTCACCGGCCTGCGGCACGGGGTGGCCGCGCTCGGGCTCTACCTGCTGTTCCTCATCTCGCCCATCTGGCCCTACGAGCACCAGCTTCCCGAGGTGTCGCACTACCAGGACGGGCTCTTCGGCGCGTTGATGGAGAACTCCCTGGCGGTGGCCCTGATCGTGCTGGTCGCCGCACTGCCGTGGCGGCCGGGCGCGGAGCCGGCCTTCTACACCGACCGGTTCGGCCGCGCCCTGCTGGCCCACGGCCGCCGCTGACCCACGGCCGGGACCGGTGGCTCCCGGCCGCCGCTAATCCCGCGTCAATCGCGGCGGCGTGTCAGGGGCAGTTGACCCACTCCTCGGTGCCGTCGGCGAAGACCTGACGCTTCCAGATCGGCAGCCGCGCCTTCACCTCGTCGACCAGCCGGGCGCAGGCCGCGAACGCGGCGGCCCGGTGCGCCGTGCTCACCGCCGCGACCAGCGCCACGTCGCCGACGTCGAGCGGGCCGACCCGGTGCGACACCGCCACCGCGTACACGTCCGGGTCGGCGGCCACCTCGGCGGCGACCTCCCGGAGCACCGCCGCGGCGCTCGGGTGCCCCTCGTACTCCAGGCTGGTCACGTCGCGGCCGTGATCGTGGTCGCGGACCACGCCCTGGAACGACACCACCGCGCCGGCCCGCCGGTCGGCGACGGCCGCCTCGTGCGCGGCCAGGTCCAGCGGCGCGTCGGTGACCGTGCCGAAGATCGTCGCCTCCTCGATCGTCACCAGGCCCGCTCCCCCGGAAGCAGGGGCAGCGGCACGATCGGCACCCGCGCGCCGGGCTCGCCCGTGCCGCCCGGCCGGATGACGGCGAACCCGTCCGCGCCGGCCAGCCCGCGCAGCATCGCCGAGCCGACGTGCCGGAGGGGGTGGGCGGTGCCGGCGGCCCGGTCCAGCCGTACCAGGGCCAGATGGGTGTGATCACCCCGGCCCGGCACCGGCTCGGCGAGGGTGGCGTGCGGCAGCGCCGGCATCGACCGGCCCTGCAACCCGGCCAGCAGCGGGGCGACCAGCGAGACGAGCGCGACGATCGCCGACTGCGGGTTGCCGGGCAGGCCGGCGACGAACCGGGGCCGCCCGTCCGGGTGCGACAGCCGGGCCAGCAGCATCGGGAAGCCGGGGCGGACCGCGACCGTGTTGACCACGTAGTCCGCGCCGAGCGCCGCCAGGGCGGGGTGCAGGTGGTCGACGGGGCCGTGCATCGTCCCGCCGGTGGTGCAGACCAGGTCGGCGGCGTCGAGCGCCTGCCGCAGGGCCGCCACGTGCGCCGGCAGCGTGTCGGCCACCGGGCCGGTCACGTCGGCCGGGCGCACCTGGCAGCCGTACCGGCGCAGCCACGCCGGCACGGCCGGGCCGAGGGCGTCGCGGACCCGGCCGTCGGCCGGCGGCCCGTAGGTCAGCAGCTCGTCGCCGAAGACCAGCAGCGCGGCCCGGGGCGAGCGGCGGACCCGCAGGGTGTCGTGCCCGCAGGAGGCGGCCAGCCCGATCAGCGCCGGGTCCACCGGGGTGCCGGCGGGGAGCAGTTCCTCCCCCGCGTACGCCTCCTCGCCCGGCCGCCGCCACTCCGGGTTGGCCCGGGGGGTGCCGGCGACCCGGCCGTCGGCCGTCCGGGTGGACTCCTCGACCCGCAGGATCGCGGTGACGCCCTCGGGCACCATCGCGCCGGTGGCGATCTCGACGGTGCTGCCCTCCTCGGCCAACGGGGGCGGACTGCCGCCGGCCAGCACCCGGCCGACGATCCGCCACGGCCCGGCCCCGCGCACCGCCCAGCCGTCCACGCTGGAGGTGGGGAAGGCCGGCAGGTCGGTGCGGGTGGTCAGCGGTTCGGCGAGGGTGTGCCCGTCGGCGTCGGGCAGCGGCCGGCTCACGGCGGGCAGCGCGGCGGCCAGCCCGACGGCGTACACCCGGCAGCGGGCCTCCTCCCAGCCGGCCGGCGGGGGTGCGGCTGCCTGTTCCGCGGCGGACGCGGTTTCCGTGCTCACCGGCCGAGCCTATCGCCGCACGGCCCGGGACGGGCCCGTCAGTGCCCGTCGCCTTGTCAGTGCCCGCCGCTGCGCCGTCAGTGCCCGCCGCTGCGTCAGTGGTCGCCGCCGCGGAGCTGATCGACGGCGTGGGTGAGGATCGGGCCGAGCACGGCGAGGCCGTCGCGGGCGCCGCCGGTGGAGCCGGGCAGGTTGACCACCAACATCCGGCCGACCACCCCGGCGAGGCCCCGGGAGAGCGCCGCCGTCGGCACCCGGTCCCGGCTGTACGCGCGGATCGCCTCGGCGATGCCGGGGATCTCGTAGTCGAGCAGCGCCCGGGTCACCTCCGGGGTCCGGTCGGTGGGGGTGATCCCGGTCCCGCCGCTGGTCAGCACCACGTCGACCCCGTCGGCGAGGGCGGCCCGCAGCGCCACGCCGACCGGCTCGCCGTCGGGCACCACCACCGGGTCGTCGACCTGGCAGCCCAGCTCCCGCAGCCCGGCCACGAGCAGCGGGCCACTGGTGTCGGCATAGACGCCGGCCGAGGCGCGGCCGGAGGCGACGAGCACCCGGGCGCGGATCACGGCCGGTCCTGCGGGCGGGTCCAGAGGCCGGTCTTGCCGCCCTCCTTGCGCAGCACCCGCACCGAGTCGACCGACGCGGCCGGGTCGACCGCCTTGACCATGTCGACCAGGGCGAGGCCGGCCACCGCCACGGCGGTCAGCGCCTCCATCTCCACCCCGGTGCGGTCGGCGGTCCGTGCCGTCGCGGTGATCTCGACGGTGTCGTCGGTCAGCGCCAGGTCCACCGTCACCCCGTGCAGCGCGATCGGATGGCAGAGCGGGATCAGGTCCGGGGTCCGCTTCGCGCCCATGATGCCGGCGATCCGGCCGACGGCGAGCGCGTCGCCCTTGGGCAACCCGTCGCGGCGCAGCAGGTCGACCACCTCGGCGGTGGTCCGCAGTCGACCGGCGGCCACCGCTCGCCGGCCGGACACCGTCTTGTCGGCGACGTCGACCATGCGGGCCGCACCCGCCGCGTCGACGTGGGTGAGCTGCCCGGGATCGGTCACGGGTGGAGCCTATCGTCCGAGCGGGCGTTCCTCGCCGGCCGGTCGCCGCGCCCCACCGATCGGTCGAGGGCCTCCAGCGGAATGGCCACATCCCATTACGCGATGACACCCCGTCCCATTTCGCGGCGATACCATTCGGACCGCGAAGAGGCGCGGAGTCGACACTTCGCGACGTCGGCCGGCGGGGGCCCGACACCATTCGAGCGACCGATGGAACGACCGGCCGTGCGGCGAGAACCGAGAGAGCCGGGCGAAGCCGCAAGGGGGCCCGGACTGGGAGGGCTCCCAGCTCCGGATATCCCTGCATTTTTCGCAAGAGTTGATAAAACCCGTAAAGAAGGCTTTTTGCTCAACCGTTTGCGGCAAGTATCGGTCCGCTGCGGCGCATTGCGGGGAGCGCTCGCCGACTTGGCGAGGAGAGCCGCCGAAGGCGACAGCGGCAGCAGCCGAACCCGGGTTACTTTCCGCGCCGACCGGGGAGGGACAGTCGGGAACCGCACCCGGATAATCGGGGGCGGGAAGCCCCGCACCATTGGCATTGCGTCTCCACGCGGGAACGGTGAGTGACAATGCGTCGGCGCATTCGCTCATACTGCGCATATGGACATGAAAAGCTATCAACTCCGCCAAAGCCCCCTTAGGCTCCTTCCTGTCGGGCGGCCCCACGGGCTCCCGGCACCCCATCGGATCCCCGGACGAAAGGCGAAATCATGCGCAGCCACGACTGGCTCTGAACGGCCTTCCACTGAAGGCTGACCGGCCGTAGAGTTCCGAAATACGGACCGCGACGAAGCAGGGCACGCCAGAAGGAAAAACGTGACTCGGACCGTCACACGCGACAGTGGGACCGATCGGCGGCTCATGCTGCTTGTCGGTCTCGTCGTGTTCGTGGCCACGGCAGCCGCCCTGCTGAGCGTGCGCACCATCGCCCTCGACGGCATGCCCGACACCCGGGACCTCGTCCGGGCCGCCAGCCTCACCTTCCTGGTGGCGGTCGGTGCCACGGTCAACGTGCGGGTCCGCATCCGGGCCACCACCCACGGCGTCTCCTGGACCGAGGTGGCCATCGTGGTGGGCGTCGCGGTCGCCCCGCTGCCGTGGATGATCCTCGCCACCGGGCTGGGCATGATCATCGCCCGGGTGCTGCGCGGGCTCAAGCCACTCAAGATCGTTTTCGGCATCGCCAAGGAGATGTCGCTCGCCGCCGTCGCCGGCAGCGTGCTCACGCTGGCCGGGTGGGCCTGGCCCCTGACCGGCTCACTCAACCGCGCGGTCTGGACGCTCGTCCTGGCGTACCTGATCGTCGTGGTGCTCGACGAGGCGCTCACCCTGCCGGTGATCGCGCTCGCCACCCGGACCCCGGCCCGGCACCTCTTCTGGGAAAACCTCGACCTGCGCACGGCCAGCGCCGCCGCCCGGCTCCTGGTCACCGTCTCCACCCTGCTGATCCTGCACAGCAATCCCAGCTTCCTCATCGTCGTGCCACCGCTGGTGCTGAGCCTGCACCTGACCTACTCCAGCCGCATACACAGCAGGTTCGAACGCGACGCCTGGCAACGCCTGGCCCGGACCACCGACGCACTCAACGTCGTCGACCTCGACAAGGTCCTCACCACCGCCGTCACCCAGGCGGCCGCGCTCTTCTCCGCCGACGAGGTGGAGATCGCGCTGCGCGAGGGCGAGCGCACCGTGCGCGGGGCCGCCGGCACCCGCACCTACGACGGGCCCGCCGAGCCGAACAGCGCCGTGGGCGGCTCGACGATCGAAGTACGCCTCGAAGGCCACGACCGCGCCGTGGACGTCGGCACGCTCCGGCTCCGATTCCGTGGCCCGGTCCGGTTCTCCGAACGCGAGCAGTACATCCTGCGCACCTTCGCCTCCGCGCTCTGCACCTCCATGCGCAACGCGCAGGCGTACGCCGAGCTGGCCCGCGTCGCCGACGAACACGCCTACGCGGCGACCCACGACCCGCTGACCGGCCTGGCCAACCGGCGACGCCTGCTGGAACAGGGCCGCGCGCAGCTCGACACCCGGCACGCCGACGGGGTGACCGCCCTCATGCTGATCGACCTCAACCACTTCAAGGAGGTCAACGACACCCTCGGCCACTCCGCCGGCGACCAGGTGCTCATCCAGGTCGCCGAACGGCTGCGCGGCGCCGCCCAGGACGGCGACCTGGTGGCCCGACTCGGCGGCGACGAGTTCGCCGTGCTCCTGCGCGGCCTGCCCGCCCCGGCGGTCGCGGCGCACCGCGCGGAGGCGCTGCTGGCCGCGCTGCGCGAACCGCTCGACCTGGAGGGCATGCGGATCAGCGTCGAGGCCAGCGGCGGCATCGCCGTCGCGCCGACCGACGGCGGGGTCGCCGAGCTGCTGCGCCGCGCCGACGTGGCGATGTACCAGGCCAAGCGGGCCGGCCAACGCATCAGCACGTACGCCGCGACCCGGGACACCGCCGACCTCGGCCGACTCGCCCTCGGCGGTGAGCTGCCCCGCGCGGTCGCCGACCACGAGTTCACCGTCAACTTCCAGCCGATCGTCGACCTCGCCACCGGCGAGGTGACCAGCGCCGAGGCCCTGGCCCGGTGGCACCACCCGGTGCACGGCATGATCGACCCGCTGCGTTTCCTGGAGGCCGTCGAACGCTCCGGCCTGCTTCCGGCCTTCGCCGAGGCGATCCTCGACCAGGCACTCATCGCCGCCGACAGCTGGCGGGCCGCCGGCTTCGACCTGGCCGTGGCCGTCAACGTCTCCCCCCGCAGCCTGCTCGACCCCCGCTTCCCCGGCGCGGTGCTGGCCCGGCTACGCGCCCACGACCTGCCACCCGACCGGCTGGTTTTGGAACTGACCGAGACGCTGACCCTCAGCCAGCTCGACGTCGTCGACCGGGTGCTCACCCGACTACGCGACGAGGGCATCCGGCTGGCCCTGGACGACTTCGGCACCGGCTACTCGTCGCTCTCCCTGCTCTCCCGCATCCCGGTCCACGAGCTGAAGATCGACCGCAGCTTCGTGTCGGTTATGGACACCTCGGCCGAGGCCGCCGCCGTCATCCGCTCCACCCTCGACCTCGGTCGCAGCCTCGGGCTCACCGTCGTCGCCGAGGGGGTGGAGAGCGAGCCGCAACGCCGCGCACTCTGGGAGGCCGGCTGCGTCTCCGGCCAGGGCCACCTCTTCGGCCGACCGGTCCCGGCCGGAACGCTGCTGTCGGCGCTGCACCGCGGCTTCGACGGACGCCCCGGCACCCTCGCCCCACCGCTGCACGACGCGGGCGCCGTGCTCCGGCTCCCGCCCGGCCGCCGCCAGGGCGGCCGGGGCCGCACCGAACGTCTGCCACACTTGCCCGCGTGACCGCCACCGTCGACCGGCCCGCCCGCCTCCGCGCCGGATGGCGCAAAGTCGACCGGGCCGCCGGCGGTCTCCCCCTCGACCTCGGCCTCTACGCCGCCTCCGCCGCGTTCGCGGCGATCACCGCCGCCACCTCCACCCTCACACCGCACCGGGCCTGGGGCTCGGTCGCCGCCCTCGGCTACCTGGCCGGAGCCCTCGCCGTCGCCGGCCAACTGGCCCTACGTCGCCGCCACCCCGCCTCGCCCCTGGCCGGCCGGCCCGGCCGCTGGGCGCTCACCGGCCTCGCCTGGGCCACCACCGCCGGGCTGCCCCTGGTCCTGCAGAGCGTCCAGCGCGCGGCCGGGCGGGCCGACCGGGCACAGGAGGAGGTGATCGTCGTCGAGCAGGCCGGCCACCGCCTCGTCGAGACCGGCACCCCCTACCTCGGGCACGACGCCATCGCCGCCCTCCCCGCCGCCGAACGGCTGCTCGGCTACACCCCGTACCAGCCCGGAATGGCCCTCTTCGGGCTGCCCCGCGCCGTCGCCGACGGCTGGTGGACCGACGCCCGCGTCTGGTTCGCGGTGGCCACCGCGCTGGCCCTCGCCCTGGCGGTGCGCGCCCTGCACCCCGGCGACCCCGCCACCCGCACCGACCGGTCCGTGGCGCTGCGCGGCGTGCAGGCCGCCACCGTCCTGCCGATCTGCGCCCTCACCCTGGCCACCGGCGGCGATGACCTGCCGGTGCTCGCCCTCTGCCTGCTGGCCCTCGCCCTCGCCGCCGCCGACCGGCCCGGGCGCGCCGGCCTGGCCGTCGGGGTGGCCGGCGCGCTGAAGCTCCTCGCCTGGCCGGTCGCCCTCGTGCTCATCGCCTGGGCGGCGACCCGACGCCGCAGCGGGCGACTCGCCGCCGGGGCGCTCGGGGTGCCGGCGCTCGCCCTGCTCCCGGCCCTCCTCGTCGACCGCGACGCCCTGGTCGAGAACGTGCTGCGCTTCCCGCTCGGCCACGGCCTGGTGACCAGCCCGGCGCAGTCCCCGCTGCCCGGCCACCTGATCGCGACCGCCCTGCCCGCCGGCCGGGCCGTCGCCGCCGCGCTGCTGGTCGCCGTCGGCGTCGGCATCGCCGTCCGGCTGCTGCGCCGCCCGCCCCGCACGGCCGCCGCCACCGCAGCCATCTGCGGGTACGGGCTGCTGGCCGCGATCGTCCTCATGCCGTCGACCCGCTTCGGGTACCTGCTCTACCCGATCGCCCTGCTGGCCTGGGTGCCCGCGCTGACCTGCCGCGAACCGGCCGCCGCGCCCCCACCCACCGGGGGTCTTCTGCCGACTTCCGGCGCGCCCGCCCCGGCAGGGCGTACACCTGAGTCATGACGACCACCTACCGCGACCGGGCGGACGCCGGGCGGCTCCTCGCCGAACAGCTCGCCGGGCTGGCCGGCGAGCCCGGCGTCATCGTGCTCGGCCTGGTCCGGGGCGGGGTGCCCGTGGCCCAGGTGGTCGCCGAGCGGCTCCGCGCCCCGCTCGACGTGCTGGTGGTACGCAAGCTCGGGCTCCCCACCGCGCCCGAGGTCGCCTTCGGCGCGCTCGGCCCCAACGGCGTGCGGGTGCTCAACGACCCCCTGGCCGCCCGCCTCGGCCCCGAGGAGATCGACGGGGTGCAGCGCCACGAACAGGCCGAACTGGAGCGTCGGGAACGTCGCTACCGGGCCGGCCGCCCGCCACTGGACCTGACCGGGCGACTCGCCGTCGTCGTGGACGACGGGCTGGCCACCGGCGCCACCGCCCGCGCCGCCGTGCAGGTGGCCCGGCAGCTCGGCGCCCGCCGGGTCGTCGTCGGGGTCCCGGTCGGGGCCGAGGACGCATACCGGCTGCTGGCCGCGGAGGCCGACCAGGTCGTCTGCGTACGGCGACCGGCGGACTTCGGCTCGGTCAGCAGCTACTACGACGACTTCCATGAGGTCTCCGACGACGAGGTGACCCGGACGCTCACCACGATCGGGTGACTGACCAGGTACCTTCGAACGATGCAGCTCACCTGTCCGAAGTGTCACGGAGACATGCGTCAGTACGAACGCAGCGGGGTCGTCATCGACCAGTGCGGCGAATGCCGGGGGATCTTCCTGGATCGCGGCGAGTTGGAGAAGCTCTTCGAGGCCGAGGCGAACTGGAACCGCCAGCAGCCACCGGGTGCCCCGAACCCGGGTCAGCGGCCTCCGGCGCCCGGTGGCTACCCGCCGCCTCCGCCGCCCGCCCACCAGCCGGGGTACGGCGCGGTTCCGCCCCCGCCGCCGCCCGCGCACGGCTACCCGCCGGCCGCCCCCGCCTACGGCGGGCACGGCCAGCAGCAGTACGGCTACCACGGCCACTACCGCCGCAAGAAGAAGCACGGCGGCTTCCTCGGCGAGCTCTTCGACTAGGACCGGGCTGCCGCTTCCTCCCGTAGCCGGGCCGGTCACCGCACCGGCCCGGTCAGCGGGTGCCCCTGCCGACGGCCCTGCGGGTCAGACGATCGCCATGTCGACGAAGCGAGAGAGGTGCAGCTGCGCGGCCACGGTGATGGAGTCGGTTGGCCCATTCCTGTGCTTGGCGACAATAAAATCCGCCTCGCCCGCCCGAGGCGACTCCTTGTCGTAGTAGTCGTCCCGGTGCAAGAGGATTACAACGTCAGCATCCTGTTCGATGGAATTGTGGGTGGCGATACCGTTGGCGATGAAGTTGTGCGTTCCAAGGACGGTCGCGTCGTAGACGTCACGCTCACCGATGGACTCGATCGAAACGATTTCATCCCAGAAGATGTCGTTGGTGGCGTGCAGCTCAAGGTCCACGGAGTCGAGGACCGCAGCAATCTTGGCCAGCCTGGACCTGCTGGGTGCGCACTTCCATAAGGCGCTGCCGCAGAACTGTGTGTCGATCGCCTTGGCGAACTCTCGATGGCTCATGCCTCGGTCGACGAGGATGCTACGCACCTCCGACCACACCTCCGTGGGCACGGTGTCGACGTTGGTATTGCTTTCCTGCGACTCCAACGCGGCCAGCAGGGCCGTGCAGTTGGTTGCGCGCTCGCCGTGTACCCCGATCTCCCGGAGAAAGCGAAGCTGGTCGTCCCGCCCTGAGACGTCGAGCGTGTACTGAGCCCGGTATCGGGCGACCGGAACAACCTTGAGGCGGGCGGTGATTCCGTACCGGAGGAGAAGACGGGAGATGTCCTCCAACATTCGTCGGCTGGTTGACGAGAAATAGACCCTGCCACCGCGGCCGGACTTATTGACGCAGACGGAACCGTCAGTCGCCCAGAGGTGGCGTAGAAAGGTGGTGATCTGCTCCTTGGGCAGGCCAAAGACCGCCTGCGGCACGAACTTCTCGTGGGACCTGAGGCCGAACAGCCCTAGCCCGTCCAGCCATTCGGCCACCGGATTCCGGCGGCCTCGGGCCAGCCGATAAGGGGCAGGAAGACGCAGGGTCGTCACCCTGGCGGCGGCGTAGTCGTCCCGGACAGCAGAGATGCCGAAGTGCTTGGCCGCGTCCGCAACGGCTTGCAGATTCTGTTCGTCGCAGCTTGCGTACCTAATCGGCTGGCGCCGGACGAACGAGCCGTCACCGAGCAAATGCGCCAGCAAGGTCACCTCTGCCTCGGGCCACGGCCTAGTGGCAAGCGGGGGCGGGACGTGCCTCGGCGTCGCAATACGCACACCGGCGGCCAACTCTCCGAGCGGCACCCAACCGGCGAAGGTCAGGAACGGGTGGTTGGCCGTGGCATCGATCTGCTTTCCCGACGCCAGTGTCATCCGGAACACCTCGCGGAAGCCGCTCGGGAAGACGTGGGTCATGGTGCGGGGGGCGTAACGAAGGTTCTCGTCGAGCGCCCAGACGGGGATGTCCTTGGCCTCGTCAGCGAGGAGATCGCCCAGGGTCACCTCTGCATTGTTGTCCGCGCGGAGAAGCCTGGTTTCCGCTGTCAGGCACCCAGATTCGCGCAAATCGGACAGCTGGGGTCGCTTGTCGGTTCGCTGCTCCGGGCCACGGTTCAGCTGACTGACCGCGATCACCGGGCACTCGACCTCCTTGGCCAGCAGCTTGAGGCCACGGGACAGGTCGGCGACCTCCTGCTGGCGGCTCTCGGTGCGCTTCGGCGACGTCATCAGCTGGAGATAGTCGACCACGATCAGCTTCAGGTCGTGCTTCTGCTTGAGCCGGCGGGCCTTCGCCCGGATCTCCATCAGGTTCATGCTGGGCGTGTCGTCGACGAAGAGCGGCGCCTCGCTGATCTCACCCATGCAGCGGGCCAGCTTGGTCCAGTCGTCGTCGGAGAGTTGGCCGCTGCGCAGCACGTGCAGCGGGACTCGGGCCTCGGCCGAGAGCAGTCGCATGACGATCTCGACCTTGCTCATCTCCAGCGAGAAGATCGCCGCCGCCTGGTTGGCCCGGATGGCCGCGTTGCGGGCGAAGTCCATGCTGGCGGTGCTGTTGTGCGTCGGAATCATGGACCGACCGGCCAGGTAGAGGTGGTCCGGGTTGTCCACGGTCACGCAGCGGACCGGGACGCTCGGCACCGGCCGGACGTCGACGATGAAGCGCGAGGTGGTGCCGGCCTCCGGGAACGGCGCACGCCGCGCGGCGTGCGCCGCATGCTTCTCCGGCCGCCGGAAGACGGTGTCGGGGGTCGAGAAACTCACGGTGTACGCGACCGAGGAGGCCTCTCGCACGGGCGTCTCGTCGATCGTGCACCGGTAGCCGAGGCTGACGACGAGTTCCCGTACGCACTCGATCAACCGTCGGGATGTCGAGGTGTAGCGGAGGACGCCGGCGGCGACCACCGTGCCGGCGCTGTCCATCAGCCCCGCGAGCAGCGCCCGGCGCTGGTCCGCCGAGGCCCGCAGGTATTCCGGCGGGATGTCACCGGCCCGCCCGTCGCCGAGCCGCACCCCGAGGGTGTACGGCGGCACCACGAGATCTCGCGGGGGAAGCTGCAGCGGCGCGCAGTTCTCGACGGCGTGGTTGAGTTTCCGCGCCGTCCCGGCGTGCAGCGTGGCGGCGATCCGGGCGGTCGTCACCACGCCGTCGTCGGACGCTCCCGCGCCCGGTTCGACCTGCCGTACCCGTTCGAGGGTCTGCAACGGGGCGCCCAGCCGTCGCGCAGTCGCGCGGATCGTCGCCTGGGCGGCCGGGACGTTCGCCACCGAGGTTTCGGGCCGCTGGTGGTGCAAACGGCTTTCGGGCTGCCGACGGCTGGCGCGGGTGGTGGTCTTCCACAGGTGCTCGGCGTCGGCCACGATGATCGAGCCGTCGGAGAACTCGACCTCGTAGCAGGGGCGGTCGTGCCGCACCTCGAATGCCGCCGTGACGGTAGTCGGGGTGCCGTCCGCCGCAAGAAGTTGATCGCCGACCGCGACCTCACCCATGGTGGTCCAGCCGTCGGGGGTGGGCAGCGGGGTGTCCAGCGCGAGCGCCTTCCCCAGACCGGGCCGGCCGGCCACGATGATGAGCTGCCCCGCGTGCAGGCCGTTGAGCAGCCGGTCGAGGTCGGTGAAGCCGGTCGGCACCCCGGTCATCATGCCGCCCTGAGCCCCGACGGCCTCGATCTCGTCCAGGGTGGGCTGGAGCATGTCGGCCAGGACGGCGAAGTCCTCGTTGACCCGGCGTTCGGTGATGTCGTAGACGGCTTGTTGGGCCAGGTCGACGATGTCGTCGACGTCCCGGCCGCCGCCGTTGGCGGTGCCGTAGCCGAGCTGCACGATCTTGGTGCCGGCCTCCACCAGGCGGCGCAGCACCGCCCGCTCCCCGACGATCCGCGCGTAGTAGGCGGCGTTCGCGGCGGTCGGCACGCTCGCGATCAGGGTGTGCAGGTACGGTGCGCCGCCGATGCGGGCCAGGTCGCCGGAGTTGGCCAGGGCGGCGGCCACGGTGATCGGGTCGGCGGGCTCGCCCCGGCCGTAGATGTCGAGGATGGCGTCGAAGACGGTGGCGTGCACCGGTCGGTAGAAGTCGTTGGACTTCAGGATCTCCACGACGTCGGCGATGGCGTCCTTGGAGAGCAGCATGCCGCCGAGGACGCACTGCTCTGCGGCGACGTCCTGGGGTGGGGTCTTCTCGAACTGGCCTTCCCGCTGTGGCGGGGCGGGTTGTTGGCCGCCGCCCCGTGGCTCCGTCCGCATGTCGTCGGTGACCGACACGGGTCCCCCCTCCGCTGCGTCGGTTCGAACTACCGGCTCGCCGCAGGACGCGACGACTTCCGATCGGACCGGTCGGGTCGATCGGGGGTCATCGCACCGGCGGTCGAGAGGTCACCATACGGAACCCGAGGTCAGCGACTCAACCGTGCCGGTGGACGAGCCTTGGGACAACCTGTGGATGCCGGTGGACAACGTGGGTGCAGGTTGTGCACAGCCTGTGGACAACCGTGGGAGTTTTTCTCACAGGAGCGCACTGAGCTGGGGAAACGCTACCCACACCCTGTGGACAGAAAATTGTTTGGCGATGATCTACGCGATGCGCGGGTCGGACGGGTCGGACGGCGCAGGGCCCGCACCGGCGTACCGGTGCGGGCCCTGCGGGTGGTGCTGTCGGGTGTCAGCCCTGAACGACGTTGAGGTCGAACTTGGCGGTCACCTCGGGGTGGAGCTTGATGCCGACCGGGTACGAGCCCAACGACTTGATGTGGTTGGGCAGGTCCAGCCGCCGACGGTCGAGGATCGGACCGCCGGCCGCCTTGACGGCGTCGACGATCTCGGTCGGGGTGACCGAGCCGAAGAGCCGCCCGCCGTCGCCGGCGCGGGCCTTCAGGCTGACCTTCAGCCCCTCGAGCTGGGCCTTGACCTCGTTGGCGTGGTCGAGGTCACGGATCTCGCGGGCCGAGCGGGCCCGCTTGATGACCGCGACCTGCTTCTCCGCACCCTTGGTCCAGGCGATCGCGAAGCCCTGCGGCAGCAGGTAGTTACGGCCGAAGCCGTTCTTCACCTCGACGATGTCGCCCGGGGCACCGAGGCCGGACACCTCCTGAGTCAGGATGATCTTCATGTCGGTGCCTCCTCTCAGCGGGCCGTGGCCGTGTACGGCAGGAGCGCCATCTCGCGGGCGTTCTTGACCGCGCGGGCGATCTGCCGCTGCTGCTGCGAGGTCACGCCGGTCACCCGTCGCGCGCGGATCTTGCCGCGGTCGGAGATGAACTTGCGCAGCAGCGCGGTGTCCTTGTAATCGATATAAGTGATCCCGTCCTTGTCGAGCGGGTTCACCTTCTTCTTTGGCTTGCGAAGGGCCGCAGCCTTAGCCATCGAACGTGCTCCTGGTTTGCGATCGCGGGCGCTCGGCGCCATTAGAACGGAGGCTCCTCGTCGAAGTTGCCGCCACCCGAACCACCGCGCGAGGGAGCTGGTGCAGCCGAAGCCGATGCCCAGGGGTCGTCGAAGTTGCCTCCGCCGCCGCCCTGGCCACCACCGCCACCGCCACCGAAGCCGCCACCGCTCCCGCCGGAGCGGGACATCTTCTGCACCTTCGCCGTGGCGTAGCGCAGCGACGGGCCGATCTCGTCGACCTCGAGCTCGATGACGGTGCGCTTCTCACCCTCGCGGGTCTCGTAGGACCGCTGACGAAGCCGGCCCGACACGATCACGCGGGCACCGCGCTGCAGCGACTCGGCGACGTGCTCGGCGGCCTGACGCCAGACCGTGCACGCGAGGAACAACGGCTCGCCGTCCTTCCACTCGCCGGACGCCTTGTCCATGAACCGGGGCGTCGAAGCGACCCGGAACTTGGCGACCGCAGCCCCGGAGGGGGTGAATCGCAACTCAGGGTCATCGGTCAGATTGCCGATGACCGTGATGGTGGTGTCTCCTGCCATTACCATCTCCTCGCGCACTCATCGTTCGGCGTACAGACTCGCAGAGCCGTACGACAGTGATGAGGCTGATCCGGGTGTGGACCGGGTGGAACCGGGATGCTTAGCGCATCTCCGGACGGATGACCTTGGTGCGCAGCACGGACTCGTTGAGCCGCAGCTGACGGTCCAGCTCTGCCACCGCCGCAGGCGTGGCCTGCAGGTCGATGACGGCGTAGATGCCCTCGGCCTTCTTGTTGATCTCGTACGCGAGGCGCCGGCGGCCCCACACGTCGGTCTTCTCGACCGAGCCACCCGCGGTCCGGATCACGTTCAGGTACGTGTCGAGCGACGGGGCAACGGTGCGTTCCTCGAGGCTGGAGTCGAGGATCACCATGATCTCGTAATGACGCAAGACGTCATCACCTCCTGTGGGCTAGGCGGCCACGGTACTTCCGTGGCAGGAGGTCGTGCGTCGTGCCGCCGAAGACCGGGGGAACCCGGCCGGAGGCGGACAACCAGACCAGGATACCCGGTCCGGACGATCATGCCCGCGCCGGTCGGCCGGCGCGGCGCAAAGGGCGAGGCGGGGCGGCGCGAAGGGCGGGGCGGGGCGGCGCGAAGGGCGGGGCGGGGCGGCGCGAAGGGCGGGGCGGGGCGGCGCGAAGGCGGGGGCCCGGTCCGACGAATGGCGTCGGACCGGGCCCCCGTCACGAGGCCGCGAGGCGTCC